>JACPPJ010000046.1 GCA_016191085.1 Acidobacteriota bacterium | reverse complement strand
TGGGGGCGCAGCCCGAAGGCGCGCCAGATACGACTGACGGTGGATTGACTCAACCCCGTTCTTGCTGCCAAGGCTCGACTGCTCCAATGCGTTGCTCCTTGGGGAGCCTGTCCCAGGGTCAGCCGTACGGCCCGCTCGATGATTTGGATCGGCTCCCACGCAGAGTATGACCGGCTGCTCGCAAGCTGGCGAAGGCGGTCCTAACCGCAAAGTAACTGCGACTGTACGAACTCCGTGTTCGTAAACCGCCGCGCTTGACGTAAGTGTTAGAATGAGCGGGATGTCATTACAGAAACTGTTGGAAAGATCGGCGGAACAGTACGTCAAAAACGTGGCTTGCGAGTTCCTGGACGGCCAGCAGTCATTTGCTACAGTGACCCAGATGCTCAGCAAATTCGGCTACCGAAAGCAACAAGCGGCGCGACTGCTGCTTCCGCTGCGCAACCACGGGGATGGATACCGAGCCGAGGCGCTATTTCGCTGGATCGAATTACGCGAGTGGTGAGCGCAGTGTACGGACAGCTCAGTGAGCGCGCCATCACTGTCGCGGCTCGGAGAGATTGATCACCGCTTTCACGGTGTGATCATCGGTTGATTGCAGCAGTATGAAACCCAGCTTGGCACAGATGTGCTGCATATCAATGTTTTCCGGCAGGATCTCCGCCGACATACGCGGAATTTTTTCGGCGCGCGCGATTTCGATCAAGCGCCGCAGCAACTCCGTTCCGATGCCACGGTGCTGGTAGGCATCGCTGACTAGCAGCGCCATCTCGGTCTCATCGGTGCCCGGCTGTTTGATCCACCTGCCCGCAGCGACGATCTCCTTCTCACCGATGTCACGCTGGCGTTCGGCCACCAGCGCCATCTCGCGATCGTAATCAATAAAGCACATGCGAATCAGCCGGTCATGCGCCACTCGCTGGTCCAGGCTGACGAGATGGAAATATCGCCGGTAGACGCTGTCCTGCGAGAGCGTTTGGTGAAACCTGACCATCAGCGGCTCATCTTCGGGACGAATCGGGCGGAGGACCAGAGGAGTGCCGTCTCGCGCTGTCCAGGAACCCTCGTACTGGGCAGGATACGGCCGGATCGCCGGACGCGGAAGATCCTGTTCGCGGACCTCCGACCCGTGCAGCAGCACGCGCGCGTCGAGCGCGATTAAGCTTTCGGGTGAAACCAGCAACGGGTTGATATCAATCTCGCGAATCCTCGGTTCGTTGAGAACGAGCTGGCTGAAGCGCACCAGGAGCTGCTCGAGGGCGGCGATATCTACTGGCTGCTGGCCGCGGATGCCTTGAAGCGCGCGATGTATTCGCGTCTGCTCCATCATGCGCCGCGCCAGCGTCGTATTCAGCGGAGGCAGCGCCAAGGCGTGATCGTTAAACACCTCTACCATCCGCCCGCCGGTGCCAAACAGCAGCACCGGTCCGAACTGCGGGTCGAGCGATGATCCCAGGATCAACTCGTATCCTTCCTTCCTGATCATCGGCTGGACCGTCACGCCGAGAAACGCTTCGCGGCCAGCTTTTTCGGCGACGGACGTTTCAATGGCTCGGTAAGCACGGCGGACCGCCGCCTCGTCATCGAGATTCAGATGCACGCCGTTGACGTCGCTTTTATGTGTAATCTTCGTGGATAGCAGCTTCAGCACTACGGGATAGCCGGTCTCATTCGCGAGCTGCACGGCGTCGTTTTCGCTCTCGGCGGTGCGAGTCGGAACTGTAGGGATGCCGTAGCCCGCGAGCAGTTGCTTTGATTCAAATTCGGTCAGGAGCGTGCGTCCGCTGTCGCGAGCACGTTGAATGATGCTATCCGACTGCTCTCCATCCCGTGAAGCCGCATGCGCGACCATAGCCGGAGTTTCATAGAGCCCGCGCAGGTTGTAGGTGTATCGCCACATGTAGTGGAACGCGCGTACTGCCGTGTCCGGGTAAGGAAACGTGGGAACGTTGGCACGGTTCAGAACCTTCTCGCCTGTAGCGACTTGAGCGCCGCCCATCCAACTTGCCAGAATCGGTTTGTTGTCCAGCTTGGCGCACGCGGCGACTTGCTCTGCGGCGCGACTCGCATCGGTCATAGATTGCGGCGCCAGCACCACCAGCATGCCGTCGCAATTCGGATCACGTGACACGATCTCAACGGCTTTGCCGTAACGCTCGGCGCTGGCGTCTCCCAGGATGTCAACCGGGTTGCTGTGGCTCCAATGAGGTGGCAACAGCCGGTCGAGTTCCTCCATGGTCTGCTGTGACAGCTTGGCAAGCTCGTCGCCAAGATCCATTAAGGTATCGGTCGCCAGGACGCCTGGACCGCCCGCATTGGTGACGATGGCGAGGCGAGGACCCTGCGGGCGCGGTTGCTTCGCCAGCACGTCGGCCATATAGAACAGCGCGCTAATGCTGTTCACGCGTAACACCCCGCAGCGTCGCAGCGCCGCGTCCAGAACCTCGTCGCTGCCGGTCATCGCGCCGGTATGGGATGCTGCGGCCTTGGCCGCCGCTTCCGTCCGACCTCCTTTCATCAGAATGATTGGCTTGCTCAGTGCCACCTGGCGCGCCGCCGATAGAAACGATCGCGCCTCCCCGATGCTCTCCATGTACAGAATGATGCTGCGAGTGCGCTGGTCATAACCCAAGTAGTCAATGAGGTCGCCCCAACCCACGTCAGCCATAGAGCCCATGGAGACAAATGCGCTAAAACCGACCAGCGCACTGAGGCTCCAGTCCAGAATCGCGGAGCACAGCGCGCCGCTCTGGCTGAGGAACGCGACGTTTCCTGCCAGCGCGATGGGACTGGCAAAGGTTGCGTTCAGGCCGGTCAGAGGGCTCATCACACCCATGCAATTCGGGCCAATCAAGCGAAGGCCGCCTCGCCTCGCCTCCTCAAGCGTCTGCTCTTCCAGCTCCGCGCCAGGCGCGCCGGCCTCCTTGAATCCGGCCGAGATGATGATGGCTCCTTCGACACCAACGCTGGCGCACTCCCGGATCACCTGCGGCACACCTTGCGCGGGGACGGCTATGACAGCAAGATCCGGTTGCTCCGGCAGGGCCGTGACGCTAGGGTAAGCCTTGATACCCAGCACGCTGCTCCGCTTTGGATTGACTGGGAAGATTGTCCCGCCGAACGGGCTGCTGAGCAGGTTCCACAGAATGGCGCGCCCTACGCTCGCAGGCGCTTCCGTCGCCCCTATGAGCGCTACACTGGTCGGCTTGAAAAAAACATCTAGAGGATGGCGTTCTCCGCGCCGCAGGATGTTATGCGCAGGATCAAGTCCGGGAATGAGACTTTTCTTGCCCACAGCGGCAGGTTTGCCCGCTACGCTTCGGTAAGGTTCAGATCGGACAGGATCAGCGCTCATGCATAAACCTCCTGGCCTTTTGTCCATTCTAACCGCGAATACTGACGGCGATACACCTGGGAGAAGAGTGTGCGTTTCAGTTTAATTTTTTTCGTCCCGGCAACTGGCGAATAGGACTAGTGGAAGGGCAGGGCTAAACAGGTTGTTGAAAAAATACGTGGACTGGACGAAATGAGTCTGCGGCCCGAGAAGATTCCGCGGGCCGAACAGCGTATCACGCTGGGAGCCGATCAGCTGTATCAGGAGCAGAAGTTTATTGAAGGGTTACGGCAGTGCGGGGTCGTCCCGCATGTGGCCGAGTATCAGCCCTCGGCACACTGGCCGAATTTCCTGACCCAGGCGGAGGGGAACGATCCGGGGTTTTCGATCATCCAAAAGAAACGCAAGTTGTGGAGAAGGTGTTCGGTTGGGGAAAGCTGGACAGCGTCATGCGCAAGATCAAATTGCACGAAGTGGATCGGGCGGACTGGTTCTTTCGCTTTCTCGCCGCCGCCCACAATCTGGTGCCGATGGTGAAGTTGATTCCTGCGCAGTAAGCACAGGGAGTAGTGTCTCTGCACCAAGGCAATAGGCCCGTGCAGAGGCGGAAATCCTATGCAGAGCTGCGGCGAAAACCCGAAAAAAGTGACAGAAACAATCTACCGCCAACGCAAGCGAATTTTTCAGCAGCCTGTTTAGCCGCTGAGATTCGCACCTCAGGCGCTGAAGCGCCTCGCTTGCTAATTGCACCGGCACGACTGAAGTCGTGCCCTTCCCTTTGCAAACTGAGCCACCACCCACCTTGCTGGGGGAGCAAGCCAGCCAGTTCGCCGCCGTAAAATCGGTGGGCTATGCCCCCTCCCACTTCCAGCTCATTCGCGAAATAAGAGACGCTCCGACTGGTGGACTCTGCACCAACTTGGCGTGGCAAACGGACAACGTGCGACGAGTTCATCGGCGAATTGCAGCCGAACGGCTCCCGCGACAGGTTCCCCCCGCGCCGTCACCTTCTTCGGCTCTCAACACCAACGCATCCCTCCAGCCGCTCACACTTACCAGAGCGATGTCGAAACCGTACACCGTCTTATCGAGGACGAGTTCTTCGGGAGTAAGTTGAAAGTTGTGTTTGGAGGTGAAGCGTGACTTTGCGTAAATAGGAAGGCGGAAGGGCCGGAGCGGAGAAGAAGTCATCCGAAGGGCCGGAGCGAAGCGGAGGAGGTGTTAGCCTTGACTCCTTCGGAGCGGAGGCCATTCCGCGTGAGAAATAAGACTCCCCAGAGAGGGCATTCCCTGGGGCAAGATCCATGCACCCATTCCACTTTGTGAAGGAGAAATCGATGGCAACAGATCCTGACACCAGCCTATCACCAAATCTCTTATCTGAACCCCTGCCGGCCGAGATCGCTCAAGCCCTGGCCGGCGGACTCGGTGACTTCAGCCTGCGAGAGTTGCTCAGCCTCATGCTGACCAGCTTAGGCCATGCCGAGCGGCAGAAGTATCTCGCCCGCACCCCTGCCGATAAAGGCAACGGAGCCTATCGGCGCTCGCTGAAAATCGGCTCCATTCCCATCGACCTTGCCGTGCCGCGCACCCGCAGTGGCTCGTTCCGACCCACTATCCTGCCTCCCCCTTACCAGCGCGATTACCCCGAGCAGACTCACGCCCTGCTGCCCCCAACTCCCACAAAGCAAACCTCAGCCCATGGCAGATCCTTCAGCAGGTCAATCCGCGTCTCCCTCTCCAGCTTTGCTTGCTCGCACCCATCGCTCTCGACCACCAGCTCGATCCTCAGGGGCGATACCTTGTGCCTAGGCATCCCTAGCAAATTCGAAGCAACCGAGAAACAACCTAACAGACCACCACTCCGCCGACTTGGTTACGCCATTTACCTGATGGGCTCTTACACGGCTTGACAGTGGTGCAGGATTCGTGCTAAAAGCTCATACAATCCGCCTCAAAGAAGGCGATTAGTCAGTTTATACGAGGCTGGCTCACGAGCGTCCAGGAAGCTCGGGGTAGCCCGCTGAAGGTAGGAAGTGTGGTGGAGAATAGGGTGTCCCTGCAGATCACTGTATGTATAATCACGAAAAACTCACATCATGGATTTGGGTTCTCTCGAGGCGTAAGAGCGTGTCTCCGTGGGTTTGAGGACTCGCAATTTCGCTCTTAATTCTACCATAATTCGATTTTTATTCGCCTTCACGTGCATTTCTTAAACCCTCGTACTGCACCTGACTCTCACGGCCGAAAGCATGACATCGAAAGCAACATTTGCGTGGGACGTGAACGGAGACGGCAAAACGGCTGTCCGCGGAGGAGGCACGCTCCTGTACGAGGACGCCAATCTTGCCAGCGCGCTGAGTGTATGGGCTACCAACATTCCCCCGTATGCCACAACCATTACCATACAGTCTCCATCCAGCCTGACTATTCCATTCTCCCTGCCAGCCGGTGCAGGGGCTCGCTCCCTGCGTTCTGTTGATTACAATCTGTCGCAGTCGCATATGCTGCAGTACAATCTGACAGTAGAGCGGCAGCTGCCGATGGACATGGCTGTCAGTGTGGCTTATGCGGCCTCGCGGGGGTTTAATCTGACGAAGTCTAACGAAGGGAATCCCACGGTCCCACAGGTTCTCGCCGATAGCAGGCTGTTCTGGACCGGACTTGCGCCGACGGACGCTCGCGCAGACTCAGAGGCTCCGCTTCTAACTGCGGGCAGAATCACCCAGACCAGCAGTGGCTTGGCGGCAGATCCAATTGGCGCTCAAGATTTGTTTTAGGAAGAGTCCGAACCCCCAAAGACTCGATGACAAATGGCTTAGCTTCACCCTGACCTGCCATCAAAACGGCAGAGTCAGGGCACAAAGTGGAGGATATATGCGCAATATTTGGCTTGTCATCGTTTGTGTTGCATTCGGAGCACTAACGCCGGCTGCGTTCGCTCAGTTGAAGAATTTCGCGCCAGTAACCGACAAAATGCTTTTAAATCCATCGCCGGACGACTGGATTATGCCCAGTCGAACTTATGACTGGCAACGCTACAGTCCCCTTAACCAGGTCAACCGGCAGAATGTCGGCCAACTTCGGATGGCTTGGTCGCGCGGGATGGGACCCGGCGTCCACGAGAATATTCCACTTGTCTATCACGGTGTGATGTACGTCCCCATTCCCGGCGGCACCGGCATGCAGGCACTCGATGCCACCAACGGCGATCTGCTATGGGAATATCGGCGCAAGTTGCCCGACGATTTGAACAAATTTATCGGCAACATTGGAAGAGCCCGCGCTCTGGCCATCTATGGAGACATGTTGTATTACACCGCCGCGGATGGCTATGTTGTGGCCCTAGACGCCCAGACAGGCCAGCTGCGCTGGGAGACCAAGGTTCAGGATTATCACACGCGCACTCAACACACAGCCGGTCCCATCGCTGTGAAGGGCAAGATTATATCTGGACGGTCCTGCCCATCCGCAGTGACGACGCGAATTGGTTGCTTTATCGCCGCCCATGATGCCAAGACCGGGCAGGAGCTCTGGAAATTCTTCACCACTGCAGCCCCCGGCGAGCCGGGAGGAGACACCTGGGGAACCGTGCCTGTAGAGGAACGGATGGCATCGTCCTGGGGACTGCCGGGATCTTACGACCCAGTGCGCAACGTGATGTACTGGGGAGTGGGCAATCCGCGGCCGCACACGCGCATGAAACGCCATCATGGCAACATTGATGATGTGGGGCGAGAGTCGCCAGCGGATCTGTATAGCAATTCGACTATCGCACTGGATCCCGATACCGGCAAGCTGGTGTGGTATTACCAGCATGTGCCCGGAGACGATTGGGATGTCGATCACCCTTACGAGAGAATACTAATCCGGTCGGCTGTCAATCCGGATTCCAAGGCGGTCAAGTGGATCAAGCCGGGCGTGAATCGCACCCAGCCAAGAGACATGGTACTTACCATGGGAAAGCCTGGAGGCTTGTTTGTGCTGGATCGCGATAAAGGGGATTTTCTCTGGGCCACTCCCTTCCCTGCCGATGTTCCGGAATTCGTCCTTTCCAAGATTGACGTGGAAACCGGGAAGACTTACCTCAATTGGGAGCAGGTGCTGAAGAAAGACGGCGATAAGAAATTGGTCTGCTCTGTCGACATGAGATATTACGGCCCGTTAGCGTACAGTCCCAAGACGAACTCGCTCTATGTTGGTTTCCAAGATTCGTGCAACGAAAAGACCGCGGAGAATGCCAGCCCTGAAGGTGACAGTGCGAAGCTCGTGATCCGTCCGGGTTCTGATCCGAGCGCTTTTGGAGGGCTCGCCAAGATTAACATGGCTACGGGTCAGGTGCAGCGACTCTTTAAAGGGCCGATCGGAAGCGAAGGAGCTGTGCTGGCGACGGCCGGTGATTTGGTTTTCTGGGGAGATATGGACCGGCGGTTTCGGGCTTTTGATGCCGATACCGGAAAGGTTCTTTGGGAAAACATTGTCAGCGGTATGGTTCAAAACAGCACCATCACGTACGCAGTCAACGGGAAGCAGTATGTCGCGATCCTGACGGGAGATGGTGGCCCGGCAAATGGATCGTTAGGTGTGGTCCCAAGTGTCAAACCGGCGCGCGGTCACAATACGATTTTTGTTTACGCTCTGCCTTAGCAGCCGAGCACAGACCGCATAAAGATCGGTGATTCGCCGGCGACCCGATGCCTGGCAGAGGCTCCGACATGCTCAAAACCAAAGCGGAGTTGTTTTGGGTGAGTGTCCGTTGGCTCCAAGCGAAAAAGCAAATCAACGGCAGTCGCCGGTAGTTTTTACGGGCTGAAGCGCCGTTGATCACCGAGGGCTCGCAAACGTTTTCACATTCGGAGGTCCTATGAAACGCAACATCGCATTATCCGGGGCAGTCTGGTTCGTAATGACCCTCAGTAGTGTACTTGTGGCGCAATTGCCGACAGCGACGATTCTCGGAGTGGTGAGAGATAGTAGCGGCGCGGTCGTGCCGCAGGCGAATGTGACGGCACGCAATGTGGATACGGGGCAGACGCGGACGGTCGTAACAGCCGCAGACGGTTCGTATCGCCTGCCCTCATTGCCCGTAGGTAATTATGAGCTGCGGGTGGAGCACGAGGGGTTTCAGTCATCCGTACATGGCGGTTTGAGCCTGTCTGTCGGACAGGAAGCGGTAGTCAACATTGCGCTGCAAGTGGGAGCCGTCGAACAGACTGTATCTGTGACCGGCGAAGCGCCGCTCGTGAACACCACCAGCGGCACCCTCGGCGGCCTTGTGGACGAAAAGCGCATGGCGGAGCTGCCGTTGAACGGCCGCAATTTCGTGGACCTGACGTTTCTGCAAACCGGCGTGCAGCGCGATCCGGCCAGCAAGAGCGGAGGCCCAATTATGCGCGGGGATTGGTTCAGCGGCAACGGCGCACCGGGACGATCCAACAATTTCCTACTCGATGGTGCGCTGATGACGAACCTGAACGGCAATGGACCTTCGACCAACGCCGACTGGTCTCCTGGAGTCGAGGGCATACGCGAATTCCGTGTCGTCACGAATTCCTTCAGCGCCGAATACGGATTGAAAATGGGTGCGCAGGTCATGATTGCGAGCAAGGGTGGAACCAACGCGTTCCATGGCTCGCTGTTTGAATATCTTCGGAACAGCGCACTGGACGCACGGAACTTCTTCGACCGAAAAACCGCAGTCACGCCGCGCCGTTTGCCGCCATTTGTAAGGAACAACTTTGGCGGATCGGTTGGCGGTCCTATACGAGAAGACCAAGTCTTCTTCTTCGGAACTTTTGAAGGTCTGCGCGAGCGCCTCGGGACCACTCAGATTGCAAACGTTATTCCAGCTTCTGCAAAAGTGAACGGAGGATTGGTTCCGGAAATTTCGCCGGTCACCCGCCCATTTTTGCAGATCTATCCAGACCCCAATCTCCCCGGGAATCAGTTTACTTATTCTCCTGTGCAGCCGACGAATGGGCAGTACGGACAGGCGCGAATTGATGCCTCGCTTTCTGCCAGCGATTCAATTTTTGGACGGTATACGATCCAGGATTCCGAACTGATCGTCCCCACCAACATCCCGAGGTTCGCGGACGAGCGCACCAGCCGCGGTCAATTTGCGACGTTGTCGGAGAGCCATATCTTTTCGCCCTCCCTCTTGAACACGTTTCGTTTCTCCTACAGCCGCACTAACGATGCAGGAAATAACGCGTTTGAACCGAGCGGGCCTGAGTTTGCGTTTGTGCCCGGCTTGGGGATGGGTACGATCCTGATCGGCGGCCTCACCGGTATCGGACCCAGCAACGTAAACCCGCTCGTGGCCAAGCAGAACGTCTTCTCGTGGAACGACGATGTATTTTATACGCGGGGACGGCACTCCCTGAAGTTCGGCACCGCAATCAATCGCTACCAGCAATACTCTCTGACGGGAACAGCGCTTCGGGGCCAGATCATCTTTGCCGACCTCGCATCTTTCTTGCAGGCAGGGCCGGTCGTTAGTTATAACGCAGTTACGGCTGGGTCGGTAATTGATCGCTCCTGGGAGTTCACCACGCTCGGTTTCTATGCCCAGGACGACGTGCGTGTGAATTCGAATCTGACTTTGAACTTGGGCCTCCGCTATGAATTTCATACGACTTTCCAGGAGACCCGCGGCAAGGGGTCGTCACTGCGGGACTTGGTGCGTGATGCCGCATTTACCGTGGGTCCGCTGTTCAAGAATCCGTCGCTGCGGAATTTCAGCCCGCGATTCGGGTTTGCGTGGGATGTAAAGGGAGATGGCAAAACGGCGTTACGAGGAGGGCTCGCGGTGATGTACGACGTGGGAACGGGGATCGGTGGAGCCATCATCACCACCACTGCTCTTCCCCCGTTTGCCGGTTCCAGCGCGGTCCCTAGTTCGCCGAGGTTGACCCTGCCTCTCGCGTTTCCCTCCGGCGCTACTGGCAAAACCACTCGTCCCATGCAGTGGGAGGTAGACAATCCCCATATCGTACAATACAACCTCACTCTAGAACGCCAGTTGCCGGCGCAGACCGCTCTGACACTGGCGTACGCGGGTTCGCGCGGGCTGAATCTACTCCAGCGCTACGAAGGCAACCCCACCATCCCCCAAGTCCTTGCCGACGGAAGAAAGTTCTGGCTTGGCAACGAGCCACGTGTAAATCCGAACTGGGATTCCATGGAGTTGAAAGATACTTCCGGTGATTCCTGGTATAACTCCTTCCAGTTTTCGCTGTTGAAGCGGTTAAGCCACGGCCTGCAGTTCCAGAGCTCTTATACGTGGGCCAAGGTTTTGGATAATACCCAAAGCCAAATCCAGGAAGTGAGTGGAGCGACGTCCGATTCTCCTCCTCCGGACCCGCTGAACCGCAGGCTTGACAAAGCTCCGGCACGTTTTGACGCTACTCAGAACTTGCGATTCAACGCGCTCTACCGTTTGCCGGAGAGCAATCGTTTGGGCACGGTAGCGGGAAAGCTTTTGAACGGCTGGTGGATCAGCGGCATCCTTGCTCTTCAGGACGGCTTCCCGGTTAATGTGATCGTGCAGAGCAATCGCTCCCGCTCAAAAACCGGCATCGGAGGGTTTGGAACCACCAACGACCGCCCCGACTTGGTGGCAGGCCGCAATGGTGAGAACATGATCTCCGGCACTACGGCGGGATGCCCGGGAGTTGCCAGCGGCCGGAAACTGGGGGGACCGGATTTGTACTATGATCCGTGCGCGTTCGCATTGCAACCGGCCGGATTTTTAGGAACAGCTGGACGCAACCTCATTCGAGGTCCGGGTCTCGCCAACGTCGATTTTTCCCTTGTGAAGGACACCGCATTACGATCCTTGGGCGAGGGCGGCAAATTGGAGTTTCGAGCGGAAATTTTCAATATTTTGAACCGCGTGAATTTCAGCTTTCCCGGAACGATTGCGTTCGCAGGAGCTCGAGACGGCGAACCCCGCTTGCCTACAGCGGGAATCATCACCAGCACTGTTACCACGTCCCGGCAAGTCCAGTTTGCGCTGAAGCTGCTGTTTTAGTATGGAAAAACCGGCTCTTGGGTTAATTGTACCGCGTGGTTGTTCGCGGGCAAGAGGAAAGCAGCGGTGGAGGCGGTCGAGGCAGTAAGCGCGACAGTCGATCACTCTAGGGCGTGTTAACACTAACGGAGTGCGGCGACGATCAGGGCAAAGTTGAAGGAAAGCGAGGAAGACGACGTCGAGTTTATCGAAGCGGGAGAAGATGCGGCGGAAGCCTTTGAGTCTGCAGAAGAGCCTTTCGATCTCGTTGCGCTTGCGGTACATAGCCTTATCGTACTGCCACGGTTGCAGGCGATTGCTTTTGGGCGGAACTACTGGGAGGAAGCCGAAGTCCAGAGCCAGTTGGAGAGTCTTGTTGTCCTCATAGGCGCGGTCCATGATGAGGTGCAACGGTGCGGGCAGCGGTCCGATGCCGCCCAGCAGTTCGCGGCCTCCGACCGCGTCGGAGGCTTGGCAACGATATGGTAGATATCGGAGCCGCGTTGGATAAGCAGCAGGCCGAAACTGTTTCGCAATACCTCGCGAACAATTTCGGCCCTAATAGCGATAAATCGGAAGATAAAAAATAACACCGCTGCGGTCGTGCTAACCCACTCGGATCGCGGGCAACCATGACAGCCACAGTCCAGGGGGGCCGAGTCGCCAATGCGCACCGCGCGGCAGGGGCTGCGGCAAATCCGACACTACATCCGATTCTTACTCAAACCAGAAAGGGACATTTCTAACGAGTTGTGGAGAGGACATTTCTAAAGAGCTTTGACATTTTCAAAAACCAGGACTTTCCTCACTTTTTTATAGGTAAAAGGGGTAAGAGTTGGAAGGAGCATGAGATAGCGTTTTTAGAAAATGGGAGGGGACGGAATCCGTGGTAGAAGGGTTTTGATAAGAAATCCAAAGCTACCGTGGAGGCGTCC
>JACPPJ010000042.1 GCA_016191085.1 Acidobacteriota bacterium | reverse complement strand
TGCCCTTACGAATCCTTCTCGGTCTACAGCAATACTGAAAATGCTGTAGACCTGGGAGCGCGGGCATCTTGCCCGCCGGAAGCATTACACTCGCGCGCTGCGCACTCGACCCTGCAAACCCACGGCACAAAAAACGTGCCGTGGCTACCCGCCTACACTGGTGCGGGCGAAATCAATCATCAATAGTTAGTTCGCCCGTTGTCTCCCGGCGTACGTGCTCATACCGTGCCAGTTGTCAAGTACCGAATGCATTTGGCCGTCCGTCTTCTGCCCATGCTATCGACGCAGTAAAAAATGACTTCGAAATCCTTTGTGACGGTGGACCCTTTGAACGCTTCATCCAGCGATCCTGTGAGGCGAATAAACTCATCCCCCGCCCGGGGATCATATGAACCCAATAGCTCCTTGTCAAAGACGATTAGGTAGACCGAATCGACTTGCTTCTCTAGATTACAGTTCATCGCCTTAACGTAGGGCTCGATTCCGCGCGTTAGAAGTGTGCTTGTTCGGGCAACAAGGATAACTCCAATCCTGATGTATGCTTTGCGATAATTCAAGGGTACGTCTTGGTTTAACTCCTTCGTGGCAATTCGATATAAGAATGAGATTAAGCCTTCAATCTCCCCTGCCATGTAAAGCTTTGGGGCCATTCCGTGAATTTTCCTCGCAAAGGAATCTAGCTCGATCAGGAATATCCTGGTAAAAAGACCCTTGTCATCGATTTCAACAATCTGACCATTCCATTTTGACAACGCAGGATCGTTTTCAAGCCGTAGTTTGTACTCATTCTCAAAAAACCAATCTAGTATCTTTCGGTCTCCTACTTCCCGCAGGATGTTTCTCACTAGATTGAGATCCACCGCAGTGATCAGCGGGCTCTCCATAAGATGGCGAGTGCCCAAGCACGATGTTCTCTCAACCACGGCGGTTGCTAATCGCACGATATTTGCTTCCTGGCGAGTCGCTGGGTCAAGGCGGACTACGAAATCACCTTCCTTCAAATCGTATGTGTCGCTGGCGGAATTCGCGACCCACTCAACGTTTACTGAACGAGGCAATATTTCCTTTCCAAAATGGAGTTTGCGTCGCGCTAGATTGATCCGAGCATTTATGTCATTCGAGATGAATTTCTTCTCGGCCTCTCTCTTCTGCGTGACGGCGTAGATTATCTTGTAGAGATGGGCACGCCAGAGTGCGCTTCGGTCTTCATCAAATATGATTCTGAGCAAACATGCGATGATAATTAGCAGTCCAGCGGCGAGTCCAAATTGACAAACAACTGAAATCAAGGCGGAGATGTGGCTCATCGTGGCTCCTTCTGCAGACCCGCGGCAAACTTGCCAAAACAATCCTCTCGGTTACAAGACAAAATGAAGGCTCCGTCTCTCTTGGTGATAGCCCGAAAATTCTGGAGGGAAATTGTCCGTTGGCACTCTCCGCATACAAGTCTCTCCAACATAATGTCTTCGAGGATGCCCAACCCCTTGAACAGTTGTTCAACCTCGTCGTCATGAACGGCCCCTATTGTCTCACGCATTAGTTCTCCTTCTCCTCGCGTGGAGGCAATTCTACCACTGTCCAGCGGGTAGCGCAGAGTTTGCGATTTCAAACTCTGCGGCTTTTCAGATTCGCGCAGATTGTTCCAACGGCAACGAGACCCGAATCTACGACCAGAGGTTTGGTGATCCCGGTATGATCGTGAACACTCAACGACGGCCAATCTCATGGCCGGCCAGCCCCGCGTTTACCGGATTCGAATGAATATACTCGAACGTCTCGTGGAATATCTGAAACGAGAACCGCAGAGTTTGAAATCACAAACTCTGCGCTACCCGCTTTGCATAACTGGCATTGGAGTTCTTGTTGCTCTTGGCGTATTGGTTATTTACGCATTTCAACTTAAAGCAATGCGCGACAGCGTAGAGTTAACGAGGAAGACCTCTCATTTTGACCAGCGGGCGTGGCTCAGTCTACGACTTGCTGGCTGCATCATAAGGGAAAAGATGGGTAGCGCAGAGTTTGCGATTTCAAACTCTGCGGCTTTTCAGATTCGTGCAGATCGTTCCAAAGGCAACGAGACCCGATCCGCCCCGCCCGCCTTTACTGGATTCCGAATGAATATACTCGAGTCCGCTGGCATTCCTAAAAACAGGAACCGCAGAGTTTGAAGAGCGCAAACTCTGCGCTACCCCGCTGAAAACAAGGCCGGGGTTTGCGAGCGGTACCACTCCACGGTTCTACGCAAGCCTTCCTCAAACGAAACCTTCGACTCGTAACCAAGCACCTGGCGGGCCAGCGTGATGTCGGCTTGGGAGTGCAGAATGTCTCCCGCGCGCGCCGGGGCGTATTCAGGTTCGATTCTGGTTCCATCCGGGACGATCAGCCGGTGTAAAAGCTGAAAGCTATTGAGGAGCGTTTTGCGTTCGCCGGTCGCGATATTGAAGGTCTTGCCAGAGGCATCCGGCGCTTTGCACGCCAGCAAGTTCGCCTCAACGGTATCCTGCACGAAAGTGAAGTCACGCGACTGCTGGCCGTCTCCATAGATCGTCGGCGCTTGTCCATCCAGTAATGAGGAGATGAACTTCGAGAGTACGCCGGAGTACGGCGAAGACGGGTCCTGCCGCGGGCCGAACACGTTGAAGTAGCGCAAGCACACCGTCTCGAGGCCGTATACAGTCGTGAAGACGTTGGCGTATAACTCGCCGACCAGCTTCGTCACGCCATACGGCGAGATCGGCGCTGTGAGCATCTGCTCGTGTTTTGGAAGCGTGGGCGTATCGCCATACGCCGAAGATGATGCCGCATAGACCAGGCGCTTCACCTTCGCGTCCCTGGCGGCCACGAGCACGTTCAGCGTTCCATCGATGTTGACGCGATTGCTGGTGATGGGATCTTCGACCGAGCGCGGCACGGAGGGCAGCGCGGCTTGGTGAAGCACGTAATCTACGCTCTCAAACGCAGGCCGCAGCGGCTCCAGTTCCGTGATGTCGAGTTCGCGAAAATCTATGCGGTTCCAGACGTCGGCCAGGTTCTCGCGCTTGCCGGTGAAGAAGTTGTCCACGACGCGCACTTGTTCGCAGCGATTGAGCAATTCATGCACCAGCGCCGAACCGATGAATCCCGCTCCGCCAGTCACCAAATACAGCGCCATCGTTCCTCACTGCCTTCCGCTCACACCTTCTATTCACATGCGGCAGCGAACGCCGCTCTTTTTGCTCCGGCAAAATGTTTCTGATATCATCCAGCCATGCTGCCGAAGCAATTCGTCCACTTGCATCTGCACAGTGACTACAGCTTGCTGGACGGTGCTTGCAAAATCTCCGGGCTGGTCTCCCGCGCCGCCGAATACAACATGCCCGCCGTTGCCGTGACGGACCACGGGAATCTGTTTGCAACGGTGGAACTGTACAAAGCCGCGCAGGCCAAGGGCGTAAAGCCCATCATTGGCTGCGAAACGTATGTCTCACAACAAGGCCGGCTCAGCCGCAGCGAGACTGATCATTATAACCATCTTGTGCTTCTTTGCGCCAACCGTAAGGGGTATCAGAACCTGGTAAAGCTAGTCTCGGCCGGTTACCTGGAGGGCTTCTATTACAAGCCGCGCGTGGATAAGGAACTCCTGGCGCGCCACTCCGAGGGACTGATCGCGCTCTCGGCATGCCTGCGCGGAGAAGTCGCCGAAGCACTCGTAGCCGAAAAGATGGACCTGGCCCGTAAGGCCGCGTACGAATATCAGGACATCTTCGGAAAAGGCAACTTCTTCCTGGAAATTCAGGATCAGGGACTGGAGCAGGAGAAGAAGATAAACCCCACGCTCGTGGGGCTGTCATCCGAGACTGGAATCCCGCTGGTTGCCACCAACGACTGCCACTACCTCAGCCATGACGACTGCCACGCGCACGACGTGCTGCTCTGTATCCAGACTGGCCGCAACCTGAGCGATACCAAGCGGCTGAAGTTTCAGACCGATCAGTTTTATCTGAAATCGTACGACGAGATGATGCAGGTCTTCGGGGAAATTCCCGAGGCCGTGTGGCGCACCGCCGAAATCGCCGAGCGATGTGAGACGCATCTCGGTAAGGTAGAAAACCCGTTTCCTCACTTCGAGGTTCCGCCGGGCGAGACGCTGGACAGCTACTTTGAGAAAGTCGCGCGCGAAGGGTTCGCGTCACGCCGCCCGCGATTGGAAGAGCTGGCAGGCCACGGAGCGCTGAAACGCAGTTTGAGCGAATACGAAGAGCGCCTGGAGCGCGAGATCAAGACGATTCAGCAAATGAAATTCCCCGGCTATTTCCTGATCGTCTGGGACTTCGTGCGATTCGCAAAACAGAACCACATTCCGGTTGGACCCGGCCGCGGATCGGCGGCTGGAAGCCTCGTCTCATATTCGCTCGGCATAACGGACATTGATCCGCTGCAATACAATCTGCTGTTCGAGCGCTTTCTGAACCCCGAGCGCATTTCTCTGCCGGATATCGACATCGACTTCTGCATGAACCGTCGCGGCGAGGTGATCAACTACGTCACGCAGAAATACGGCAGGGAGAACGTCGCCCAGATCATCACCTTCGGAACCATGGCCGCGAAGGCAGTCATTAAAGATGCCGCGCGCGTCATGGAGATCCCCTACGGGGAAGCTGACAAGCTGGCAAAGCTGGTGCCGCCAACCCTGAACATCACGCTGAAAGAAGCGCTGGAGCAGTCTCCAGGTCTCGCTGCTCAGGTGGAGAACGACCCGCGCGTGGCGCAACTGATGGAGGTGGCGCAGCGGCTCGAAGGCATGGTGCGGCACGCCTCCACTCATGCGGCGGGAGTGGTGATCTCGCCGCAGCCGCTCACCGATGTCGTTCCGCTGTACAAGACGAACAAGGACGAAATTGTCACGCAATATGACATGAACGGCCTGGAGAAAATCGGCCTGCTCAAGATGGATTTTCTCGGCCTGACCACGCTGACGGTGGTGGACGATTCGCTCCGCCTGATCGCATCTACGACCGGCGAGAAGATTGAAATTGAGCGCCTGCCGCTCGACGATGCGGCCACCTACGAGGTGTTTTCAAAGGCCCTCACCAGCGGCGTGTTCCAGTTTGAATCGTCCGGCATGCGCGATATTCTCCGGCGATACAAGCCGTCATCGCTGGAAGATCTGACGGCGCTCAACGCGCTGTACCGCCCCGGCCCCATTCAAGGCGGCATGATTGACGATTTCATCCAGCGCAAGCACGGCGAGAAGCCCATCACCTATGAACTGCCGGAACTGGAAGAAATACTGGCAGAGACTTTAGGCGTGATCGTGTATCAGGAACAGGTGATGCAGATCGCGAACAAGTTGGCGGGATTCAGCTTGGGACAGGCCGACCTGCTGCGC
Organism: Acidobacteriota bacterium; assembly: GCA_016191085.1. Lineage (GTDB taxonomy): Bacteria > Acidobacteriota > Terriglobia > 2-12-FULL-54-10 > 2-12-FULL-54-10 > JACPPJ01. Next base: position 39,568 of record JACPPJ010000042.1, on the reverse strand, counting down.
CGCGCCATGGGAAAGAAGAAGCACGAGGAGATGGCAGCGCAGCGCGAGCGATTCTTGCAAGGTGCTGCTGAAAGAGGCTTCCCCAAAAAGAGTGTAGTCCGCATCTTTGACCTGATGGAGCAGTTCGCCGGTTACGGATTTAACAAATCGCATTCTGCAGCTTATGCGCTGCTGGCGTACGTCACCGCATATCTGAAGGCGCACTATCCAGTCCAGTTCATGTCAGCCCTGCTAACGAGCGAGACCGGAAATAGTGACAAAGTGGTGCAGTACTTTAATGAATGTCGCGAGATGGGCATTCCGGTGTTGCCGCCCGATATCCAAAAGAGCTTTTGGGATTTCACGCCCGACGGGGATGCGATTCGCTTCGGTCTGGGTGCTGTGAAGAATGTCGGTCACAACACTATTGACGCGATCATCGCGGCGCGCGAACTCATAGGGAAGTTCGAATCCATTTATCAGATCTGCGAGATGGTGGATCAGCGACACCTGAACAAGCGCGTGCTGGAAAGCTTGATAAAAGGCGGCGCTCTGGATTCGCTGGGCGCACGCCGCTCACAGCAGTTCGCGGTGATCGAAACCGCTCTGGAGGCTGCTCAGAAGCTACAGCGCGATCGTGAGTCCGGCCAGCATGGTTTGTTCGGCGGCCCGGAACACACCCCTGAGAAACACTCACTGCCCAATGTGCCGGAATGGCCCGAGTCGCAGATTCTGGCTGGCGAGAAAGAGGTGCTCGGGTTTTATCTCACCGGCCACCCGCTTCGGAAGTTCGAGCAGAAGCTTCGGGACCTCGGCACTGTGAACTGCGCGCAGCTAAGTGAACTCGCGCCGCAGTCCGAGGTGGCGCTGGGCGGAATCATCGGCGCTGTGCGCTCAATGAGGAGCAAGAGAGGCGAGACCTGGGCCTCGGTAGCACTTGAGGATTTGGAAGGTACAGTCGGCCTGCTAGTTTTCCCCGAAGCGTATCGGCGGTTGAATCAACTGCTCCAGCCGGAGGCCATTGTATACGTGAAAGGGCGGGTGCAGATGGAAGAGAACTCACGGCCCAAAATCGCTGTCTCCGAGATTGCGCCGCTCGAGTCCGTGGAGCCGCCGATGCCGACCGGAGTTGTCATTCGTGTACGCCTGGGAAATAACGGAGGCGTCGCCCGGCAGTTGTATGAGATTCTCTCTGAAAAGAACGGCCCTGTGCCCGTGCGGCTGGAGTTAGAGCGCGAGCGCGACTTCCAGGCGATTCTGGAACCGGAGATTCGCATCAGGCCCGACGCAGATCTGGTTGCGCGCGTGAAGAAACTTTGTGGGAAAGATTCGATCCGGCTGGTTTAAGTATTGGAACGTACGATGTTAGATGCCGAAAAAGCGCGGCACGAGCTAGAGGCCATCGAGCTCAAGATCGAGGAGCTGGCCTCGGGCCCTGCCGACGGCGCCACCGACGCGCAGATCAAACAACTGCGGGAGCAAATTCGCGGGTTGCAGGCCGACTTCGCCGGGTTCACCTCGGCCTGGAAACGCGTGCAGTTGGCTCGCCATCCGCAGCGGCCGCATACACTCGATTACGTCAAGCATTTGTTCCAGGAGTTCACCGAGATCCACGGAGACCGCGCATTCGGAGAAGACCCCGCGCTGGTCGCCGGTTTCGCGCGGTTTCACGATGAATGGGTGATGGTTCTCGGTCATCAGAAGGGACGCGACACAACGCAGAAGCTGCATCGGAATTTCGGGATGCCAAAGCCTGAGGGCTATCGGAAAGCGCTGCGCGCGATGCGACTGGCGGCAAAATTCAGGCGGCCGATCATCAGTTTTGTGGATACGCCCGGAGCATACCCGGGCATCGGTTCCGAGGAGCGTGGGCAGGCCGAGGCGATCGCGAAAAACCTCATGGAGATGGCACGCCTGCCTGTTCCAATCGTTGTCACCATAACCGGCGAAGGCGGCAGCGGCGGCGCGCTGGCGATTGCAGTCGGCGATCGCATATTGATGCTTGAGAACGCCGTGTACAGTGTCATATCTCCCGAGGGCTGCGCTTCGATCACATGGCGCGATGGCCAGAAAGCAGAACTCGCTGCCGAGGCGCTGAAGATCACCGCACCCGATCTGATCCAGCTCGGTATTGTCGATCAGATGGTGCCGGAACCTCCCGGAGGCGCGCACACCTCTCACGAGGAGATGGCTCGAATCCTTGGACCCATGCTGCACTCCGCGTTGAATGAGGCGCGACGCCTACCTATTGCCGAGCTGCTCGAAGCTCGCTATCAGAAGTTTCGCCGCATGGGGCAATTCTTCCGCGAAGCGGCAGGATAACACTTCCAAACACAATCCCATTGGTCTCCATCATCATTCCCACGTTCAATGAGCAAGCCTGTATCCAGCAGATGCTGGAAGCTGTGCTCGCTGCTGACGGCGATTTCGAGGTAATTATTGTTGATGGCCAAAGTGGCGACAAGACAGCCGCCATCGCCGCGCGCTTTTGCCGCGTGCTGACTTCGGAAAGAGGCCGCGCCGTCCAGATGAATCGGGGGGCAGAAGAAGCGGGCGGAGATGTGTTGCTGTTCCTGCATGCTGATGTCGTTTTGCCCGCTCGCGCGATAATCGCTCTAGAAAAGGCCATGCAGAACCCCTCCATCGTCGGTGGCAACTTCGATATTGTGTTTGAAGGCGAAGGCTGGGTGCCGCGAGTCTTTACACGATTCAACCGCTGGAGACAGGCCTTTGGCGTATTCTATGGCGACTCCGGAATATTTGTGAGGAGAGAGATTTTTCAGCAATTAGGCGGGTACCGCGCGCTGTCTCTAATGGAGGACTACGATTTCGCTCGCCGTCTGGTGAAGACAGGAAGAACCGTTTGTCTGAAGGAGGCTCTGCGAGTATCCGGACGCCGCTGGGAAGAGCATGGGCTGCTGCCGACGCTTGTCACGTGGTTTGTGCTGCACACACTGTATTTATTCGGCATCCCCGCGCGATACCTCGCGCCGTTCTATCCGGCGATCCGGCGGAGGGGAAAGTCCGAAGAAACGCAGGAAAGTATCAGGGCGGAAGAACGTTGAACTTCGGGTGGGTTCACACCGGGGTGAAAATGTATTACTCGCATCTCACCGGCGGGATTTCCATCGCATTGGATCACGTCGTCCGTGCATACATCCAACCACGATAACGGCTTCGTCATATACCCGGTAGAACACCGCATACGGAAATCGATGAAGGAGCGCCCGCCTTGTGTCGCGATGAATTACTGGATATGTGAGGGGCTTCCTAACGATTTCGTCAATCTTCGACTGAACGGCGGCCAAGAACTCATCGCCCAAGCCTGAACGCTGGTGCTCATACCATCCGAACGCTTCCTCGATATCTGCGGCAGCAGCGGGGCGGATTAACAGAGACTTCATCTGGAACGGCCACGAATCCGCGCAAGGACGTCTTCCCAGGGAATGCCCGATGGACCTTCACGGTCTAACTCATCAAGGCGGCGGTCCAACTCTTCACGTTGGGCGTTAGTCAGCGGGAGGGTCTCAAGGCGTGCGGAAAGGCTGTCCCAAAGCTCATCCATGAGCCGTAATCGTTCCTCAGGGGTGAGATGAGTAATGTCTATGGACGCCATGCGCTTATTATAACGCGTGCCGCAGTAGCAGAAATCGTAATTTCGTTACCATGACGCAGCTTGGCAGCTTTCCCAGGTGTGGTAGACCTTACCGTTCCGCGGAGATACGAACGCCAGATCAATGCGGCGGGGTTCCTTGGCTTTGAGACCTGGCTTTACGACGACACACTTGTGAGAGAGACCCACCACCGCGAAGTAGTCGCCTTTAGAAGAGGAAGCGTAGAAGTAAATTGACGCGTCTGGTTCGCCAACGCCCGCAATGCCAAAATGAAGGGACTGGCCCACCTTGTATTCGCATTCAAGGTCGCCACTCATGTTCTGCCAGCACCTCATACCCACGGTGACGTCGTCGTAGGTCTGGGCACTGGAGACTAGCGGTGATCCGACTACAAGAAGGACAATAAACAGGCGCTTCATCCTATTGCCTCCAGCTAAATTACCGATATAACAAATCCGAGTAGATCACCTCTCAGTAGGCCTACCCCAGCGCCCCCAGTATCGTGCGCTCCACCATTGTCTGCGCCACATCCACTTTATACGCGTTCATGCTCATGGGGCGGGCGGCGGTGCGGATGGTTGCGGCGGCTTGTTTGATGCTGTTCTTGACGTTCTTGCCTTTGAGTTGGTTCTCGATGTTAGTGGCGCGATAGGGAACCGGAGCTACGCCGCCGAGTACCACGCGGCCATCAGCCCAGTTGCCGCTGGCATCTGTCGTAAACGCGGCAGCTACAGAAACTATGGCGAAGTCGTAAACCTGGCGGTTTTTGAGTTTTGACCACGCCTGTTTGGTGCCAGGCGCGGGAGTGGGGATAAAGACCTCGGTCATTACTTCGTCAGCTTTCAGGATATTTTCGCGCAACACATCTTCGCGCGGGCCAATGAAGTACTGATCGAACGGCACGGTACGGTCGCCTCTGGGGCCGGCGATTTTGGCCTGAGCATTCAAGGCCAGCAGCGCCGTGGCCGTGTCAGAGGGATGGACGATATAGCACAGCTCGCCTCCGATGATCGCGTGGTAGCGGTTGTCGCCGCCTACGGAGTAGCAGAAGTCGCCGCCCTTCTTGTAGCAGTTGAACTCCGCGCCCCGGTAGAACCAGCAGCGCGGGCGCTGGTTGATGTTGCCGCCGAGCGTGCCGAAATTGCGGATGAGCGGCGACGCGACACTGTGGGCGGCCTGCGTCAGCAATGAGAACTGTTTTTGCAGGTCCTTCGATTCGACGATCTCCGTCAGCGTGGTCATGGCGCCGATGGTTGCGCCGGTCTTGTCCACTTTGATGCCCTTGAGCTGCGGAATCGTGCTGAGGTCCACCAATGCGTCGGGCAGCGGCATGCCGTTGCCTTGCACCCAATCTTTCATCACGCCCGCGACCAGGTCGCTGCCGCCGCCAATCACTTTCGCCTTCGGGCCGATCTTCACCAGCGTGGCAACGGCTTCGCGAACGTTGGAGGGTTCGTATAATTCGAAATTTTTCATTTCTTTTACCTCAGAATTTGTTCCGCACTCGGCACTCGCTTAAGGCACAACCGCTCCCTTGCGGTCGCGGCTCTGAATCGTCGCGGCTCCGATCTAGCGCACGTTTCTCAGCGCAGCCAGCACCTTTTCGCGAGTCATGGGCATGCTATCGATCCACGCGCCGACTGCATTGTATACGGCAGCGGCGATGGCCGGAGCCGGCGGCGCCATGGGAGGCTCGCCAATCCCGTGCGCGCCGAAGACGCCGTACTCTTTGGGTTTCTCGATAATGATCGTCTCGATGTTCTCCGGTACGTCCAGAATGCTGGGCGGCCGGTAATCGAGCATATTGGGGTTCAGCGTCAGACCTGTTGCCGTGTCTTTGAGCAATTCCTCCATGAAAACTGCGCCTAACGCCATTACCACGCCGCCTTCAATCTGCTGTTCGACGGCGAACGGATTCAGAGCTCTGCCCACGTCGTGGGCGGCGACGAGTCTGGTCAACTGCACGGTACCCGTGCCGGTGTCCACCTCGACCTCAGCGGCATGCGCCGCCCAGGCCGTGCGCTCCCATTTGGTATCCTGCCTGTAGATCGAGCGCCCCAGGATTGAAAGCCCGGACCCCTGCACCACCGACTCCAGGGCGAGCTTTTTTGACGGATCGGACTTGGTGAAAATCCTTCCATCCGTAATATCCAACTGTTCCGGCGTTACCTGAAGCTCCTCATTGCGGCGTTTGGCGTCTGCGATGAACTTGTCGGCCGCGAGCTTCAGAATCTGGCGCTTGGCATCCATGGCCGCTTCGTACATGCCGCGTCCGCCGGTGTTGGTCTGGCGGCTTCCGTTCGTTCCTGCCGTATCAGTCGTATTGTCAGTATCAACATACGCAGTAATCGTGACCGATGTATACGGAACGCCCAGCGCCTCCGCAACGATCATCGCCATCTGCGTGCGCTGGCCGGGCCCGATGTCCGTGCAGCCCGAGACGCACTGCACGCTGCCGTCGGTGTTCACGATCACCTGGCCCGTGGCCGGATCGGTTCCCGCACCGTGGCTGCACGCATGAGCGGCAAAACCGATGCCGTGGAAAACGCCGGGCCGCACCTCTTTCACGCGTGGCTTGTGCCACTTCTCCTTCCAGCCGATGCGCTCGGCGGCGGCGGTGATGCATTCACGTATTCCCGGATTGCTGAATGGTTTCTTAGTGTCCGGATTGCCAACTTCATTCAGGTTCTTCAGGCGGAATTCAACGGGGTCCGCGCCGATAGCTGCAGCGGCCTTCTCCATGATCATCTCTAAAGCGAAGGTCCCGTTGGGATGGCTGACACAGCGGTAAGGCCCCGACTTGAAGCTATTCGTGAAGACGTCGATCGCTTCCAGCTTCAGGTTCGGAATTTTGTACTGGTTCTGCATATTGAACCAACTACCGTTGGCAGCACCGGAGCGATGCGCTCCTGCATTGGCGAACACGCGGAAATGCCCGAACTGCAGTGTCCCATCTCGATTCACTCCGAGCTTCATCTCATTGCGGAACTCGGGGCGGTGAGTACGTGTGATGAAGTCTTCGGCGCGTGTGTACATGGTCTTGATGGGACGCCCGGTGATCTTCGCCAGGATGGCGCTGTGCACTTCGGCCAAGTCGATGCCGGAGCGGTAACCGTAACCGGATCCCATGTAGCCCGTCTGGATCACCCGAACGCGGTTCGCTGGAAGCTTCAGCGCCTGCGCCAACCCGGCGCGGGTACCGTGAGCGTGCTGGCAGGTGTAGTAAACGATCAGCCGATCCTGGTCCCAATACATCAGCGAGTTAGTGACCTCGAGCGCCATGTGCTGCTCGGTAGCCCTGGTCAGAACGGCATCAATGACCACATCGGCGCGGGCGCCGTCCGGGTTCCCGCGCACCAGCGGGGGCGTGATGGCGACGATAGTGCCATTCTCCTTGTTGTCCCACTGCTTCAGGGCGTTGGGCTGATAGCCCTCCATCATGTCCAATGTCGCAGGAAGCGGCTCATACTCCACGTCGATCAGGTGAATGGCCTGATCGGCGATGTGCTCGTTCTCAGCCGCCACCACGGCGATGGGCGCGCCTACTTCGAACACCTCTTCGTTGAACAGATAGCGATCCGGAGGACTACTGCCGAGCTTCACGTTGCGATATTCGGCAGGCAAATTGCCGCGATGCAAAATCGCCACTACGCCGGCGAGCGCCTCCGCTTTTCTCGTGTCAACGCTCTTCACTTTCGCATGCGGATGCGAACTGCGCAGCGTGCGCGTGAAAAGCATCCCAGGCATGCGCATGTTCTCGACGTATTGCCCAAGGTTGGTGACCACCCCCAGCCCTTGCACACGAGGAATAGATTTACCGATGACTTTGAACTGGTCCGATTTGCCGGGGGGATTATCCGCAGCGGGCTCGGCCTTCGCCAAGGGCATACCTAACTGCGCCGCGTAGAGATCCTGCACCGGCGCCACCATCTCGGGATACTCGGCGACCAATTCGCTCCACACGGGATCGCCGATCAACGCATGCCAATGGGCTTCGGTGAGGCTGGCGGCATATTTCGGATCTTGGACGACGCGCAATGCATCAACTGTCAACATAACGTTTCCCTCCTCCAGCCTTTACTTAACCGGGTGGCCACTTTCGGACAGGATTTGCCGCACCTTGCCCTCATCGAGCTGGCCGGGATCCCAGGACACCGTGATGGTGCGCTCCGAACCGGAAAGACCGACGATGCCGGGCTTCTCTTTCAACTCCAGCGACAGATCATCGAATTGCTCGATGGTGCCGAGGGCTGTTGCGAATTCAAATTGCTTGGAAACAGCGTTGGCCGGTGGAGCCGCTTGGGATGTCGCAGCAACCAGCGTCACCAGCGGCAGCGGGGCGGCATAGGTCACCTTCTCGCCGCGCAGCTCTGCGGCGGCCTTCTTCACAGCGGTGATAATCTTGGGGTATTCACCGCAGCGGCAGATGTTGCCTGAGACCGCCTCTTTGATCTCTGCCGTTGTTGGATTGTTATTGGTTTGCAGCAGCGCGTACGCCGACATAATGAAGCCCCGCGTGCAGATGCCGCATTGGAAACCGCCGTCCAGCCAGAAAGCGCGCTGTAGTGGATGTAGTCCCTGCGGTCCGGGGCCCTTTGAAATTCCCGCCACCGTAACAATCTTCTGCCCGCGTCCGTATCGTGCCGTCAGCAGCGTACACGCATTTACCGCCTTGCCATCCACCAGCACCGCACAGGCGCCGCACTCGGCGCGGTCGCAACCTTGGTTGCAGTTGGACAAGCCCAACTGGTAATTCATGGTCTCCCACAAGCTCTCGCGGACATCTACGTTGCAGTCGTATTTTTTGCCATCAATGTCGAGCGTGACTTTGCGAGTTTTGATGGGTGGCGGAACCGCGGTAGGTTTCGGCGCAGCAGCCGGCTTGGGCGGAGCCTGAATGAGGCTGGCGGCAAATCCCGTGCCCGTCATCATTCCTACGGCGACCGCGCCGGCATTGCTCCGGACGAAGAAGTCGCGTCGTGTTAGGAGCGGCTTTTCTTTCGGTTTGTTGTCGTTTGATTCCGTTTGTTGGGTTGGATACGGCGGCACTTTCGCTTCTGCCATGGGATCTCCTATCTTAAAACTGCAGCACAGCGGAGATTGAGTTTAAGTATTGAATACGGGGTGTCAACTCACCGATTCTATGCCCGACGGATGGGCAAGGTCAACTTGATTAAGACCAACCAATATGCGAACTTAGCTGCGCCGCTTAGCGGCGCGGTAACCGATCAGCGCGTAATCCATACCTCCGAAAAACGTCTCATTGAACCGCCGGATTTCCGCGTTCCAACGATCGATTGCCTCACCATTCACGGCGGGCGAAGAAAGCTCCGGCAGCACCGGCAATCCTGCCGACGCGAGCGACAGATAATGCGTGGTGATGCGGTCGAATCCCGCCTCAGTCAATAGCACACGCAGCAACGCCGGAGGAATCGGTTTGACGTGCGTGGGATCAAGATAGAACGACTGGCTGAAGATAGCCAGACATTCGGGATTCTGCGTCTCGACGGCGAGTACGCTCCCGGCTGCCAGCTTTTCTCCGCACGCCGTGAGGAGGCGGATGTACCCCTCTGCATTCAGGTGCTCCACGAACTGCGCACAAAAAATGCCGTCTAACGAAGCGTCGGGAACATTTTTAAGGAAATCAAACACGTCGGCTTGCGTTACGGTCAGGCTCTTTTCGAGACAACGACCGACCATGTCTGCATCCAAATCCACACCGCGTGCGTTCACGCCGGCATGGCGCATCAACTCCAGAAACTCGCCGCGCCCGCAGGCAATGTCCAGCACGTTGCGGCGGCCTTGGAAGTAGGGAACATAAAACTTCTGGCGCTCTCGAATCTCCTCTTCCGTCCCGCGGAAATGCCGCTCAATCTGAAAGTAATCTATGCCCGCGGGCGTCGCGGTTGCGGATGTGAGTGCAATGGCCTGGGCGGGTGACTCGGGAGCCGCCACTCTAGCCTGCGCGGCCACGCGCTGGCGCAGCACTCGGATTTCCTCGCGGAGATTGCCGCTGGCGGCCTCAATCGCTTTCCACATGGTGTCCTGCAACTCTGCCAGCAGTTCGAATGTGCGGTTCTGGAGAGCGTCTCCCTGCCGCGTCATGGCCCCTTCCAGTGCCCACTTCTGCAGCTTGATCTGCTCCCGGACGCCGGAAAGTTGCGCATCGTATCGCTCGCAGATGCGATTGAGCGCAGCATCCATTTCCTCGCCAAGTGCTTTGTGAACTACACCTGCATTCTGGAGCGCCTCAGCCAACACCAGCACATTGCGGTTTGTTTCCGCCAGCGCCTCAGTTACGCGGCTCAAAAATGCAACCACTTCGCGGTTGAAATCGCGCTGCGGCCGAAGAGCCCAATCCAGGGCACGGGCCAAGGTTCGTTTCCCGGCCTGGATCAATTCATTGAAAACTCCTGGAGGTCGGGGATTCAATTTCCCAACCAGATCCGCCAGGTTCGCGGCTTGCGCGTGGGTGTCGCGCAGATCGTCCAATGAAGGCGTGCTGACTGCCGGATGCTGAAGCTCCGGTCGTGACAGGCGCATCGCGATCCGCTCCCGGATTTCTTGAAGCCGATCGACGATAAGCGCGCCGTCATTGTTCTGTTCTGGACCAGACATGAACCTATGCTCCTAACACGAGATTCGGGAGTCGGGATCATTTCACGCCGATGTTTTCCGAATCGCGAGTCGCGATTCTCGGCTTTTCAGCCTTCGCGACGTCACTCGCGCGTTGAGATTCGCCACGCCAGCCGTGCGCCGCGTATCAACGACTTGAAACGACAGCACGCCATCCAGCCAGTCGTGACTGGTGCCGTCGGGCGACTGCGTCGCGACCGTCAACGTATACTCCTGCGGCGTCAGCCAACAGGCAAACGAGAAATTCACTTCTAAGAAATCGCCCGCTTCCGCAGGCCCTGGGCAGGCGTCCTCGAGTTCGGTATTCGTGCCGAATACGTCCATTCCGATTCGATTTCGGATCATCATTCCCACGACTGGCCTCTCATGCCGCTCGCGGAAATGAGCGACGACCCGTACTCGCACATTCTCGCCGGAGCGAAACACCAATGCTGAACGGCCGCTTTCGTTGTACATCTCCACTTTCGCCACAACGGACTGCCGGTCACCGTGGCGGTAGGTGTATTCCAGAGGTTCCATCTCCTCCGCTCCATCAGCCGAAGGCGGCGGAAGCTCCTGCTCGAACGCCCGCTGCCGCTCCAGCACGAGCCCGTTATACCGGTTCACCACGTCGTCGGGGTCGCCTTGAGCAAGTATGCGCCCGCGATACAGGAGCATGGCGCGGTCGCACAGCAGCTTGACGAGCGACACATCATGCGTGACCAGCAACACGGTCAAGCCGCGCTCGCGCAGTTCCTCGAATTTCCGAACGCAGCGGTTGACAAAGATCGCATCGCCCACCGCGAGCACTTCATCCACAACCAGGATTTCCGGTTCGACGTGGATCGCGGCTGCAAACGCGAGCCGGACGTACATGCCGGTCGAATACGTTTTCACAGGCCGGTCCATAAATTTGCCGATCTCGGCGAAGCGCTCGACATGCGGAAAATTCTTTTGGATCTCCTGCCGTGACAGGCCCATGATCTCGCCGTTTAGAAAAACGTTCTCGCGCCCGGTGAACTCCGGGTTGAATCCGGCGCCAAGAGAAAGAAGCGCGGCCAGCCGGCCATGCGTGATCACGCGGCCTCGCGTCGGCTCCAGTGTCCCGGTGACGATTTCCAGCAACGTGCTTTTCCCTGATCCATTCGGGCCAATAACGCCGAACACTCCGCCGCGCTCCACGTCAAAACTAATACCGTCAAGCGCCCAAAATTCCTGGTGATAAGGGCGGCGGTTGAGCGTGAACATCTCTTTGAGACGCGCGGTGGGATTGGGGTACAGCCGGTACATCTTGGCCACATTGCGCACTTGTATGGCAGACATCAGATCAAATCCGCAAAAGACTTCTTGGCCTTAAAGAACCAGGTGTGACCAGCCCAAAATATCAGCAACGATACGACCCACAACTTGGCGAGCGGCGCCCAATCGGGCGCGGCGCCTTCGAGAAAAACCGCGCGATACGCCGCCACTATGGTATACACCGGGTTGATACGAAACAACCACAGCGACTCCTGCGGCAGCGCGCTAGCCGGATAACAGATGGGAGTCACAAAGAACCAGATGGTGAGCAGGAATCCGATGACCTGTCCTGTGTCGCGCAGAAACACGCCAAGCGCCGCAAGGAACCAGCACAGCCCCGCCGTGAATAGCAGTTGGGGAATGAGGATCAGCGGGAAATATCCCGCCGTCCAGTGAATCCCGGGACCGAGGGCAACAGCGGGAAGAAAGATCAGCAATGCGAATACTTCTGTCGCCAGGCCCATGACGGTCAGGTTCAGCGGCAGAATTTCCAGCGGGAACACCACCCGCTTTACAAATCCGCTGTGTTCCAGCACCACACCGGGTGCGCGGCCTAGGGCCTCACTGATGGCGAGCCATGGAAGCATCCCGCAAAGAAAATAGAAGATGAATCCGCCGCGGCCCTGCCCGGGCGCGAAGCGCACACGCAGCACAACCGCAAAAACGAAGTAGTACGCGATCATCAGCAGGAGCGGATGCATTAAGGTCCACAACGCGCCGCCCATGGAGCCGCGATAACGCCCCAAAATTTCGCGGCGAACCATGGACAGTATCAACGAGTAATGCCGCGCGACCGTACGCCATGGGTACCATAGCACGCGCCGCAGCAATTCCGCTGCGCGTCGAAGCCGCAACGCGCCGCCGCGCGTCTGCCGCACATGTCGGACGGAAACACTCGTGGCGGTTGAAGAGACCTCAATTTCGACGAACTCCGATCCCTTTTCATAGAACCAGGCGACATTCTCACGGACCGGAGAGATCCAGATCCTATAGCAGCCCTCTTCAGGAGGCAATTGGATTTCGGCGCTCAGATCCTGCTTACTACTCGGTTCGCAGTCGCCTTCGAGCGCGACATGCACGCCCTCCATAACGAGTAATCCGGTCCGTGCATCGAACACGTTGTAGCCCAGCAGGACCGGGCCGATTTCATGAGATCCGTTGTCGCTGATACCCCTTGCTTCTCTCGCCGTCCACGTAACGCCGCTCGCGTTCTCCACCACGCATTTAAGGCGCACGCGTCCCGGCCCGTCGGTGCGCGCTTGCGCCTGGTGGAAGCGGGCACGGTATGGATTCGAAGCAGCGGAAGTCATGGCTTTAGTCTGGCAGCATGGACGGGCAAGATGCCCGTGCTCGTGTGTCACGGGTAATAGAGCTCCCTCGGCCAGCGTTCGCGCACCGGTCCCACCTTTCTTCCCCGGCAGAAAATTACTTCGCCGCGAAGGTCAACAGCAAGCCCGTTCTCCCGCAGGATTTTCTCCACCATTGCGTCGGCGGGCCGCGATTCATAATCGCCGGTCTCCAGCAGATCTACCTCGAAACCAGCAGCGTTCATAGTCACGACCAGTTCCCTGGGAGTATATTCACGGCTGTGGCGCGGATCCACCACTCCGTTCTTATCCGGTTTTATGTATGCGGCGAAAACGCCGGGGTGATAACCGTGCAGCACGGCGTGAACGCTGTGCAGACTGCTGATATTGGGGGTGCTGAGGATGAGCGTTCCGCCAGGCGAGAGCACGCGGTTGATCTCCGCGAGCATGTGCATGGGGTCCGCGGCAAGATGCTCGATCAGCTCGCAGCACAGCACCGCTTGAAAGTAGCCGTCCGGATAAGGGAAAGTGTCCTTTTCCGCGTCGAACAAGTCTACGGGGCACGCGAAGATTTCGCCGTCCGCCGAGCTGGTGGCACGATACGCAGTGTTTCCCAGCGGGCCGTAATACGCGCCGCGCACTTCGCCATAGCCCAGATATTTGCGCAGAGCGGGAGTCAGGTGCAAGTAGCAGCCAAGTTCCAGAATGCGATCTCCTTCGGTTCCCGGAGGTGTAATCTCGACGGACCGCGCCAGGCGTTTGCGATGAAGCAGTACATAGTCTTCCATGACCGCGGAATCGTGCGAGAAGCTCATGATGTAATCTTCGAGCTGCTCGGTCGAGACATTCAGCGGCGGTGGAGCGGCGGCGTGGAAGCCGTTGCCGGGAAGCGCACTCGCTCGCGCGCGGGGCTCTGAAGTCGCGCAGTGCTTCAAGAATTCGGCGTATTGAGCAGCCACTTTCGACCAGGAGCATTCACGAACTGCATATTCTCTCGCCCGTTCACCAATAGTCCGCGCCAGGGTCGGCTGATCCAATATAAGATTCATGTACTCAGCAACCCAGTCCACTTCGCGATCATCCACGGGGATTCTGATGGCCGCGTCCTCCGGTATCTCAAGGAACGCTCCGATTTCTGAGATGAGCGTCGGCTTGCCCAAAGCCAGCAATCGGAGCAAACTGCCAGACGTTTCCCCAACCGTCGGCCGCCTCAAATTGATGCAGATGTCGCAACCGCCGATGCAGGATGTAAACACGTCCAGAGGAACGTAGCCGACAATGCGAACATCGTCGCTGATGCCGAGTTCATTGATCAGTGGCCGCAACGGATAAGTGGGGTGCTCCTCGCCAACCAAGATCATTTTGATATTGGGCCGGCGTTCCCGAACACGTGCGAACGCGCGCAATGCTTCCCTGACCCTCTTGTAGGGCTTCAAGAAACCGAAGATGCCGAAGAGAGTGGTGGAATCGTCCAGCCGAAAACCGGTTAATTCCGCAACTAGTGTTCGCGACGCCGCGACCTCTAATTGCCCGGTATCCACGCCATGCGGAATTTTGGTTACGTCCCGTCGAAATCCTGCTTCCCTCACCAGATTTCCCACATAATCGCTGTGAACGATGATGCCACGCGTTTGCTCCAGCAATCGCCGGTTCATGGGAATGCCGTTGTAGTCGAGGTCTCCCAGGCCAGCCTGCGCGTGCTTTGCCCGCTCCACGGCCGGAGCGCCGCCGTTATACTCCATCTCGCGAAGGTACGTGTCCCAATCCTCGCGCGCCACCGTTACGTGGGCGAAGAGGTGATGCAGATTGAATTCATGCATCACCACGATGCCGGGGATGCGCAACGCGAGCTCGTACATGTACACGTGGAATGGATTGTTGCCCATCTGGTACAGCACTGTGTCATATCGGCCGCGCTCGTACGCGGGCTCAAACTCGCGGTAATTGCGGATTGCGAGATGTTGATTCGAACAGGAGAACGCCGGCTCATAATCGTCGATAAAGACGTCCAGTGTTTCACAGTGCTCCGCCAAATGCGGTAACAGCGCTTGGCTGTAGTCCGTTATTCCGGATGGTTTCGGAGCTAGCGGTGAGAAGAAGGCGAGGCGCATGGCTGGAAAACTTTCACTCCAGCTCGGCGGAGAAGACTGCCAATGGAGAGGGCAGGCGGACCAATACAGGTTCACGGCGCGAATCGGAAGAAAACCACAGCTCGAACGTTTTAGCCGAGTTCCGGCTATGGTAGGTGACCAGAAATTTCTCCGCCTGCCGCTCGCGTCCGCTGACTGTAACCGTCTCGGTTCCTGCCGGTTTCACCTCGAGGCTGCGCTCAGATCCCAGGAAAAAGCTGGCGGTGTCGGCTGTTGAGCCCGCCGCGAGTTGGTTGCGGTAGTAATACAAAAAGGTCAGCGGGTCTCGCGCGCACGCCGCGATTGGAACAGTGGTTGTCTGTCCACCCAGCATTCTGATCGCCTGGTGGTTCTTTTGGTCGAAATCTATTTTTTCTTCTGACGTTTTGGGGCCCTCGATCATCTTGCGGTGATATTTCAATGAGCAAAGACCATCGCGCGTTGCCGACGCTGTAACGGAGCCTGAGATTCGCCGCACGGGCAAGTCAGCTTCTATTCGCATTTCAAAGTGCAACTCATTCTGTCCGGCGGTCGATGATATGACAGCCTCTCCCAATGCAATCCCGCTCGGCCATAATAGCCGGAACCGCAGCGTCTCTCCGGATGAAAGCGCGGGAAGGGATTTGGGCAGTTCCTGCGCGCGCAACAGGGGCGCGGCCAATGAACCTATCAACAACGCCACAGCCAATCCCAAAACTCTTAACACGCGCATCAACTCCCGACCTCCGGAGTTTCGAACGTTTCCGCGATGCGAACCGTTGGTTGCAGCTCGCTCTTGTTCGCGCTTCCAGCCGGATAGAAAACCGTCACATTTTGATTGCATATCGAGCGCCAGCCGTTTGACGCCAAACGCCTGCAGAAATCAGCATCGACAGGCATTGAGGCGTCCGAGCCGCACTCGCGGCTGAAATAACCTGCCTCTAAAAATACACTCCGGCGGACCACGACGCAAACCCAAGGGAGCAAGTCGACGCCCAGCCACTCCGGGCGCCTGTCCCAGCAGACGGCATGATCGGAGTTCCATTGCGATTTCAGCTCACGTCCAATGATCCCTCCACGGACCACGCTGCCATCGACGGCGTTTACGATTTGCGGTCCCACCTGTGCTGTCGCTTCATCAAAGCATTGCAACAGCGCATCGAGCCAGTAATCACTCGCGGCGCGGGAACAGGAGTCCATTAGGCAAACGAAGTCGGCGTCGCTGGCTGCAATAGCCGCGTTCATCTGCCGGACACGATCCGTTCCATACCGACTGGTCACGCGTGCTGCCACGCGAACGACAATGTTCCCACGCGTACGCGGAAGCTCAAAAGGCGGCGGCGTGGCCTCGCCGCCGAGATAGATCATGTCCACCACTGCGCGGCGGATTGGGCGCGCGTGCTCGCCGGTCTGTTGCAGACGGCGCACGCGAGACGCCAACCTGACCCTCAGAAGCACGCCCAAGCCGAGCATCAAGCGGAGTGGATAAACCGATAGATGCATCAGGCGAACGGCCGCTGTCCGCCCGGCAGCAGATGAGGCGATCTGAAATGAAAGAAGCTCTCGCAGTCGCCACGTGAAGTGACGGAGGAGCATTCTTGTATTTCGGACCGGAAAGCCGTCGCCGAATTCGTTGTAAATATAACGCGGTCCGAACAGCGGCAGCCAACCCAGCAAATGCATGCGAAGATACGGCTCTGTCGTGCAGGGAATGATGCAAGCTTGGAACTGACGGCGTGAAAGCCTCCAGCATTGTCGCAGCGCGCCGAAGATTCCCGGCTCCAAAATAGTGCGCGCTTCAAATAGGCCCTCAGTAGGCCGCTCCAGAGAGCGCGGGATTATCCCGTGAAGCTGAACACCAGGAAATGCGGCCCGAACTGCTGGGATGATTTTCTTCAAGTAATAACCGGATGCTGAACCGATGATAACGACTGGCAGTGAGAAATGGTGCCACGCCGTTTCGTAACGCACACGGTCGCGCCGCTGTCGCATACGCCAGACCGCATGCTTCAACATCAGTAAAGGATTCCGCCCGAAAAAGACATCGAGTTGCTCGTTGTACGCTTCAATGCGCCAGATGGGAAGCAGCCATGCTATCCACTTCAGCGCCGCGCCGCCTTCAGCGGTGCACGGCAGCACAATGCCCTGAAAACGACGCTTGCCGAGGCAGCGCGGCAGGAGTGCGGCTATGGCAGCAACCCGCGTGCCACGAACCTCCTGCCAAGTATCGAAAAAGCTCGCGATGACAGGATCGGCTGGAGACCGCAGCACGCCGTGCAGTCGAGCATGCGGGTACCGTTCGCGAAAATTTGTGACAATCTGCTGGAGTCGCGCCGTGGAGGCGGACGCAAAAACGCACCACGGTCCCTGGCCCGCTATTGCAGCCCGGACCAGTTGCAACCGGCTGCAATGCTGCGGCGGTTGATTCGACTCTACGAAATACAATTTCCCAGGAAGCAGCAGCGCCAGCAGTTTCAGCCAGCGTGGGCCTCCGGATGATTTGCAACAAATGACATGCGACTGGAGAGAGAACCTGAGGAACATCGAAAGGCGGAACCATACCGCCGCGAATGAAGAGGAACTGCAGGAGATCATCTCTCCTGGAGAGAGATTCAGAGCGTCCATGATAGAGGCTGCCACGCTAGCGGGAGCAACAACGCGACACGGCACGCCATAGTTCTGTGAGGGCAGCCGCGCCATATCCGCAGCCGTTCCCGCTGGAGAGCCACTCGCAATATAAACAAACCTCTTCATGCAGCTTCTTCCAGAAAACGCAAGTATCTTGCCTGAATCACGGGTGCAAGCCGCTGCAGGCCAAATGAGTTCTCTACTAATGCACGTGCGGAGTTCCGCATGCGGTTCCAATAGGAGTCATCGCGAAACAACCGCACAATGGCGGAGGCGGATTCTTGCGGTGTGTCGCAAACGGCGAGATGATGACCGGGCAGCAGCCCAAGGCCCTGCGGCGCGAAAGAGTTCGACACGACCGGAACTCCTGCCGCCATGGCTTCAATGATCTTGGTGCGGATGCCTCCGCCGCTCGTCACCGGCGCGATGTACACTCTGGCTCGCCAGTAAATTTCCCAGATCTCTTCGACATAACCTAGATAGTCCACCCGCTGGTCGTGCATCAGGCCCTTGAGGTAATTCGACGCTCCTTCTCCTGCCACCGTCAGCCGCGCGGCGGTCTCTTGAGCGCGAACCAACGGAAGCTCCTCGCGGATGAAGTATTCAAGAGCATCCGCGTTTGGTGTATGTGGAAGGAAGCCCACGAAAACCATGTGCGGATCGCTAGGGGGCAACGGAGCCGGCTCAAACTGCTCGCAATCCATCAACATAAACGGCAATGCTTCGGCGCGAGCTTTGGGCGCCAACTCCAATGCGCGCTGGCGCTCCTCTTCGGAAGTCACCAGCACCCAATCGAAACTCTCCAGAGTGGCGCGATTATGTCGAATCGAATCGAGAGTCCAGAAGAGGTTCTCCAGACGTTTGCGCAACCCGCGAGTGTGCTTCCAGTTCAGGTAATAGTGCCACCACTCCTGGACGTGGGCGCGAATAATGCGAGGGCAGCGGGCACTCTGCGCGTAATCCGCCATTCCCAGATACTCGATCTGCACTGCGTCGGGAGAATCTTCCTTCAAAATCCGATCTACCGCGCGGCGCATATCGTTGCTCTGCAGATTCGAAAATAGGAACGGGACGCTCGAGAATGCGTCCAAGTTGCGCGACGGAGGCGGGTCGAACAACAGAGCCTTATTGCAAAGTTCGTCGAGCCCGGCCTGTGCCTGCTGCTGGAACTTCTGGGGGCAGAAACCGGCGAAAGTGATATCGAACACCTCGCGCAATGCGCGGATGTATCCGTAGATAGCGCTTCCTGCCCCGTGGTAGACAGGGTACGGCGTTACTGGTGAAACGATCAGGATGCGGGGCTTCATACGTTGAGGCACTGAGGTGATTCTGCAAGCTGTTGAGTTGGTGCTCGGCACTCCTTGTAGGTGAATTCGGGTCTTGCTACATCCTACTGGCAATCGAGATCGCCGGAACCGCCTGCCGCACGCGCATGTACTCATCCACTGCTTGTTCCCAGTGAGGCAGCGGCGCCAGACCCGCCTTCTCAAGACCTCTAGCCCCCATAACGGAATACGCGGGCCGTGTGGCCGGCAAATTGAGTTGCGCCCACGTGAGCGGTTTCACTGGAATGGACCGCCCGAGTTGCTGAACGATATAGGCCGCAAACTCCTGCCGCGAACATTCGCCGCTGCCCGCCGCGTGCATAATGCCGGACGTGCCGGTCCGCACCAGCTCGGCGATTTTCTGCGACAGGTGCAGCGTCCAGGTGGGGCATGCAATCTGATCAGCGACGAACTGCAGTTCGTCCTTTATTCTTGCCTGCTCCAGAGTCCTGTCCACGAAATTAGTTTTGTGGATGCCGTAAAGCCAGGAGGTTCTCAGGATCAGGTGGCGGCTCCCGGAGCCGTTCCCGAGAACTTGCTTTTCGCCCTCCAGCTTGCTTTGTCCGTAGATACTGACGGGGTTCACGGGATCGTCTTCGTTGTAAGGTGAGCGCTTCGTGCCGTCAAACACGTAATCGGTGCTGATGTGATACAAGCGGGCGCCGACCGTTTCGGCGGCTCGCGCCACGTTCCCCGCGCCGCGAGCATTCACGGCAAACGCCCGCTCCGGATCGCGCTCACAACCGTCCACGTCGGGAAATGCAGCACAGTTCACGATCAACTCCGGGCGCCAGTCTTCAACGATGCTGCGCGTTACATTTTCGTCCGTGATGTCGCAGGCAGCGTGATCCAGCCCTAACACGACATGCTCCTGAGCGAGCACAGGCATGAGGTCACTGCCCAGCATTCCGCCCGCTCCTGTGATTAAGATGCGCATCAGAGTGTGTGCGATGTCCGCGCACCTGGTCTCAACGCAGAGCGGACCGGTGCATACCGTGCGAAAACATCATAGTATAGCGGGAATGTTCCTCGATTCGTAAGAAAAACAAGCCTATTTCGCTACGCCCTAATGACATTTTACCCCCTTTGCTGGCGAGGGACTCCGATTATTAGTTACAATGAATCGCTTGAAGCAAAAGATAAACAAGTCCGGAAGAAAGGAGTCCCGATGAGCGACCGCATCAGAGCTCGCCTGCTGCTGCTCGTGCTCGCTTTGTCATTCGTGGGTATTGCCGGGACGCCCCCTGTTCGCTCTCAATCAGATTCCGCTAACCGCCGCGTGTACGAAGGTGTGGTGGATCTGAAGCAAAAGACGATCGGCACAGTTATTCTCATGGATATCAATGGGAACAACGTGACGGGTTGGATGCGGATGATCAAATTCGTGCCCATCGAGGGCGGTACCATCACGAAAAACTCGGCCGAATTTCGCGCTGCCGGCAACAGTTACAAAATCGATGAGCGGAAGGGAAGGATCACGTATTCCGGCCCCGATGGCAGTGGAGACCGGATCGTGTCGCGCCTCACTCCACTGACCGGTGTTTTGGATGAGATGACTGAAAGCGAGCGTTTCTCCGGCAACAACATTGCCACTCTCGACGTGGATGGGCGGCTAAGGCGGTTCAACGTCCAAGAGCCATCCCTCTGGAAACGGCAAGGTCCGCCGTTCGAGAAATTCCGCCGCGTGGAGGAATTGCTGCGTCAGACCACAACCTTTTGGGTCTCCAATCCCGAACGCGGCAGCATTGAAGTTATTGAGGAGCCGCAAGGCATGGACATCCCGTTGAAAGCGCCCAAAAAAGCGAAGGAGAAGAAGGAGAAGAAGTAACCAGCGCTCATGTCAAACCCTCCGATTGATTTCCAGAAGAAACTAGCCGCGCTGGAAGAAAGAGCGCTGCACGGCGATGCCAAGGCCGTTGAAAAGCAGCACACCGAAGGCAAGTGGACTGCTCGCGAACGCATCGCAAAGCTTCTCGACCCCGGCACATTCGTCGAGGAGTTCATGCTCGCCGAATCGCCGTGCATCGAATTCGGCATGGCTGAAAAACGCGAGCCTACCGACGGCGTGGTGATCGGCTTTGGCAAAATCGAAGGCAGGGGCGTTTACGTATTCGCTCAAGACCGCACTGTCCTGGCCGGCACTGTGGGCGCAGTGCACGGAGCCAAGATCGGCTATGCGACTGAAACGGCGCGCAAGTTGGGCGTGCCATTGATCGGACTGTACGATTCGCTGGGCGCGCGCGTGCAGGAAGGACTCGACACCACGCGCGTCATCGGCAAGATGTTTTACGAGAACAGCATCACGTCCGGCGTGATCCCGCAGATTTCGGCCATTATGGGACCCTGCATCGGAGTAGCCGCTTATTGTCCTGCGCTGACGGATTTCATCTTCATGGTCAAGAACACCAGCCAGATGTTCATCACCAGCCCGCCCGTCATTAAGGCGGTCACGGGCGAAGATGTAACCATGGAGCAGCTTGGAGGGTGGAAGCTCCACTCAGAGGTTTCGGGCGTCGCCGACATGGTGGCGGACAATGACGAGGCATGCATGGAGCATATTCGCAAGCTGATCAGCTTTCTGCCTCTGAACTGTTCCGAACCGCCGCGCCACGTGGAGACGAGCGATTTCTCCGGGCGCCTGATCGAAGACTTCGAACGCATCGTTCCCGCCGATTCCAGGAAGCTTTACAACGTGAAGGACGTGATTCACCGCATAGTGGATTCCGGCGAATTTTACGAGGTGAAGCCCCGATTCGCGAAAAACATCGTCGTGGGATTTGCGCGGCTTGACGGCTGGGCGATCGGCATTGTCGCAAATCAGCCGATGTATCTGGGCGGCAGCCTGGACGTGGACTGTTCAGACAAAGCCTCACGCTTCATCCGATTCTGCGATGCGTTCAACATTCCTATCATCAACCTGGTCGATATCCCTGGTTACCTGCCGGGATTGAAGCAGGAACAAAAGGGAATTATCCGGCACGGGGCCAAGATGCTTTACTCCTACTCGGAGGCGACCGTTCCGAAGCTCACCGTTTATCTCCGCAAAGGTTACGGCGGCGCCAAGCAGGCCATGTGCACGCGCGAGATGGGTGCGGACCAGGTGCTGGTCTGGCCCGGAGTGGAACTCGCGGTGATGGGCGCGGCCGGCGCGGTGACCTTCCTGTATCGGCAGGAAATCGAGAGCTCGCCCGATCCCGAGAAAACGCGGCAGGAGAAAATCGCGGAATACAACGAGCGGTTCAGCGGCCCATTTGAGGCTGCCGCCAAGCAGTTCGCGCAAGCCGTGATTCAGCCCTCCGAAACACGTCTGCGTCTGATTCAGGCTCTTGAATTCCTGCGCAGCAAAAAGGAAGAGCGGCCACGGAAAAAACATGGCATCATGCCGGTGTAGAGAAGCTATCAGCTTCGGCAATCAGCATTCAGCCGCTGCTTGCTGACCGCTGACCGCTGAAAGCTATCTTCATGATCGCGCATCTGCGAGGCAAACTACTCTCCAAGAAAGCCAGCTACGTGGTGGTCGAGGCCGCGGGTGTAGGTTACGGGGTTTCCATTCCCGTTTCTACATTCTATGAACTGGGCGAGCCGGGCAGCGACACCGTCCTGCACATTTACACGCACCTCCGCGAAGACAACTTGGCCCTCTACGGTTTTCGCACTGAGCAGGAGAAGAGCTTGTTCGAAAAACTGATCGGCGTCTCCGGTGTAGGACCGAAACTGGCGATCACCATATTGTCGGGTCTCGAAAGCAGTGAACTGATTCCGGCGATCCAAAAGGGTAACGTGGAGCGGCTGATCCACATTCCGGGAGTGGGACGCAAGACGGCGGAGCGTTTGATTCTGGAATTGAGAGATAAACTAAGCGGTTTGGTACTGGAAGAAGCCGTTGCCCGCCATCAAGCGGTCCCGGCGGCAGAGACGAGCACCGAAGAAGACGTACTCTCGGCTTTGACGAACCTGGGATACGTGCGGCTCGCAGCCGAAAATGCGTT
This sequence comes from Acidobacteriota bacterium, assembly GCA_016191085.1. Taxonomy (GTDB): domain Bacteria; phylum Acidobacteriota; class Terriglobia; order 2-12-FULL-54-10; family 2-12-FULL-54-10; genus JACPPJ01. The sequence continues at coordinate 16,704 of JACPPJ010000042.1, read as the reverse complement.
GCGCGAGGCCCGGACCGAGAACCCGGACGGCAGCTTCGAGCAATTGCTCCGAGGCTCACTGCGCGTGCTGGCACGTAAGTTTTTCAAATAATGTGGTAACGGTGTCGTTGAAAATGACCGGCGACGAATGGCTTCTGATTCTTGTTCTTGTTGCCGTCGTAGGTTTCATTGCTACACACTTGAGGCCGCTATCTGTCGTTGAAGTCGAACAATTGGCCCGTAAGCGCAGAAAGCGACAGGTACACAGCTACTTTGTTTTCGAACGGACGCAGGCAGCGGTAGACCCATTCTTCAAATCGCGCATGAACACTGGTGGAGCTTGGCATCAAGTGTCTCATCCACTTGCCTCTTTTCCGGCAATAGCAGCCGCACTGCTGAAGTCCAAGAAGCACGAATGGATTCTTTTCGCATTCGAGGCCAACAAATGTGTAAGATTGCTGTGGTTTAATAAGGGACCAGATCGCAACTCAGTTGCTCCGCTGCTTCGCGACTACGAAATTGTGGACGCAGCCGTTACTCTAGCAGTTTCGACGGTCCTTTGCTTCCACAACCATCCGAATGCGGTTTTGACGGCTAGCGATCAGGACCTTCGCTCCGCCGCTCACTGGTCTGAATTGCTGACCCAGAAAGGGGTTAACCTCATCGAATTCGTATGCGGGCGCGGAGAGTTCGTGGAATACTTTCGTTCGATAGCCGACGCATTCCTGCCAGTTGACCAATTCGCACAGGCAATACGGTTCACCAACGGTATTACAAAATCCCGGAACTTTACGCTGCATTTGGAGCGGCTATTCTGAATTATGGCAACGAAGGGAATAAAAATTGAAGCGATCGGATAATCAGGAAGCAGTGGTAGCCACGGCGAGCGCCTTTCCTCGCCGTGGGTTTTTCACACGCAGACCGGAACGTGCCCACGGCGAAAAAAAGCGTTCGCCGTGGCTACCCCCGCAATTTTAAACAATGGCACGCAAGGACAGAGGCGAGCAAAGCGAAGACAGAGAGCGCATTCTCTCCGGTGCTGTACTTCCCGGTGAGCAGCCGGTCGAATACAGCTTGCGTCCCAAGCTGCTGCGCGAGTTCATCGGGCAGGAAAAGCTAAAGGAAAATCTCGCTATCAGCATCCAGGCCGCGAAAGAACGCGGTGAGGTGCTGGATCACATCTTGCTCTACGGTCCTCCTGGACTGGGTAAGACGACGCTCGCCGCAATCATTGCAAACGAACTGAACGTGGCATTCCAGAGCACCTCCGGCCCCGTCATCGAGGATAAGGGCGACCTGGCGGCGATCCTGAGCAATGTCGAGAAGTTTCAGGTTTTCTTTATAGATGAAATTCACCGCCTCAACACGCAACTGGAAGAGGTGCTCTATCCGGCGCTCGAGGACTATCACATTGATTACGTGGTGGGCCAAGGACCCGGGGCGCGAACGATCAAGCTGAACATCAATCCGTTCACGCTGGTGGGAGCGACGACGCGGGCCGGGTTGCTGAGCGGGCCGCTGCGGAGCCGTTTCGGAATTGTGCACCGGCTGGATTTCTACACGCCGAAAGAGCTGGAAATAATCGTGCGCCGCTCTGCCGAAATTCTGAATATCGAAGTGGAGGCCGATGGAGCGTCCGAGATTGCCCGCCGCAGCCGCGGCACTCCACGTGTCGTGAACCGGCTGTTGCGCCGCGTCCGCGATTACGCGCAGGTGAGAGCGGACGGCCGTATCACCGGCCCGGTGGCGAGCGCGGCTCTGCAAATGCTAGAGGTGGACCAGCACGGATTTGATGAGGCCGATCGCAAGCTGCTGCTGACCATCATTGAAAAATTCGGCGGCGGCCCCGTAGGCGTGAACACTCTGGCTGCGTCGCTCAGTGAGGAAGTGGACGCCATCGAAGAGATGTACGAACCGTTTTTAATTCAAGCCGGATTTCTTCACCGCACGCCGCGCGGCCGCGTAGCAACACCGCTGGCGTTTGAGTATTTCGGCATCAAGCCCGGCGAGGCGCAGAGAGGGCTGTTCACGTGAGAAACTGCGCGCGTATACAATGCGTCAGGGCACGGCTTTTCAGCCCTGCCGTAACGCCGGTCATCGAGAGCGCTTTAGCGCCTGAGGGCCAGCGTATTTGAAGCGAGGACCGCAGCGGCTAAAGCCGGCCGTAACTAGCAGCAGGTTCCGGCACGGTTGAAAACCGTGCCCTTCCACGCCCAGCACTATCCGCGAATTGACATGACGATTCCAGTCACCGCATACCTTTCCATCGGCTCCAATATCGGCGACCGTGTGCAGCGGTTGCGGCAGGCCTGCCAGAGCCTGGAAAGCGCGGGGCTGCGGCTGCGCTCGGTATCATCCATTTATGAAACGGAGCCGGTGGACGTAGTCGAGCAGGACTGGTTTCTGAACTGTGCTGCCTGCATCGAGACGACCCTCGGCCCAGAAGAGCTGCTCGCTAAAGTGCACGAGATCGAGAGAGACCTGGGTCGCGTGCGTGAGCGGCCCAAAGGGCCGCGAACCGTGGACATTGATATTTTGCTCTACGGCGATTCCACTTTTCGGGGCGAAACCCTGATTCTGCCGCACCCTCGAATGCTGGATCGCCGCTTCGTGCTGGAGCCGCTGCGGGAAATCGCTCCGGATCTGCACGTCCCGCCGGACGGCAAGACGGTCTCTGAACTACTCCATCAATTGAAAGACCCTGCACAGGTCTGCCGTATCGGCTCGCTGGGGTTGCCGATTACGACGTAGCTTCCGAACCGGCGCTACTGCAGCCGCGCGCGCAATCCCGACCTCCGTCAGCCCGCTGTTACTTCCTACCGTAAAACACAAAATGCTTCGTGCCGGGGAACAGTTCCGTGTTCTCCTTCACCGGCTTGAACCCCGCGTCCGCCATCCATTGGTCTATCTGTTGGCGGCTGAGCAGTAATTCCGGTTTGTCTTTGTGTGGCGTATTCGGATCGTTCTTATCCATTTCGACGATGACCACCTGACCCGTTGGCTTGATGTAGCGGGCCAGCGCCTTCAGGTACGTGGCGCGATTCTCTATGTGGTGCAGCACGTCGTTGAAGAACGCCAGATCCACATCCTTCTTCGGAATCTTCGGATCGCTATATTCGCCGAGCACGGTCACGATGTTATTAACATTCTCTTTCTTCGCTCGCTCATTGATGTAATCGAGCAGACCCTTGTCAATATCTACGGCGTATACCTTGCCCTTGGGACCAACGGCTTTTGCCATGGGGCGCGCGAAGATTCCCGACCCTGCTCCTAGATCGGCCACAACCATCCCGGGTTTGAGATTCAGCACCGCCAGAACCTCGTCAATCTTCTGACTCTTGATCCGTTCCGGCCTCTCCAGCGTCTCAATCCAGTCTTTAGTATCCCGCGAGGCCAGTTGAAAGGCCGCAGCAGCAGCAACACATCCTAGCCACAGTGCTGCCAGCAACAGCATTCTGTGATGATTCTTCGACATGAGCAGTCCTCCTGATTAGAGCTTCTACGCGCGAAGATACCAGCAGAAGCGAAAGAGTTCAATGCAAGCGTCTCCCAACCGCTCAGTCAGCGACGGAAAACTGCATCTTCCCGCCCATCTCGCCGACGCGGTCTAGGCGCACTCGCAACTTATCTCCGATGCGGAAGCGCCTACGATTTCGTTCGCCAACGAGTTCCTGCTGCCCTTCGCGGTAAGCGTACCAATCGTCCGTCAGCGTCTCGATCGGTACAAGTCCTTCGACGAACAGATCGGAAAGTTCGATAAAAAATCCGAATTTGCTGACGCTGATGATCAGCGCGTCGAACTCGTCGCCGACTTTGTCGGCCATGAACCGCGCTTTCTTCCATTCGATCAGCTCGCGCTCAGCCTCCTGTGCGCGCCGCTCGGACTCCGAGCATTCCAAGCCGATCTCCTGTAACTCCACAATCGAGAGCGGGCCGGCAGGCGCAGCGATCAGCTTCTTCCTTGCCGAGCGTTTGCTTGGCTTCGCAGTTTCTTTGGCATGATTTGTAGGCGGCTTGTGCTGCTTCTCCAGCGAAAATCGTAGAACGCGATGCACGATCAAATCGGGGTACCGGCGGATGGGCGAAGTGAAGTGCGTATACATCGGCGTCGCCAGGGCGAAATGGCCGAGGCTCTCCTCGCTGTAGCGCGCCTGTTTGAGCGACCGCAACATCAGGTATGACAGGATGCGTTCCTCCGGCTTTCCAGCGATCTTGTCCGTCAGCCGCTGGTAGTGGCGCGGCGAAATGTCGATATCGCCCGCCGGGATACTCACCTTATCTGCCCGCCCACGGCCCCTGCTCCGTCCGTCACGCCCGCCGCTGCGACCCACGGAAAAACTTTTCACCGGCAGCGGTCCCACGCCTAACGTATAGCCAAAGCTGCTGGCGATCTCCTCGAAGTCAATCACCTTTTTGGGGTCGGGCTCTTCGTGCACGCGATGGAGTGAATCGAGTCCAAGTTGTTCCAGATGCGCCGCCACGGTTTCATTGGCGACCAGCATGAACTCTTCAATAATGCGATGCGCGATGTTCCGCTCCGAGCGCGTGATCGCCACCATCACTCCAAACTCGTCCAACGCGATCTCCGGTTCCGGCAAATCGAAGTCAATCGAGCCGCGCTGCCGCCGCTTGCGGTTGAGAATCAACGCGAGCTCGCGCATGAGTTCGAAGTTCGAAGCGAGGTGCACGTATTGTAGCCGTGTGGCGGTATCGTTTTCGAGCACCGCGTTCACGGCGGTATAAGTCATACGTTGCGCGCTGCGGATAACTCCCTGCGCGAACGACGAGCCCACGACCTTGCCTTCGCCGTTGATTTCCATTACGACGGACATCACCAGCCGGTCCTCGCCGGGCTTCAGCGAACAGATGCCGTTCGAAAGCTCTTCGGGAAGCATCGGAACAGCGCGGTCGGGAAAATAAACTGAGGTCCCGCGCAGACGTGCCTCGCGGTCCAGCGCGCTTCCCGGTCGCACGTAGTACGACACGTCGGCGATATGCACCTGCAACTGGTAATTGCCGTTCGGGAGCCGCTCGACGTACACGGCATCGTCGAAATCGCGGGCCGTCTCGCCGTCAATCGTGACGATTGGCAGGTAGCGAAAGTCTTGGCGCTTGCGAATTTCCTCGGAGAGGACATCGTGCGAGATCGCAGTAGCCTCGCGTTGCAACTCATGAGGGAAGCGGTGCCGCAGGTGATGTTTGCGGATGATGATTCCGACATCGATCCCAAACTCGCCCTCGCGACCCAATACCTCAATAACGCGTCCGGTGGCGTCCTGCGTGGCGGTGGGAAAGCGCGTGATTTCGACATCAACGACCGCGCCATCCAACTCCTGAGCGGGAGGAAGATTCAACTCCGGCAGTTCGCGGGATTTGAAAATGATGATCTGTGACACGATGCGATCGTCATAAGGCACAACATAATTGAATCGGGAGCCGTGGTGGAACCTGCCCACGATGGTGGACTGGGCGCGCTCCAGCACGCGCTCGATGCGGCCTTCGGCGCGCCCGCTGCCATGATGCCTCAGCCCTGCGACCAGCACGCGGTCGCCATGCATGGCGCTGCCCATGGAATGCTGCCCGATGAAAATGTCGCCTTGCACATTGGGCAGAGGCTTGTCGGGAATGACGAAGCCATAACCGTCGCGATGCGTGACCAGCCGGCCCGTAACGCCCTCGGCGGCACGCGGTGAGGAGGTTGCGGGTCGGCGGCGGGGTGGACGTTTCACAACCTGTCGGTGCTTCATAGAACGCATCCGGGGCCTCCTTGCGGATTTATTTACCTGATTTCCCGTCTTAGCAGCCGTAGCGCGGCGGCGGGGTCGGACTCCTGCCCGTTTCGGGAGTGCGCCGGCTCTTCAGGTTGCGCTTCCATATCTCCCTCGCCGGGGGCCAGGAACAAGTTGCTTTCGAGGTCGTGCTGTTTCGTATAAAGCTCATAGTAGCGCCCGCCGATTGCGTATAGCTCTTCATGCGTGCCGTGCTCGATGATCTGCCCCTGCTCTACCACTAGTATTTGATTGGCGCGCCGTATGGTAGACAGCCGGTGTGCAATCACAAACGTGGTGCACCGCTGCATTAGATATAGCAGCCCCTGTTGGATCATTGCCTCCGACTCCGAATCGAGGCTGGAGGTCGCTTCGTCGAGAATCAATATACGCGGCTCCGCAAGAATGGCGCGCGCGATCGAGATCCGCTGCCGCTGGCCGCCGGACAGTTTGACGCCTCTCTCGCCCACCACGGTGTCATAGCCGCTCTCGAATCGTTCTGCGAATTCATCCACGCGCGCAATGCGGCAGGCCTGGAGAATAGCTTCCTCGCCAGCGTCTGGACGTGAAAAACAAACGTTCTCGCGGATTGTGCCGTCGAACAAGAACGATTCCTGCAGAACGACTCCAAGCTGCGTACGATAGCTGTCGAGGCGCACGGTGCTGAGGTCCACGCCGTCAATAAGAATTTTGCCTTCTGTCGGCTTGTAGAACGCCGCAATCAAACCAATCATAGTTGACTTGCCTGAACCGGAAGAGCCGACCAGTGCAGTCACCGTACCGGGGGCGGCTTGAAAGGAAATGTCGCGCAGCACGAGGCGGCTGCCGTCGTAGCTGAAGCCGACGCCGTCGAACTCGATTGTTCCTCGAACTCCATCGAGAGCAACGGTGCGATTCGGGTCCTGGTCCTCCGGGCGCTCGGTCAGCAGTTCGTGCGTGCGCTCCAGTCCGGCCAGAGCTTCGGTGAGCTGCGTGCCGACGCCGATAACCTGAATGAGCGGCGCGACCATAAAGCCGAGAAACAGCGTATATGTAAATAATGAGCCGAGCGTCATGGTTCCCGCGACGATCTGGCGCGCGCCGAAGTACATAATCACGACGCCCACAACGCCCGTCAGAGAGGTGGCCGCGAGGCTCATGATGGAAGTGGTAGTGAGAGTTCGCAGCACGTTATCGAGCAGGCGTCGCACGCCCGCGGCGAACACGCGCTCCTCCCGCTCCTCGGCGTGATAGCCCTTGATCACACGAACGCCGCTGAGCGATTCGGCCAGCCGGCCGGTCACATCGGCGTTGATCGCGCCGCGCTCACGGAATATCGGCCGTATAGTTCGAAACGCCCTGTGCAGCAGCAGCGCACAACCTACGAAGAACGCCAGCGCCAGACCTGTCATCAGCGGGCTGATGCGAAAAAGCACTACCGCCGCGATCGCCGAAGTCAGCAATCCTCCTGCAAACTCCACGAGCCCGGTCCCAATCAGGTTCCGCACGCCTTCGACGTCGCTCATGATGCGCGAGATCAGCGTGCCTGTTTTGGTGGAATCATAATATGCCACCGGCAGCCGGCTCACATGCGCGTGCACCTTCAGGCGAAGCTCCGCAATCAGGCGCTGAGCGCCTTTGGAAAGCAGTTGCGTCAAAGAAAAGGACGTGACGCCCTGAACCGCAGTCGCCAGCAGGACCACCAGGATCATGGGTTTCAGCAGTTCCAAATGGCGCTCCGCGATGACGCGATCAATCAGAAATTTTGTGGAGTAGGGAAGAACCAATCCCGACACGCGGTTGATGACCATCAGCACGAAGCCGCCAGCCAGCAGCCCGCGCCGCGTACGGAACATTTCCCGGACGTAAGGCAGGACGGTCCGCAGCTTCTGCGGCGAGAGTGGCGGGCCGTCACCTCTGGTACGCGAGTGTGATCGATGATGGTAATGATTCATCGTGAGGGTTCCGTATCCAGTTTAACATCCAGGCACATCCCTCCTTCGGCTCTGCGTTAATGCCGCTCCGAACGAATCAGGGCAACCGCCATCCAGATGCCCATCAGCAGTTTGAGAAGGTCGAGCGCGCTGTAAGCGCCGTGGAGGATCCCGAACTCAGCCATTCCCGGCGGCGGCGGATTGCGCGGAACAAAATCGACAGCACGTCCTAGCACCGTGATACGCGGCGTGATGTAGAGCGTCATTACCGCAACCGAGACCAGCATGATCGAGAATCCAATGACGAATTTCTTCTGGCGTAATCCTCGGAATGCAAGCCACAGCACCAGGCCGCCCAATAGCAGTTCGGTCCAGCCCCATACGCGGAAGTAATAGCGGTTCAATTCGGAGGACAGATGCCGCAGCATCACCCGCGCCTCTCCCGCCGGCAGCGCGGCGGCATCCCTGTGAAATTCGGGACTCACCGGCGATTGCAGCAGGCGGTCAATCATGAAGAAGTTTTCCGCAGCCACGAACGCGACGACTATAGTCCCGGTCAGCCATGCTCCCAGCAGAAGCGTAATCGCTGTTTTCACATCTCCTCCGCGCCGGTGCGAAATCTGTAACCGAATGGATTCTGCGGTAAATACTATGCTAAATTGCGCTCGAAGAGTATCCGCGCATGATTTTCGATACCAGGACACACACCAGCACCGAGGAGTTTTTCCGGCAAGCTGCCGAAGAACTTTCGCGCGCCGACACCATAATGGCCGGGCTGATCGATCGCATCGGGCCATGCCAGCTTGGGATGCCCAAGCGCAACCACTACTTTGCATCGCTGGTCGAGGCCATCATTTATCAGCAATTGGCTGGCAAGGCGGCTGCGGCGATCCTGGCGCGTTTTCGGGGGCTTTATTCCACGCGGCGGTTTCCAACCGCACTGGAGGTACAGGTGACGCCGGACGAGCGCCTTCGCTCGGCGGGTGTGTCGCCACAAAAGATCTCTTATATCCGCGACCTGTGCGGCCGAGTTATAGACGGGTCCTTGCGCCTGCAGGGAATTTCGTCCATGGAGGACGAAGAGGTCATTCGGCAGCTCACGCAGGTGAAGGGCATTGGGCGCTGGACCGCTGAGATGTTTCTTATCTTCTGCCTCGGCCGACCGGACGTTCTGCCGTTGAATGATCTAGGCATACTCAACGCAGTACGGAAGGCTTACGGCTTCCGCCAGCTTCCTGCCGCCCGCACGCTCGAACGCTTAGGCCGTAAGTGGCAACCCTACCGCTCCGTTGCTTGCTGGTACCTTTGGGCCAGCGTGGATGGCAACGGCATCGCTAAGAACGCATCCAAAGATGTCGCCAAATAATCACTCTCGCCAACTCGTAGCGGCGACGCTTCTCGTTGTGTTTTTCACCCCGGCAAGCACTCTGCGCGCCGACACCATCATCCTCAAGAACGGGCGGAGGATCGTCGCAGAAGCGGTCTCCGTGGAAGATGACAAGGTGTTCTACGAGTCCGAGGGAGGGCGTGTCTCGCTGCCCAAGTCGCTTGTCGAGACCATTGAAAAGGACGACAAAGTACTGACGCCGAGTTCCCCGGCGGCTCGGCAGCAGGCCCCCGCGCCCAAGCCGCGCGGCGAGGCATTCAAGAAGGCACTGGCCGTGGAGATCCAGGTGCCGCAAAAAGATGCCGAGGGCGTGATTCGAGACAACGCTGTAGACGAGGACCGCTTGAACGCAGTGGCTTCGCTCGCGGATAAGGGCGATCTGGAGCGGCAGAACGCGGTCAACGCATATTTAGTGGCCGCGGTGTTTGAGGCGCGCAAGCAGCGCGCGGCGCAAGCCAGCCATTGGGCGGAAGAAGCTCTGCGGATTTCCGGGCGGGACCCGAACGCGTTGATCCTCGCCGCACACCTTGACATCGTGCGGCAGCAGTACACGGAGGCACTAAATCATTTATTCCTGGCGCAGAGCTTGGGGCCAGATGCTCCCGATGTATTGGTTTTGCTCGGGTATGCGTACTACTTCATCGAGGGACCGGAGAAGGCCAACCGGTATTGGAAACGGGCTAACAGTCTGCATCCTGACCCACGGCTTCAGGAATTGATAGCGGAAACAGACCAAGAGGAGCAGATCGAAGGGAAGTTCACGCAGGCGCAGAGCAATCATTTCATACTCAGTCGCGAGGGGTCGGAGATTTCCGAATCATTCAGCCGCCAGATACTCGAGACACTGGAGCAACACTACCGCGATCTGGAAGCGGCACTGGACTTCTCGCCGCGGGAGCCCCTGACGGTAATCCTGTACCCGGCGCAACAGTTTGCGGACGTGACGCGCTCGCCGTCCTGGGTCGGCGCGCTCAACGACGGCAAGGTTCGCGTGCCGGTGCAGGGCTTGAGCAGCATGACGACGGAGCTTTCGCGTGTATTGAAACATGAAATGGTCCACTCCTTCGTACATCGACAGGTGCAGGGGCGCTGTCCCACATGGTTCAACGAAGGTCTGGCGCAGGTGGAAAGCGGCGAGGACCCGGCCGTGCCACCCGCGACGCTAGCCAAGCTGTATGCCTCGTCGCGGCACATTCCGCTGGAGCGGCTGGAAAGCTCGTTCATGCAGTTCGATTCGATAACCGCCGCCGTGGCGTACGCCGAATCGCAGGCGGCTGTGGCCATGATCCGCGACAAAGAAGGAGCGTATCAGCTTACCGAGATGCTTAAATCTTTGGCAGCGGGCAGAAGCATGACGGAGACGCTGCGCCGTCTGTTCCGAACCAGCTATGAGGAAATGGATGAGAACGTCGGAGCCTACTTGCGCCGTTGAGCGTCATCTACAGATTGCTCTTTCGGGCCACGAATACAGTTGTGCAGTGTCGTGATGCGCGATAACACTTCGGCCGGTTCCAGCGGCGGTTCGTCGAAAGGTGTTTGAGTGATTACGTACACGGGCGCGCGCCCTGTGGGCGTCCATCGCTCCTGGAACACAGGTGATGGTGGGCGCGTGAAAATGTCGATGGTGGGAGTACCGAGCGCTGCTGCAATGTGCTGTCCCGACGAGTCGTAGCCGATGTACTCCTCACTGGCTCCAATCAATCCCGCAAACGCGCCAATCTCACCTTGCCATATCAGCACGTCACAACCAAGCGTATCCGAACTCATCAGCTCGACGGCATTTCTTGCGTCCGCGTAGATCACGCGCCTGCCTCTTTCCTCGACGTTTCGGGCGAGCATCTGCGCACGTGCAATCTCTTCTGCGCCAGCCCCGGAGTCGAGCAGGACAGTGGAACCACTTTGAAAAAGATGAGACAACAACCCCTGTTCAAATGGGTCTGGCAATCGCTTCTCCTGGTTGCCGCCCACACCGAAACTCGCAGCTACGATGAATTGCGATCCGCCCGCCAGCAGCTTGCGGCGTAGCTGTTCGCCGAAAACTTTGTCCTGCTCTCTGAGGCTGACGTATGGAAGAACTTCGCCGTCCTCGCCAGCGTCGCCGAACATTCTTTCCATCCACTCGCGCGCAATCCGGCTCATGCTGCCTTGGCCGTTGTCGCAGAAGGCTCGGCTCTCCAGGAAGAAATAGCGCCAATCATCGCGCAAGGCAGGCAGCAACCCGAGCTGCAGCAGCCGCGAATCTGGATCCAGTAGCACGAACTGCTCAGGCCGGAGTTGGCGCGTCTCCTGCTCGACCGCTTCTATGACGGGAAACCAGCTTTGCAGCCGAACCAGCAGCCCGCCGTCGCTGCGGTAACGGACTTCGTGAATGCGAATACTGCGGTCGCCGCCAAACAATTGCTTCAGCTTCGCCGAACCGAGGAGTATCACTTCAGCGTTGGGGAAACGCCGCTTTGCCTTTTGCAATACCACACTGCTGACCGCGACGTCGGCGCCCAATGTGACGCGGGACAGTACGAGCGCTTTGCGGACTTTCTCGCGCTCGATCGGTCCCAGCATCGGCGTTGGCTCGCGTAGTCCAGCTTTCCGCGCCAGCATCTCCTGTTCGTTTGCGATGCCGAAATCCCGAAGAGCGGCATCCAATCGCGCGCCGCCCGGGAGCTTCCGGCATATGGAGATCATTTGTAAGAAGACCCGGTCATACACAGAGCAGAGCTTGGGATTGAACGAATCGCTGAGTCGCTCGATCAATAACGGGAAGGTGGCAAGCCGCCCAGGCTCGGACAAACAGGGCTCTTCGAGCGTGGATATCTCAGCCAGTAAGGTGATGGCTTCGCTCAGATACTCGCCTGAATTCCCAAAACACTTAAGGAACTCTGTGGCCGCTTCCGTCGCGAGCTGTTCCGTCACAGCGGTGCACAACGCTCCGCGACTGCGCAGCGCGCGAAACTCGGCGAGCCGGGCAGCCGGGTCGTATATGTATTCGATTTGTTTATCGTCCGATGTCATTCAGGTTTGTACCGTTCCCGGATGAAGTCGAGAGCCTCGTCGCGCGATGTAATTCGTTGCTCGAGTTGTGCGTCTTCCAGCTCGTGGAGTATGTACTTGAATTGCGGGCCTGGCTTGTAGCCCATGGCGATCAGGTCATCTCCTTTGATGAGCGGATGCGGATGTATCTCCTCGGGTGCATGCTCGTTCAGCTTGGCGCGAGCGAATTCGTAGTTCTCCAGAATCTTGTTGCTGCAAAGCGAGTCCAGGCGGTGCAGTTCGAGATGTTCCTCGAATTTCGGCAGACGCAGGAATCGTTTCAGCGTGCTCATGCGCATGCGTTGAACGTCAGCAAAGCGCAGATGGTTTTCAACCAGCGACACCACTTGCGCGATCTGTTCCAATGAGAAACGCAGGCGACGGCAGATCTGTTCCGCCATGCGCGCGCCGATTGCTACGTGATTGTCGAATCGAATACGGTCGGGAGCGACACGGAATGTGGGTGGCTTGCCGACGTCATGCAGTAAGACGCCCATCGCGAGCGTGGGCGAGCAATCCGGCTGAAGCATATCGAGCATCATCAGAGTATGGGTCCACACATCGCCTTCGGGATGAAACTGCGGCGGCTGCTCGACGCCCTTCATGGCCGCGATCTCCGGTAGGATCACCGGCAGCAATCCGGTCGCCTCCAGCAACTCGAATCCACGCCGCGCATGGCCGCTCCTGAGAATGCGCACCAGTTCGTCGCGCACGCGCTCGGCGCTGACGGTGGCGATCTTTGGGCTGAGGCGGTGGATGGCGGCGGCCGTTTCGGGATCAATCTCGTACTCGAAGATGGTTGCAAAACGAACCGCGCGGAGCATCCGCAGACGGTCTTCCTCAAAACGCCGCTCGGGATTGCCGATAGTGCGAATGAGACAGCGATCAATGTCCCGCCGGCCTTCGACGAAATCCAGGACCTCGCCGGTCTCAGGGTCCAGCAAGAGGCCGTTGATGGTGAAATCCCGCCGGAGCACATCCTCACGCGGGTCGCGCGTGTAGTTAACGTCATCGGGGCGGCGGCCATCGCTATAGAGGCCATCATTGCGGAACGTGGCGACCTCCGTCTGCTGGTCGCCGTCGAGAACGATGATCACGCCGAACTGCGCTCCGACGGCGAGGGAGCCGGGAAACAGGGCCCGCACATCGTCAGGATGAGCATCCGTCGCTATGTCATGATCTTTCGGGTTCACGCCGCGCAGCAGGTCGCGCACGCAGCCGCCAACGAAATACGCCTGATAACCGCGCTCCCGCAGCTTGTGCGCGACCCGTTCAGCAGCCCGCATGCCGGCAAGCGCAGCGCCGGAGAGGTGGCCCCACCACGGAGGTCGTGGTGCTTGATCGGGAAGACGATTGTGAGTCGGATGGCTCATGGCAGTTCGTGGAGCTGTTCACCAGTACGACGTGCGGAGACTACCCTCGTGATTCCTGCGAGGTCAGGTCTCCAGCGGATCTCGCTCCACTCCTGGCCCGCTAGAAGTTGCCGCACAGAACCTTGGGAATCATATCCCAACTCCAGCACCAGATACCCGCCGCGGCGAAGCGACTGCGCCGCTTGCGGGATCAGCTTGGAGTAGACTTCCTCGCCCGACTCGCCCGCGAAGACCGCGGTAGCGGGCTCGAATTCGCGCACCTCGCGCTGCAACCCAGCGCGATCACGCTCGCTCACATAAGGTGGGTTCGATACCACCATGTGCAACGGCGGCAGCAACAAAGACGAATCGGTGAACTGCTGTAAGGGCATGGCTTCAGCCATGCCGACCGATGCTGCATTGAGATCGGCTTTAGCCGCTGAGGACCATGCGCTCACCTCAGGGGCTGAAGCCCCCGCTTGGCGTTTCTGATTCGGCACGACTAAAGTCGTGCCCTTACAGGGTGCACGAGAATTGTTCGAATGTAATGCGCTGTTCTCATCCGGCGCGCTCAGGTGCAACAGATCGGAGCGAAGGAACCGGATTCTGTTTTCCACGCCACTGCGACTGGCGTTCAAACGCGCTGTCTCGAGCGCCTTTGAAGAAATGTCCAAAGCATAGACTGTGCAGGCGGGCAGTTCCCGAGCGATCGCCACAGCAATGCAACCCGAGCCTGTACCCACATCGGCGATGTTGAGGGGCGCTTCTCCGAAACTGTGGCGCGCGATCTCTAGTGCGGTCTCAACCACGAATTCCGTTTCAGGGCGCGGAATCAGCACGTCAGGGTTGACCAGGAAATCCATTCCCCAAAACTCCTGGTGTCCGGTGATGTATTGCGTCGGCTTTCCCTGAAGTCTCTCGTTCAGGTACCGGCCAAAATGTACGCGTTCGCAGTCGGTCAGCTCGCGCTCGGGATGGCCAAACAGGTGGGCGCGGTCGGAATGCGTGGCATGCAGCAAGAGCACCTCTGCCGTCAGCCGAGGTGACGGGATAAGGGCTTGCTCCAGTATTTGCGTCCCCTGAGCGAGGGCTTCTTTGAGCTGCATAGGCGCTTATACTACGATATTACCAAATCAGCTTATCGCGGGTGGTTGGCACGGTAATTGCCCTCCTGGCAAGTGCACGGTAAGATAGCTATTTGGGCCTGGCGCATTGTCTAGAACATAATAAGCTACCCCAGCAATCTGTTCCGCCTGGGGCCCGCGCTTCGTACACAACCCATAAGCAAAGGCTCGACTTATGAACTTTGATCTGAAATCCACTGAGTTCTGGGATCCTCAGGCCACACGGAAGGAATTGCTGCGCGTATTCGACGTGTGCCATGGGTGCCGCGTGTGTCAGACGCTTTGTCCTTCGTTCGTTAACCTATTTCAGTGGATTGACGATGCCTTCGGCAGCGTGGACGGGCTCAGTGAAAAACAGATTAACGATGTGATAGATCAGTGCTACCAGTGCAAGCTATGTTATCCCATTTGCCCGTACATACCGCCCCACGAGTGGGACATTGACTACCCGCGCATGATGATGCGTGCCAACATGGTGCGCAAAAAACAGAACGTCGCTACGTTTGGCGATAAGCTGCTCGGCAACGTCGACCTGGTTGGAACACTCTCAAGCTACGCGGCGGGCATGGCCAATTGGGCCAATCGTAATCCGAAGGTCCGGGCGTTGATGGAGAAGTACCTGGGCATTCACAAGGACCGCTTGCTTCCTACCTTTCACTCCGAAACGTTTGCGAAATGGTTTAAGAAGCGGCGGCGAGCAGTGATAGCCGCGGGCGGTGAAAAGGTCGTGCTGTTCTACACCTGTACGGTGAATTACAACGAACCTGAAATCGGCAAAGCCGCTGTAGCCGTGATGGAGAAAAACGGCATTGATTGCCAGGTTCCGGCGCAGCAGTGCTGCGGGCTGCCATTCCTTGACAGCGGACAAGTGGACCAGGCCATGAAGAAGATCGAGGCCAACGTCGCATCGCTCAGCAAGCTGATCCGGCAGGGCTATAAGGTCGTAGTGCCGAGCGCAAGCTGCAGCTACATGTTGAAGCGGGAGTATCCGCTTTTCCTGCCCACCGACGATTCCCGGCTTGTGGCAGAGAACACCTACGATCTTTCTGAATATCTCGTTCACCTCAACTCTCAAGGCAAGTTAGTCAAGAACTTCACCGGGGATGTGGGTAAGATCCGTTATCACCAACCCTGTCATCTGAAGGCGCAGGACATCGGCTTCAAGGCTCAGGACCTTCTGAAGCTGATCCCGGGCTCCGAGGTGAAGCGCATGCAGTGCTGCAGCGGGCACGATGGCAGTTGGAGCGTCAAGAAAGAGTTCTTTGAAGAGTCCATGAAGGTTGGCAAACCATTGTTCAAGTTCATGCAGGCGGACGCCGAAGCCTGCACCAGTACAGACTGCCCACTCTCTGCAATTCAGATTCAGCAGGGGACCGGAAAGAAGCCCGTCCACCCAATTGTACTCATGGCTCGCGCCTACGGCCTCGATCCGGATAAATCGTCATAAGCTGCGCTCGCGGCTGAAGTGAGACATTACTGGTTCCTCTCCGTGTTCCGGCACCCCCGCCCATAAATCTGACGCCATCACCCTCATTGCGGCACATCCAACAAGGGAGACATGGAGCAGGAGGTCGAATCATGGGCGTGAGAAGGCGGAAGCCTGAAATCATCGATCCCGGCCGCGCTGAGATGGAAAAACACCAGGCCGGTTCGGAGGTCAAACGCGAGTTCGATGAA
The DNA here is from genome assembly GCA_016191085.1 of Acidobacteriota bacterium. Lineage (GTDB taxonomy): Bacteria > Acidobacteriota > Terriglobia > 2-12-FULL-54-10 > 2-12-FULL-54-10 > JACPPJ01. The sequence continues at coordinate 477 of JACPPJ010000042.1, read as the reverse complement.
GCCGCCACACTGGGCGCCGAGCCTCGCGATCAGATTATTGACGAAGTCACAATGCGCCAGCGCGTGTCTGATGACACGTCAGCCGGTGATCCAGACGCGGACGTGCAAGTTTCTGCTGTGGATGACGAGACGCCACATGGACACAATCCCACTCCGGACCAAAATGTTGTTGAAGACATCGGTCGCGCGCAAGGACTGACATACGAAGATAACGAGCTGCTGAATCCTACAGAAAAGATCGCGCGACGCGATCGAAAACGTTGGGAGCTGGATCCGGCATCATCGGAACATTACCGTGAGCGCATGGAACACGAAGGAGAAAGCGAGGAGTAACTGGGTAGTGGGTCAGTTTGAAAACGGAAGGGCACGACTTCAGTCGTGCCGGTACAATTAGCAAAGCGAGGCGCTTCAGCGCCTGAGGTGCAAACCTCAGCGGCTAAAGCCGCGTCGGTACATTCCGTTTCGGCATGGCTGAAG
>JACPPJ010000043.1 GCA_016191085.1 Acidobacteriota bacterium | reverse complement strand
TCCCCACTCGTTCTTTCCCAAGAAATCCCGGCGCTGCCCCGATCCCCTCAGGAAATCCCTCTCTGAAAATACCCCCAAGCGCCCTCCCTGCTTTGATCTGCCTCCCATCCCCGCCATTTCGAATCCCAAAACAGTCCCTTCGTGCCGAACTTCCGAAATAGCTGGGGACGCCGCTGGGTTGCCCCCATGGACCAACTCGGGTATATTTGTTATTCAGCACGGATTAAGGATCACCATGAAAGCCAACATTCATCCTGAGTATCAGGAAGTTACGGTTTCTTGTGCTTGCGGGAACACCTTTAAGACCCGCTCCACCAAAAAGGGCGCTATCCGCCTGGAAATCTGCTCGAACTGCCACCCGTTTTTCACCGGCAAACAGAAGCTGGTGGACACCGCCGGACGCGTCGAGCGGTTCCAAAGGAAATACGGCCGCAAGACCGCCGAGAGCGCCCCTGCCGGAGCAGCTTCTTAGCCCTGCGAATTTGTTGCAAACCGTCCTGAGGAATTGTAAGGGCACGGTTTCAAACCGTGCCGCTGAGGCAGAAAAACCGGGGGCTTCAGCCCCTGAGGTGCTTCCGTAACCTCAGCGGCTAAAGCCGCAGTTTCCTTCCGAGATTTTGGCATGGCTGAAGCCATGCCCTTCCGGTTTTTGAAACCAATTTCAGCTTCTGCACCTGTATGATTTCTCCCGGCACAATCAGGCAAATGGAAGCGACCCAGCCCCGGGTCACGCTGCGCAACTGCTTCCACAACCCTTTTGATTCCGCCATCGCAGCAGCGCGCACATGCTATTCGTCGCGAATTATTTCGCCGGACGAGATCACCGAAAAACAGCGCGTCGCTATCGGGGCAACCACCTTCAACGGCGGCCATCACACCGTCTTTCAGCACGCGCATTTTGAATTCGGGCTGGAGAACGTCTCGCGGCACTTCGTTTGGAATTTCCTGCACAGCCATCCGTTCTATAACTCCGAGCAACAGAGCCAGCGATACGTGCGGCTGGATGAGGCGCGGGCATTCATGCCTCCGCTCTCCGGCGAGGCTGCCGACGTGTATCGGAACGCTATCGAAGGAGGCTGGCAATTCTATCGCTTGCTGTCCCAGAAGCTGGAAGGACGCACGCGCGAAGTGCTGTACGATGTGTGGAACATCGGCGAGCGCACCGCTGAGAAACGCCGCAACCGGATCGAGCGGCAGGTCGAGAAGAAAGCCATCGAGGTAGCACGGTACGTTCTCCCCATCGCCGCGTTTACCGCCATGGTGCACACGCTTTCCGGGATCGCGCTGCACCGCCTGCACCGCATGTGCAACTCCGGCGACACGCCTTATGAGACTGCATTGGTTGTCCAGCAGATGGTCGAGCGCGTCAAGGAGGTCGATCCGCAGTTCTTCGATCGCATCGGCTACGGTCCTCTTCCCGAGGGATCGTTGCCAGAACCCCAACTCGCATCGCGCGGAACTGCGGAAGGACGGGCGCGGGCGAAAGCGGAATTCGACAACGAGCTAGGGGGCCACACCTCGCGCATGTTGGCGGCAACTCCTGACGCGGAAGCCATCGTGGCGCGGTCGTTCCGGGCCGTGTTGGGGCTGAGCGAAAGCGAAATGACCGACGATCAAGCTCTTGAAGAACTGCTGAACCCCGCACGAAACCGCTATCGCCTGGAGACGCTCGACATCGGCGTACACTCTCCGATCATGCGCGTGCTACAACACCCCTCGTACACGTTCCTCAAGAAGCTGAGCCACACAGCCGATTCGCAGGACCAAAGGCATCGCATGGTCCCAGCCTCGCGGCCGCTGCTGGCCGCCGTAGACAAACCCGAGCCGGACTTCATCACGCCCATGTTGATTCGGGGCAACCCCGATGTCGAGCCGCTGTATCAGCAGGCCACGGAAGAAGCCTGGGCCGCGAAGAACCGGCTGATCGAGTTGGGCGTACCGCCCGCGTTTGCGGTTTACGTTCTTCCTAACGCGACCGCCGTGCGGCTGGTGGAAACCGGCAGCCTTCTGCACCTGATTCACAAATGGACCATGCGCACCTGCTTCAATGCGCAGGAGGAGATTTACGCCGCCTCAATGCAAGAGTTGGAGCAGGTTCGGCAGGTCCATCCGCGGCTCGCGAGGCACATCGGCCCGCCATGCGCAATCCGGCACGGCATCACCCAGCCGGTCTGCACCGAGGGCAGCCACTTCTGCGGAATTAAAGTGTGGGAGAGTTTCCCGGCTGTGCAACGAAGGCTGTGAAGACGCGGATAATCAAGCGTGTTTGGTTTGAAACAGTGACTGTCGTCGTATGAAGGCGTTGAGCGAGTTCCCGCTGAAGAAATCGTGGTTGTGCTGATTTTATTAAGGTAGAGGGGTATTTTGTTATAGGAGAAAACACCAGAAGCAAGTAATATATTCGCGGATTTCTTGCAAACCATGAAACCGCGAGCACCTTCCTGTAGAGAGCCGCAAGCTGAGTTATTCCGCACCGAACTCGTTCAACTGATCAACCTTTCAC
>JACPPJ010000041.1 GCA_016191085.1 Acidobacteriota bacterium | reverse complement strand
TCGTTTCATAGTATACACCATCGGGAGAAATGCTCTAGTACATACAGGTATGTACTCCTTTATGTACTACCGCGCGCGCTGCCGCCGGGCTGATCCATCGAGGCGGCCTCATCTACAAAACCGCCCACAGCGCCAAAATTGGCGTGCTAGCGCACGCGCTTGATCAGGTTGAAATGGTTGGAAAAAAGAATGGTCGGGGCGAGAGGATTTGAACCTCCGACCCCCTGGTCCCGAACCAGGTGCTCTACCAGGCTGAGCCACGCCCCGACGGTGATGAAGTATTATAGCCGCACCATGCGGCTACTTCTCTCACAGTCTATTTGGCAACTAGAACACTGTCAACTGTGCTTGGCAGTTTCTCAAGCGAAATAGAAATGCTCCTTCATGTCCGGCAAGAATCGGCCGGGTACTCGCCGGGTAAACTGCTGCGGCTCACGAGCCTTCATCGGCCCGTTCGATATAGCCGTCGATGACCCTGGATTGCTCTAGGTAGTGCGGCAGAGCATATTCAGCGAGGAAGTTGTTATTTAACGTGACCGTGGCACCCCACCATTCCCCGTTGAGGTGCGGGTGAGCCGGTGAATGTTGGCACGGACCACTGCTTCCGTGCTGCGGCCCGAACGCTGCGGTGTTCTCTTCTGCAAACGGCTTCAGCGCGTTCCACGCTTCATTGCCGATTGTGCCGCCGATATCGATCTTCAATCGCACTCTCCGCATGTTTCACTGCTCCGTCGCGACCGTCGTTGCTCTGATGGCTGTAACTGCCGTTGCAGTTCCGCCGGATCACTGGTGGGAAGCTGGCACGCGTAGTTCTGGCAGACGTAGGCGGTTGGGGTGCCGCTCCACTCTTTATCAGCGACGAGCGGTACTCGCTCCCGGATCGAATCCGCCTCTTTGGAGAATGGATTCAGCCATGCCACGACTTTGTTGGGTAGGAACATATCTCGGGCGGCTCGCAGTAGCGCTGCGGTGCGCGCGTCGTGTGCGGGTCCCGCGATGGCGACCTCCTTAAAGCCAATGTGCCAACCTTCCACGCTACAGAGCATTCGTTCATGACCAAAAATGGATTGAGTGATCGCCCCGCCAAACAGACGGAGAATGGCGGCTGCTTTTTCGCGCAGATCGCGGCGGCCTAACAACAACTCCAATCGCAACAGATTTGCCACCATTACCGAATTTCCGGACGGAATCGCGCTGTCTTGGGCCAACTTGGAACGGACTATTAGCGCCTCATGATCTGACGCCGTGAAGAAGAAGCCGCCTTGCTCCTCGTCCCAGTAGTGTTGACTCGCCACATTCAACAACCGCTCCGCTTCATTCAGCCATTCCAAAGCTCCCGTGATTTCATACAGCGAAATGAGACCCTCGATGAAAAACGCGTAGTCGTCAATATAGGCCATCAGTTTGGCCTGGCCATTCCGGAATGACCGCAGCAGGCGGCCGTGCTGCTCCATGTGCTCCAGAACGAACTCCGCGGCAAAGATTGCCGCTTCGCGATATCTGGGCTCGTCGAGCACAGCGAACGCCTTGGCAAAACTCGCGATCATCAAACCATTCCATGCGGTGAGAATCTTGTCGTCGAGGCCCGGATGCACTCGTTCCTCTCGTGCCGCAAAGAGTTTCTCTCTGCAAGCCGCGAGCCTGCGTTCCAACTCTTCGGGAGCAAGCTGAAATTGGCGGGCTACATCTTCCAACGGCCGCAGTATACGAAGGATGTTCTTCGGGCCGCCGGGCACGTGGGCATCTCCGGGATGATGCCAGTTGCCGCCGGGCGTCACGTCATAATAGGCACAGAACAGGCGCGCATGATCAGCGCCCAGGACGCGTTCGACTTCCTCGGCGGTCCAGATGTAGAACTTCCCTTCCTTGCCTTCACTATCGGCGTCCTCCGTTGAGTAAAGTCCTCCGCCAGGGCTTTGAAGCTTGCGAATCACGTAATTGCAGATGCCTCGCGCAGCTTGCTCGAAGTCTTTGCGGCGTGTGACCTGGTATGCATCCAGGTAAATGGAACTAACCAGCGCCTGATCGTAAAGCATCTTTTCGAAGTGAGGCACCAGCCACTCCGAGTCGGTGCTGTAGCGGTGAATGCCACCGCCGAGATGGTCGTAAATCCCGCCACGCGCCATCTTCTCCAGCGTCAATTCTACTGGGGCCAGGAAAACGCGGTTACCCGTGACGTTGTATTCGCGGAGCAGCAACTCCATGGACATGCTTGGAGGGAATTTGTTGCTCCCGCTGCCGACACCGCCGTGAACGGGATCATAGGCACGCAGCATCTGCTGCGCCGCCTGGCTCACCGCTTCGCGTGGAAGAATCTCCGAAGGCGAAGTCGCGTGCATGCTCTGGAGGATCTCAGTTACTTTGCCCGCATCGGCAGCAACGTCGTTCTGGCTGTCGCGCCACACCTCCGAAAGACGCAGCAGCACGGACTTGAAGCCGGGCCGGCCGTAGTAGTCATCCGGCGGGAAATAGGTTCCGGCGTAAAACGGCTTTCCCTCCGGCGTAATCCACACGCTCATCGGCCAGCCGCCGTGCCCGCGAGTAAAAAGAATCGTGGCGTTCATATAAATTTCATCCAGGTCAGGCCGCTCTTCGCGATCCACCTTCACGGGGACGAAATTTTCATTGAGAATGCGCGCGATCTCTTCGTCCTCGAAACTCTCGTGCTCCATGACGTGGCACCAATGGCAAGCCGCATATCCGATGCTCAAAAAGATCGGCTTGTTCTGCTCGCGGGCGAGCCGCAATGCCTCGGGTCCCCAAGGGCGCCAGGCAACAGGATTGTGGGCGTGCTGCAGCAGATAAGGACTGGTCTCGTGAATCAGCGCATTGGTGTGCTTTTGTTCCATGTTCGCCTTGTGACGAATTCGGGTTTACGTGCAATCACGGGGTGCTGATTCCAAGTTACACCTGTTTGGGTGGCGTAGGGAAATGGCGGAGGACGATCACGTGTGGGAGTGGGTGGCCTGGGGCGGTGTCGTTTCCAGGGTGCGGG
>JACPPJ010000039.1 GCA_016191085.1 Acidobacteriota bacterium | reverse complement strand
GCCGAGTTCGGCGACGATGGTGACGGCGGCAGTTTGAGCAATACCACGCAAAGCTTGCAGCGCCTGCACCACGGCTCGCATGCCGGGCGGCAGCGAGCGGGCCACTTCTTCGATGGCTTGGTCCAGCTTCTGGATGCGAGCGGCCAGGTGTTCCACTTCGTGGACGTAATCGGACAGCGTGATGTCCAGTGCCGAGGGAACGAACTTCGCCGCCCGGTTCAGCGACTGCGACAGCAATCGTTTCTGCATGGACATCCAGACCAACAAATCGTACTTTATTCATGACCGGCTCCTTTCGCATGTGGCTCTGTGCTTTGTCTCTTGCGACTCGCAGCATAACCCACGCTTTGCTAACAGGAGCCGGTTTTTCCATGTGGTCTGACCGCTCTTGATGGGCAAGATGCCCGCGCCCGAGGTGGGATCTTGCCTGAAGTTATATGCAAACAAGCGTTTTTCACCTACAATCTTCGGAGCGGGATTCACAACCATTTAGCAGGAGAGAAAACCATGAAGAAAAGTTTGATTCGGACGTCCGCATTCGCTGGAGTGTTTTGTTTGGCCCTCATTGGCTATGCCTTTGCCCAGCATGAGCACTCGGAGCCAGCCAGCAGCGGCAAAAGCAGCTCTTCCAATGAAGAAATCGGCGTCTTCTGCGGCACGATGAAGGTAGGCCAGATGTGCTCGCACGGGACAGCTAACATTTTCGGCTTCAAGGACGAGAAGGCCGACCAGTGGATGGCGCTCTCCCGCAAGTACAATAAAGCGGTGGATGCCGCCACGCTGGAGCTCTTCAAAGATGCCGAGAGCGTGCTCACGCCGGAGCAACTGAAACAGTTGAAAGACTGGTTTGCCGTCGGCCTTAACCCTCAGATCAACGAACTGCTGTATGGCAAGGGCCTCATGCCAAAGCCAAACAGGCCAGCAAAGAAATAATCTGCGAGACATAACGATGCGCAAGAGAATTCAACAGCTGGCAGTGTTTGTGCTGGCGCTTACCGCCGCGCCATCTCTGACTGCCGGCGATGGCGCCGATGCGGTGCATTGGTATTCGGATATCCAGCAGGCCAGCGCTGCTGCGCGTGAAGCCAATCGTCCCATGATCCTTGATTTCTGGGCTGACTGGTGCGCCGCCTGCCGCGTCATGGAAGCGGAGGTCTATACCAGCAGCGACTTCGCCGCCGCTACGCAGCGCCTGATTCCGGTGCGCATTGATTTCGACAAGAAGCAGGATCTTGCCAGAAAGTACAACATCACGGCGCTGCCGATGATTCTATTCACCGACTCATATGGCACAGAACTGTTCCGGTTGAGGGGATACGTCAGTGCCAAGATGTTTCTCGACGTTGTGCGTGCTTTACCGGCCGATGTCTCCGAATTTAACCGCCTGACCCGAATCCTCGCTGAAGGCAAGAACAATTTCAAGGCATTGAAGAGCATGGGAGATAATCTCCGCACCGCCGGTTTGTTTCTGGCGAGCAACGACTACTACTCGAAAGCGCTCCAACGCAACGATGCCAGGTCCAATGCGACAGCGCGTGCAGCGATCCTGACTGAGATGGGATCAAATTACCTTCAGTTGAAGCAAGCGAAGCAGGCGGCGGATACTTTCGAGAAATGCCTGAAAGAATTCCCCGCAAGCCCGAAACGGGCGCAATGGACGTTGAACCTCGGCAAAGCCTTTGCGGCCGGCGAGAAGCGGCTTCAAGCGAAAGCGCGAAAAGTCCTGGAAGAGCTGATCCGCGATTATCCGAGCAGCGCGGAGTCGGAAGAAGGGAAGAGGTTGCTTGTCTCTCAGCCGCGACTGTAAAAGGCGCGGCCACCCAGGCGCGCGCCTAATCCAGTTTTTCCATTTTTACCCGCGCAACGCGGTGGTCGTCCATGGTGATGACCGTGAAACGGCGGTTTGCATACTCAAACGACTCCCCTGGCTGGGGGATATGTCCTAACTGTTGAAGTACGAAGCCGGCCAGCGTCTCGAAGCCCATGTCGCGAGGGAGCTCCAAGCCGTAGCGGTTCTCCACATCCAGTATGCTGACGCCGGCGTCGAGTACTAACGTTCGCTCTCCGAGCCGCAGTTCGGGCGGCGTCTCCCAGTCATACTCGTCCTGGATCTCACCTACGATTTGCTCCAAAATGTCCTCCACGGTGACCAGCCCCACCGTGCTGCCAAATTCGTCTACGACCAGCGCCATGTGGCGCCGGCGCTCCTGGAACTCACGCAGAAGTTGGTCAACGGGCTTGGTCTCCGGCACAATAAGCAGCTCCCGGAGCAGGTTGCGTACAGAGAACAGCCTCGGCTTAAGGCCCAGGTTCATCAGGCGCTTCTCGTCGTCCCAAACTTTGAGCAAATCCTTTGTGTAAAACACGCCAATCACGTTCTCAGGGGAACCCTCATATACAGGGATACGAGAGTGCTGATCTTCGGTAACGATTCGAAGCAACTCCTCAAGGCCCAGCGTCACTGGCACAGCGACTATATTGGGACGCGGAACCATCACTTCGCGCACGAGCACTTCGTGTAAGTCGATAACGCGGTGGATTATCTCTTGCTGTTCTGGAGGTACGGAGCCGACGCCGGAGCCGGACGCAACCACCAGCTTCAGTTCTTCCGCTGTAGCAATGTGAGAGACACGCCCTCCCTTGGCGCCCAACAAACGCGCAATTGCAGACGAGGCGCTATCAACAATCACCAGGGGCGCGCGGATCAGCTTCAAAAAGAGCGTCATAGGTAATGCCACCGCCAGACATAGGCGCTCGGCACGTTCGAGTGCAAGCCGCTTGGGCACGAGCTCTCCCAGCACTACGTGCAGGGTGGTAATGCAGAAAAACGCGAGCGGCACAGCAATGCCGTGAACGAGCGCCAATTTGCCGCCGCTGTCCGCCAGCAGGGGTTCAATCGTGCGGGCAATGGTTAGTTCGCCCACCCATCCCAAGCCGAGACTCGTCATCGTGATCGCAATCTGGACACCGGTGACCACACGGTTCAAATTGTCAACGAGCCGCAAGGCCGCTTCCGCCCGGGTATTTCCCTGCGCCGCTTTGTGTTGAAGCCAGGTGCGGCGCACCGTGACCAACACGTATTCCGCGGTCACGAAAAAGGCATTCCCCATCAGCAGTAGCGCGATGATAACGATTGGGAAAAGAGGGGAAGCAAGCATGGTGGCGAGCGGCAGACCGCACGTTGGCACATTGTATCACATCAATACTCGCCGCCAGATTCGCCGACGGGTAGTATTTTCCGAGAAAATCCCCGTTCGGCGGGAACATATAGCTTTCGGGGCAGTAGAATCGTGTAAGCACCGCACAGCAATCTGACAGTAAGACGCCTCGCCGGGTGGGCGGCGAGGCGTTTGTAGGTTCAGGTTGGGAGCAATTACGACGCTTTCTTCTCTTCCTGCGGCGAGAACCTGTTCAGGGTCGCGAGCAGTGGCAACGCTACTGCGGGAGGTTGAACATTGCCTTCGAGCAACAGGGACTTGGGCGACACGTCCTTGCCGTACAATTCCCTATTGTCGTCTGACGAAGGCTTCAGAACCGAGCCGTCCAATGATACTCCCGCGAAGACGCCACGAGCGCGCGAATAGGTGAGAATCTCCGCGGTCAACTGCGCATCAGTAGCCGCTGCCGCCGTGCGGCCCACAGGGCCAGCCGCTACGCTGGCATCCGCGCCGATCGTGAACTTATCCTCCAGGAGTTTCCGCATTCCGTTTTGATTCATGATCAATAGCACGTAATCAGTATCGGAGTATCCTATCTGCAACCCAAAACTGGCCTCCCGAGACAGAGAAAGTAGATGGAGGTCCCCATGGGCCTTTGCCTTCATTCTTTCGGCAGGTCACGATTCCCGCTCCGTGTCTCCCACCGAGCGCGCCGATGGCGACCTTCTTTACCCCCGGGATGATGCCGACGCAATGTGCCCTCTCCAGCAGTTCGGTCGGAATACCCTTATCGGGCGCATTCATCATTTCCTGGAAGACCTCGTGGGCTCTCACAACTCGCTCTTCCTGCTTACTCAAGTCGGACTTCTTCAAGTCGGACTTACTCATGTCCGACTTCTCCGGTTTCCCGGTGTCGCCCCGAGGTGTGTTCTCCTGACTCCAGGCGCTGCCTCCGATGAGCAGAAGCGCCGAGAGCGATATGGCTGAGACCAGTTGACGCATAGCGTTTACCTCCTGAGTGGCCTAAAAACCCGTTCTTGGTCAGTGGAATATAGGCATCACCTGTAGACTAGAGGCGCAATCGAAGTTCCAGAGCTTCGTCTTTGTAGCCGGAAGTAAGGCTAGCTTGTGAATTCAATTGGTTAGACGAGCAAATCTGGGCCTGGTACTTAAGAAACCGACCACCACGTGGAAACTTTTCCCGACCCGGCAGAACCGCCCGCGAATCTGCCCCTGTTTGTCCGGGTTGTATTGGGTTTACAATGTCGGACTTGCCCTTAGTCTCACAAACGGAGGTGGAGTATGAGTTCTTTTAGGATAACTTTAGCCGTAGTGTTGGTGTTTGCAACGATGGCTCTGTCTGGCCCAGCCCAGCAGACCGGCGGCAAGCCGAAGACCGACGCATCACTGCCCAAGGACATTGACCCGATTTCCCGCAACCGGCTGCCGTTGGTTAACAAAAATGAATTGGATGAACACGGCAGGAAAATTGCCGCAGAGCTGCAGGCCGAGGGCAAACCCCTCGAGGAAATAAGGGGTCCGGAATCCATCCGTGCCCACAGTCCGCACGTGCTGGAATATATGCGAATTGGCAATCGATATTTGCGCTCAAAGGCCGGCATCCCGCCGCGGCTGGTGGAACTCACGATCCTTGTTGCCGCCCGCGCCATGGATAACGCCTACGAATGGAACGCCCATGAGGCGGCTGCCCGTAAGGCGGGCCTGGAGCAGAACATCATCGACGTCGTGAAGTATGTTAAGCCCGTTACAGGTTTGGGAGAGAAGGAAGCTGTCATCATCCAAATTGGCCGCGAAGCGTACGGCAAGCATCAGGTAAGCTCAGACACGTTCGCCCGCGGTATGAAGCTGTTTGGTAGGACTGGCTTGGTGAACGTCGTTTCGCTAATGGCGCACTACTCTGCGACAGCCGTGCTTCTCACGGTGTTCGATCAGCACCTGCCGGAGGGTCAAACCGCGTCATTGCCGATCCCAGCGCCGCGACCATAAGAACCCTAAGAATGGTCGGGGCTCCCCATGTGTGCGAGGTCACTTCAGTGACGTGATGGACGTGCCATGGACCGCTACCTCTGGCTCGTGCAGGCTATCGAAGAAGGTTTCTAAGCAGAAACAGTGCGTTGGCAGGACGCTCCGCCAGTCGGCGCATGAAGTAAGCAAACCACTCGCGACCGAACGGCACGTAAACACGCACGCGGTAGCCCTCATGCGCGAGTCGCTCCTGTAGATCGGTGCGTATACCGTAGAGCATTTGGAATTCAAAAGCTGTTTTGCACACATTGCATTCAGCCGCGAACCGGCACGTCTCCGAGATCATCTTCGGATCATGTGTCGCGATGGCATGATATACGCCATTCGAAAGCAGGATTCGCATCAAATGCGCGTAATTGCGGTCCACATCGGCTTTGGATGCAAAGGCAATTGACGGCGGTTCGTTGTACGCTCCTTTGCAGAGCCGGATTGTTATTCCCCGGCTGACCAAGTCGCGAACATCGCCCTCGCTGCGGAAAAGATACGCCTGAATAACGGCGCCTACCGCGCGATGCTTCTCCCTTACCTGCTTGATGAGTGTCAAAGTGCGGTCGGTATACGCCGAGCCTTCCATGTCTACCCGCACGAAGCTGCCCGTCTCCTCCGCACATTGGACAACGGCTTCCAGATTGGCGGCACATTCAGCTTCCGAGATGTCCAGCCCGAGTTGCGTCAGCTTAATGGAGATGCCCGAGCGAATTTCTTGGTGCTGAATTTCGGCCAGCGTCTCTATGTAGCAATCACGCGCGGCGGCCGCCTGGGGTGCAGTGGAGACGTTCTCGCCAAGATGGTCCAACGTGGCGAGCATGCCCTTTGAGTTCAACTCGCGCGCGACTGCCGCCGCTTGGCTCAACGTTTCGCCCGCTACAAATCGATCCGCGACCCTGCGGGCTGCCGCAGACGCGAGCAAAAACCGCTGCACAGCTTTCTGGCGTGAAAGATAAAGGAACGTGTGCCGCAACATTTTCACAACCGTGACATTACCGTCTCATCAGAGCCACGGGCACACCACCCTTCTATGATGTCTCCTCTCATGCTTAAAGACAATCATGCGAGAAACGGCGTTGGGACTCTAATCGTTGCGCGATGGGAAAACGAATTCGATGCAACTAAGGCTCGACCGGTGAAGGGCGACGGGACGCCTTCACGTTCCATTGAGCTGGTTGGCGGTGTATCAGAGGCCGCCAAGATGCTTAAGATCGTACTCGGCTTAGACCGTTTACCCGTGTTCGGCTTCGAGCAGCCTCTCCGCCATGATCGCGGCCATGCAGCCGGAGCCGGCGGCTGTGACCGCCTGACGGAATACGCGGTCCTGCACGTCCCCGCAGGCGAAAACGCCCGTGACATTGGTGCGAACGGCGTCATGAGTTATAAGGTAACCATCGGTATCCATATCTAGTTGCCCGCGAAAGAGGCTGCTATTCGGCACGTGTCCGATGGCCACAAAAACCGCGCTCACCTCCTCGTCCCACCTTTCTCCGCTTATGACATTGCGCAGTGTAACGCCGGACACTTCGCCGCGCGCGGGGTCGCGAATTTCATCCACGACCGTGTCCAACGTGAAATGGATTTTCTCGTTCCTACGAGCGCGGTCCAACATGATTTTCGATGCGCGAAACTGGTCGCGCCGGTGCACTAGATCCACGCGAGAGGCGAAGCGGGTCAGGAAGAGGGCCTCTTCCATCGCCGTGTCACCCCCGCCGACCACCATCACGCGCTGATTTCGGAAGAAAGCGCCGTCACACGTAGCGCAACTCGATACGCCTTTGCCGATGAGCGAGCGCTCACCCTCAATTCCCAGCCAACGCGCCGATGCGCCGGAGGCGATAATCAGGATGCGCGTCTGCACCTCCTCGCGCGCTATCGTGAGCTGAAAAGGCCGCCTGGAAGCATCCGCGCGGACCACTTCACCGGATTTGAATTCAGCTCCGAATCGCGCCGCTTGCTTTTTCATTTGCTCGATCAACTCCGGTCCTTGCACGCCATCGGGGAATCCCGGGAAATTCTCAACGAGCGTTGTCAGCGACAACTGACCTCCCGTTTCCACCCCTTCGATCACCAGCGGTTTCAAATTGGCGCGGGCGGTGTAAATGGCCGCAGTCAGCCCCGCGCAGCCTGATCCGATTATGACAACGTCTCGCATGCAGCATTCTCTCCGTGAGTTCTGAAGATGATAATAAGAATGCATTGTAGCTGCTTTCCGCATCCCAATACAGTGATGGGCCGCGCGTTCGGCGCCATTCAGGGCTCCAACAAATCAAAACTTTGATTTGACGGGCCGTCTGGAATTCTGTTACTTTTCGAAACTGGATCGCGATACTCGGAAGCGTTCTCCGCCACGGAGCCATGCTCCGCGGACCCTTTCCTGCCGAGAATGCATCAATCCAAAAGGAGGTGGGGGCGACATTAGATGTTTTTGCCAAAACAGATTTTCCTCACCAAAGGCGTCGGAAAGCACAAGGAACAACTTTCGAGTTTCGAGCTGGCGTTGCGGTCGGCTGGAATCGCGGCCTGTAACCTGGTGCCGGTTTCCAGCATATTCCCGGCCGGCTGCAAACTGATCGCAAAGCCGCAGGGATTGCGCAAGCTATCCGCTGGAGAGGTGATTTTTGCAGTCATGAGCAAGAACTCCACTCGCGAGCCGCACCGCCTGATCGCAGCCAGCGTCGGCTTGGCGCTGCCGGCCGACAAGAACGCCTATGGCTATCTATCCGAGCACCATTCCTTCGGCCAAACCGACGAGGAAGCCGGTGATTACGCCGAAGAGCTGGCAGCCGAGATGCTCGCCACCACACTCAACGTGGATTTCGATCCCGATAAGAGCTGGGATGAAAAAAAAGAGATCTACCGCATCTCGAACAAGATTGTCCGCACCATGAATATCACGCAGTCCGCCGTTGGCGACAAGCGCGGAAACTGGACAACCGTAATAGCCGCCGCCATCCTGCTGGGCTGAGCACGCAGTCTCCACTACAACCGCTCGACCTTCGCCGCGGTAGCTCGACTTCCGGTATACTACAGGTGGATCCATGGCATCAGAATCCAGACGTCGCCTGATGCGGCGCATCTCCCTACTTTCTTTAGCACTGCTCGCCGCAGCTTCCGCGCGCGCAGATTTAGCACTGCTCACGAACGGGATGAGGCTGCGGGTCGAACGCCAGGAACAGCAAGGCGATTCCCTGCGCCTGTACGTCGCTGGAGGCTATGTGGATGTAGCGCCTTCTGACATTCAAGCCTGGGAGAAAGACGAGGCGAAACCTCCAGCGCCTAAACCTGCAAATCCCATCGCAGCATCAGACGATCTGCCGTCGTTGCTGTCCAGTGCGGGCTCGCGCCAGGGACTCGACCCCGCGCTGCTGCGCAGCATGATTGCCGAAGAATCCAATTTTCATGTGGACGCCGTCTCGCGGAAGGGCGCTCGCGGCCTGATGCAACTGATGCCGAAGACCGGCGAATTGCTTGGGGTGAAGGATTTATTCAGTCCCGGCGAGAATATCCATGGTGGCGCGCATTATGTTCGCTGGCTGTTGGAGCGATATAAGGGAGACCTCGTCAAAGCTTTGGCCGCTTACAACGCTGGTCCCGCTGCGGTTGATCGCTACCGCGGGATCCCACCTTTTGCGGAAACGCAAAACTACGTTCGACGGGTTATTGCCCGCTTCAATCGCGAGAAGACCAAAACGAAAAATTAAGTAGGGTGCTGTCTCGTACTACTGCAGTATTTGCAGTTCTTTGCCTGGTTTGAAACGCACTGCTTTGCCAGGTGGGATGGCGACCTCTGCGCCGGTGCGGGGATTGCGTCCGACGCCTGTTTTCCGTGGCTTCACATTGAAAACTCCAAATCCACGCAACTCGATCCGGTCTCCCTTTTCAAGAGATTTTTTCATAGCGTCAAATACGGTTTCAACTGCCTGCTCGGCCTTGGTCTTCGTGATACCCGTCCGATTCACGACCTCGTTGATGATGTCGAGCTTAATCACCGGATGCTCCTCTCTAGCTAACAAGTGCGTCGTAGCGCTCTGCGCGTTGCCGAAGTGTTAATGTTAGAAAACGGTCTGAGCCATGTCAAGCACAGTTTGGGGATAGGAGATAGGAACGGGAAAGTGCCCCCCTCCTTGCGAGTCACCTGCTGGGGGTTGTGGTGCCGTGGGCGACTGGGTGGCGGGCTGAATACGATGGCTGTAGTTGGACTTCTGGTATCATTGGCAAGTTGTCACAGAAAACTGCCTCTCGCATGATGTCCACGCCCAACGAAGAGCCGATTGACAATTATGGTTGACCACCAGGAAATAAAATGAGGAAACCATCTGTCTTCGTAAGTTCCACTTGCTACGATTTGAAATAAGTTAGAGAGGATATGCGGCAGTTTCTCACCGGTCTCGGCCTCGACCCAATGGTATCCGAATACAACAGCTTTCCCGTGAACCCAGACCTAGGCACTATCGATAACTGCCTTAATGCTGTGGAGACCCGAGCGGATACCTTTATCTTGATTGTCGGCGGACGGTACGGGTCACTCGCAGACGGAGGAAAATCCGTTACAAATCTGGAATATCAGACCGCAAACGCTAAGGGAATCCCGGCCTATGTATTCGTCATGCGCTCGATACTCGACATAGTTCCGGTCTGGAAAGCCAATCAGTCGGGCAATTTTGGGCACGTGGTTGATTCAGTGAAGGTTTTCGAGTTTGTTGAAAAATTGAGGCAAACGGGAGAGGAGTGGGTTTTTCCGTTTGAACATGCCCAGGATATTTTTGACGTCCTGAGAAACCAATTAGCATACCTATTTATGGACTCGCTAGAACCTATGATTCCTGGTTACACTTTCGAGTTTTCGTGACCAACCTGCCAGGTGCTCCGGAAGCGATCTGGCTACAACCAGCGGACGTGTATGGAGCAACGGATCGAGGAATTGAAGTCGGACTTGGCTGCCGACGATTTCTGCCTGCGGGAGTTCTTTGCGACGGAGGCGGCTTTTCTGGGCATTCTGATGCTGTTCAACCTGCTGGGAGAGTTCCAACGGGCCAGTGAAATGAGCGGCTATCGGCAACCCGCTACGTTGCGAGTGCCGGTGTTTCTCTGCGGAGCAATTCTGGGTCGCGCGGGTCATCGCCCCGTGCTTCACTTGTCCTCCGCTTGGGGCGGTTTGGAAACGCGCAATTC
>JACPPJ010000040.1 GCA_016191085.1 Acidobacteriota bacterium | reverse complement strand
GCTTAGATTAGGCCACCTCGCCCGCCGCCGCATCCCCCGTATTTTCAACATCCCCGCCACGATTCGCCACGGTGCGCTACCCACCGCCACTTTCCAGACTATTTGGTAATCTTACAGCGCGCAAACGAATTGTGTACTAAACACGTGTTACAATCCCGCGCGAGGCATAAATCAATATGGGAGATCAAAAACAACAGGTAGAGATCTTTTTGGATTTCTTGCCGAATCAACCTAAGAACGAAGATACGCGGGAGAGCTTCAGGAATCTTCTGAGACAAAGCTTTGAGCAGAAACTTCCCGCCGCAGCGGATCGACTTTTCGAGTTGCCTCCAATACTCGTGCGCCAAGAGGATTATCTTCCTCTTTTGCTAGAAAGCCGCGAACTCTTCATTGCTGGCTACTTCTATTCTTGCGTCGCAGTGTGTGGAATCGTGGCCGAGCGCTTGGTGAAGGATCTGTTGCGAAATTCGATTCTTGTTGAGCGCGATGGAGTTCAATCGCCCCCCACGGCAAGAGCATTCGACCAATTCGAATATGTTGATATGTCGAAACTCGTCCAGTTTCTTAAGGAAGCCGGCTTGCTGAACGAGGAAGCGGCCAAAGCTGCCCTGAAACTTGGCCAATTGCGGAATCGGTACGCCCATGCACGTGGTAAAGATCCTCACAATGATGCCAAAAATGCGATTGAACTGCTCGACAAGATCGTTGAGCACACTGTTTCACTACTCAAAAAAGTGCTTGCGAAAGGAAACGTGTCTGCCGTACTCGATTAAGAAGGGCCGGGAGAGCCCGACTCGTGGTGAATGTTTTCCGGCGCTGCCGAGGGCTTCCGACATTCCGCTTCCACGATCTGAGGCACCACGCCACAAACGACTTGGCGGAGAGCGCCCCCCCGACATTGTGATTATAAGCGTTGCCGAGCACGCGCCGATGATGGTAAGAGTGAAAACCTGGAAACCGATTGAGGAATCTGGTGGACGGCGCGAGGCTCGAACTCGCGACCTCCGCGTTGCGAACGCGGCGCTCTCCCAGCTGAGCTAGCCGCCCACAGGGCTGAATCTCCGATTATGTTAGCACATTTGGAACGACGATCAGGAGTCGCTCCCTCGCCATCGCCTACCAGTGCCTCTTCACGCTTCGCGCAGGAAGTGCGCGGCCTCTTCGGGAGGAGTCGGGTTGATATAGAATCCAGTGCCCCACTCGAACCCGGCGACCTTGGTCAGCTTCGGCATCATTTCGAGGTGCCAATGGTAATAGTCATTACTGGCTTCGTTCAACGGCGAGGTGTGGATCACGAAGTTGTAAGGAGGCGTGTCCAGCACCTTATCCACTCGCGTCAGCAAATTCTTCATGGCCATGGCGAGGTTCTCGTACAGGTGCGAAGGCGCGTTCTCGAAGGCGGATTCGTGGGTCAAAGGCAGCACCCAAGTCTCGAACGGGAACCGCGGAGCGTAAGGCTCCAACGTGACAAAACCGTCGTTCTTGTCAACGATGCGGACCTTCGAATCGGTCTCCTGCTGAATGATGTCGCAGTAGATGCAGCGCTCCTTCATGTTGAAGTACTGCTTGGAGCCGTCCACTTCCTCTTGCACACGCTTCGGTACAATCGGCAATGCGATCAATTGCGAATGAGGATGTTCCAGGGATGCGCCCGCCGCCTCACCCTGATTTTTGAAAATCAGGATGTAGCGGAAGCGCCGGTCCTTTTTCAAATCCAGCATGCGGTCACGGAACGCCCATAGGACGTCCTCCAGGCGCTTCTCGGTGTACTCCGCCATCTTCTCCCTATGCTCAGGGGTTTCGATGATCACCTCATGAGCGCCGATGCCGTTCATACGGTCAAACAGGCCCTCTCCGCGCTTGTCCATGGCGCCTTCGATTCCCAGAGCTGGAAACTTATTCGGGACAACGCGCACGTTCCAGCCAGGCTTGTTCGGACCGGTTCCATTCACACGGTACGCCAATATCTCCGGCGGGGTTTTCTCTTCGTTCCCCGGGCAGAAAGGACACACGCTGGTCATCTTGCGTTCGGGCTCGCGCGAAAAATCGCTGGGGCGCTTGGAGCGATCTGTGGAGATGATTACCCAGCGCCCTGTAATCGGATCTTTTCGAAGTTCAGGCAATTCTAGGATTCCTCCCTGCTAAACCACTCGTCATTCTACCAACTTTCCTTTTTCGGCGAGCAACAATCATTACGTCCTCAGGGCGGCCTGTTCGCGAAAGGCGTCGCGGAAGTGCCGCAAGTCAACATCACTGCTGGCGGCGTCTTCGGGCGCAACGATGCTGACGATATCGAACCGGAATGGCTGGGAACTCAGGTTGGCGTGACGGCGGTATTCACGTGACGCGGCGATGACGTGTTCCTGTTTCTCCCGATCCACGGCCGCATCGGGCGTCTGAATATCGGCGGCTCGCCGGGTCTTCACTTCGACAAAGACCAACACATCGCCTTCCCATCCGATCAGGTCAATCTCTCCGTGCAGACCTTTAGGCCGGTAGTTTCTCTCGACCATGACGAAGCCATGCCGCCGCAAGTACCAGTAAGCCGCCTCTTCGCCGCGCCGTCCAGCCGCTGCGTCAGGGGAAAGTTTCTGGCGGTTCAGCACCGCTATGGAAGCTTTCTGTATGAGTGTTCGCCAAAGCGAGGAAATGGGGTTGACGCTCATGTTTCCGTGGGAGGCCGGGTCGTCTTCGGTGCGCCTTTCTGCTCGATTTCCGTGAGGGATTCCTCGAGGATTTTTAAAGCGATGTCCACGTGGTCTTTGTCTATCATCAACGGCGGCATCAGCCGGACGGTGCTTCCGCCGCAGCCTAATACCAGGAGTCCCTTTTCGAAGCATAGCAGGAGCAGTTGGTCTCTTTCATCGGTCGCCTGCTCCTTGGTTTGCTGGTCTTTCACCAAATCGATTCCGACCATCAATCCCTTGCCACGCACTTGTCCGACCAGGCGGTGCCGCCGCGGCCAGTCCGATAACGAGTTCATTAGATACTCGCCAACTGCGGCGGCATTGGCGAGGTATTCATCCTGCAATAGTTCAATGGTCTGAAGCGCGGCCGCAATCGCAACGGGATTGCCGCCAAACGTAGAAGCGTGAGATCCCGGCGGCCAGTTCATGATTTCAGCGCGGCTGATGGTTGCGCTCAGGGGGAGACCGGAAGCGATCCCTTTGCCTACACACATTATATCCGGAACCACGCCGCTGTGCTCGCAGGCCCACATGCGGCCCGTCCGCCCCATGCCGGACTGCACCTCATCGGCGACCAGCAGGATGCCGTACTTATCGCAGATCCGCCGCAGCTCCAGCAGGAACTCCGGCGGTGGAACTACGTAGCCGCCCTCGCCCTGAATCGGCTCGACGAATATGGCAGCCACTTCGTCGGCCGGGACAGTGGTAGCGAACAGCCGCTGCTCGATCACCCGCGCGCAATGTATACCGCAGTCCTCGTACTTCAGATTGTATGGACAACGATAGCAGTCGGCGTAGGGGACATGCGTGACCCCTGGGACCAACGGCCCAAACCCTCGGCGCTGCACCGCGCGGCTGGCCGTCAGCGACAGAGAGCCCATGGTTCTGCCGTGGAACGCGTTGTAGAAAGCGATGAACCTGGTGCGCCCGGTATAGATGCGGGCGAGCTTCATGGCCGCTTCGATGGCCTCTGTACCTGAGTTGCCAAAATAGACTCGCTTCACGCCCGGTCCTGGAGCGAGCTCCGACAACTTCGACGCCAGCGCCGGGAGGCCGGGATAGTAGAAATCAGTCCCCGACATGTGGATCAGTTCGGCTGCCTGTTTCTGGATTGCACTAACTACTTTGGGATGGCAGTGGCCGGTCGCAACTACCGCAATCCCGGCGCTGAAGTCGAGGAAACGGTTTCCATCCACATCCTCCACTATGGCGCCAAAACCTCGCTTGGCGACCAGCGGATATGCGCGTGTATATGACGGGGAGATGAACTTCTTGTCTTCGGCGAGAACCTTTACTGCTTCGGGTCCGGGGAGTGGAGTCTGGATCAGCGGGCGTTTGTCTTTATTTGTGGCAACAGGCATACGTAGCTCCGATGCGTGCCGGCGAGCGGCAGGTGAGGAGAAACTGTTGCAATACCGCTGTGGAACGACGTAAGGGCACGACTTTAGTCGTGCCAATAAACCGCGATAATAGCAGGGCTTTAGCCCCTGAGGTATGCCATTTGGGGAACCTCAGCGGCTGAAGCCGCATGCTCCACCGCGCGCTGTCGGCACGGTTGAAACCGTGCCCTTACGAGCAGTCGAAACAGGCATTGCACCAGCTTCGAGGAACAACTTGGGCCTTCACTTCCTCCGCCAACGAACGCCCTCTTTGGTGTCTTCTATTGTGACACCGGCGGACTCGAGATCGTTTCGGATCTGATCCGCCAGAGCGAAGTTTCTGCTGTGCCGGGCGTTGCGTCTTTCTTCCAGTTTGCGCTCGATCTGTTCCGCGGTGAGGAATCCGTCCGAGGCGGCATTCGAACCAGAGCCGACAGCGACCGGCACTAGCTCCGGCTTCTGCACATCGCGCGGCAGCACGTCGAAAAAGCTGTTGGCATCATGCAGGCAGTTCAGAGTCGCTTCGGCATTCCCGCTGCGAAACTCTCCGCAGTCGATAGCGATATTCACATCACGAACCAGCTCGAACAGTACTCCCAGCGCTTGAGCCGTGTTCAGATCATCATCGAGCGCTTTAGTCAGCGTGGCAGAAAACGCGGCGGTCTTGTCAGCGAGCGCTTCGTTCACCCCTGGAGGAAATGCCGTCTGCGCCACACGGAAGCGGAAGTTCTCGAGACGCTCGATAGAACTCGCCGCCTGCTTCAATCCCTCCATTGTGAAATTCAATTGCTTGCGATGTGGCACCGACAGCAGCAGGTAGCGGATCGCTTCCGGTTTGTGGCCCTGCTTCAGCAGGTCGCGCAGCGTGTAATAGTTTCCCAGAGACTTGGACATCTTCTGCCCGTCCACCAGCAGGTGCTCGCTGTGAATCCAATAACGTGCAAACGTTTTGCCGCTGAGCGATTCGGCTTGGGCAATCTCATTTTCATGATGTGGGAAAACCAAATCCACTCCGCCGGCGTGGATATCGAACGGCTCTCCGAGATACTTCGTGGCCATCACGGAGCACTCAATGTGCCATCCGGGCCTGCCGGGACCTAGCTCGGTTTCCCAGAACGGCTCGCCGGGCTTGGCAGCTTTCCACAGCACGAAGTCGCGGACGTCGGCCTTTTCATATTCATCCTGGTCAACGCGAGCTCCGGGCCGGATGCCGGAAAAGTCGATCTTGGAAAGCTTGCCGTACTGCGGAAAACTTGCGATGCGGAAGTAGACGGAACCATCGCTGGTGTAAGTATATCCCTTGCTTCCGAGCGCCTGGATGCTGCGCACCATGTCCGGAATGTGGTCGGTGGCTCGTACCAGCTTTTCCGGCCGCTCCAGCCGCAGTGTGGCGGAATCTTCCATGAACGCGTCTATATACCGCTGAGTGTATTCGGCGAGCGGCAGTCCGGCGGCGTTGGCGTTGCGGATGGTCTTGTCGTCCACATCCGTGATGTTCATCACGTGCAGCAATTCAAAGCCGCTGCGCCGCAGGTGACGCCGAAGCAGGTCGCCGAATACAAAGGTGCGGTAGTTGCCGATATGCGCGTAATCGTAGACGGTAGGCCCGCAAGTGTACATGCGGACGCGTCCCGGTTCGAGCGGCACGAACTCTTCCACACGCCCGCTCAACGTATTGTAAACAGAGATCATGTGTGCGAAACCATGCGCGAAAACGTGCTCGGCGCTTACTCCTCCGGTTCGATTGTATGAGGGGCATTGCGGAGTGTCAATTGCGGTGACCTGCCAGTTCAGGTGCCCACCCAGTGTTCTATCCACATCTAACGAAATCCGTTGTGGTTCGCACGACAATTCAGGGAGAATTGATATAGGGCTTTACTGTTTCCTAGAGGTGGGCACGTCATGAAGAAATCCTTTGGTCTTCAATTGGCTGGTCTCGTTATTATTGTTATTGTGTCGGCCGAAATCTTGGTGGCGCAGCGGTCCAGGAATTTGATCATCAACGGCAAGAACGCGGGCCCCGTTGTGCAGATGCGCGGCCGGTCGTATGTGGATATTGAGACGCTGGCGCAGAACACCAATGCCTCGGTTAACTTTCAGCCGGACCGCATCATCCTGACGCTACCGGTCTCGGGCGGCGCAAACGCGCAAACGCAACCGGGACTGTCGAAAGAGTTCGCGAGCGCGGCTCTCGGGAGTTTAGCGCTGATGCGGGAGTGGAAGAGCGCCGTAGAAACGATGATCACGTTTCGAGTCCCCGTGACCGGCACTTGGCTGCAGGATTACCATGATCGTGCGGAAGAGGCCCTCAAAATGGCAAGCGTCGCGGCTTCAAACCCTTTGGATCAGAACACACTTCAGCTATTGCAGAATGAGTTCAGCACCCTATCCGGCTGGGCAGGAAGCGCCATTGCAGCACGTCAGGCGCTCAACGCGACGCGCACCTTGGGACCGGATGTCCTCCAGAACGATCAGGTACTTCAGAAGATCAATACCTGCAGCAACTTTCTGGGCGGCCTGCTGGTCAGCGGTAATTTTTCCGATAATCCGGCTTGTCACTAGAAACCCGTTTCTTCCGCCGTCGCACAGCCCCGCTACTAATTAGCTGCGCATTCCGCGCCGGATGATGCGGAGCATGGCGGCATCGGCGAGGCGCGGCATCAGGCCGTGGAGCCAAACCAGTAGCCAATTGCTCGCGGGTACTACGATCTCCCGTTTACCGCGCAGCGACGCGCGCAGCACGGCTCTCGCAACGCGGTCTGGCGAGATACCGCCGGGACGTAGCGCACGAGTCCGTGCGTCTTTGAAGGCATTGTCGGTAAACGGCGTCTTGATCCGTCCTGGACAGACGCTGATCACCTGGATGTTTTCTTCCGCAAGCTCCATCCGCAGCGAGTACGACAAAGCGTTCAGCGCAAATTTAGTGCTGCAATAAGTGGACATCCATGGAATCGAGATTTTCCCGGCGACGGACGAAATATTGATGATTTGTCCTCCCCGCTGCTTTCGCATCTGCGGAATGACAGCCTGAATGGCGCGAGCCGGTCCGAGCCAGTTCGTAGTGATCACCTGCTCGATGTGTTCCGACGGCGTATCGGCGAACGAGGTGTACATTCCCACGCCGGCATTGTTGATGAGGATATCAACGCGCCCGAACCGCTCGACCGTGAGCCTGACCATCTCGCGAATCGCCGCTGGATCAGTCATATCCGTTCTGACCGGCAGCGCGTCCGGGCCGAGGGACCTCGCGAGCGTCTCCAGTTTGTCACGCGATCGCGCCGCCAGCGTGAGTTTTGCTCCTACAGCGGCAAACAGCCGCGCCAATGATTCGCCAATCCCCATGGTGGCCCCGGTGATGATCACAACTTTGTTTTCGAGCTTCCGCATAGAACCCGCTTTCTGTTGGTAATTGAAGATCAGATGAAACTCCGCAGGCGAGTATAATACCTTCATGGCGCAGTGGCTCATGCCGCTATTTCCACTCAACGTGGTGCTGTTCCCGCAAACAGATCTCCCTCTGCACATCTTTGAAGAGCGTTACAAACAG
Organism: Acidobacteriota bacterium; assembly: GCA_016191085.1. GTDB lineage: Bacteria > Acidobacteriota > Terriglobia > 2-12-FULL-54-10 > 2-12-FULL-54-10 > JACPPJ01. Next base: position 11,023 of record JACPPJ010000040.1, on the reverse strand, counting down.
ATGATCAAGGAGTGTGTGGAGGCAAGGCGGGAATTTGGAGTTATTTTGGCGCAGGACAACTCCGTCCAGAGCATGGGTTGCGCGGCGGCCATCACGAGCGTGGTGAAGCGATACGACGACGGACGCATGGATATCATCACTCGTGGAACCCGCAGGTTCGAGATTTTGATGCTGGACCGGGAGATGCCGTATCTCAGGGGAGAGCCCCAGTTCTTCAATGATGAGCCTTCCGCCACGCCGCTGGACGACTCTAGCCGGATGAAAGCGATGCAATTATTCGCAGAACTACAGGAGTTGCTTGGAATCGAACAGAACCCGGCGGGCGGTGATAAACCCGAACTGGGCCACCCGCAGCTTTCATATCAACTCATGTCCCGATTACCTGGGGACCTGGAATTCAAGCAATCGCTGTTGCAACTCCGATCTGAGGACGAGCGCCTCGCGCGCGTAACACTGTTCCTAGACACTCTAAAGACGCAACTGCGCCGCACCATCAAGGCTCGCGCCACCGCGTCCGGCAATGGCAAAGGCCGCTGACATCTCCTCTTGCCCGGCCAGCAAAGCCATTCTGTTATAATGAGGCTGAGCCATCCCAAACAGCGCGGCAGACAAAACATTCTGGGAAGAAAGAAATCGAATGAAAACCAAGCCAAAAACTCTTGGTGAACTCCGCAAGAGTCCTTACTCGGAAGAGAGATATAAACATCGGTCCGTAAAGGATGAGATGCGGCAGAATCTGATTTGCCGGTTGGAGCGGCGTGAAACGCTGTTTCCCGGCATTGTCGGCTACGACGACACGGTTGTGCCGCAGATCACCAACGCCATTCTCTCGCGTCATAACTTTATACTTCTGGGATTGCGCGGACAGGCGAAGAGCCGCATTCTGCGCGCCCTCACAGCTCTGCTGGATGATGAACTGCCGGTTCTGGAAGGCTGTGAGATCAACGACAACCCGTACGCTCCGATCTGCCGCGCTTGCCGCTTGACCCTGGAAGAAAGAGGCGATGACGCGCCCGTGGCGTTTCTTTCCCGCGAATTCCGCTACGTCGAGAAGCTCGCTACTCCCGACGTGACCATCGCCGACATGATCGGAGACATAGATCCAATCAAGGCGGCGCGTGGCGGCCACCAGCTCTCTGACGAATTGACCATCCACTACGGCCTGCTGCCGCGTGCGAACCGCGGGATCTTCGCCATCAACGAACTGCCGGATCTTGCCGGGAAGATACAGGTTGGGCTGTTTAATATCATGCAGGAGGGAGACGTCCAGATTAAGGGCTATCCCATTCGCCTGCCGCTGGACGTGGCTCTGGTGTTCACGGCAAATCCGGAAGATTACACGGCCCGCGGCAAGATTATCACCCCGCTGAAAGATCGTATTGGTTCGGAGATTCGCACGCACTATCCCGCAACGGCGGAAGAAGGCATCGCCATCACCGAGCAGGAGTCGTGGACTGCTCGCAACGGCGAACAGAATCTGACCGTTCCTGATTTTATACGCGAGGTCATCGAGGAAATCGCCTTTCTCGCGCGTGCGGAGAAGAAGGTGGACAAGCGTTCCGGCGTCAGCCAGCGCATGCCGATATCGTGCATGGAGAACGTCGTTTCCAACGCGGAGCGTCGCGCCATCAGCAACAATGAAAGCGAAGTGGTGCCGCGCATCGTGGACATCTATGCTTCGCTGCCCGCGCTCACGGGCAAATTCGAGCTTGAATATGAAGGTGAATTGAAGGGCGCTGACAACGTGGCTCGGGAGCTCATCCGAAGCGCCATCGGCAAGGTCTTTCAGAAGCACTTCGCAGGCGCGGATTTGGAGCAGATTGTGCAATGGTTCCAATTGGGCGGCTCGCTCAAGATGCCGGAGCTTGCGCCAACGGCGGAGGTGATCGGCAACCTTCGCAAGATACAAGGCCTCCTCGAAAAGACGTCCCTGTTAAACGTGCGTGCAAAAGAGAATCCTGCACAAGGGATCTCAGCGGCGGAGTTCATTTTGGAAGGGTTGTACGCACAACGCCGTATCGGACGCTCGGAGGAGCATGGCTTTATTGCCGAAGAGCGACGGCAGTCGCCTCCGCTGAAGGAAGAGTACCGCACGCCGGCGAAAAGGCCGTACAACTAGAAGACAGAAGTCAGGAGTGAGAAGACGGAAGAGAGAAATCAAGGAGCCAGAAGTTAGAAGAGGAGCGACCGGCGTGTTGAAATTGATTCTGCGCGCCAGGCAACAATCCGCTTTTCTTCTGGCTTCTGACTCCTGGCTTTTGACTCCTTCATTACTATGAAATTCATCACTTACAAGAAGTACGAGGGCGATGAGTTTGATTCTCTGGACATGGAGACTCTGGTGAATCAACTCGCCGATTTCCTGCTGCAAAGCGGATTCGCATCCGAGCTGTACCACTTCTCCGAGATGGACGGCGAGCGCACCATGGACCAACTGCGCCAGGCGGTTCTCGATGCGCTCGTGTCCGGCGAGATGTTCTCCGAAGAAGAGGTGGAGCAGATTCGCGAAAAGCTGCGGAATATGACCGCCGAGCAGCGCGAGCAGCTCGCCGATCGCCTCATGGAGCGGTTGGAGCAGGAAGGCTACATCAGCGTCACAGAGCCTCCCGAGCCGTCGCAGCAGTCGAAACCCAGTCAGGGGCAGGGGGCGTTGGGACGGGAAGGACACGCCAAGTTTGAGTTGACGGACAAGAGTCTGGACTTTCTCGGGTTCAAAACGCTGAAGGACCTGATGGCCTCTCTGGGCAAGAGCAGCACGGGCCGGCACGATACCCGCGACCTGGCAACGGGCGTTGAGGCGTCTGGTGCATCGAAGACATACGAGTTTGGCGACACGCTCAACTTGGACATCAGTGGAACGCTGTTTAAGGCGATGAAGCGTGAAGGCGTCCACGTTCCGCTGGACCTTGAATACTCCGATTTGCAAGTGCACCAGGCCGAATATCAAAGCTCGTGCGCTACCGTGCTGATGCTCGACTGCAGCCACAGCATGATCTTGTACGGTGAAGATCGCTTCACGCCCGCCAAGCGGGTAGCTCTGGCGCTTTCACATTTGATCCGAACGCAGTATCCCGGCGACTCGCTCAGCCTGATTCTGTTCCACGATTCCGCCGAAGAAGTTCCGCTGAGCCAGCTTGCCCGCGTAATGGTGGGGCCTTATTACACCAACACCCGGGAGGGGCTGCGGCTGGCGCAACGCGTCCTGATGCGCCAGCGTAAGGACATGCGCCAGATCATCATGATCACGGACGGCAAGCCCTCCGCCATCACTCTGGAGGACGGACGCATTTACAAGAATGCCTTCGGACTTGACCCTCTGGTCGTATCGCAGACGCTCGAAGAAGTCGCCAAATGTAAACGCTCGGGGATTCTCATCAACACGTTCATGCTGGCGAGCGATTACGGCCTCGTCAACTTCGTTCAGAAGGTGACGGAGCTATGCCGTGGCAAAGCGTACTTCACCACTCCTTACACATTGGGCCAGTATCTGCTGATGGATTACATGCAGAGAAAGACCCGAACGATTTACTAGCACCTAAAAGCTGAACCGGGCGCGGCAAACAGCCGCCGATGGTTTATGCTGTACATCATGCCCGCTGAACCAGAACCTTCCTCCCCCAAGTTGCCTTTACACACCAAGATCTTCGCAGGCTTACTGCTCGGCGCGGCGTGCGGCGGGGCGGCGAATTTTCTCTCCGGCGGAGGCCATCCTGCGCTGGATTGGGTGGTGAACAACGTCACTGAGCCGGCCGGGCGCATCTTCCTGCGCCTGCTGTTGCTGGTAGTGATTCCGCTGGTGTTCTCATCGCTCACTCTGGCGGTGCGCGGTATGGCGGACCTGCGGCGGTTGGGGCGCGTGGGTTCCAAAACGCTCCTATACACTGTGATCGTCTCCGGCATCTCAGTGCTGATCGGGCTGACGCTCGCGAACATTGTGCGGCCCGGCGAGCGAATCGCTCCTCAGGCCAGGGCTCGGCTCATCGAGCAATACCACGGCGAAGCGGAACAGCTCAGCATGCCAACCAGCGGCGCGCGCTTGATCGAGAATCTGGTCCCCGACAATCCCGTGGCCGCCATGGCGAAGAACCCGCCGGACATGATGGGCATCATGGTGTTCGCGGTAATTTTCGGCCTCGGCCTCATGCTGATTCCCGAGCGCCGCTCCGAACCGGTGGCGGCGGTGCTGGAAGGCGTGTTTCAGGCGGTCAGCAAGATCATTGATCTGATCATGCGTCTCGCGCCATACGGCGTCTTCGCGCTGCTGTTCACGATGACGGCGCGGTTCGGCTTCTCGCTGCTGCCCAGCCTGCTATGGTTTGTCGGAGTTGTTCTTGCCGGCCTCGCGTTGCAGCAGTTCGGCGTCTACTGGTTCATTCTGCGGTTTCTCGCGCGCACGAACCCCATGCAGTTCTTCAGTCGCATCAAGACGGTCATGCTGACGGCGTTTTCCACCTCCAGTTCCAACGCTACGCTGCCAACGGCGCTACGGGTGGCGCAGGAGAAGCTGGCGCTGCCGCGCGAAATCTCCAGTTTCGTCCTCACCATTGGCGCCACTGCCAATCAAAACGGCACGGCGTTGTATGAAGGTGTGACAGTACTCTTCCTGGCGCAGGTGTTCGGCGTTCACCTGACCTTGGCTCAGCAAGGACTGCTGCTGGTTTTGACCATCCTCGCCGGGGTCGGTACTGCGGGTGTTCCTTCCGGTTCCATCCCATTCGTCATGCTGATCCTGCAACAGGTGAATGTTCCCATGGAGGGGATCGCCATTGTTCTCGGCATTGATAGAATTCTGGACATGTGCCGCACCGTACTTAATGTAACCGGGGACATGGTAGCGGCGACTTACATCAGTCGCAGTGAGGCTTTCGCGGTGGAAGCGATTCCGGTGGCCCGAACGAACGATTAGTGGCAAGAAAAGCGGCCAGCGTTTTCTTTGGAGCCTCACTGTCCTAATTTTCTTCCAACAATTCCTTCTTGTGCTTGGGCGGCTTGCGGCGACGGTCTTGAACCACGCGCGTAGCGGGCGGGGAACCCAGCGTGGCGCGCGCAAGCCGTTTCACCTCTTTAGGAACGCTGAACTGCTTTTTGCGGCGGGCTGACATGGCAGGCCAAGCGGACGTTACATGGCGGAAGCGTATGGGAATCGAACCCATCATCCCCCTCGCAAGAGACGGATCACCGGCTTTGAAGGCCGGGCCAGTCACCAGACCAGTTTCGCTTCCATTGAAATTATAGCATGCGGTCCGGATCGTCCGGGAAAGGCGGCGAATCTGGATCTTCGCTGCGCGAGACTTCGGCCGCGGTGTTAGGTGAGCCTTGTTGCTGCCCAACCGAGAGGAATATCCGCGTAAGGATTGCAGCGAGTTGGTCGGCAGGCACCGAGTACGTTCCTGCCTTCAATTTTCCCTGAATATCCCGCAGATGCTGCTCGCGTTCCCGGTCTTGGTGCACGGGTAGAGTTTCCGTCGTCTTCTCGTCCGACTCGACGGCGCTGGAGAAGACTGCTTTTGAAATGGGGTCTAGCCGAGCAATCGCGTTAAGGCGCTGTTTGCGCCTTTTGATCAGCGCGCGGTCTCGTTGCCCGTTACCGTTTGCATCGGAAACCATATCTTCACCCTGCTGATTTATCGGACGAGCGAGGGTCAGGGTTAAGAGAAAAATGCTTAGAGGGTGCGCGTGGAGGGACGATTTGCCAACCGGCGCAGGCGATTTGCCTGAGCCGTTGGCTGCGGAGCAGCGCCACCTGGAATACCAGGTGTGCGGCGGCCTCGGAGCGCACCACGTATTCTGTTGCGCAGACGCGAGATCGCTTGGGTGTGAATTTGCGAGATGCGTGCCTGCCGCACTCCCATTACATCCGCGATCTCCTGCATCGTGAGTTGCTCGTAGTAATAGAGCGAGAGAACCATGCGCTCGTCATGCGGCAGCGCTTCAATCGCCTGAATGAGCAGGTACCTCATCTGCCGCTTTTCCAATATGTCTTCAGGGGAATCAGCAGGATCGGCCACTGCTTCCAGAGTCGCACTGCTCGCTTCGTCCGATGCCACAGCAGCCTGCGGCACTGCTGCGCCATCTGTCCACTGCTCGAGTTCCTGAATACTGATGCCAATCTCCGCCGCCACGTCTTCCTGCGTAGCGTTCGAGCCGAGCCGCTGCTCACTGGTATGGACCGCCTGGTCCAGCTTGCGCCGTTTGGCGCGTACAGACCGTGGTGCCCAATCGAGCGAGCGGAGGTAGTCGAGCATGGCGCCTTGCACCCGGCGATTGGCGTACGTCTGGAACTTGACGCCGCGTTGCGGGTCGAATCGATCCGCGCATTGTAGCAGTCCGACGAGTCCCGCTTGCACCAAGTCATCAAACTCCACGGCGGCAGGGACTCGCGCGGCCAAGCGGCTCGCCAGGAATTTCACAGCGGGCAGCGACTTGGCGACCACGTCTTGAATTTGCTGGACGGACGAACAGTAGGTCGGCCGAGTTACGGTAGGTAGGACAAAGACAGTGGCCATAATCTCTCCTAGGACTATCTGATCTACGCTTGCCGTCTCGAAAACAGCGCGGTGTAAGTGAGACGTCTTTGATAGAACGAGTCGCATTTGCAATAGTTCTGCCATACTGAGCAGATTGATGGCAAAGCAACTTAGCGGAGAAAGCAGCGACGCTGATATTCGCAAACGTCAATAAATTGACGCTCTGCTGTCAAAGGACGAATGTTTCGAACCAAATCAGGAAGAACAGGTCCTTTACTGCCGTTGCGGCAGGATGGGCGTCATCCCAGGGATCTGCTTTTGGCTCTCTATCGGACGAGGTTATCGAACGCTGCAGGCGCAGTCAGTTGTTAATCGGGTGTGTCTGTGTTTATTCCGGGCGCTGGTTTGCGGTGAGAGGCAGTCTGTTCTGTGAGAGTGGCAATCATGGCGATGAGGTCGTACTTCGTCAGGATTTCATACTCGCTTTCCGAGAGCTGTACGAGGACAGCGGGGTTCTGGTTGGTAAGAAGGAATGTGAGGCGTTCAATCGGATCCTGCGTGCCGAGTACCGGCAGGGGGTCGCGCATGCACTCACGCAGGACGAGACTCTTCAGGTCGGCGCCGCGTAGCGCCAGGTTCAGGATCTCGTCCTCGCGTACGGTGCCGATGCAGGAGTGATTTTCGAAGACGGGCAACTGCGAGATCTCTCGATTCTGCATCAGCATCAGCGCTTGCTGCGCCGTGTCCGATGCTGAAGCAATCATCAGGCGGCTGCCGGGATGCCGCTGGTGCTTCAGGCGCACGACGTCGCCGGCCGTGACGTGCAGCTCGGTCTCCCAATACTGATGGCGGCGCATCCAGTCGTCGTTGTAGATCTTGCTCAGGTAGCGATCGCCGGAATCGGGCAGGAAAGTCACTACCATGTCTTTCGCTCCAAGCTTGCGCGCTACCTGTAAGGCGACTGATACTGCGCCCCCCGCCGAGCCCCCCGCAAATATGCCTTCCATGCGCGCCAGCTTCCGCGCCCAGATGAAGCACTCGCCGTCGCTGACACGGTAGACATCATCGAGAATGTCCAAATCCATGGTGCGGGGGAAGAAGTCCTCGCCGATGCCTTCCACCACGTAAGGCGCGGCTTTGCCGACTCGGCCGTGCTTTACCTTCTCGTAATAGAGTGATCCGATGGGGTCCACGCCGATGATGCGAATGGCCGGGTTCTTCTTCTTGAGGTACTTTCCTACGCCGGTGATGGTGCCGCCGGTGCCCATGCCCGCGACAAAATGCGTGATTTTGCCTTCGGAGTCTTCCCATATTTCCGGGCCGGTGGTCTCGTAGTGCGACTGAGGGTTCTGCGGGTTTTGATACTGGTCCGGGTAGTAGGAGTTGGGAATCTCTCTCGCCAGTTTCTTTGCGACGGAGTAGTAGCTGCGGGGGTCCTCCGGCTCAACCGCTGTGGGGCAGACGATCACTTCCGCCCCCATCGCCCGCAGCGCATCCATCTTCTCCTGCGACTGTTTGTCGTTGATCGTGAAAATGGCTTTGTAGCCCTTTACGGCTGCGAGAACAGCTAAACCCAGGCCCGTATTGCCGGAAGTCGCTTCGACGATTGTGCCTCCGGGCTTGAGCAGACCGCGCTGCTCCGCTTCTTCGATCATGTAACCGGCAATGCGGTCCTTCACGCTACCGCCGGGATTCAGGTTGTCAGCTTTCGCATAGACCTGCGCGGGCACACCTTGAGCAATCCGGTTCAGACGAATGAGCGGAGTCTTGCCGATCGCCTGGAGAATGTTGTCGCAGCGCATGAGTAACCTCCCTGGTCATTGCAATTCTACCGCGATTGCGAGCGCGTCGCCGTTTTTGCATATTGATTGTTTTTCAGCAGGATCACGGTATAGACGGTCTTCGCCTGGCCGTGTTACATTGGCAAACTCGATTGAAGTGCGGAGGTGTGCCCGAAGATGTTGCCGCCGAATACGCTTCAAGGGAAAGTCGCCATCATTACTGGCGGCGGAACCGGCCTGGGGCGCGCCATGGCGCTGGAATATTCGCGGCTTGGCGCCAAACTCGTGCTGGCCAGCCGCAGCATGGAGCACTTGGAGCCAACCGTCGAGGAGTTGCGCCAGCAGGGCGGGGAAGCCATCGCCGTGCAAACTGACGTTCGTGATCCGGCGCAGGTAGATCGCATGGTCCAGCAGACCAAAGCAGCGTTTGGAGGAGCGGACATCCTTGTTAACAATGCTGCCGGTAATTTCATCTGCAAGGCCGAGGATCTTTCCCCCAACGGCTGGCGCGCTGTGGTGGACATTTGTCTGAATGGAACGTTCTACTGCACGCGGGCGGTTGGAAAAGAGATGATCTCGCAGGGGCGTGGCGGTAGAATATTGAGCGTCCTGGCCACGTATGCCTGGGTCGGCGGGCCGGGGACGGTTCATTCGGCGGCGGCCAAGGCCGGAGTGCTTGCGATGACGCGCACGCTGGCCGTGGAATGGGCGCAGCACGGCATTCGCGTGAACGCGATCACTCCCGGCGCCACCATCACCGAGGGCGCCGGTACAAAGTTGTGGGGCACACCCGAGGCACAGGCGAGGCTGCTCGCAAGAATTCCGGTAGGGCGTATGGGCAGCCCCGATGAAGTCGCGTTAGCGTCCGCTTACCTGGTTTCGCCTTACGCGGATTACATCAACGGGGAGAACTTGACTATGGATGGAGGCGCCTGGCTCGGGCGCGGATTTTTGGAAGTGCAATGAGGAGGCGAGTAGCGAGTGGCCAGCAGCAAGTAGACAGACGAGAGTTCTTTTCCACTCGCCACTTGCTACTCGCCACTCTCTCTTCACACCATTTCCCCTGCTTATCAGGAACGACTGGGCGTTTAGGGTCACCCGCCCATTCGCGGCAGGCCGACCGATACGCGGGCCGGCTCCTCTTGGCGGAGAGCCGCGTCAGGTTCACAGATATACAAGGAGAAATAAATGGCAACTGCGATTGAAGTGCAAACTAAAGCTTTTAACAGCCTGCGAGAGTATATGTCGTTCCTGGACGAAAGAGGACTCTTGCACCGCATTGATGTTCCGGTCAGTAAGGACGAAGAAGTAGGAGCGATTTGCCGTGAGGTCTTTGACCGCGACGGTCCGGCGCTGCTTTTTAACAAGGTGGGGAATCACACCACGCCGCTGTTCGTGGGTGGTGTGGCCACGCGCGAGCGCTACTCGCTGGCGTTAGGGGTGGAACCGACGATCCAGGCCATAGCCGCGAAATGGGCGAGTGCCTACAAGAATCCGATCAAGTACCAAGAAGCCGCTCGCAATGAAGCCCCATGCAAGGAAGTTGTCATTGATAATCCCGATCTCTATGCCGACCCATTCCCGGTTCCCAAGTGGCACCATTTGGACGCCGGCCCGGAGCTCGCCACTCTGCACGGCGTCATCACCATGGATCCAGAGACAGGGTGGATCAACGTAGGCAACTATCGCGGCCAGATTTTCGACTCCAAGCGCTTCGGCTGCTACTTGGTTTCCATCCCCGTTCGTCACGCGAAGCTGCATTGGGACAAGTGGAAAGCCATGGGCAAGCCGATGCCCGTTTGTGTTGTGCTGGGCATGGACCCCTACCTCCACCTGACAAGTGTCTCCGCCGTTCCGTACGGAATCGACGAATATGACATCGCCGGAGGCCTCAGGGGTTCTGCGACCCAGGTTGTGAAGGCGGAGCTGTCAGACCTGCTGGTCCCTGCTCAGGCTGAAATTGTTATTGAAGGATACATGCCGACCGACAAGCTGTGGCCGGAAGAAGCTCCGTTCGGAGAGTTTCCTGGATACATGGGGCAAATGGTGAAGAACTGCCACTACATCGAAGTACACAAAGTCACCCATCGCAAGACCCCCATTTTCCAAGGCACGTATGAAGGACGTCCTCCCAGTGAAAGCACCACTGTGCGCTCGATGGGCCGCTCAGCCGCCCTATGGGAGCACTTACGGCGCGCAGGTCTGGCAGGCATCAAGGACGTCAGCGTCACCCCCGCAGGCTGCGCCGGATTCCACGCCAATGTCTCTATTACAAAGTCGTACCACGGACACGTACGCGATGTCATGTTCCATGTCTGGGGGCACCCGAACCTCTTTTGCAAGCACGTCACTGTAGTGGACGATGACATTGATCCGTGGAATCCATTCATGGTGGAGTGGGCCATCGCCACTCGTGTGCAGGCCTGCCGCGACGTGATTACGCTAGGCGGCGCCAAATCCATCGACGTTGATCCTTCGCAGGTCGGTTCCCGCCGCGGCGAATCCGACTTGTTGGGCATCGACGCCACCAAGCCGCTCGAAGAGTACGCTCGCGACGGCTCGGAATATCCCGCCGGCACCGACCCGCTTCCTGAAACCATGGAAAAGGTCCGCAAGCGTTGGAAGGAATACGGGTTCAAAGACTGAACTATACTGAGTCATAAGTATCTTGCATAAAGGCGGGGAATGGGTTATGGTGGTTCATGTCGAATCCAAGAGGACGTCCCAAGAAGCGAGAGCTGGTTGTGAGCCCAGAGCAGAAGGTAGCTTTGCGGC
>JACPPJ010000038.1 GCA_016191085.1 Acidobacteriota bacterium | reverse complement strand
GAAGGGCACGACTTCAGTCGTGCCGGTACGATTAGCAAACCGAGTCGCATCAGCGCCTGAGGTGCAAACCTCAGCGGCTAAAGCCGAGTTGATACATAGGCATGTTCGGCATGGCTGAAGCCATGCCCTTCCAGAATTCACGGATCAGAGAAGCGCCGAATTCAGACTGACCCGCACCGGCTGAGGTTTGCGGCTTAGGGCTGTCATTGCCGATCCTTTATAATGCAACTAGTGGGTTTCGCAACATGAATTGTAGTCCCAGGCGTGTTCGAGCATGATCAGACCCGTTAAAGACCTCCAACCTTTGTTTCCTTTTCTGCGGCCGTATCGCGACAGGTACTTGCTGGGTTTCGGGTCGCTGCTGGTGGAGATGGTCTTCTGGGTGGCAGTCCCGCAGATCATCCGGCACGCCATTGACGCCCTTCAGCAGAACTTCGATGCTCACTCCCTGGTGCTGTATAGCGGAATGTTGATCGGTGCCGCACTGTGCAAAGCTGTTTTCCTGTTCTGGTCCCGGATGATCCTCATCGGCATCTCGCGCGACGTGGAATACGATTTGCGCAACGAACTGTACCGGCACTTAAGCAGGCAATCACTCAGGTATTTTCAGAACATCAGAACCGGCGACCTGATGTCCCGTGCCACGAATGATCTAAATGCGGTCAGGATGCTGCTTGGACCTGGGGTCATGTACTCGTTACGTACGGTGGTGATCCTGGCGGGCGCAGCGACGATCATGTTCAGCATCAGCGTGAGGCTGTCGCTTTATTCATTTGTTCTGGTTCCCTTTGTTGTGATGGTCGTCTCATTTTTCGGGCATCGCATTCACGTACGCTTTGAGAGCATTCAGGCGATGCTGTCGAGCCTCAGCGCCAAAGTCCAGGAAAGCCTCTCTGGTATCCGCATACTTCGAGCCTACGCGCAGGAGGAAGCGGATATTGCGCGCTTCCGCGAGTTGAATGAGGAGTTCGTAGACCGGAACAAGAGACTCATTCGGGTCTGGGGCATGTTTTACCCATCCCTTGATATGCTGATGGGCCTGACGTTCGCGCTGGTTTTGTGGCTGGGCGGGCGCGAGGTGGTCGCGGGGCGAATTTCGATTGGCTCGTTCGTGGCGTTCAACGTCTACATGGCGCAGTTGAGCTGGCCGATGATTGCGCTCGGGTGGGTAGTGAGTATATTCCAGCGCGGCACGGCATCGCTAGGACGTTTGAATCAGATACTCAGTGCCAAACCGGAGATCGCGGACAGCGCGGGAGTGGCGTCCGCTTTGCCGTCGCATAGCGGTAACGGTGATGCCGCTGCTGTTCACGGTGTAGAGATCGTTTTCCGGAATCTCTCGTTTGCGTATAACGGGCGTGAGGTTCTTCGCGACGTGAACATTACCATCCCCGCCGGCAGCACGCTGGCCATCGTTGGCCCCACTGGAAGCGGCAAGTCTACGCTTGTGAGTTTAATTCCCCGGCTCTATGACGCGCCACCTGGAACGATTTTTCTAAACGGCTCGGATATCCGCGATTACCGACTGCAGGATCTCCGCCGCATCATCGGCTTTGTACCTCAGGAAACGTTTCTGTTCAGCGAAACAGTGCGTGAGAACATCGCGTTTGGAGTGGATAATGCAACCGAACAGCAGGTGCGCCACGCGGCGGAGATCGCCGGCCTGCTCCCGGACATAGAAGCATTCCCCAGGCAATTTGAAACATTGGTGGGTGAACGCGGCATCACTGTGTCCGGCGGCCAAAAGCAGCGCGCGGCGATCGCTCGTGCCATCATGCGCAATCCGCGCCTGCTGGTGCTCGACGACGCGCTTTCAAGCGTTGACACTTACACGGAAGAGATCATCTTGAACCGGCTGAAAGACATCGTGCGCGGCCGTACTACGATCCTGATTTCGCATCGCGTCTCCACTGTCAAGGCGGCCGATCAGATCATCGTGCTTGAGAATGGAACCATCGCCGAGCGCGGCACGCACGACGAACTGTTGCAACACGGCACGTATTATCCGGAACTCTACCGTAAGCAGTTGCTGGAAGAGGAACTGGAAAGAGCGTGAGCATCAGAGCCGCGACCGCAAGGGAGCGGTTTGCCGGCGACAGTAGTAGTATCGCTCGCTTGCGCGGGCGGCTCTGACGGGAAACTAATTTGACGCAGCAGGATCATCACGAAGAAGAAGTCCTCGGCAAAGCATACGACAGCCGCTTGATGAAGCGCCTGCTGATGTATCTGATGCCATACCGCTTCACCGTCGCCTTGGCGGCTGTGGCGCTGGTGCTCTATTCTTCGCTGCAAGTAGTCGGTCCGTTCCTCACCAAGATTGCCGTCGATAAATACCTGGTTGTAACGGCGCGCCAGCCGACGTTTCTTGACAGGTTTCTCTCGAACGATCGAATCACCGGATTGACCCAGATAGCCACGCTGTATCTGCTTACGCTCGTCATTCTCTTCGCGCTGGATTACGCCCAGACTTATTACATGCAGATGGTTGGCCAGCGTGCCATGTTTGACATGCGTATGCAGCTATTCGCACACCTGCACCGGTTACAGATCCAGTTCTTCGACCGCAATCCTGTGGGACGGCTCGTTACCAGGGTAACCAGCGATGTGGACGTGCTGAACGAAATGTTCACCTCCGGCGTGGTCGCCATCTTCGGAGATATCTTTTCCCTGCTCTTCATTCTGATCGTCATGTTGCAGATGGACGCGCGTCTTGCGCTCGTGACGTTCTCAGCGCTCCCTCTGATTTTCATCGCGACTAACATTTTCCGCAAAAGGGTACGTGGGTACTACCGCCGCATCCGCACAGCCGTAGCGCGGATTAACGCGCACCTGCAAGAGCATCTTACAGGCATGAGTGTCGTGCAGCTCTTTAATCGCGAGGAGAAGAGCTTCGCCGACTTCGAGAAAATCAACCGAGCGCACCAGCAGGCGTTCCTCGAGTCCGTTCGGGCGCACTCGTTGTACTATCCGGCCATCGAGGTGCTTAGTTCCTCCGCTATCGCGCTCATCATCTGGTACGGAGGGCGTAAGGTGCTGGATGACACCGTGACGATCGGCGTGATCGTAGCCTTCATTCAGTACGCGCAGCGATTCTTCCGCCCCATTCAGGACCTCAGCGACAAATACAACATTCTTCAGGGCGCCATGGCGAGCTCGGAACGGATTTTCAAGCTGCTGGACACGCCAGTCGAGATCGCACCGCCTGCACAGCCCGCAGCACCCGTCCTCAGCGCGACTGGAGGTCGCGTGGAATTCCGCAATGTCTGGTTCGCTTACCAGGACGAGAATTGGATTCTCAAAGATATCAACCTGACGATTGAGCCCGGCGAGACGATCGCGCTGGTGGGCCACACAGGCGCCGGCAAAACGACGTTGATCAGTTTGATGCTCCGGTTCTACGACGTGCAGCGCGGGCAGGTTTTGGTGGATGGAGTTGACGTGCGCGAACAGGACCTGGTTTCACTTCGGCAGCGGTTCGGCGTGGTGCTGCAGGACCCGTTCCTGTTCTCAGGAACGATCGAGAGCAACATCCGCCTCGACAGCAGCGATGTCACACCGGAAGCAATGGAGGATGCCATCGAAGAGGTGAACCTCGGCGAGTTTATCCGCTCGCTGCCACAGGGCGTGCAGGAGGAGATGCGCGAGAGAGGCAGTTCGCTCTCGGTAGGGCAAAAGCAACTCATTAACTTTGCGCGCGCCCTGGCTCACAACCCGCAGATGCTGATCCTTGATGAAGCGACTTCCAGCGTCGATACCGAGACTGAGTTTCGCGTCCGCGACGCGCTGAATCGCATGGTGAGCGGGCGTACGTCCATCATCATCGCGCACCGGCTTTCCACCATTCAGCGCGCCGACCGCATTGTGGTGATGCATAAAGGAAGAATTCGCGAGGTGGGACCGCATCAACAACTACTCGCGCAGCGCGGCATTTATTGGAAGCTATACCAGTTGCAGTACAAGGATCAGGAGATTCCCGCTGGCGACGTAGCGCGCGGAGACTAGCACAGCACCGCTGATAACCCGCGGAGCGTGTCTGCGCGGCGGGAGTAGATGGAATCGCGCTCCATCGGAATAAAGCCAGCCAGGCGGATCTGCCTGCGAAGCTCCTCTTCGCCAGCCGACAGGCTGTCCGGCGCGCCAGAGACGACGTTCTCTTCCAACACCACACTTCCGGCATCGTTTGCGCCAAAATGCAGCGCCGTGCGCCCCGTCTCAAACCCGACCGTCAACCATGAAGCCTGCACGTTGTCGAAGTTGTCCAGGTAAGCACGCGCCAGCGCCTGCATGCGTAGATATTCTTCGTGCGGCAGCGACTCATGGGGCAGGATCGATGGCTGCTGCCGGCCCATTTGATAGGTCCAGACGACCATCGCCACAAACCCGCCGGTCTCATCCTGCAGCCGCCGCAGCCGCTCCAGGTGATTGAGGCGATGCTCGATGGTTTCTCCGAATCCGATCACCATGGTGGCGGTTGTATGCAGACCTAAGCGGTGCGCAACACGGTGCACCTGAAGCCACTCGTCCGTCTTGATCTTCAGCGGACTGATACGGTTCCTGATTTCATCGTCCAGGATTTCGGCTCCGGCGCCGGGAATGGAATCCAGGCCGGCATCCTTCAAGCGCCGGATGGTATCTTCCAACTCCAACCCGGAGACCTGGGCCATATTCCAAATTTCGGACGCTGAGAAACTGTGGCACTGCACCCGGAAACGGCTCTTCACATTGCGCAGCAGCGCCTCGTAATATTCGATCTTCAGCTCGGGATGGTCGCCGCCCTGGAGGAATATGCCGGTGGCTCCGCGCTCAATGGCGTCCTCGATCTTGCGCATGATCTCCTGCTCCGCCATGACGTAGCCCTCGGGATGACCCGGCGCTCGATAGAACGAGCAGAAGGAGCAATAGGCGTTGCAGATGTTCGTGTAGTTAACGGTCCGTTGAATTGCGTAGCTGACAATCTTATCGGGATGTTTGCGATACCGGACCTCCGATGCGGCCTGTTGCAACGCATCGAGCGGGCCACGATAGAGGTCCCGCGCCTCGTCGCGATTGATGGTGTGTGCTGTCATCGCCAGTTGAGTAAACTGTATCTAAAATGCTACAACATCGACCGATGCGTAGCAATCGCGCGAAGCTACGAAGAATTTGGCCAACCCAATCCATTGTGCAAATCAGCCGCTATCCCGTCGAATGCGGCGGCAATATCTGAACGCTGATCGTTTCGCGCATGGGGCAAAACATAGAGCGGCACGGTCACGAGCTTTCGCAGCGCTTCAGCGTTCGTTTTTGCCGCCGGACTGATTGCTGCAATGCAATGGTTCAACACGCACGCTGCAGCGTCCAATCCGAGTGTTTGGAGGAATTGAAGCGTCAGGAGCGTGTGATTCAAAACTCCCAATTTGGAGCCGGCCACAACCAACACAGGGATATCCAGCAAACGCGCCAGATCGCCGTAATGCAATCCCCACGCGATGGGAACAAGAATTCCGCCGGCGGATTCTACAATAACGACGTCGTGCGACGACGCGAGTTCCGAATAACACTGCCGTAAGCGCTCGATGACCACATCACGGCCGAAATTTGTATTTTCCAATTCGGCCGCTACCGCAGGTGCTACGGGCGTGCGGAAGCGAAACGGGCAAATGGTTTCAAGAGAGGCGTGAGTTTGAGATGTCGCTTTGAGAAGAAGCGCGTCCGCGGGCAATAAACTGTTCGACTCCGTATCCCACTCGCAACCCGTTTCGGCGGGCTTGAACGGAGCAACACGCAACCCGCGGCGCCGCAGTGCCGATGCCAGACCGCAGGCAACGAATGTCTTACCAACGCCCGTGTCCGTACCCGTGATGAGCAGTCCGTGTGAGGGCATGTCAGCGGCAGGTAACAGCTCGGATGCACTCTGAGGTGACGCCGACCAACCAATCGAGTTCAGAAAGTGTTGTCGAGAGTGGCGGCATCAATATGATGACATCCCCGAGCGGACGAATGATGACTCCGTGCTTACGCGCTTCGATGATGACCTGCCTTCCCATCTGACTGGCGACTGGATAACCCTCTCGGCTCGCCACATCTCCGGCGAGCTCGATACCCGCCATCATTCCCCATTGCCGTACGTCTGAAACATGAGGTAATTGCTTCAGGGGCTGCAGCAACTCTTTAAAACGGAAAATCAGCGGCTGCAAGCGCTTGAGCACACGATCGCTAGAAAATACATCAAGCGAGGCGTTCCCGGCGGCGCAGGCCAGCGGGTTTCCAGTATACGTGTGACCGTGGAAGAATGTTTTTCGCTCTTCGTATTTCCCGAGGAAGGCCTTGAATATCTCTTCAGTAGCAAGCGTCGCAGCGAGCGGAAGCAAGCCGCCGGAGATTCCCTTTCCCAGGCACATCAGATCTGGAGTGACTCCGGCGTGCTCACACGCGAACATCCGTCCAGTACGTCCAAAGCCCACGGCGACCTCATCGCAGATCAGCAAAACATTGTTCGCGCGGCACAATTTCTGCAGACCGGCGATGTATTCGGCCGGCTGGTCCCACATCCCGGCTGCGCCTTGCATCAAAGGTTCTGCGATTAGCGCGGCGATACGGCCGCGATTCTCAGCAAATATCCGCTCCGCCTCTTCCAGTGCGTGCGCCAGCGCTGACTGGGCACTCTCGTTCCGGTAATAACGAAACACATGCGGTGGGGTGATCCTCAGGCATGGAAACAGGAGCGGTCGGTAACGTTTGTGAAAGACCTCCGAATAACCCACGCTGACAGACCCGATGGTATCACCGTGATAAGAATCACCAAGGCTGACGTACAGCGTGCGATTAGAATCGCCGCGCAGTTGCCAGTACTCAAAGGCCATCTTGAGAGCGATCTCCACCGCGGTCGCGCCGGAGTCGGAATAAAACACCCGTTGCAGCCCCGCGGGTGCAAGTTCAATTAGGCGTTTCGCGAGCGTCGTGGCAGGAATATTGACGAGCCCCAACATGGTTGTGTGTGCAACAGCATCGAGCTGATTACGGATCGCTTCGACCAATTCGCGTCGCCCGTGGCCATGCACGTTGCACCAGAGTGAAGACACTCCATCGAAATAGCAGCGCCCCTGCACATCGTAGAGATAGTTCCCCTCTGCGCGCTCGATGATGAGCGGCTCTTCAGACAACCACTCCTGCATCTGCGTAAACGGATGCCAGACATAGGCGTGGTCCCATTGTTTGAGTTGATTGTAGCCGGGCGAAGAATTCATCGCTCACCAGAAACTGCAACCGAGGCGGGCTGTAACGGAAGCCTGTGCGGTGGTGTAGCTTTGCGGGCCTGCAAAGCAGAATACAATTTCGCAAAAGCCGCTAATGCGTCTTGAAGATCGTCCGCCGTATGCGTGGCCATTGGCGCGAGGCGCAAACGAGCCGTACCCGGCGGCACCGTCGGCGGGCGGATTCCCTGCGCAAAGATACCGTCTTTGAGCAGCAGCCGGCAAGCAGCCATCGTCAGGCGTGAATCGCCAATTCGCAATGGAATGATTTGGCTTTGCTCTGGTCCAGCGTCAAAGCCAAGCCGCTCCAATCCTGAACGCAGTTGGTGGACGTTTCGCCACAATGCTTCCCGCCGCTGGGGTTCATTGCGTACGATCTCCAGCGCAGCTTGGGACGCTGCTAACACCGATGGCGGCAGGCCTGTCGTGAAGATGAAGCTGCGTGCATGCTGCAGCAGGTAGTCAATCAATTCCTTGCTGCCAGCGACGTATCCGCCCAGGCTAGCAAGCGCTTTGCTGAAAGTGCCCATCTGCACGTGAACCTGATCGCGAATGCCGAGCGCCTCGACCAATCCCGCCCCAGTGGGGCCGAATACCCCTGTCGCGTGGGCCTCATCAACCATCAGCAGGGCGTTATATTTTTTCGCTAAGAACGCGATGTCGCGAAGCGGTGCGAGGTCGCCATCCATCGAAAACACCGATTCAGTGAGGATCAGTTTTCTTCGAGCTGAGGCGCGCGACGCGAGCTTTTGCTCCAGATCGGATGGATCACAGTGTCTGTACACATTGATTTCGGCACGGGATAACCTGGAGCCGTCGATTAGGCTGGCATGATTCAATTCGTCACTGAAAATCGCATCGCGTTCGTTGACGAGTGCGGACACGGTACCCAAATTCGTTTGATATCCGGAGCTAAAGACCAGTGCGGCTTCGGTGGCTTTGAAAAGGGCGAGCGCGTGCTCAAGCTCCTGGTAAGGCTCTAGGTTTCCGCTGATGAGGCGCGACCCCGTGGCACCGCAGCCGTATTTGTTTATGGCTTGCTGCGCCGCTTCCTTCATGCGCGGGTCGGCCGCAAGACCCAGATAATTGTTGGAGCACAGCAGTAGCACATCACGTCCGTTCAGCGTAACGCGGGGTCCGGGCGCGCCTCGAAGCTGCCGCAGCTTGCGAGCTAGACCCGCTCTCTTGCGAGCCTCGAGCGTTTCGCGAAGGAACGCGTCGGGTGCATCCGCACCCTGTTGCTTACGCGCGCGGCTCTGATCCTGTTGGTTTATGACAGACATTTACAGCTTCCGCGTGAGGGAGAAACGCTCACGGAGTTCTTAGCGCTATGTCAGATCGCTGAGAGCCGTTGCTGCCCTCCTTGATACCCAGTGGCGCGATGCCGGGCGCATACTCCGAAATCTTAGTCGCGTCTGGAGCCGTTGCGGGAACGAAGCCGGTGTCGGCGATCATCTCCAGATCTTTTTCCGGAACCTCGCCGCGGGTAGTGAGGTAATCGCCGATGAATATGGAATCGGCGACGTACAACCCGAGCGGCTGTAGTGAACGCAGGTGGTACTCGCGTCCGCCTGCAATGCGGATCTCTTTAGTCGGATTCACCAGGCGGAACAAGCAGAGCACAACGAGGCACCTGTGAGGCGTCAGGTACTCCGTGCCGCCGAGAGGCGTGCCTGCAATGGGGATCAGGAAGTTCACGGGAATGGAATCCACCTCGAGGTCGCGGAGCGAATAGGCGAGATCAACGATCTGCGCATCCGTCTCACCCATACCGATGATCGCCCCTGAACACGATGAAATTCCTCCGCGCTTGACGGCTTCGATCGTATCCACGCGATCTTTGTAGGTATGAGTGGAACAGACTTCGTCGTAGTGATCTTCCGCGGTGTTCAAATTGTGATTGACGCGATCAACGCCGGCTGCTTGTAGCTTTTGCACCTCAGCATCGTCGAGGAGTCCGAGGCAGCAGCAGATGCGCAGCGGGAACTTCTGTTTGATCTGGCGGACAGCCGCGGTGATATGGTCCAACTCGCGGGGTGTGGGACGGCGTCCGCTGATAACGATGCAGTAGGTGTGCGATTTTACCTCCATCGCTTGCCGCGCGCCTTCCACCAGCACATCGGCCGACTGCAAGGTGTAACGATCCACTCCGGTTTGAGAAAGCACTGACTGCGAACAGTAGCCGCAGTCCTCCGCGCACAATCCGCTCTTGGCATTGATCAGCATGTTCAACTTTATACGGTTGCCGTGATAATGCCGGCGCACGCGATAGCACGCAGCCACCAACTCCAGCAGTTCGTCCACAGGCGCGTTCAGAACGCTCATGGCCTCATCGCGGGTGATTGCTTCACCTCTCAACACGCGGTCTGCCAAGTCATTCCAGAGCATTTCGTCTCCTCACGTACGAGTCTATTCCGAATGAAAGATTATACAGGGCCGTGATGTGGGAGCAAAGGCGGGGAGGATATGGCGAGAGAAATTATAGCGCGGCGGCACTGAGCAGCGCCGCCGCAAATGCAATGATTAACGGAATATCTGTATAGCTGCCGGAAGCGCGCTTGGGGCGGTAGTGTCGGTCTGGTTCACGCGCCGGATGGAGTACTTTTCATCAGCCAGTCGCCGGAAGAAACGGCCCGCGATCGCGGCCGCATGCGCTCCTCCGCCCATGGGTTGTGGAGTGCGCTGCAAGACGGCGACTGCCAATCCACCGTCGTACTCGCTGTATCCAGCGAACCATCCCAGCTTGTATCCGTTCTGAGAACAGGTGCCGGTTTTGCCGAGGACGTTGAAATCTGGCTGAAAAGCGCGTCGTGCAGTTCCGAAAGTAACAGCGCCCTCCATACCCTCTCGCACTGGCTTCAACCAAGGATGAATGTCCAGTTGGCGCTTGATGCGCGGCTGGAAGTCTTCCAACTCTTCTTCAGATTTGGGATATTGCAAGTAGTAAAGCGTACCGCCGTTTCCGACCGTGCTGACGAAGGCGACTTCCTGTAGCAGCGTCTGAGAAATCCCTTGACCGAAGCTGGCAATTCTTCCGACTCCGCCCATGCTGGCCGGCGGCGGTTTTTCGGGGAAACTGCCGGGAATTTCCTTTTCAATGCCCCAGCCGGCCGCTTCTGCGAACCCAAATGCTTCGGCGTACTTCCGCATCCGTTGCAGACCCAACAAAGTGCCCAGCCTTTCGAAATAAATATTGTTAGAGTGGGCCAAACTTTGCTGCAAGTCCATGTACCAACGCCGCCCCAGACGCAGCCGAGTACTGTCGTTGGTGATCACGCCTTCCTGCAACGCAGCCAAGGCCACGGCGGGCTTGAATGTCGAGCACGGCTGATACCCGCTCGCAAAAGCGAACTTCTGGTTGACGATGGTGAGGATTCGTCCCGTGTTGGGATCCACAGCGACCATGGACCCGCTCAGGTTTCCAAGGGCGTCAATCGCAGCCTGCCGAACGATCAAGTCTTCACCCGTGGTCTCGTCGCCAATGGTAGGATCAGGGAAAGTGGGCTTCTTGGACACGAAGCGGCGCACGTTGCGAGCCTTGCGTGCAGTTCGCTTCTTGCTCGTTACCTTTTTGGGGGCAGTAGAGCTGCGGCGTGCTTGGCGCTTGGACGCCGATTGCTTCGCCGGAACATCGGCCGAGACGGCCAGCGTAGCTGACAACAGGAATGCGATTATCAACAGACACAGGTATCCACTCAGGCGGGGCGCTGGGGAAAGCCTCGTCATTTTTTTCATTGACCTGCCTTATAAACTAAAGCGAACGGAACGAGGAGCCTCAATCGATTGTACATTTCTCTCGCGAAAAAGAGCAACAACATTTCGATCAGAACGCTTCGATGCGATTATATGCCGGCAGAAATTATTTGCACGGAAATAAGGCACGCGCGCTAGGTTTGTTCCACATTGGTCACAGTGCCGCGACAGGTACGCGAATCTGGTGACGATCTGTGGGTTTCAATTCGCAGTAGCGCGGCTGCGCAATCCGGCGGGCGGCGGTTCAACAGCAGGGGGCACAGGTACACCTTGCTTCAAGCCCAAAGCAACGCGAAGTTCGGCATCCATCTTATCGCGCAAAACCGGATTCTCTTTCAAAAATGTGCGGGCGTTTTCGCGGCCCTGGCCGATCCGCTCGTTGCCGTAGGAGAACCAGGATCCGCTCTTGTCCACGATCCGCTTCTCGACGGCCAGGTCCAGTAAATCGCCTTCGCGGGAGATTCCTTCGCCATACAGAATGTCGAATTCGGCCTCGCGGAATGGTGCGGCGACTTTGTTCTTCACCACTTTTGCTTTGGTGCGGCTTCCCACGACGCGCTCACCCTCTTTAATGGCGGCGATGCGGCGGATATCAATACGAACGGAAGAATAAAACTTCAATGCCCTGCCCCCGGTGGTGGTTTCCGGATTGCCGAACATGACACCGATCTTCTCGCGAATCTGATTGATGAAGATCAGACACGTATTCGATTTGAAGACGATTCCGGTCAGCTTGCGAAGGGCCTGTGACATCAAGCGCGCCTGCAGGCCCATGTGCGAGTCGCCCATCTCGCCCTCGAGTTCGGCTTTCGGGACCAGCGCGGCCACTGAGTCCACTACGACCACATCGATCGCATTGGATCGCACCAGAGCCTCGGCAATCTCCAGCGCCTGCTCGCCGTAGTCCGGCTGCGAGAGCAGCAGGTTGTCCACATCCACGCCCAGCTTTTTCGCGTACCCAGGATCGAGCGCGTGCTCGGCATCAATGAACGCGGCGATTCCTTTTGCCTTCTGCGCCTCGGCGATGACCTGCAAAGCTACGGTGGTTTTTCCGCTGGACTCGGGCCCAAAGATCTCGACGACGCGCCCGCGCGGCATGCCGCCTACGCCGAGCGCAGCGTCAAACGATAGTGATCCCGTAGGGATCACCGAAACCGGCACTACCTCTTTTGTGCCCAAGCGGATGATGGAGCCTTTTCCAAACTGCTTTTCGATCTGCGTCATCGCCAGATCAATAGCGCGGGCGCGCTCCGGGTTCTTATCCGCCACAGCCGACTTGTCTGCCATATTAGGAGTCTCCTAAAAGTGCTATTTTCGTTTGTTTTTCGCTCGGGCACAAACGTGCGAAGGGGACATAGTAATACGGGAAGGTCGCAAATTGCATGGATTTTTTGTCTGCCAAGCAACTTTCGACAGAGTGGAACTCCGTCGTGGGGCCGCATCACTTATAACGGCTCGCTTCGGCTCGGGGCGCGGTTTCCTGCAAGTACATGGTTGCGGTCGCTTCGGCGACAAGAGCGCCGTCGTTGCCGTCCAGGCGAATTTCAGCGCGAGCATCTATTAACTGCTTGCGACGGCTGATGGTCCAGGCGCGAATCAGGAGCTTGGCTCCGGCCGGAATGGGCTGACGGAAGCGGGTTTCGATCCGCGCCGTGACGCCGTACAGTTCCTGGAAATAGAGCGCGTAGGCCAGAGCCTCATCCATCAGCGTGAATGTCAGCCCACCGTGCAGTAGACCGGGCCAGCCGCAGTGTTCTTCTCGTGCTGTATAAAATCCCCGGGCGCCGTGCTCGCCGTCCTGCTCAAAGTTGACGTGCAAACCCTCTGCGTTGTCCGGTCCGCAAACGTAGCAACGGTTGGTTCTCAGATTCAGCGGGAGTTTTGTTGTGGTGTCGGACGACATTCACGCGTCTCCTGCGTCCTCGGCTCAAAAACGTGGTAGCCACGGCGAATGCTATTTTCGCCGTGGGCTTTTCTCCACGGCTTACGAACCCACGACGAGGAAAAGCACTCGTCGTGGCTACCCAGGTTGGTTGTGCTTTCGTCTACGGGTCCACCACGACCATCGTTTTGGCCCACTGGTCGCCGAATCGTCTTCTGCTTGTGGAGAGCACCATCAATGCATCCACGATGTTGAAGATCGGGATCGCCAGCGATATCTGCCTGACGATCGCCGTCGGATAGTCACCGGTGAGACTTTCACCGCCGGGATCTTTGACTGCCCTGATTCCCATCGCGCGTTTTCCGATGCTCTTCCCGTCCAGGAAAGGCAATGCGTCCTTGACGAGCCCATAGACAATGCAGAGCACAATACCCAACCACGGTATCGCCAGCAACACCAAACCAAGTACAAAATCAATGACGGCAGCAAAGAATCGGGTGCTCGGTTTAGCTAATTCGCGCTGCAACGGTGGCGGACCGGACGACGGGATATCCATGGTTTGCTCCCTCTGGTTCTGCTCAACACAGCGTGTACGTGAGCGCGTGGCCAGAAAGTCAATCGTATGTACGGACGAGCCAATTTTACTCGATTACATACGGTGGAAGTTGTGAAATGACAGTAATGAAACAGATTGTACGCCGCTTAGCGGCCAGTGGCGACCTGCAGGCGAA
This sequence comes from Acidobacteriota bacterium, assembly GCA_016191085.1. GTDB lineage: Bacteria > Acidobacteriota > Terriglobia > 2-12-FULL-54-10 > 2-12-FULL-54-10 > JACPPJ01. The sequence continues at coordinate 124,219 of JACPPJ010000038.1, read as the reverse complement.
TCAAAGCGCGCTCCAAAGCCACAGTAGCTCGGTTCAAATCGCATTCAGGGTCGGGGCTCTTGAGGCGTTGCTCGGCGCGTTCTTTGGCGGCACGGGCTCGGTCAACATCAATTTCCTCGGCCCGCTCCGCGGTTTCTGCGAGGACCGTCACTTGTTCGGGTAAAACTTCAAGGAATCCCCATGAGACCGCCAGATGTTGCAGCTTGCCGCCTTTGCGGTAAGTGATTTCGCCGATCTTCAATTCCGAGATGAGCGGTGCGTGGCCGGACAGAATACCGAGATAGCCTTCCCTGCCCGGGATTTGAGCTTCTTCAGCGTCTTCGCGTACAACTTCGCGGTCCGGCGTTACGATGCGGAGTAAAAACGTGTTTTCCATAGAGAGTGAGGAGTCAATAACCAGAAGATCAAATCACGAGCGAAAAGACCTTTCAGCGTGTTCTGTACTGCACCGCAACATTCACCGAAGAAACGGAGCATGAAGTCGGGACTCCAGCCAGAATGAACATATCGATTCGGGTACCAGCTGCAAATGCTATGCTGATTGGACCGCTGTCCGTACTAGCGCTCCCGTCCTCGGCCGGATTCGCAGAGGCGAGAATCTGTGTGTATTGGGCCGTTCCACTTGAAACTCGTATTGATTGATTGACAGTGCATGGCGAAGAGACCGTAGCCGAATCGCGGGAGCCATTGATTGCATGCGCCTCAATCCGGGTTACAGTGATGTCGTTGCTCGGCGTGAACGATGCGACACGTCTACTTGGAGCTGCTGGGAAAAATCCACTCGGGAGGTAAACGTTCCAGAGCATCGGACCAGCAGGCGCAGTGCCCCTAGGACCTTGGGCCACTGCTGATATCGCCAGCGCAGTTGCGAGTAAAGTGATCAGCGTCAAATAATAACCCAGCCGTCTCATCTCGCCCTCCTCATCCAACCGCTACTTCACCTTCGATTTGCTGCTTGTCTGTACGTATTCGGGCTCGCCGTTTCTGACTTCTGTATTCTGACTCCTGTTTTTATGCTGCTTGCAGCTTCTTTTCTTTCTCTATAGCTTCTTCAATGGTGCCGACCAGATAGAACGCCTGCTCGGAGAGACCGTCGTGCTTGCCCTTCACGATTTCGTCGAAGCCGCGGATAGTGTCTTCGAGCTTGACATACCGACCCTCGAGGCCCGTAAACTGTTCGGCGACGAAGAACGGCTGCGACAGAAATCTCTGAATCTTGCGCGCGCGCGACACGGTCAGCTTATCGTCTTCGGAAAGCTCATCGATTCCCAAAATCGCGATGATGTCCTGCAAATCTTTATACCGCTGCAGGACGCCTTTGACGGCCTTCGCCACGCGGTAGTGCTCCTCGCCGACGATATGCGGGTCGAGAATGCGCGAAGTGGAAGCCAGCGGGTCCACCGCCGGATAGATGCCCAACTCCGCAATGGAGCGCGACAGGTTAGTCGTGGCATCGAGGTGCGCAAATGTCGTTGCCGGGGCGGGATCGGTGTAGTCGTCGGCAGGCACGTAAATCGCCTGCACCGACGTGATGGAGCCTTTCTTGGTGGACGTAATGCGTTCCTGCAACTCGCCCATCTCCGTGGCTAGGTTTGGCTGATAGCCCACTGCGGAAGGCATGCGGCCCAGCAGAGCGGATACCTCGGAACCAGCCTGCGTAAACCGGAAGATGTTATCGATGAAGAGCAGCACGTCCTGCCCTTCCACATCGCGGAAATACTCGGCGGCAGTCAGGCCAGTCAGGCCGACACGCAACCGCGCTCCTGGCGGCTCGGTCATCTGGCCATAGATCAGAGCGGCTTTGGACTTCCGCCAATCTTTTGGATCGATAACCCCGGACTCCTGCATCTCCAGCCAGAGGTCGTTGCCCTCGCGGGTTCGCTCGCCCACACCTGCGAACACTGACACACCGCCGTGCTTCGTAGCGATATTGTTGATCAATTCCATGATGATGACGGTCTTGCCGACGCCCGCGCCGCCGAACAACCCGGTCTTGCCGCCCTTCAGGTAAGGCTCAAGAAGGTCAATCACCTTGATGCCAGTCTCGAACATTTCCAGGTTGACGTTCTGCTCGTCGAAGGCCGGAGCCGGACGGTGGATGGGATATGTCATCTCGGCCAGAATGGGGCCCATCTTGTCCACGGGACGGCCGATCACGTTCATGACGCGGCCAAGCGTCTGCTTGCCGACGGGAATACGGATCGCGTCGCCGGAGTCGATGGCCTTCATGCCTCGTACCATGCCCTCAGTTGCTTCCATTGCGATGCACCGCACGCGGCCCTCGCCCAGGTGCTGTTGCGCCTCCAGCGTGACGTCTATGGGGGACGGTACGTCAAAGCCTTCGCTGGTGACGCGAATGGCATTGTGAATTTGCGGCAGATGGTTTTCGCTGAACTTTACGTCTACGGCCGGGCCCGCAATCTGGACCACGTGCCCGACATTGGCTCCATCAGTGTTGGCCACTGGACAACTCTCCTTCGGAACAAATCAAAAGCGAAATTCAAACCCTAAAGAATACATGCGGCACGCAGCCGTTGTCAAAAACGGCATTGTGTTGGTATAGCCTATGCACTTCCGGAGCTGCCTGGGAGAAGGGACTCAAACGCAGTCACTTCTCCAGACCCCTACCCTGCTCTGGAATCAATGAGATGACGTCAGCAGGCGAGTAGTGTTCCAACGTGCATAAAACCTGGATTGTCTCAAATGGAGGGGTTCGAAGAATTATTACCTATGAGTAGCAACCGGAAACTGTCTCAGAAGAGGGGTTCACCCCAAACCCATGTCGCTGATACGTGACACCCGCCGTCCCACTTCCGCTAGCAGCAAAGCTTAAAATGGTTTTCTTCGACTGCCCAACACTTGCGTGCTCAACTCGTTTCATCCTTGCTCCACTACCTCCCGTATTGCTATCCTCTCGCTCACAACTGACATGGGGGGTCTGCTCCTGCCCTCGCGGGCGGGGTTCTTCTCGGAGATACCCTCTAATTTTCTTTTTTCAGCTTTTCAAGCGGCGGCACGAGGGTACTGAATAACCACTAGGACGCGCCGCGCGAGAAGTGGTTCGCGACGATGCGCCGTGCGCCGAAGGCGCCCATGATGGCCGCGAAGCTCCCTGAATTGATGGAGGCTCGTGGGTAGGAGCTCGCGTCCACAACAAACAGACCTTTGACTTCGTGCGATTCAAAATTCTGGTTGATGACCGAGTTTGCGCGGTCGCTTCCAGCGCGGCAAGTGCCATTCGTGTGGCCTCCGCCCCTGCCCTTGAACGTCGCCGGAAACCTGTTCGAAATCTTCTCTGCGCCCATTTTCTTCAGTAGCTCGATGGTGATTTCTTTACCCTCCTGCATGCGCTTATCAATGTATGGGTCGCCGGGGTAGATGTGCGCGCCGGTCTTCAAATCCACCCTCCCCTTGATGTGCGTCGGAGGACGGTTGAACAGAACTGTGATCGCGCCATGCTGCGTAGTGACGCGGCGCATGAAATCCGTGTGAGCCTTGCCGAAGGCAGGCGCGAACTCTGACATCGCCATGATGTGGGGATAATTGATATAACTCATCTCGGCCGTGGAGATGCGCAGTGTTCCGGTACCGTCCTTGTAATTGCCGTCGTGCACCAGAAAACAAATACTCCCGTTGGTGCCGCGTCCGGCCTCCTTAATAGGCTGGCTGAACATCACCGAGACTTTTGACGAAGTGTCCCCATCGAGATTGTGACCAACGTTGGCATTCTCCACGATCAATGCCGCCCCTAGCTCGTCTTTGGGGCCATATCCGGATTTGGCCAACAGAACAGGTGTACCCCATGAGCCGCACGCCACCATCACATTCTCGGCCCGGGCTTCGTTCGTCTCGCCATTCTTTTGGTAGACAACTCCCTTGACCACGCCGCCAGCTCCGGCCTTTTCGATGATCACCTTTTTCACTTCCGCGTCGTGGATCAACTCCACGCCATTCTCTAATGCGATCGGCAAGTACCAGACCGAATTTGATTTGGCATCGTACTTACAAGCGTGGCCTTCGTTGTGAAATCCGCAGTAGATGCAGTTCTTGCGCGGGCTCAACACCGGCTGCACCTTGTATCCCATGGATTGAGCAGTTTCGCGAAACAGTTTTTCACCGGGTGTGTAGGCCTCCTCGGGATCGGCGCGGAGATTGAACATCTCCACCACATCCTCCACAGCCTCTTTCATATTCTCCCTGGTCCAGTCGTTGCCCAAAGCGCACCAGTTCTCGTAGTCCTCATCGAAAGGAACGTGGCAATGGGCGCCCCAATGCACCGAACATCCGCCGACCACTTTCAGCCCGAACGGCCAAGGCCACTTCGGTACATTCGCGAACTCTTCCCACAAAACCTGTGGCGCCAGGCGCCGATGCACAGGATCGCCATACCCAGATCGGAATTTCCCCGTATATATGTGCGGCCCCGCCTCGATGAGAGCGATCCGCAGCCGGTCTCCTGTACGCGGGTTGATTCCCTTCTCCGCGATCCGCGCCGCTGCGATAATTCCCGCCATACCTGCCCCGACTATCACGAGATCATAATTCTTTACTTCGGCCATCACAGTCTCCTATTAGAAATTCACGGTAATTCCGATGCGGGACTAAGCGAAACCACGGCTCTTTCTGATTCGGGCTACTTCAAGGGGTCCCGCCCTGTTTCTCCAATTCGGCGAGAAAGTCACGCTCGGCAGAGTCGATCTCGTCCCGGTATGCTTTGGGGTCAATAAAAGGGTTCGGGCTCGCTCCCTGCTTCAAACGCTTGGCCTTCTCGACCAACCCCAAAAAATTGCCATGCGCTCCCAGAAATACCTCGACCGGCAGAGAACGCAGGGTCTTGTAGGTCTTCCTGAAATCCTCCGCAATGGTCGGATAGCGTTCATTGTTGATCAGAGGCACCTTCGGCGTGATCCGATCGCTGCAGAGAAAAAGCGTGTTGTATTTCTTATCCCCGTCCTCCACGACCGTGGTCCAGGAGGTGCAACCTTTGGTATGGCCCGCCGTCAGGTGAGCCACCATCGTGGTAGCCCCGAGCTGAATCTTCTCTCCATCATGAATGATGCGGTCGACCTTTGCTGCCCGATAATTCCCGCGCGCCGGGTTGAAATCTTCCTTCCCCCCGCTTTCGATCACCGGGGCGTCTTGTGCCATGGAGAGAAGTCTTGCTCCGGACAGCTCTTTCATCCGGGCATCGCCCGCCACGTGGTCGGAATGGGCGTGGCTGTTCAGAATGAATTTAATGTCCTGAATCTTAAACCCCAGCCTTTTAATGTTCTCATCAATCTGCGGAACCGTATCCTCTTCACCGGTATCGAGCAGTATGAGTCCCTGCGAGGTGCTAATCAGGTAGGCAGCATCGTCGGTACCTGGCCTGGAATTATCAGTCTGTCCCACATAGTAGATATTACCGATGATGCGGAAGGGCTTGGTCGGGACTGGACGGTCGGGGCGACGGCCGCCCCCTCTTTCTTGTGCAATCGCCGATGCGCCGCTCATGAACAAGAGAGCGAGTGCCAACGAAAGAACTCGCCGTATCCGATCCGGACAAAAAGAAATTGCCCATAAATAAAGTCGTTCCGATTCCATCGTTTTACTTTGTTAGCAGGTCGTGACAGCGCTGTTTCTCATCGGATGGGCGACCTCAGGGAAGTTAGTTTCACTCAGGCTCAGCCCGAACAGGTAATAGCCGCGTCACGAAAAGAACGCAATTCTTTGGGAACAGGTTTTCAATCCTTGAACCACTGAATCGTCATCCATTTGGCGCGGCGCTCTTGCTCTTCTTCCCAGCTCAGAGGACCAGGGAAGTTGGCCACATCCCAACCTGTAACGACTTGTTTGGTGTTCGGATCCACGATCTGGTGCTGATCGCCCGGGGCAAGCAACGGCAGCCCGCTCTTTTCGCGCGCAATGTGGTCTTCCGGAAAATTGCGATAAAACACGGTCAGCACGCGGGTCCGTACCCCCCGAAAAACGGTTTGCAGAGTCTTTATGGTGCCGGCATCGAGCTTCGTGCCAAGTTTACCCGTGGCGAGTCGTTTGTCCGGTGCTGCTGGCGAGCCGAACGTATCCGCCGGGAAGCTGGCGACGATCAGATTGAGAAATTCCCCGCGTTGTTCCACCGTAAGATCCAGGAAGGATTTTCCGCCGAAGAATTCACCTGCGGAGGCATTGAATACGTTGAGATCCTGCTGACTGACTCCTGGTAGCGCCTTCAGAACTTCATCGGTGATTCCATACTGCTCGAGAGGCTGATAACCAGAATAACCCGGGGCAGTGGGGATGATGGTGTCGCCCAGCGCGGCTACCAATCTTTTCTTGTCCACTTGCGGTGCGTTACTGAAATCTGAACTGGTTGCGAGCAGCGTCTTCGCGAGGATACCGGCACCCAAAGCGCCCGCTCCGGTTTGCTTGAGGAATTCGCGACGTGACTTCTCAGCCATAGACTCTCCTTGAGGGCAAACTTCACTCGTGCACCGAATTACAGCACCAAGACCTTACGAAGTCAACTGCAACACCCGAGTGGTATAGCCTATTCACTTCGTATGCCCCCTGTGGAGTTTAAGTGTGGCAGTCAGAAGAGGAGGAGCGAACCGGCTTGGTTTGCTGCGGGGGAGAGCAAGCCAGCCGTTCGCCGCGGTAAAATTGGCGGGGTTGCAGTTGCGTGCTCGTCACTCACCACGAGTAGGCGGTTTGCTGGAGTTAACGCGTCGTCGCGGTGGAGCGCTGTTCGGCGGAACGCAAACTGCCCGCGAGGTCCAAGCGGTGTAAGCCCAGGCGTGGATAGACACCCAGCCACAGCACGACTGCCGTTGCCAGCATGAGCGCGAAACTTGCTGGCCACGTTACGCGCTGGTACGCTTGCGTTGGTTCTGGTGGAGAACTGTAGATCGCCACCACTACCCGGAGGTAGTAGTAGGCTCCGATGGCGCTTGTGACAACTAGGCCGATGGAGAGCAGCCAGGCCGAGGAATCAGCGCCCGCTGCAAGCAGATAGTACTTCCCCATGAATCCAACGGTGAGCGGGACCCCCGCCAGCGACATCATCGAAAGCGTCAACATCACGCCCATCCACGGCCGAGTCCAGAATAATCCTTCCAACTCACTCAGCTCTTCAGGTTCTTTCTGTCCTGCCGAAAGGGCTGACACTACCCCGAACGCCAGCAGGACACTCGCAGTGTATGCCATGACGTAAAACGCAACTGCGCGGACGGCAAGCGCGCCGCCGATTTGTATGCCCATCAGCACGTAGCCGAGGTGCGAAATGGACGAATAGGCCAACAGCCGCTTGACATTGGTTTGCATGAGCGCGAGCACGTTGCCCGCAAACATAGACCCGAGTGCCATGATCATCAGGAGCATGCGCACAGCCGTCCAGGAGAGCGCGCCGGACTCAAAGAGCAGCCGCATGGTAACTGCAATCACAGCTCCCTTTGATACTGTCGCTATGAACGCGCCCACTGGTGCAGGCGCACCCTGGTAAACGTCCGCGGTCCACAGATGAAACGGAACGATTGCAAGTTTGAACCCGAGGCCTACAAGGATCAGTACCATCGCCGGGGTGGCGAGTTGTCCCGCAGCGACGGCTCCAAAGGCCATGCTTCCCGTCTCGGCATAGAGCAAGGCAATACCGAACAGTAAGAATGCGGATGACGCTCCAGCCAGCACCAGGTACTTCAGCCCTGCTTCGAGAGGCCGCTCCCGATGGGGAAGGTACGCCAGTAGCGCGTAAAGCGGAATACTCAACAACTCGATTCCTAAAAAGAGCGCTACATAGTGTGACGCCGACGGCAGAACTAACGCGCCGATGGTTCCGGTAAGCAGTAGCAAATAGTATTCCTCGCGTCGAGCGGCCGTCGTGTCCAGATATGCAAAACTAACCAATATGACGCCTGCGCTCAATACAAGCAGGACGGTAGTAAAGAACCGGGAGTAATCATCGACAGTAAGGAGGGGTGTAACAGCGCGCGTGCCTACGGAACTTGGCATCCATGCTGATATGAGCGCAACGATGATGGCAGCAAAACTGAGAGCGGCTGCAGCCTTATGATTGCGCTTCATCGCAATCGCCGCCATAACAGCCATCGTTCCCGCGCCGATGATGAGCAACGGCAATATTGCGAGAAGCCCGGCTGCGTCGAGGGTCATCGGAAGGACCTCGTGATCGAAGTAATTACTGAGAACGGCTCCGCGCTCGTGGACAACGCACTTAGTACCGGCGCCGGATACAACCCGATCCACAGCGATGCCGCTACAAAGCATGCAGCAATGAATGCTTCTCGCGGACTGAAATCGGCAAACGCAAGGTTGTTCACATTAGGTCCATACAACACGCGCTGGACGACTTTTAATCCGTAAATGGTAGCACCGACAACGCCGAGCGACGCGACCGCTGCGGCTGTTGGTGTCGCCTGCCAAGTTCCCGCCAGTGTGAGGAATTCGCCGACAAAGTCGGCTAATCCGGGCAGGCCGAGAGAGGCCATTACGAAGAACAGAGCAGCGCCGCTAAGCCTGGGCGTGACGTTCCAAATGCCGCCCATGCGGCCAAATTCGCGGCTGTGAATCCTATGCTGGAGCGCGCCAACGACAAAGAAGAGTGCGCCCGTGCTGAGGCCGTGCGCCAGCATGGTGATGACAGCGCCTTTTAGCGCGAGTTCGTTGAATGCGAATACTCCCATCAGCACGAATCCCAAATGACTGACGCTCGTATACGCAATCAGGCGCTTCAGGTCTGTCTGCCCGAAGGCCAGAATGGCGCCATAGATCACGCCGGCTACTCCCAACGCGATGGCAAGTGGCGCGAGTGTTCGCGAGGCATCCGGAAAGAGCGGCACGACAAAACGCATCAGCCCGTATCCGCCAGTCTTGAGCATGAGCCCAGCCAGGATGATGCTGCCGGCGGTCGGCGCTTCGGTGTGAGCGTCTGGCAGCCATGTATGGAACGGAACCATCGGCAGCTTCACCGCGAACGCGATGAAGAACCCCAGCGTGATCCACAACGACTGCGTGTTGGAACGCGGATCGCTCAGCAGTGTTAAATAGTCGAACGTGATGACGCCTGTTGCATGAGCGTGCGCGAAACAGAGCGCAAGAATAGCCACCAGCATCAACAGTCCGCTGAACTGGGTGAAGATGAAAAATTTGATGGCTGCGTAAACACGGCGCTCATATCCCCAGATGGAGATCAAGAAATACATAGGAATGAGCATCGCTTCCCATGCGAAGAAAAACAGGAACAGATCCAGGGCGACAAAGACTGCGGCTATGGCCGCGCTGATCCACATAAGGTTGAGATGAAAGAACCCGACCGACTCCTGTATTTCGGTCCATGAAGCAAACACGCCAATGGCGGTAAGGAAAAAGGTCAGCGCGAGTAGCAAAAAACTCAGCCCGTCCATCCCCAAACGGAAGCTGATTCCGAACTCCGGAATCCAGGGCGCGTTATACTCGGCAGCCCATCGCGCACCGGGCGCGCGAGCCCACCACGCCTGCAACGTCAACGCGAGACTGGCGACCGACGCCGCAAGCGAGATCCAGCGCGGCGACGAATCGTTCAGCCGTGCGGTGGCCCACGCGAGCAACCCCGCAAAAAATGGAATCGCAAGTATCCAAATCAGCGTCATAAGAAAATAGCGATGCCCAGGAGGACAGCGGCCCCGCCCGCGATCCCCGCTGCATACCAACGCACACGGCCCGTTTGTGTCACAGCGAGCGCGCGATTGAGCGCGCGGCTCCCTAAACTTACGGCAGCGTAGACTTGGTCTACAACGTCCGACTTGTTCACGGTTGCTATCCACACCACGGGTCGAACGAACAATGCGTCATACAGCGAATCGAAGCCCCATCCGGAAAACCACAAACGATGCAGCGCGGCGGCAGGCCCGCTCGATGCGAACGCTTCGACGTGTGCCCGACGCCGGATATAAAGCCACCACGCAAGTGCCAAACCAATGGCGAACGCGCTCGCAGCCGCGAGTTCCGACAGCCCCTCACTCAGAACTGGGTGAGCGCCGGCAGGCGCGGGCGGGAGCGCCGATTCAAGAAAGTTGTCGAATAAGCGGTGGGCGCCGAGCGCAGGCGGTCGATTCAGCCAACCCGCCGCGATTGACGGCACGCAGAGAACGATCACGGGCAACAGCATCGCCATGCCAGGTAAATGTTCGGGCGTTTTCGCCTCGCTGCCGAAAAACACGAGAAAGATCAGCCGGTACGTATAGAGCGAGGTCAGCAGCACGGCAGCGACCGCCGCTGCCCACAGCAATGGATGGCCATACGGAGATGCCCATGCGCGCCAGATGATCTGATCTTTGCTGTAAGACCCAGCCGTGATATACGGCAGCCCCGCGAGAGCTGATCCACCAATCACGAATGACCAATACGTAATGGGAAGGTCCTTCCGCAATCCGCCCATTCGGAAGATGTCGTTTTCATGTAGGGTCTCGACGACGTGTCCGGCGGCTAGGAACAGCAGCGCCTTGAAAAAAGCATGCGTGAAGAAGTGAAACATCGCGCCTATCCACGCGCCGACGCCCAACGCGAGGAACATGTACCCGATCTGACTGACGGTGGACCACGCCAGCACTTTCTTGATCTCGCGCTGAGTGAGCGCGCTGAAGCCGGCCATCAGCAGCCCTAGCGCGCCGATGACAGCAACTGCCGTCATGACCGGCGGCGCAAGTACGAAGAGCGCGTGCGTTCTGGCGATCAAGTAGACGCCTGCTGTTACCATAGTCGCGGCGTGGATCAGCGCGCTGGTGGGAGTTGGGCCGGCCATGGCGTCAGGCAACCAGGTGTGCAGCGGCAACTGTGCGGATTTCCCTACGGCTCCTCCCAACAGCAGTGCGGCGGCGGCGATTGCGTATGCCGACCCGGTGGGCCATTGCGCCTGTGCGTTCTGCAATACCTGTTGTATGTCCAGACTGCCCAGGCGCTGGAACAGCAAAAACAGGCCGATCATGAACGCGGTGTCGCCGACACGCGTGACGATGAACGCCTTCAGTGCGGCTTTCACGTTTGCCGGATCAGTAAACCAAAATCCGATGAGCAGAAAACTGCACAGCCCCACACCTTCCCAGCCGAGGAAGAGAAAGACAAGGTTGTCGCCCAGCACCAAGATCAGCATCGAAGCGACAAACAGGTTCATGTACGCGAAGAAACGGCTGAACCCCTCGCCGTGCGCCATGTATTCGGTGGAATAAAGATGGATCAGCGCGCCGACACACGTCACCACGAGCGTCATCAGCAGCGAAAGCGCGTCAAGGTAGAGACCGGCATCCAGGCGCAGTGAGCCGACGCCGATCCAATTCCAAAGCACTTGCCGGTACGCGTTTCCCTCAGGTGGAGAAGAGACGAAATCAGCCGCTACTGCTGAAGCGATAACAGCGCTAGCGAACACCGATCCGACTCCGATGATGCTCACGACGCGACGGCGCAGCCCCGCTCCGAACAGGGCGAGCACCACAGCGCTGGCCATCGGTATTGCCGGGATCAGCCACAGCAGGCGCAGCATTGTCACCCTTTCATTTCGCTCACGCGATCGCTATCGAGCAATTCGAAGCGGTGATATACCTGAAGGACGAGCGCCAGCCCCACGGCAACTTCCGCCGCAGCCATGGTCAGAATCATCAGGAACATGATCTGGCCGTCCGCCTGCGCCCAGCGCGCGCCCGCGGCGATGAACGCGAGACCGGATGCGTTCAGCATGATCTCGACGGACATCAGAACGAAAATGATGTTACGACGCACGAGTAACCCGATCACTCCCAGCGTGAACAAGATCGCTGCGAGCATCAGCCCGTGCTCCATCGGAACCGACATGTAGACCCTCCTGCGCACTACCAGGCCGCCGCCAGCCGAGATGGAACGCACCGATCAGAGCCGCGAGCATCAGAAATGAAGCCAGCTCGACGGCGATGACGTACTGGCCATAGAGGGCGATGCCCACGGCCTTTGGCGGAATTGCCGCATTCATTTCGCCCCGGCTTGGTCCGCGCATCAGGACGTATCCAAATTCAGCGAGCAGAACTGCGCCAAGTATCAGCGGACCAATCCAGATGCCCGGCGTCAAAAGCTCGCGCTCCCGCTGTGCGGAGCGCTGGCCGAGATTCATCATCATCACTGTGAAAAGGAATAGGACCATGATGGCGCCTGCGTAAATGACGATCTCAAGCGCAGCGATGGCCGGTGCTCCCATCAGAAAGAAAATGACGGCAGCAGCGAGCAGCGACACGATCAGATACAACAAGGCATGCACAGCATTGACGCGGGTGATGGTCATCACCGTCGCAACGATCGCGACTGCGCCCGCGATATAGAATGCAATGACCATGCGTCGCCTCAGGGCAGAAGGCTGTGTACGTCTACTGGCGCGCTCTCGCGTTCCGCTTCGCCCTTATCCTTCCCGCCGATCTGCACACCGGCGACTCGCCAGAAGTTGTAGCCGTGATACTTCCCTTCACCGCTGATCAGCAGGTGCTCCTTCTCGTAGACCATGCTTTGACGGTTGTATTCGCTCATCTGAAAGTCCGGCGTGAGCTGAATGGCGTAGGTCGGGCAAGCCTCCTCGCAATATCCGCAAAAGATGCAGCGGGAAAAATTGATGCGAAAGAACTCCGGGTACCGTCGGCCCGTTTCGTCCTGCGTGGCTTGGAGCGCGATGCAATCCACCGGACACGCGACGGCGCAGAGATAACACGCGACGCAGCGCTCCTGGCCGTCCGGATCGCGCGTCAGAACGATGCGCCCGCGATATCGCGGAGGCAGTTTGAACGGCTGCTCCGGATAGAGGACCGTCACGCGCGGGCGGAAGGTGTGACGCAGTATCTCCCACATCGTCCTAAGCATGCTGAGCATCACTGGCCTCCGGTTGCTACCACAATTGCGCCTGTAATAATCAGGTTCAGCAGCGCGAGCGGAAGGACCTTCTTCCAGCCAAACTCCATGAGCTGATCGAATCGCGGGCGTGGGAACGAGGCTCGCGCCAGGATGAACAGGCAGATGAAGAAAAACGTTTTCAGAAAAAACCAGACCACCGGTGGAAGCCATGGCCCGTGCCAGCCACCCAAGAACAGAACCGTCAGCATTGCGGAGATGAGGGTCACGCCCATGTACTCGCCGACGAAGAACATGCCGAACTTCATCCCGGAATACTCCACGTGAAATCCGGCCACCAACTCGCTCTCCGATTCGGGCAAGTCGAACGGGATGCGGCGAGCCTCGGCGCTTCCGGCAATCAGAAAAAGCAAGAATCCCGGAAACTGGGGGATGATGAACCAGAGATGGCGCTGCGCGTTGACAATATCAACCAAGCTGAATGAGCCTGCGATCGCCACCACTCCCATGAGCGACAGCCCCATGAACACTTCGTAGCTCAACATCTGGGCCGCTGCTCGCAGCGCCCCGAGCAGCGCGTACTTATTGCTTGACGACCAGCCTCCCAGCACAATGCTGAACACGCCGAGTGACGACATGCCGAGAAAGAACAGTAGTCCCACGTTCAGGTCCGCGACGTGCAATCCAGGTGCAATCGGGACCACGGCGAAGGACATCAACACGGTTACGATGATGATCGCCGGGGCCAGAACGAATACCCACCTGTCGGCGAACGGCGGCACCCAATCTTCCTTCGTGAGCATCTTGATCGTGTCTGCAAGCACCTGTAGCAGTCCAAATGGGCCGACCCGGTTCGGGCCATAGCGGTCTTGCCACACGGCCAGTAACCGGCGCTCCAGCCATACCAGTCCGGCTGCAATCGTCAGAGGCCCCATCACGAAACCGGCAATGATAAGGAGGTTGGCAAGTACACTGCGCATCATATCGCCTCGATAGAAATCCACGCTGGCAGGCGAAGAGTTTCGGTCTCCCGCAAACCTGCGGGCACGGCGGCCACTCCATCGGGAATTTCGCTTCTGATCTTGATCACAGCCGTCTGGGTCGCACCGTCGCTTTGAAATGCCACCGGCGCGCCGTCGCGAAATCCGGCACGTTCGTTCACCGCCACATACGGCTGCGGAGCGAGTGACGAGATTGCCGGGGCCCAATGCGTCAGCTCGTCAGAGCCGAACAGATGGTAAATGGGCACCGCGAGCCATCGGCGCTCCGGCGCGTTGACGGGCTCTGGAGCGCCGGAGAAAAACTCGGGTGCGCCGCGCCTATCGCCTCTGATCAGGCGAATGCCAACGGGTCCGCCGCGCAGCGGACCGTTGATCTCCTCTTGAAACTTGAGCAGGGCTCGCGCAGAGTTCCAGCCCGGCGCCCACAAAAAGGGAAGAGCCGAGGCAGGCGCTTTGTACGTGTATCCTTCCATCGAGTAAGCAAGCGGCGAGTCGGGATCGTCGGGCGGCGGCGGTTCATGAATGCTGATATTGACGAGCGTGGCCGTCCGGCCGCTGTAGCGATGCGGCTGGCGCGGAATCTTTTCACCGGCGATGCGATAGCTCGACGGCGGCGCAGCAGCAGTGATGCCTCGGAAAATGGGCATCTCTTGCTCGACCGCAGCAGTTACGTCATCGAGCGAGTTCCAGCTACCGAACTCACCGCGCCTCGTCGCCACATCGGTAATCCATCGCCAGCTTTCCTGTACGTCGCTGGGCGGGAGCACCGGGAAAAACCGCTGTGCGCGACTTTCGAAGTTGACGAGTGTTCCGGCAGATTCAGCGAAACTCGCGACCGGCAACACGAGGTTGGCCCGTGCAGCCGTTCTGGTGTTTACCTGGTCCAGCACCACAACATTGCCCGCGCGAGCGAGGAACTCATCTACTATGGCGGCTGTAGCGCGGCGGTACAGATCGTTTTCGAGTATTACCACAGTCCCATATTGCACCCTCGATTCAAGCGCCTCTTCCAAAGCGCGAGCGCGCATAAGGCCAAGACCACAGGTGTTTGCTTCCGGCATCGTGAAAGCAAGTCCAGCGCTGCGGCCTTCGCGTTCGAGTGCATACACGATGTTCGCTGCCGCGCCGATGATCGCCTCGTTGCGCAGGGTCGCTCCACTCACCACCAGTGGGCGCTCAGCAGTACGCAACGCTTCCGCAATTCGTTTGACCAACGCTTGTGCGGAGGCGTCAGTATTCGCGGGCGGCGCTCCGGAGTGAATAGCGGCGGCCACCGCATAGCCGAATTGTGCGATCTGATCCGGCCGGCCGCGATACGTGGCCTCCGCCACGTCGTCGAGCCTGGTTGCACATGGGAAAGCAATAAACACAGGACCGATAGCATCTCCAGTCACCTGACGCACGCCTAAGTCGTCCCAGAGCGGAACTCGAGCGGCGAGCGCCTTTTTCTGCGGTTCCCGCCTCGCAGACTGGCGCAGAGCCAGCGCCATTCGTGCTGCCACGTTCGTCACGTCCTCGCCTAAGATCAGCACGGCGTCGCAGGCCTCAACCTCGCGCAGAGAGGGGACGTGTACGGTTTGCATGATGCTGAGCATCAGCTCGATGAGCCGCTGTTCACCAGTTGAGAAACCCGAAAAGAAACGGTCAGCACCAACCAGCGCGCGCAGCGCGAAGTTTGCCTCTAACGACGCGCGTGGCGACCCGATGCCGATTACGTCTTCGCCCGACCCAAGCATTTCCGCAAAGATTTTTACGGCCTCATCTTTTTCGATGACTTCCCGCTCGTCGCCACGCCGAACGAGCGGGGCGCGAATCCGCTCGGGACTGTTCACGTACTCATAACTGAACCGGCCGCGGTCGCAGATGAAATAGCCGTTCACTTCATGGTTGTAGCGATTTAAGATTCGCCGCACGATGCCGTCACGCTGGCCGGGGCTGATGTTGCAGCCGACCCCGCAGGAGTGGCAGATCGAGGGCGCGTAGGTCTGGTCCCACTTTCTCGTGTAGTGTTGCCCCAGCGTGCGGTCAGTGAATACGCCCGTGGGGCAAACCTCCGCCAAGTTGCCTGAGAACTCGCTTTCGAGAATGCCGTCTTCGTGACGGCCAAAGTACACGGTGTGGTGGATCGAGAACGAGTTCAGATCGTGCTCGCCAGCATAGCCGCGGTAGAAGCGCACACAGCGGTAACACTGTATGCAGCGATTCATCTCGTGATTAACAAACGGACCCAAGAACTGATTGCGGTACGTTCGCTTTTGAAAACGATAGCGCCGATAAGCGTGGCCCGTGAGATATGTCATGTCTTGAAGGTGGCATTCGCCGCCTTCGTCACACACAGGACAATCGTGCGGGTGATGCAGCATCAGGCCCTCAATGATCGCGGCGCGGAACTCTTGCGCTTCCTGATCGGCGATGCTAATCCGAGTGTCTTCGAGGGCCGGAGTCAAGCAGGCCATCACTAGCCGGCCTTTGGTGTCCTTCTCGTCCTTGAATTGTTTTACGGCGCACTGGCGGCATGCGCCAATCGAGCCCATCGCCGGATGCCAGCAGAAGAACGGCAGGTCATATCCGAGCGATAAGCTCACGTGGAGCATGTTCTGCTTTGCGTCCGCATCGTGCCGATTGCCGTCAATGTAAACAGTGGCCATAGACCGATGAGCTTCAACCCTTCCAGGGGCATCTCTTCTCGTCGATGTGCTTCTGAAAATCTTGCCGGAAATATTTCAGCGCGCTCTGTATCGGTTCGGCGGCGCCCGGCGCAAGGGCGCAGAAGGTGTTCCCCAGGCCAAAGAATCTGGTTTGGAATTCCAGGTGGCCGAGATCCTCGGAGCGTCCGTTGCCCTTTTCGATGGCGGCGAGAATCTGCTCGCACCACGAGAGGCCGGCCCAACAGGGCGTGCACCAGCCGCAGGATTCCTGCGCGAAGAAATGCGTCAGGTTGAGCGTCATCCCTACAGGACAGGTGCGGTCGTCGAGGATGATCATGGTCCCGGTACCAAGGCGGCTGCCCACTTTGGCGATGCTGTTGAAATCCAGTGCAACGTCGAGGTGCTCGGTCGTGAGGAAATCTGTGGAAGCTCCGCCGGGCTGGAGACCGCGCAGCGCGTAGCCGTCCTGCATTCCGCCGGCGGGCTCCTCGATCACTTCGCGAATGGTAACACCCATAGGAAGTTCCCAGATTCCCGGGCGCTTGACGCGCCCGCTGGCGCCAAAGAGTTTAGTGCCGCCATCGGGACTGCGGCTCAATGCGCGGAACCAGTCCGCTCCGTTGCGAATGATGTGCGGCACGTTGCAGAGCGTCTCGACGTTGTTGATGACGGTGGGCTTGCCCCACAATCCCACGACGGGAGGAAACGGCGGCTTGGCACGAGGGTTCGCGCGCTTGCCTTCGAGTGCATTGAGGAGCGCGGTCTCCTCTCCGCAGATGTAGCGCCCCGCCGAGGTGTGCAGATACAGATCCAAGTTGTAGCCGGTGCCCGCGATATTCCTGCCCCAATAACCCGCCCTGTACGCATCGCTGATGGCGCGCGCCAGCGTGTCTTCCGCCAAGGTGTACTCGCCGCGCAGAAAAAGGTAAGCAACCTCGGCCTCCACAGCGTACGACGTGAGGATGATGCCCTCAATGAGCTGGTGCGGATCGCGTTCCATCAGGAGGCGATCCTTGAATGTGCCGGGCTCCATCTCATCGGCGTTGCAAACCACGTACTTCGGCCGAGGAGCGTCCGGCCCTATCGGCACGAAACTCCACTTCAGGCCTGTTCCGAAGCCGGCGCCTCCGCGCCCGCGCAGATTGCTCCTTTGCACTTCCTCCTGTACTTGTTTTGGTGTCATCCGGCCGAGCGCCTTTTGAATGGCCTGATAACCGCCCGCGCGTTCGTACTCCTGCAGGTCCACGGGTTCTCCATCGGAGCGCATTCGGCCGGTCAGCGGTTTTTCCATCCTATTTGTAGCGTGCGAGAATTTCCTCCACTGTTTCGGGGCTTACGTTGCCATAAGTATCCCGATCCACCATCAACGTGGGCGCCTTGTCGCAATTACCGAGACAGACGATCGGCAGCACAGTGAAACGGTCGTCGGATGTAGTTTCGCCGAGGCTAACGCCGAGCCGGTTCATCAGAGTGTCACGCAGTTTTTCGTAGCCCATGATCCAGCACGTGACGCTGTCGCAGATCATCACGACATGCCTGCCGACCGGTTTGCGAAAGAGCAGGTTGTAAAACGTCGCGACGCCGTCGAGGTCCGCAACAGACATGCCCAGGTATTCGCCGATATCGCGCAGAGCCTCGTCCGAGAGCCATCGGCGATGCCGTTGCACGATCTTCATCGCGTCGATGCACGCCGATTGGCGGGCGGGATACTGCTGCAATTCGCGGTCAAGCTCCGCCTTTTCCTCGGCGCTCAGCATAGTTCCTCACCGGTCCACATCGGCCAGCACAAAATCCATTGCGCCGAGCACGGCAAGCAAATCCGCCACCATGCCGCCCCGCGTCAGCAACGGGAGAGTTTGCATGTGCGGAAACGATGGCGTGCGGATGCGCGTGCGATACGATTCAGTGTTTCCGTCGCTGATCAGGTAGTACGCGTACATGCCCTTGCTGCCCTCGATCGGGCGCATGGCTTCGCCGGGCGGCAGCACCGGCCCCCAACTGACGCTTAAGAAATGCGTGATCAGCGTCTCGATGTCGTGCATGGTGTATGGCTCTTTGATGGGAGGCGTTGTCAGCCGGTGCTTGGATTTGTGCAGACCTTCCGGCATGTTGTCCACGCACTGTTGTATGATGCGCAGGCTCTGCCGCATCTCTTCGACGCGCACAACCGCGCGGTCGTAGCAATCGCCATGCTGCGCGGTTGGAATATCGAATTCAAACAGCTCGTAACCGGAGTAGGGCTGCTTCTTTCGCAGGTCCCAATCGATGCCGCAGGCGCGGAGGTTAGGGCCGGTGACGCCCCAATCGATCGCGTCGTCCAACGTGTATGTGCCCACGCCGACTGTCCGCGCTTTAAAAATGCCGTTCCGCATAACAGCCGCTTCGTACTCCTTCAGGCGAGGCGGGAGGTATGCGATGAAGTCTCGCACAAGCGTGTCCCAGCCGTTGGGCAAGTCCCACATGATCCCGCCAATGCGGAACCAGTTCGGATGCATGCGCGCTCCGCAGATCGCTTCCGTAATCGCGTAGGCGCGCTCGCGGTCGTTGAACGTATAGAACACGGGAGAGAGCTGCCCGACGTCCTGCGCGAAGGTGCCGAACCAGACCAGGTGATTCGTGATGCGATATAGTTCGCTCATCATTACGCGAATGACTGTGGCGCGCGCCGGCAGTTCAATGCCGGCGAGCATCTCGACCGAAAGCAGATATGCAAGTTCGTTGACTACGCCGCTGAGGTAATCCACGCGGTCCGTGTAGGGAATATACGTGTGCCACGTCTGGCGCTCTCCCATCTTTTCTTTGCCGCGATGGTGATAGCCGATATCCGGAACCGCGTCCACTATCTCTTCCCCGTCAAGCTGGAGCACAACGCGAAGCACTCCGTGGGTGCCGGGGTGCTGCGGCCCGACGTTCAGGAAGAGGAAGTCAGCCCCCTCGCGCTCGCGCTTCATGCCCCATTCCTCTGGCTGAAACCGCAGCGCCTCCTGCTCGGATTCCTCGAGGTCCTCGTCCATTTGGAACGGTTGCATCTCCGTGGCGCGCGCGGGATGATCCTTCCGCAGCGGGTGCCCCACCCACGTGGGCGGCATCAGGATGCGACGCAGATACGGATGCCCTTCGACGTTGACGCCGAACATGTCCCACATCTCGCGCTCGTACCAATTCGCCATCGGCCATAGATCGGTGATGGTGGGCACGGACGCCTGTTCTGCCTGGAGCGGAACCTTGATACGGATGTAGCTGTTGCGGTCGAAAGAAAGCAGTACGTAGACGACGGTGAAATCACTGGCCGGCTGCCCGGCTCGGTGAAGGCGCACGCGCTCGTCTATGGCGGTCAGGTCGAAGAGCATGCGATATGGGTTGGGGAGATCGTGCTTCAGGTATCGGAGCACATCACGCACACGATCTCGCGACACCCACAACGTGGGAATTCCGTCGGCGGTAGGTTGAATGCTGAGGACCGCTTCGCCGAAACGGGCGGTGAGTTCATCGAGGGCGTCTGTGATTGCTGCCTGCATCAGGAGCGTTTCTACAATTGCTGTGGACCTGTAAGGGCATGACTTCAGTCATGCCGACAAAGAGTACCAAACAATACGGCTTTAGCTGCAGAGCGCTGGACCTCAGGGCCTAAAGGCCCGCTTACTCTGCGCAGTTGCGGCACGGCTGAAGCCGTGCCCTTACGAATCCTCGTAGGGCTACAGAATACTGAAAACGGTCTATATCTCGTCCATCGGTCTCAGGGATGTGGTCTTGCTGCGCTCGATTTGAAACAGATCGCGGCGCGACGGCATGGCGGCTCGTTCGAGTCCCTGCGGGCCGGCCACCCAGCTCAGCGGGCGGCGTTCTTTCCCCGTCAGGTCTTGCAGCAGCAGCAGACCTTCCAGCAACGAATCGGGCCGCGGAGGACAGCCTTGCACATAAACGTCGACGGGCAGGAACTTATCTACGCCCTGAACCACGCTGTAGATGTCGAACATGCCTCCTGAATTCGCACAGGAACCCATCGAAATAACCCAGCGGGGCTCCATCATCTGCTGATACAGCCGGAATATGATGGGCGCCATTTTCCTGAAAACCGTTCCGGCGACCACCATCACGTCGGCTTCGCGCGGCGATCCGCGGATCACTTCGGCGCCGAACCGCGCGGCATCGTAGCGGCTGGTGAGCATGGTCGCCATCTCAACGAAGCAGCAAGATAGGCCGAACCCGAACGGCCATAGCGAGTTCTTCCGGCCCCACGCAACGAGGTCCTGCAGGCGTGACAGCACTAGGTTGCGCCGCACACTGGATTCGTACGCTTCGGCAGGAGACGAATACGTTTCCGCGCGCGACATTACTGCACCAGCTTTGGCGCCAGGCTGATAGCCCCAAAAGCGCATTCGTCATGCTCCCCGTGAAATGTTCCTGCGCCGCCGCACGTTGGCCCAATCAAGCGCCCCCACGCGCCAGAGGTAAGCAAGCGAGAAGGCGAGCACGGCAGCGAAGATCAGCATCTCAAAGTAGCCGATCCATCCTGCTTCTCTTGCAACTACGGCCCAGAGATAAATGAACGCGGCCTCCACGTCGAAGACGACAAAGAACATGGCTATGACGTAGTACTTCACTGATAGCCGCACGTGCGCCGTGCCTTGCGACATCACGCCGCCTTCATAAGGTTTGTCCCTATCGGGGTCGGCATGTCTCTGCCCGAGCAGATAAGATACGAGAAGGATAGTTGCGGTCAGCGATACAACAGCAATTGTGTAAACGACTAACACCCAAAGCACATTCATAGTTTCGAACCTTGTCGCTGGTCACCTTTGCTTACACTGCGGGACACTACAAATCTATGACTTTGATGAAATGCTAAGTCTTTCCGGCATCTTTTTTTGGCGAATTGGGCGTTTTCAGCATTGCTGTAGACGGGGAAGGATTCGTAAGGACCCGGCTTCACAGGCTGCTGAAAAATGTTCCGATCGTGTCATTCCGAGCGCAGCGAGGAATCTGCTTTTCTCTGGCCGCACTGAAAACAAAAGCAGATCCTTCAACCGGGCAAGCCGCGGTCTTCAGGATGACATCCACGGGCATTTTTCAGCAGCCTGTTCAGCCGTGCCGCAACTGCGCAGATTAAGCGGGCCTTTAGGCCCTGAGGTTCAAGCGTAAGCGGCAAAACCGTACCGCTTGGTGTCGCTTTTCGTCATGACTTGAAGAGTGTGCGCGAAAACCTGGCCATGGCTGACCTCAGCGGCTGAAGCCGAATATAGCGCGGCTTACGGCACGACTGAAGTCGTGCCCTTCCGCAAATCCGGCGTTTTCGCACGCTCTGGTCATGCCCAATGAATCGAGAGGCTTAACGGAGCGGAACTGAGGCCCGCGGTTGCAGTTAGAGCATTGCTGAGTCAGCGATCATACGCGGGTTTGCCGAACTAGTCCGGCCAGGTACTGGACCGCGATGACCAATCGCGTAGGTTGTAATGGCTTGGGAATATGTAACTGGAATCCGGCTCGAAGCGCCTTAGTGCGGTCTTCGGGCCGCGCGTAGGCGGTCAGGGCTGCCGCGGGAATCTCGCCCCCTTTGTCTGGAGGAAGCTCGCGAACTTTGCTGATCAACGAATACCCATCCTCGTGCGGAAGCCCGATATCGGCCACCAGCACGTCAGGCCGAACCTGCTGCACCAACTCCAGTGCTTCAGCCGCTGAATCGGCAGTAGTGACCGTAGCTTTGAATTGCTCCAATATCGATCGCGCCAACAGCCGCGTCTCCGATTCATCATCGACCACCAGGACGTGCAGACCCTCAATGTTCGGAACCCACGCGGCATTTTCGCTGGCATCGACGAGCTCCTGTGCTGCTTTAGAGCCATCGGTGATGGGGAGCATTGCACTAGAACGCAGTACGGGCAACCTCACCCGCACTGTTGTGCCCATTCCTTCGCCGGGGCTGGATGCCCCCACATCGCCGCCATGCAGTTCCACGAGGTGCCGCACTATTGCAAGCCCCAGTCCCAGTCCGCCTTGCGCTCTGGTTGTAGAGCCGTCTCCCTGGCGAAACCGGTCAAAGACGTAAGGCAGCAGTTCCGCCCGGATGCCTTGGCCCGTGTCGCTCACCGTGATCTCGATCTTCGGATCCACGCATTTCACGGCAACTTGTACGCGACCCCCGGTAGGTGTGAACTTGATCGCATTGGAGAGTAAGTTCCAGACCACCTGTTGCAGTCGCGTCTGGTCGCCCAGCACCATACAAAGACCTGTTTCGACGCTCACATCCAACGTGATCTGCTTAGCGTTCGCGGCCAGCGTCAACGTTTCAACGGCAGCCTCGATGACAGTAGCGAGGTTGACAGTGCGCACGTCCAGAGCCATTTTCCCGGAAATGATCCGCGACACGTCCAGCAGGTCCTCGACCAGTCGTGCCTGCATGTTCGCGTTACGGTCGATGCTTTCGAGAGCGCGCTGCATGCCGAGTTCGTCGAGGTGGCTGTTCCGGAGCATATATGCCCAGCCTAGGATCGCATTTAGAGGGGTGCGCAGTTCATGCGAAACGGTGGCCAGGAATTCGTCCTTCAGACGGCTGGCTTCTTCCGCCTCCAGGCGCGCGTGGCGTTCGCTGGCCAGCAACCTCTCGCGCTCGGCTTCGGCAAGCTTGTGCTTCGTAATATCCATCATGATGCCGGTGACGCGCA
This sequence comes from Acidobacteriota bacterium, assembly GCA_016191085.1. Lineage (GTDB taxonomy): Bacteria > Acidobacteriota > Terriglobia > 2-12-FULL-54-10 > 2-12-FULL-54-10 > JACPPJ01. The sequence continues at coordinate 101,083 of JACPPJ010000038.1, read as the reverse complement.
ACGGCCGCCGCTGAGGGCCAAATGCCGTTCGGCTCATCCCACTAACCCAGCGGATGGAACCATCCGGGCGTACTACACGGTGTTCCAGTTCCACTGAATGCGTGTCAGCCAGTGCCTTGTCAATGGCCGCAGTCACCCGCTCCCTATCTTCGGGGTGAATCCGGCTGAACCATTCCTCGTATGTGATATTGCCGCCGACGGGGTCAACACCAAAAATGCGGTAACATTCCCCCGACCAGAAGGTCTCGTTGGTTACGACATTCCAATCGAACGAGCCAGCGTGAGCTGCTTCCATCGCCAAAATCAGTCGCTCCTCGCTCAGGCGCAATTCCTCCAGTAGTTCATGCGCTCTGGTCACCTGTTCCTGCAACTCCGCCTCGCGGAACACGCGCTCGGTAACGTCGTCGATGATCGTCAGAGTGCCAATGACTTGATCTTCATGGAATAAAGGCGCGATGTTCGCGGACTGCCGCATGCGCCGAGTGGTTCTGCCCTCAGCCGGCATGTCCAGCAGACAGGTGTGGAACTTTTCGGCCACCACTGTGGGATGACCCTGCAGAACCTCGGCGTAGTATTTGTCGAAATGGCGCTCGACCAGTTCGGGAAATGCTTCGAATAGATGGCGCCCGATCATCTCCTGAGCTGTACGATGCGTGTACTTCTCCAGCCAAGAGTTCCAGGTGCGGATGTTCAATCGCGCGTCGGTCGTGTAGATGCCTCGCGCAGCGGACTCATACCTCCATCGCAGCGTAGCAGCCTGCAACAGCGCGTCTATTGAATTTGGTTCGGTGTCCATAATTCCGCCCTAATGCCGTTAATATCCGGCTGAACGAGGAGGAGTCTCAGCACGATCGAGTCACCCAGGCGTCGATCTCCGCCATCAACCGCTCGAGCGACCGGACGCTCAACACCAGGACCACATACCCCTTCACCTCAGCGTCCTTTACCCTGAACGATGTAAATACAAGAAGCGCGTAGCGCACCTCAATTTCCTGCCCCGCCCACGCCGTAACCATATCCTCGACTGTATCGACGTGAAGGTGCGGCACGGAGAACGACACACGCACATCCAGTACGTTCCCGAACATGCCCAGGCAGGCGTTCAAGAGTATATTGCCTACCTCCGTCAGAGCCTCACGCGCGGATTCATCCAGGCGGGTGACGGGCGCGTGGCCGTTGGCAATCAGATTGGTCAGGCGCACGGCGTCCTCGTAGGTCAGCAGCAGCATGGCGTCTCCTCCGATGGGGCCGGAGAAAACTTGATGGATGGATGCCGCTTCGCCGGGAATAAACCGCGCCACTGCGGACGGCAACTCAGCCGTAGGATAGACTTCCACTTGAGGCGGCGCCAGCAGTACACGGTTTCCGGTGAGATCGGAAAGCGCGGCCCCGGTGCGCGCAAACGCGATATTGATCAGCTCGGTTAGAGCGTCTTTCTGTCGTTCATTGAGCAACATTGGGCTGCGTGCCCTCCTGTAAGGCGGCGTGCACCGCTTCGAGTACTTGTCGGGACGTAAAAGGTTTACTGATCATCCCGCAAGCACCAGCTGTTTGAGCCATTTCGCGCGTTGAAGCTTGAATATCAGCAGTGGCAACAAGCACGCGTGCCGAAGGATCCAGCTCACGTAATTTGGTTAGAACGTCGAGGCCGTACATGCCCTGCATCACTAAATCGAGCAGGACCAGATCTGGTTTTTCCAGAGAATACTGTTCCAGCGCGGTCATGCCGTCATCTGCTTCGGTCACCGTGTAGCCTGCATTCTGCAGCATCTGCCGCAAACCGTTGCGGGCGGTAAAGGAATCATCCACCACTAGAATTTTGGCGTTCATGCAATCTCCTGGATGGCCCTGGCCATCTGGTCGAGCGCAACGCTCTTGTCGCTGAGTCCGGCTTCAGTAACCGAGGCCGGCATTCCATAGACAATACAACTTTCGTCGCTCTCAGTGAAGACAAGACCGCCCTGTGCTTTGATCCAGGCGGCGCCCTGTTTGCCATCGCATCCCATTCCCGTCATAACTACGCCCAGCACGCGTTCTCCATATACCTGGGCCGCCGACTGAAACATAACATCAACTGACGGCCGGTGCAGCGTATCAAATGGCCGCACATCCAAGCGTGTCACCACCGTTCCATCGTCCGTCCGGTGAAAGGTCATATGCCGCCCGGACGGCGCGAAGAGCACAACACCGGGGACCAGTGCGTCTGCTTCGCGCGCCTCCCGCACGTCCAATCCCGATACTTTATTCAGCTTCTGAGCGTACATATCAGTGTAGCCCATAGGCATGTGCATAACTATCGCTATTGGCGCGGGAAAATCGGCAGGCAATTGCGGAATTAACAAGCGCAACGCCTGCGGTCCCCCGGTAGAGATTCCAAGCACCACCGCATCAACCCGGTGTTTACGCTCAGCCCCAGGTACCGGAACCGGCTGCACCTGAGGCGCGATCAGCAGAGGTACGCGGTCCATCCGTGCTTCGGCGGCTGCTTTAACCTTATTAATGATCTCTTCGTTGATCTCAAAGATCTTGTCGGTCGCGAGCGCGCTAGGCTTTTGGATGAAATCCATGGCTCCCGCCTCAAGAGCGCTCAGCGCCATCTCACCGGCCTCGTTGGCGATGCTGACCACCACAATGGGAAGCGGCTTGCGTTTCATCTGCTCGCGGATGAATTCAACACCGTTCATTTCCGGCATGATCAAGTCGCACGTCACAACATCGGGAGTATACTGCTCTGCCTTCTCTAAAGCTTCCCTGCCATCCCGCGCCGTACCTATAACTTCAATAAACGGGCTGCGCGAGAGCATCTCCGAAAGCACTTTGCGGACGTAGGCCGAATCGTCAACAACCAGAACACGCGCCACTCGATTCATAAGCCTCCCGACTTCTGCTATGGGTACTGCCTCAGTTTGAAAACTCGGAAGGGCACGACTTCAGTCGTGCCGATACGACTTCCCCAAATGAGCGCTTCAGCGCCTAAGGTGCTAACCTCAGCGGCTAAAGCCGTGATTCTCAGCCCTTACGGCACGGCTGAAGCCGTGCCCTTCCACAAGTCCGATTCACTAGCTGCCAGAATCAAACTGAGACAGTACCCTGCTTTGATACCTGATAAATAAATGCGCCACAGACCTCTCGCAGCTCGAATTCGTTCGTCAATTTAAATAACGATTCCGAGGAGCCAACGAACAAGTACCCCCGCCGGTGCATATATTTTGAGAATACACCGACCGTGCGGCGAATCGTCTCAGTGGAAAAGTAAATAAAAACGTTACGACAAAAGATAAATGGCACAGACGCCAGCGGCCCGACATCCGACTCATTCACCAGGTTGACCGTGCTCCATCCTATGCGTCTCTTGAGCGCGGGATCGACATTCCACAGCGCGCCATCGTCCTTGGTGAAGTACTTCGATCGCAACTCGTCAGGCAAATTGCGCATAGAGCGCTCTCTGTAGCTCCCCCGCTGCGCTTTTTGAATGGCGGCCTCGCTGGCGTCGCTCGCTGAGATGTGAATCTGCAGGCGATCGAACCAGCCCGCCTCGTTCAGCGCCATAGCGACCGTCAGAGGTTCTTCGCCGCTGGCGCAGGCTGCACTCCAAATCCGTAACGGCACGCCGGGATTGTCACGAACCCATTCCGGCACCAGTACATCCACGAAGGCACGCACCTGGTCCATCTCGCGCCAGAAATAAGTTTCCTGGACCGAAAGCGCGTCCATGACGCGCCGCCACTCTTGCCCGGCGCTCTCGTCATATTTCAGCAGATAGTAGTAATCCAACAACGAAGCGAAGCCGCGCTCGATAGCCAGGGGAGAAAGCTTCTCGGCCAAAAGTGCTCCCTTGCCGTCGTCGTAAAATATGCCTGTGCGCTCATGGATTAGATCGCGCAACAGGCGTTGACCGCCGTCAGAAAAATCCAACATTTCAGCCGTGCACCGAGACCTTTTGAATTGACGAGCTTTCAGAGGCCTTCATGCCTCGGCTTTTGAGAGTTCGCGAGCGCCAGCCGGTAACTGCGGTGAGCGACCCGCACCAAATCCGGGTTATCCGCCTTCATAAACGGCGCGATGATTTCTGCCGCGCGCGCGCCACCGATCTCTGCAAGCGCCTCGATCGCCGCGATCCGGACATAGCTCGCCGGATCTTTTTCCGCCAGCGCCGCTAGCGGCTCCAAGCTTTCCTGCTGGCGGTGGCGCCCCAAAGACCGTGCAGCGAAATACCGCACCCAGGAATCCTGATCCTGGAGTGCACGGACGAGAAACTCCAGTGCCTGTCTGTCTTCAATGTGCCCCAAGCTCGCTGCCGCAGCCGCACGCACGCTGGGAGTGTCGGTCAGCAAGGCTCTCTCAAGCACCTCCAGTACGCGCGGATCTTCAACATACGGGAGAATCGCAACCGCCGCGCGACGGACGCGCTCGTCGGAATCCTGGCAGCGCTCCAGGAGCGCGGGCTCGGAACCTGCATAGCCAAAATAGCCGGCGATTCTGACCGCCGATTCCCGGATCAGCGGATCGGGATCAGTGAGCAGTGGCATGACGCGATCAGGCATTTCGGTGGCGCCGAGTGAGTTGAGCGCCCCGATCGCGGCCAGACGTACTGCAGTATCCGGATGATCTATCATAGCGAGCAGAGGCTCGAAAGCCCGCTGATCGCCGATCTTAGCAAGTGCGTCGGCGGCAACAACCTTCAACTCCTCGTCTTCCGTCAACACGCGCACCAGGTCGGGTGTAGCCTTGGGATCTCCGATGCGCCCCAGTGCCAAAACAGCCGCTTTCCTGGTCTCCAAATCATGGGCAGCGAGTTGTTCCACCAGCAGGCCGGTTACCGCATTGCCGTGGCGGACCAGCGCTTCCACCACTTCGTTGCGAGCCGCGGGATGCCCGAGCAGGTGCGTTAAGGCTCGATTAACAGTGTCGCCGCTCAGCCATCCAAGTACCGTTGCAAGCGGCCGCAGGTCTTCGTTGCGAGCCGTCTCTAAAGCAGTGAGCAGGTTCTGCACCGCCGTCGGTTGAAAAACTCGCCCGGCCCGCTCGGCGATATAATCATCGGACCCAGACGATAAATCGAAGCGCTCATCCAATCGCGCAAAGGCGCGCGCGACGGCAGCGGTGGGTGCGTTGCTCTTGTTGAGAAGTTCCGCGAGCGGCTCAATAACGGTGTCGTCGCCCAACTCCCCCAGCAGTTCGGCGGCGGGTTCGCACAGCATCTCGTCTCGCAGCAGCGGCAGCAAGCGCAGGACGACGCGCGCATCGCCGATCTTCTTCAGGGCGTCGAGCGCCGGGAAGGCCAGGAAAAAATCGCGCGACTCCGCCACCGTGGCGAGCACGTCCACAGCCGAGGATGCATGGATGTTCCCGAGGGCCTCAATCGCGTGGTAACGGACGTTAGTGTCGGGGTCCTGCAAGGCCTGTGTCAACGCCGGCACCGCGCGTTCATCGCCGCGCGCCCCGAGTACCAGAGCCGCCTGCATCCGCAAACCGGCATCAGGATCGTTCAGGAGCGAAATGAGCGGCGAGAGGATATCGACATCGCTCATCGCCAACACTTGCAGCGCGCTGTTCAGCAGCGAAAAATTCCCGTGTTTTTCCCGCACTAGCCGAAACAACGCGGCGACCGCGTCAGGAGCGACCCGGTGCGTCAGAGCCTTTATCGCCGCCTGGCGAACGCGCCAATTCTCGTCCCCGATCATGCCCACCAGCGATTCCGCCGGGTTGACTATCTCCGCTTTCGCCAGGGCCTCCGCGGCCTTCAGACGAACCGCCGCCTCGGGACTTGCGAGCTGCTCCGTCAGGTCATGCTCGCGATCGAGCCGCTCTGTGACGTCCTCGACGGTGACTAAAGCCCCGCTTATGGTTTCACCCTCGCGCAGCGGAGCAATCGTGACTCGCTGCTGCATGTTTTGAAAACGGAACGAAGGCGTTTTGGGAGGGCACCTAAACAAGTACCCGTGGAGCGCTGGCGCCAGAACCTCGACCACGCCGTCATGCAAGACGCGATCGAACCGCTCAAGCAAGCCGCGGGCCTTAAGTTCAGGGAACAGTTCCCCCAGGCGCCGCCCCGATGCGGCTTCGGCCGCGATGCCAGTGAGCCGGGTTAGCTCTTCATCCCAAATTGTGATGGTGAGCTCCCTGTCAATGGCGAAAACGCCTACCACCGTTTCCTGAGCCTTCGCTGGCATTTCAGCAAAAATCTCCCGCTGCCGAATTAGTCGCTGAGCTACTCTAGCGCCAAAAATTGACTCTGCGATGACCGTAAACCCCACATCCAGATCCCCCGTCGAAAACTATTCGGGACGAGGTCATCACGAGTGCAGCGGGGGATCTGCTGCTCGTTCGCCGTTTATCTACTTAGTCTGAGACACTACTCTACCCGCCGTTTTGCCGGTCGCTCTTGATGTTGCCGCGCGCATTCCCGGCGGAGGCAGCCGCTTTTTTCCTGCTCTTGTTAGGAGTGACTTTTGGTGTGACATCTCCTGCCACGGACGAAATCTCCCTCATACCGTCAACGATCCGGCCGAGCTCCGCGGCGCGCTGGCGTAATCTAACCGCGCTGTCCAGCGTCTGTTTCATGCCACCCATATTGCGATCGGTGATTCGCCGGATGTCGGACAATAACCGAAGTGTGTCGGCGGCCACGGTGGCATGCTCCCCGTTGGCGCGGGTAATCTTTCTAATCTGGGACGAAATGTTTTGCGCACCGGTACTGATGTCGCGAAGCGCCTTGGTTTGCTCATTCATCACTTTGGCTACCTCTTCGGCCTGCCCTCGCATGTTCTTGGTCTCCTTGGCCATCTGACCGGCTCCGGCGGCGTGCTCGGTCATCGCTTTGCTCACGGATGCGATCATGTGGGCCAGGCGCGTGACCTCTTTGGATACCTCCCCGCCCGCCGTGGATTGCTCCGCCAGCGCCCGCGACATGGAGCTAACACTCCGCCGCATTGATTCTACAGCCTGCGCCACCTGTTTCGCGCCGGTGGCCTGTTCCACCGTAGACCTTCGAACCTGCATGGCGAGGTTTGAGGTGTTCTGAGCAGCTTTTACAACATCGCGGCTGGCACGTCCCTGCTCCGCCATGGCGTGGCTGACTTCCTTGGCGGTCTTGCGCATCTGCGCGGTGGATTGCACAGTAGTCTCCGCCGCCTTTCTTTGCTCGGCAGCAGCAGCCGCCGCCTGCTTCGATTGCGCCGCTGTAATTTCGATAGCACGGACGACGTGAGCGCCGGCGCCCAACTGCTCCTCGGTGGCGCGCGCGATCTGGGCGACTAAGGTGGTGGTCTCGCCGATCCCGGCAAGGATCTGCTGCAAGCCATGCATGCCCTGCTCCGCCATTTGGTTGCTCTCGTCCGCAATGCGCACACCTTCATTGGAAGCCGCGACCGCCTCCTGTACCACGTCTTGCAGACCGCGAATGATCGCCCCGATGTCCGCTGTCGCCTGCGCCGAGCGGTCAGCGAGGTTGCGAATCTCTTCAGCGACAACGGCGAAACCACGCCCCGCCTCACCGGCGCGCGCGGCCTCGATAGAGGCATTCAACGACAGCATATTGGTGCGCTCGGCAATCACGTTGATGGTGTTGATGATTCCACCGATCTCATTTGAGCGCTTGCCCATTTCGCGGATCACCGACGCCGCCTGGCCCATGGAATCGCGCAGGCGGCCGATACCCTGGATGGATTTCTGTGCCGTGGCGCCGCCCTGCTGAGCATTGGCCGAAACACGTTTGGTAATGTCATCGGCTTGCTTGGCCATATCAGCCACAGATCGGATCGAGCGGTCCATTTGTGCCGCGCTGCCGGCGGCGCTTTCGGTGGCTTCCGTAATACGATCGGTATTTTGCTTTACACCCTCGATGGAGCGCGCCATCTGTTCAATGGCGGTACCAACAGTTTCGACGCTGCCTGTCAGCTTCTCGCTCATGACCGAGACTTCCTCGATAGAGGCGCCCATCTCGTTCATAGCGGAAGAGGTCTCCTCGGCGTTGCCTGCCAGATCGTCGGTGTTCCGGGAAACACTTTGGATAGAGCGAATCATTTCATCTATCGAGGCAGCGGTTTCCTCTACCGCCGCCACCAGCGTCTCGGTCTCGCCGCTCACAGTCTTAATGGAAGCCGCAGTGGCCGCCATCGCCCGGCCCACTTCTTCACCGGAGGTGGCCATCTCTTGTGTCGTTTCGGAGACGCGCTGAATGGATCTGGCCGTTTCCTCTACCACGCTCGCTGTTTCATTTACCGAGGAGGCGAAACGAGCAGTCGTCGCGGTCACTTCTTCGATTGACGTCGCGGTCTCCGCGACAGAGGCCGCAATCTCCTCCGTAGAGGCAGCCACGGATACGGCTTGCGTGGCCGTCTCTTTCAGCGAAGCCGCAAGCTGGTTGTTGCCGCTTACAGCCTGATCAAGTGAAACGGCCTGCTCCTCGGCGCCTCGTGTCACCTCGTTTGAAATGCGGGCAATTTCATCGGCTTCCGCCGTGACCTGCGCCGTCTGCTGGCGCAGGCGCGCGAAATCCGCGTTTGGTTCCGCCAGGGCAGTCACTTGAGTCTCAGTTGCCATCGGAATCTCCTTGAAACAAGCTACCTACATTGACGCCTGTACATCGCTAACCGAATCCGGCGAGCCGTCCGGAGGCGGCTCTGCAATGCCGTGGATCACTTCATCCACGTTGAGAATAATCACAACACGCCCGCCGACGGTGGCGACGCCCTGGACGTAATTTACGCTAGCGCCAGTGATCGCCTCCGGGGGCGGTTGAATCGCCTCAGCGGGAATCGAAATATACTCGCGCGCGGAATCCGCAATGAGGCCGACGAGGCGAGTGCCGGAACTGATCACGACCAGCCGGGTGCGCAGATCGTAAGGAATCTTTTCGAATCCGAAGCGGGCGCGCAAGCTGATCGCCGGAACCACATTCCCGCGCGAGAAGACCACGCCTTCCACACTGGGCGCGGCGTTCGGCACCAGAGTGATGCTCTCCACCATTTCTAGCTGCTGTACGGAGTGACTGTGCACGCCGTAGGCTGTGCCCGCTATTTCCATAATCACGAATGTTTCGGAACCGGGTGTTCGCATGTCATCGCCTCGAAAATTGCGCGCGGCACTCTCGCCGCGAAAATCAGCCGCTCAGACGTTGCTCATATTCTGCGGCTGGTAAGAGCAGCTTTTCCACATTCAGGATCAAAACAACACGGCCATCGCCGATCTCTGTCGCGCCGCTGATGCCTGGGACCTGGAGAAGCGGATCGCTGGCAGCCCGAACCACCACCTCGCGCTGCCCAATAACACGGTCCACCACCAGCCCAGCTGCGTTGGGTCCGCTTCCAATAACGAACACGTGAAAACTGCGGCCGCCGCCATTCGCGGCCAAGCGGAAAACTTTCGCCAAACGAACGAGCGGCAGCACGCCCCCGCGATACGAGATCACCTCGTTGTTCTCCAGTACACTCACCGCCTGCGGCTCTACTTCGATGATCTCCTGCACCGCTGCCTGTGGTACCGCGAACGTCTGCCCCTCGACGAGAGCCAGCAGGACGTCCGCGATAGCGAGTGTCAGAGGCAGGTGAATACTGAATCTCGTGCCCCGGCCGCGTTCGGTCCAAAGAGAGATAGAGGCCTTGAGTTCCTCGACGGAGTTTTTCACCACATCCAAACCAACGCCGCGGCCGCTCTCCCGGTTCGCCTTATCTTGCGTCGAGAAAGTAGGTGCGGTAATGATGTCCAGGAGCGTGTCATCGTCGATGTGCGTTCCCGGCGCGATTAACCCCCGCTCGCGCGCACGCTGCTCAACTTTTTCGACGTCAATACCACGGCCGTCATCTTCAATTTCGATAATCACCCTCTCGCCGGCTGTGCGTGCCCGTAAGCGGATCAGGCCTTCGGCGGACTTGCCGGATCTTAAACGCTCCTCTGAAGACTCCAGACCATGGCTGACGGCATTCCGCACAAGGTGTAGCAGCGGGTCCATCATGCGCTCTACAACGAATTTATCTATTTCCGTGTTTTGGCCGCTGACATCCAATGCGACTTTCTTCCGATTCTCACGCGCCAGATCTCGGATGACGAAGCGCATGCGTTCAAATATCTCGCCGATCTGCACCATTCGGACGCGCATGACGGCATGGCGAAGGTCGCGCAACTGCCGCTCCATGAGCGAGCTGGTTTCCTGAAGCGGACGCCATTCAGGAGCATCCAACACTGTCCTCAGTTGTTTGATACGATTCTCGAGCCGCGCGCGGCTCATCACGAGATCACCGACCAGCGACATCAAATCATCCAATCGCGTTAAATCCACCCGCACCACATTCGACGTAGCTCGAGGCAAACCGGCCGCGGGTTGCTGTTCCAGCAAGGCTTCATCGGAAGGCGTCACTTCGCTGCCGGCATCCACAGCCGCATACTCCAAGCCATCATCACGCCAACCGGCAAAGACCGATTCGTCCGCGCTGCTTGCAACCACGAACCCGAAGGCGATTTGGCCTTGGGCTTTAACCAGAGGAACCGACCTGCGAATTTCGCCGATCTCCTGCAGCCGTGCCCGAGCGGTGTTGACGTTGATGCCGCGCTCCACCAATTCGCGCGAGGGCATAAATTCAAAACGCCACAACCGAACACCTTGACCGGTCGCTCGTTGCATCGGTGGTTTCGCAGTGGGTGCGACGCCGTGGTCAGAGTCAGTGTTCTGCGATAACCTACTCAGTTCAGCTATGACGGACGTAATGTCTGGAAGAGCCGCATTCGACCTCCGCGCCTCGATGATCTGCTCTAGCAGTCTTACGCTGGCGATCAGCGATTCGAGTCCGTGCTCACTGAGCGGCAACTGTCCCTGCCTCAGCACGCGCAAGTAGCTTTCCATGCGGTGCGCCACCTGTTCCGCCTCGGCCAGCCCAACCATGCCGGAGATCCCCTTCAGCGTGTGGCACCTTCGAAACAGCTCGTCCAACAGCGCCTCATCGATCTGCGGCTTGCCGACAAAATGTTCCAGTGCGAGCAATTCCTGCCGCAAAGCGGTCAAATGCTCCTCAGACTCCACCAAGTAGTCTGCGAGAAACTGGTCGAAAAACTGATGGCTGTTCGGGGCGTCAGAATCAGGCACCGGGGCTCCCTTCCAGGGTTGAGAGGAGTTTTCTCGCCTGTTCGAACAGTTCCTGCGGCTCAAATGGTTTGGTCAGATAGACGCTGGCCCCTGCGGACATGGCGGCGGCACGGCTGGTTTCATCACCTCTCGTGGTGAGAATAATCACGGGTGTCGAGCGGAGGGCCTGATGTTTGCGCAAGAACCCGAGGACCTCCAGGCCGTGCATGTCAGGCATATTCAGATCCAGAATGATGAGATTCGCCGGATCCAGGGCAAGCCGCTCGATGGCTTCAAGGCCGCTGCCCGCCTCTTCGAAACTTACGCTCGCCAATTCGCGGAGACAGGCCGCTACCATGCGGCGCATGGTGGGGGAATCGTCCACGATGAGAATACTTCTTCTTTGTCGTAGGTCCATGGCAGTGTGGGTGCACCCAAACTAAGCCGCCGGGACTCTCGAAGGAAAAGATCGATTCTTTAAAAGAAGAGGCGCGCCTTTCGCACCAGCCAGTTTGAGGGACAACCAATAATTATAACAGAAACGTAGTGCGCCTATGCGTTGAAGATGAACGCTGCGGTGGGACGTGCGACGAACTGGTTAAAAGTCGCAAAGGCGAGCACCCGAGACGCACTCCCCAAACCAGTCAAACCAGCTACGCTGCCCGCCAACCGGCTATTTTTCACTTGACTCCCATTACCGCAAATGTAATGTTTTCCACTTAGCACGATAACAATCCAGTACTTCCGGACCGCGAACGGAGTGAACATGCCCGGACGAAAACAGAACAATAGAATGATCGCAAAACTTGCTAGGTCAAACGTTTGGTGCAGTACAACGGCGGCCATATTGCTGATTGCAGCATTGTCGAGCCAGGTGCCCAACTGGCCTGGATCGGTGGCTGCGCAAGAGCGGCCTAAGACCTCCGAGAGGCGTCCCATAGTCTTAGACCGGGCGCCCGCCCGCAACATTGCGGACCGAAATCCGGTGTTTCGCGCCGTTGCCATTGACGCCGAGCATGGGGAGATCTTTGTCGCCAATGACAAGGAGGCTGCCGGCACAAGCATTCTTGTCTATCCCACGGTATTCACACCTACTGATCGGACGCTGGAGCCTCGACGAACAATTGCCGGCCCCAAAACCGATCTGGGAATGGTTTGTGGATTGGCGCTATCTGTGCAGCATGGCGAATTATATTCGGTGAGCGGCGAGACCGGGGCGTTAAATGTATTTCCGCTAGACGCCAAAGGCAATGTGGGTCCAGAAAGACAACTAAGAGGGGTGATACCCCGCGCCAGCGCGGGTGTTTACCTCGACGTCAAAAATGACGAATTGTTCATCACTACGCAACACGTCAACAGGATTAATGTTTATCCCAGAGCCTTTCAGACAGACCAAGAACCGTTCAGGTTTATCCAAGGCCCAACAACCGGGCTAGCTGATCCGCATGGAATTTATGTAGACAGCGAAATGAATGAAATCTTCGTGACGAACCATGGCAATTGGCGCAAAACTGAGACCGGCGAGGGCGAGGTCCGCGGACCCGACAGTCTTACCAGAACATCTCTTGGTTACACGATACCCGGCCGTGCTGTGCCGCTTGCTCCTTCCACAGGCAAGTTCCTGGCCGCTTCTATTACTGTCCATTCCCGGACAGCCAACGGAGATGCAGCGCCGCTTCGCACCATCCAAGGTGCGCGCACGCAGCTCAATTTGCCAGATGGAATTTACCGTGACCCGCTGAGTGCCGAAATCATCGTCGCTAACACCGGAGATGACTCCGTGCTGTTCTTCGCTAAAGATGCAACCGGAGATGCGGCTCCAGTCAGAGTCCTGAAGGGGCCGGCCACGAAGTTGAAAGGCCCCGTAGGAGTCTCAGTAGATGCAAAGCGCCACGAACTGTGGGTGGCAAGCTGGGACAATCACATCGCTGGTGTGTTCCACAGAACAGTGAACGGAAACGTCGCGCCAACACGCGTCATCCGCACGGCTCCCGAAACCGCTCCCCTGGCCAGTATGGGAAGGATTGGTGCTGTCGCCTACGACCCGAAGCGAAAGGAAATCCTTGCTCCCAACTGAGTAAGCCAACCGCGAATCTCGGCATACGCCAGTTCGGCGGATGGTAATGCTCTCCCCACCAGAATCATACAGGGTGAAAAGACGCTCCAGGCGCGCACCAGCCACTACATAGCGATTGATTCGATTCATGACGAGATCGCCGTTCCTAATCCGTTTGCCCAAGCGATTCTGTTTTTCAGAGGCGGCGCCAAGGGCAACGAAGCACCGATCCGCATCATTCAAGGGCCAAAAACGCTGTTGAGCGCGGTGGACAATGTGGCAGTGGACGCCGTCCGTCGTGAAGTATTCACTGCGTCCTTCCCCAGCGACTCCATTCTCGTATATCGCGCCGATCTTGCTGGCGATGTGGAGCCGGTCCGTATCCTGCATGGTCCCAAAACGCAATTGGACCGCCCCATCCGAGTAGAAGTGGATGCAGTGAATAATTTGATGGCCGTCGTCAATGACCATTCGATTTTGGTCTTCAACCGTACCGACAGCGGAGATGTGGCTCCCAAGTGGATCATCTCCGGTCCTAAAACCGGAGTCGGAACCAGGTTCGGCACTCGTGATGTGAAACTCTTTCCAGAGGGAAAAAAGATCATCGCGGGAGGGTCAATAAGAACGCCGCGCGGTCAGGGCCGGAGTGACTCTCCTTCAGCGGAACGAGAAGAAGACAGCGATGATGCGTTCTATGGTGGCGGGCGGCGCTTTCTTGGTGTGTGGAAGTATGGCGATAATGGGGACGTTGCACCGTGGGCGATCCTGCATCATACACCAACTACTAAGATACCCGGCACCCGCCTGGCGATTAACCCTGAGGCGGGAGACTTGTTCGCGGGAGGCGATGGGCAAGTCAGTGTCTACCACCTCCCGGAGATATTTCAGCGGATAGATTGAGGACGTCTGAGATTACGATAGTTATCTGCTTCCGTCATTGGCAGCGGAATGTAACCAGAAACACGCTCACACACTTCTTCTAAGGACTTCTCTCTGCCCTCCTGAACCTCCCAAACGGAGACGATCGGGAAGAATTTCGTGAATAGCACGTAGAACAGGATGAAGGTGGAGAAGAATCCGAGCGTGATTAACAGCTCAGTCAAAGAAGGAAAGTAAACCATTCTGGACGGCAGGACGCGTGGTTGCGAGAGCGACGGCACGACGATGTTATAGCGCTCTAGCCACATGCCGACCACAATGAACGCCGATGCCCAGACTGTTCCCTTCACCGTACGCCAGCGTGGCACGGCCAAGATGGGAACGGGAATCAAGAAGCAGCACGCGACCATGGCCCAGAAGCCGAAGGCAAACGGTCCTGTGAGCTTCGAAAACAAGATATGCATTTCTTCCGGTTCAGCGCCGTAGAAAACCGTCAGGTGCTCCGCAAACGTAAAGTAAAACCACAGCAGTGCCATCACCAGTAACAGTTGCCCCAGATGTCTGAAGTGTATTTGTTTCAGATATTCTTCCAGGTGGTACACGTGGCGGATGATTGCCAGCGCGATGAGCAGCGCGGCAATACCGGAGAAGATCGCACCCACCACAAAGTACGGACCGAAAATAGTGCTGTGCCACATAGGCTGAACTGTCATTGCGAACACCCAGGACACCACCGTGTGTACCGTTACCGCAATCGGGATTACCACAATCGCCATTACAGCAATCGCTCGCTCTAGAAGATGCTTCTGGCGAGGCGTGCCAGTCCATCCGAGAGCGAGTACGCCGTACAACCAGGTCCGCTTTCGACCACGGTCTCGCAAGAGAGCCAGATCGGGAATGAGCGGCAGATACAGGTAGAGCACGCTGGCGGTGAGATACATCGTGACGCTGCACACATCCCACAATAACGGCGAGCGAAAGTTCGGATGAAATAAGATGTTCAGTGCGCGCTCAGGATGGCCTAAATCCACCACCACGCTGCCGGCGCCGAAGAACAAAACCATGACTGTGATTACCTCGGCGGCCCTTGTGATCGAGCGCCGCCACTCCGCATGACAGATCCGCAAGATGGCCGAGATGAGCGTGCCCGCATGGCTAATGCCGATGAAGAACACAAAATTGGTTATGTAGATCCCCCAGTACACGGGGGTATTCAGGCCGGTTACTCCCAACCCAAGCCAAAGCTGCCGTGCGTAGGCGCCTAGCATGAAGCAGGTGAACGTCAGTAACACTACCACGGTTATGTGAAACCGCGCAGTGGTTGTTTCGATGGGCCGAAACAACGCCTCGTCGTTCACAGGAAACGATTCCGACACGACATCAGCTACGGTTGACACCGCTCCGTTCTCCTTCCCTCAAATAGATCACTTTCGGTTTGGTTCCCAGCTCTTCGAGCAACCGGAACGCACGCGAACTTCGCGACAACTGCGCCACTTCCGAATTGGGGTCATCCAGGTCCCCGAAATACATCGCCTTGGGAGGACAGCTTTCGACGCAAGCCGGTATATACTCACCAGGCGCGAGCGGGCGCTTCTCAGAAATTGCTTTTTCCCTTGCGTTTTGTAGACGGTGATGGCAAAGCGTGCATTTTTCCACCACACCTTTGGGTCGCACCGATACATCCGGGTTTAATGCCATCGAAGATTCCCCCGGCCATTCCGGTTTATACCAGTTGAAGTAACGCCGCGTATATGGACACGCCGTGGTGCAGTAGCGGCAACCAATGCACCGAGAAAAAATCTGCCGCACGATTCCATCGGGTGTGATATTGGTCGCATCCACCGGGCACACCTTCGCACACGGCGGATCGTCGCAATGCATGCAAGGCATCGGCATAAAACGGACTTTGGACTCCGGGAACTTGCCTTCGGGAAATGCAGCAAGTTTCATCCAGAAGATGGCTCTGCCGCGCTGCGCTTCCGAGGGACCCATGAACGCGACATTGTTTTCCACTTGGCAGGCCACCACGCAGGCTTGGCAGGCGGTGCATTTATCGAGGTCAATCACCATTCCCCAGCGAGGCATATCCAGTCGCGCTCCCTTCATGCCTTATAGATATTGACGTATGTAGCCATACTGCTGCGGGTCTTGAGAACCGGGTCCAGAACAGGGACCAAAATGTCAGCTAATCGCTGTTCACCGTGTACGGCCCATCGGCCCGTGGTTGGATTACCAGTACGGGGCGCGATCACAGTTCCCGGCGTACTGCCCTCCACCACGAGTGCCACGCGCCGGACTTTTCCTACCGCAGATTCCACCCAAACCAGATCGCCGCTCTCGATGCCACGCTCGTGACTGTCTTCCGGCGACAACTCGACCCACCGCTGCCATTCCATTCCCCCGTACAAAGAAGAGATTTGCTGCAAGTACGCAATCTCCTGCCCGTTGTTTCCAAAAAAAGGAAGTTGATCGGAGGGGTGCAGCAGGAGCGGGAAGCGCTCTGAATCCGCAGAGACGAGAACTTCGTCGCTGTGAGGGAGGACCTGACGGTCCCAATCGCGTACTGTGCCGGAGAATGCGCCCTTCCCCTGTTGCCGCAGCCATTCCTCGAGCCTATGAGAGTAAAGCTCGAAGCGGCCGGAGGGGGTTGGAAACGACCGCTGTGGCTCCGCAGCCCAACTGACGGGGTCCCACCAGCCCCCATTCTCTTTTATGCCGGTCCAAAATTGCTCTTCTGAAGTCCAGTCCGACGTCCACCATCCGCCGCGCTCCAGCAATCGCTGCCAGTGCTCATCCACTTCTGTGCCAAATAAATATCCTCGCTTGTTTTGCGCCACTCGTCTGGACGATGCTTGCAGCACTTCTGGAAGATCTTTCCAGGGCAGCGCGGCAGTAATCGAGCCCCCCATAATTTTTGCAAGAGACAACAGGGTGTCGCCGAACGGTTTCGATTCTCCGCGAGGAGCAATCACCGGTTCGGAAATGGAGAGCACCTCGTGCGGATAAGCGGTTGGCGCTTGTCCGTCCACCCAACTCTCCAGTGAGGTGCAGTCGGGGAGAATCAGCGTGGCGTATGAAGTGGTCGAGTCTTGCAACGTGGTGATTGTTACCACGAATGGGATCTGCCGTAACTTCTCGCGTTGAGCGGCGCTCAGCAGATCCAAGAGCGACTCGGCTTGATCGAGGATCAAGACCTCCGGTGACCCGGCCAGGGATGTTTCTAGAGCTTCCATAGAACTGGATAATGTGACTTCAGTTCCCCGCGCGTCGGCTGGCAATTCCCAGCCGTCGGTGGGAACCAAAGCCACTCCACCTCGCGCGCCAATATTTCCTACCAAGGCGTTCAGAGAATGAATGGCCATCGCGTCGGAAAGCTTTCCCGGTTGCCCGGGAGATTGGGTGGGACCAATAGCCACGGCTCCGCGACCAGCGGCGAACTCACGGGCTATCTTTACCAAAGTGGCGGGCGGGATTCCCGTAAGCTCTGAGACGCGAGACAAGCGGTACTCTTCCCGCACAAGCGTTCGAAAACCAACGTGACTGCGGCCCGCCGTATCCGTCCAATCGTTAAAACCGAAGACGTTGTCGTCGACGAACTCACCGTCATACAGGTTTTCGGAAAGAAGCACGAAGGCAATGCCCAAAGCTGCGGTGCCCAAAGTTCCCGGCCTTGTCGGCACCCATTGATCGGCGCGCGCTGCGGAAATGGACAGCTTGGAGTCAAAATGGATCAGCGTGGTGCGCTTGGCCCGGTTAGTGTCGCGCCATTGCCCGAAGACTCGCAGGGTATGCGCCGGAGTGCCCCAGCCCTCTAGCAGGTCGCAGCCGAAATTTAGCACGCAACTGGAGTTTTCCAGGTCGTACGCCATTCGTTCGCTCCCGCCATTAGTTCTGCCAGCCATAAGCTGAAGGGCATGCTCAGAGGTCTCCATGCCGGTAGGAAGAGAGAAAAGCATATTTGCGCCAGATGCGTGAAGGAAGCGCGCGAACAGTTTGCGAGTCAAACCAGCGCCGCGCCCGGAGACCGCCACCACCCGCTTTTGTTTCGCAGAACTCACCTTGTCAAGCTTGGCAGCCATGAGCTGCAGAGCTTTGTCCCAGGAGACCGACTCCCAACCTTTCTCGCCGTTGCGAATTTGTGGGCGCATCACGCGGTCGGGATGGTACAACCATTGCAGGAGAGCTTGCCCGCGAGGACACACGCCGCTGCGATTGACGGGATACAGCGGGTTTCCATCGATCTTCACAGGTCTATCACCGACGGTACGGACGCGAACTCCGCAACCACCAGGGCACATCCGGCAGATCGAATCAGCGAACTTCTCATCGCCGGGGAAAGCACCCATCTCGGGCGCCAGCGCTTCGTTAAACGCGCCGATGGCCTTCAGGCTCAAACGGCCTGTTGCCGCGCCAGTGGCGACACCGCCACTCAGGAACAAAAAGCGTCTCCGGTCCAGCTTCATGGCTCCTCCGCGGAAATCTTTAACTGGGAAGTTGGCTGCGAACGCGCCTGGATGCTAGCCAGGTAGGCCAGCGTATCGGCCAGTTCTTTGGTGTTGAATGCCGGCCACTCGATGGACGATTTCTCCATGCGCTGCAACATGGCCGGCCCATGATTCCACATCATCCGAGCAATGCTCACGGGCGTCAAGCTTTGTTGCAGGCGCGTGAGGTTGGGACCTACGCCCTTTCCGCTGGCCGTGGTGGCATGACACGCCGTACACCCCTTGGCGGCAAACGTAGCCGCTCCGGCGGTCGGATTTCCTGGCCGGTTCAGCGACAACGAATTCAGGTACGACAGCACGTCCGCTAGTTCCTGCGCTTCAAACTTGGGATAAGGAATGGATTGTGCCGCCACCAGCCGCTCCATCTCAGGAGCGTGGTTCCACATCACGACCGCAATTTCGCCGAACCGTCGCGGTAGGGCCACACGGCTGAGATCGGGCCCCAACCTGCCGCCCTCCGCCGCGCCAATGCTGTGGCAGCGGATGCACTGCTTTGTCCTGAACAGCACCGCGCCCTGACCTGCAGCCGCAGGGCGAAGGTATATCTGCTGTTTAGTCCCGGCTCCAGCCGCTGAGCGAATATAGCTCTCCAGATCCACCATCTCACTGCGCTCGAATCGCGGGAACTGAACACCCTTGACAGCAAGCGCGCGAAACATGCCGGGAGCGTGATTCCACATGGCCGTGACCCATGCCACAGGGTTGCGGTTGGAGGCGACAGTCGCAAGGTCCGGTCCCACCTTACCGCCTTGTCCGCGAATGGAGTGACACTCGACGCAGCGCTTCGCGCGAAACAGTTGCATACCCGCGGCAGCGTTGCCCGGCTCATCGAAAGAGCGGGCCATGGCCAGAAATGCGAATAGGTCCTCCATTTCATCGGCCTGGAATGTAGGAAGTTGCAGACTCTCCTGGCTTATACGCTGCCACATTTGTGGCGCATGGCTCCACATTGCGGCAGCCAATTCGACTCCGTCTGCTGTCGAGGGACTGCGGCTCAGGTCTGGGCCGATGTTGCCGCCTTCGCCCAACACCGGATGACAGTGAATGCATCCTTTGTCCCAGAACACCTTCATTCCCACCTTGGGGTCGGGGTTACGAGCTAAGGCGCAGGCCGCTAGGGCAACCGAGACAGCAATCGTCATCAAAACGTGTTTTCGGGTCGCAATATTGGTTGTCATCGGTGGCACCCGTTGCAATCTTCAGTTGCGTGTTGCTTCTCGTGGCAATTCATGCACGCCGTCATGGTCCACTTGAACAGCGGCGCTGAAGGTGGTGCGTTCGCCTTCTCCATGTCTCCATGACAAACCGCACACGCGATCTGTTTACTTGCAGCGTGTGTGCGGTGCGAAAAGTAAACGTGCGTCGGAAGTTGATTCACCTGTTTCCACGGGATGGCCTCGTTGCGCTTCGCGAAGTCGCGAATCTTCTCCTCCTCGCGGCTTTCCGTTATGGGCTGTTCGTGACAGGTAAGACATATGTCCACCTGGGGTAGTCCGGCCCATGGAGAGTTGCTGACACGCTCGTGACAGTTCTCGCATTGCAATCCCGCATCTACGTGCTTACGGTGATTGAACTGGATGGGCTGAGTCACATTTGCTCGCGCCGGCCACAACAGCGCCAATACGAACGCCAGCAGGAATCCGCCTGCGCCGATCGTGCCCGCGCGTTCAGTAACTTTTTGCAGTGTTTTCAAGACTTTCATGCTGTCTCGCCTTCGCTGGAAAACTGGCTATTGATTCAGGAAAATGATTGTCTACCCTTGAGGTCACGCTTTAGCCAAGCTTCGGATGAAAGCAACAACATCGGTAAGGTTTTGTTCACTGAGTCCCTTGACCGGCTTCATCTTCCCGCTACCTTCCACGATTTGCTTCTTCAGCTCAGCGTCTTTCTTGCTCTGAGTCTTCTCAGCGGTCAAGTCCGGCAGGGTGGTCATTGTTTTGGCAAGACTTGCATTTCCTTTACCGTCTGGGCCGTGGCACATCTTACATTTCGAATCATATGTGGCCTTGCCTGCCTTGGCATCGCCTCCGGCCAGAGCATTTCCGCTAAGCACCAGGAATGTGACAACCGTTATGGTGAAGGTCGCGACGTATTTCATCAGGAGTTCTCCTTTTTTTCTGCAGCGGAGAGTTACCATACAAACATCCCAACGAACCCTCCTCCTCGCCGGAAATATAGGCAGATGAAGGGCCAAATGGGAACGCCAATAACTTCAGTGCATTGAACACAACGAGTGGATCTGCCGTTGACTCTGAATGTCAGATAAATTGACACGTGACAACCGGCGGCTTGGGACGGCGCAGCTGTTGCACAACATGTTGCGCTCGCGGGCGCTTAATGCGGGCACACGTACTGCGAAATGGGCGTGCTTATAAGGAAAGGACTGCCAAACGCGATTACAACGAGCTAAGGAAGGTCATCAAATCCCGCAGTTCTCGCTCCGTCAGAGTAGGCCACGGGATACTCTTTTCCTGCATCTTACGATACATCTGCGGACCATGGGTCCAGACAGTATAGGCCATCTGCGGAGCATGGTAACCATCCGGGCGGCGAGCGAGATTGGGCCCACTGCTTCCGCCGTGCCCGTCCGCGCCGTGACACTCGGCACAATGCTTGTCGCGAAACACTGTCTTACCCGATTCCGATTCTCCGGGAGGCTCCATATAACGCACAACGTACAAGTACGAGATCAGGTCAGCCATTTCTCGCCCGGCAAATTTCGGACGCGGAATGTCGTGCTCCTTCATAGTCGCGTACATTTGCGGCGAGTGATTCCACATCAAACCAGCGAACTGCGTGATACTGGGCGCGCTGCGCTGACTCGCTCCCAGTTCGGGACCTGTTTTTCCGCCGTCCGCGTTTATACTGTGACACGAGTGGCAGCCCCTCTCTTTAAACAGCACCTTTCCTCTGATGGGATCGGCGGGGAACAACTCAGATTCCTTTCGTTTTCCCGAAGTCGATGATTGCAGATACGCCAGAAGGTCGGTCATTTCCGAACCTTGAAACAGCGGCCATTCGATCCGTTCTTGTGCGATCAGCGCCTCCATACTTTGTCCATGGTTCCACATCAATTGCGCCCACATAATGGGCGTATCCTCGTTGAGGTGCGACAGATTCGGGCCGATTCCCTTCCCCGTACCGGAGAGCGTGTGGCAGTCCGCACAATGCTTGGTGGCAAATAACACTCCGCCTTTCGTCGGATCTCCAGGTTGATCTAGATAGCGGATCAAGTATAAGTAAGCCAGCAGATCAACCATGTCTTGTTCACTGATGTGTGGGAATCCGAGTTGCGCGTCTTTCATCTTTTCCCACATCTCGGGGCCGTGACTCCACATGTCAGCCACGGCTCGCACCGGACTCCAACTAGACGGGGGCGCTTTGGCCAGGTCCGATGCGACATCGGCTCCGATGCCGAATAGCGAATGACAGGCGTTGCAACCCAACCCGGCAAACAAGCTGCCTCCCCGCACGGGATCGCCCGAGAGAAACGAGTACTCAGCCATATTCCTGCGGGCATCCCACGGTCGCAACGAGTACGTCCCCACCACAACAGTGGTAAAGAGTACGGCCCAAAGCGCGAACTTTTTGATAGGCTCTCTCGTAAACTGATTTTGCCTGTCTGGTTCACTCATACTTATCACCTGTAGCCGCGACCCTGTTCGAATGTTTACAGCGCTCCTGTTTGAGAGCTGGTGAGATGACCTGTCTGAACCCATCCGGGGATCCGGTATAAAAGAAAGTCGCTGTCAGGTAAGAAGTAAAGCAACCGGAGTTCCATAAGCGCAAGCGCTCCATTGTTAACAATTTGTCTCCGGAGATCACCTAACCCGCCTTGTTAGGGAAAATGAACGTGTCACAAATTGGGTCAGTTGACAAACAACTTACAAAGGGATGCCGTACTGCTTCATCTTGCGGTAAAGAGATTCTCTAGAGATGCCCAGTATTTCGCTGGCGCGACTCTTATTGTCACCGCTCAGCCGGAGCGCTTGTTCGATCGCATATTTCTCCAGCCGCTCTAGAGAATACATGGATACGTCCACCAGCGCGTTGCCCTTCTGCAGCAGTTCCGGATGCAAATACGCACGGATATCGCGTTCGCGGATCACTTCCTGTCCCTTGTGCGTCGCCATAACACCCTCAACGAGATTTTCCAGCTCCCGGATATTTCCGGGGAAAGGATAGCTGTGAAGCAACTCAAGAGCATCGGCGTGCAAGGTGGCACGATATCCATACTTCCCTGAATACATCTGCAGATAATAATCGAGTAACAATGGCAAATCCTCCCGGCGTTCGCGCAAGGGAGGCAGTTCGATGGTGATTCGCGCCAGACGATAGTAAAGGTCCTGGCGCAAGACACCGGAAAGGCTGGCGTTGCTCGTTCGATTGGTTGCCGCTATGATGCGAGCGTCTACTACGATCTCCTCAACGGCTCCCAGCGGACGCACCTTGCCTTCTTGCAAAGCCCGCAGCAGTTTTACTTGCATATCGGCGGGCATTTCGCTGATTTCGTCCAGCAGCAAAGTACCGCCCGCAACCGCTGCGAATAACCCCGGCCGATCTTGCTGAGCGCCAGTAAACGCGCCTTTGCGGTAGCCGAACAATTCGCTTTCGACC
The DNA here is from genome assembly GCA_016191085.1 of Acidobacteriota bacterium. Lineage (GTDB taxonomy): Bacteria > Acidobacteriota > Terriglobia > 2-12-FULL-54-10 > 2-12-FULL-54-10 > JACPPJ01. The sequence continues at coordinate 77,967 of JACPPJ010000038.1, read as the reverse complement.
AAGTCGCGCGGCAGCGCTCCGCAATTGACGGGCACAAACGGCCGCGCGGCACGGTCGCTATTCCGGTGGATCATTCGAGCCAGCAGTTCTTTCCCAGTGCCGGTCTCGCCCACTAGCAACACGGGTACGTCGGTACGTGCGGCGGCCTCGGCCAGTTCTAAAGCCCGTCTCATTTTCGGAGCCTGGCCCACCACACCGGTGAACGTTCGGCGCCTCTCGGACTTCTGCAGTGCGGCGACCTCTTCCCGCAGATTCTGCAATTCCAAAATATGCTGAATTTTCTTTAGGATCGTGGCGCGCTCGAAAGGCTTGGTGATGAAGTCCTCCGCTCCATGCTTGACCGCTTCCACAGCAGCCGCGATGGTTCCAAATCCGCTCATGATCAGCACCGGCAGGTCCGGCCGTTGTTGCTTCACCCGCTCCAGAAGAACGATGCCGTCCATCACCGGCATCATAAGGTCAATCAGTGCTAGCCGCAGAGCCGCGTTGGAGCACACCACTTGCTCGGCCTCGAGAGCCGACGTGGCGGTCAGGGCTGGGTATCCTTGCTGGCGCAGCAATTCGGCAACGGTTGCCGCCATCTCGGCGTCATCGTCAACCACGAGAATCAGTGCATCATTGCTCATACTGAGTCGGTGAGGAGACCAATTCATCCACGTTGCAGAGGGGCAGCGAAACGCGGACAGTCACGCCGCCATCACTGTTGTTGGTAAGCTCGATGTCTCCTCGATGCTCCTCAACAATGTTCCTCGCAATCGATAATCCCAGGCCGGTACCATGCCCGGCATTTTTGGTCGTGAAAAACGGCTCGAAAATATCGTTCAGCTTCTCATCAGGCACACCGGATCCATTGTCCTGCACGAACAGTTCCACACGGCCGTCGCTGACCGCACCCCCAATGGAAACGGCACCATGCGCCGGAAGCGCATCCAATGCGTTCATTAACAAAGCCGCGAACAGAGCTTCCAATTGATTGCGGTCTCCCCAGATTACCGCCTCCCGAAGGAGGCTCGAAGCGCACGTGAGCGTATGCTGTCGTACCTGGAATGTCGGCTGAAAGAACGTGTGAACCGAATCGAGCAGTTCCTTGGCGTTTAAACGGCGCAGGTTGGTTTCCGACCTGCGGCTGTATTGCAGCAGCTTCTGCACAAAGTCCTGGCAGAATCGGGTGCTCAATTCGAGCCGCTCAAGTTCATCGGCACAATTATGGCCCCGCAGCCGGTCCTGGAGCATCTCGATACGCAAGAGCATGGCCCCGAGCGGCGTGTTCAGAGTGTGGGCCGTGCCCGCAGCCATACGGCCGATGGTGGTGAGTTTCTCCATTTCCAAGGCACGCTGGCGCATTCGAATTTGCTCGCGCAGGTCGGAGGCCATCTCCAGAAATACCACCTGGTTACTTTCGACGTCACGAAACGAGGAGATTCGAACTTCTACATCTATCGCCTCGCCACTGCGGTTGATTCGCTTGGTTGCTAGCTCCACGACTGGTTCGCCGTGCTGGAGCCGTCGCACGATGTCCTGCATCTCTCGCCGGGATTTTGCATCCAGCGTCGGTATAGGTTTGCCGAGTACGTCCTCGGCCCCGTAGCCGTACAGACGAGCCGCTTGGGGGTTCCACTCCAGTACGTGCAGCATGTTGTCAAAGAGAACAATGGCATCGGCCGCGTTGGCGAGCATCGCGCGGTACCGCTCGCGCGAACGGCGTAGCGCTTCTTCGGATTTGCGTCTGTCCTTTAATACAAACCACACCGCCCACGACGCCAGCAGCACCGACGAGACCATTCCTCTGGTGATATAAAGATAGTGCAGTTGGCGGTAATCCAGATCGCGGAAGAACCGCTGCTCCACCAGCTCCATCACCGCAAAGACGAAGATGAGAATGGTCAGGCAGGAGAGCAGCAACGTGCCCCAGAGCCACATGTTTTTGCCGGGTTCCTCGCGCACGGCAACTTCCTCCAGGCTACAAGCTTATCGTAAGTTTATTTCCGTTGCACTTTGGCGTCCACCGCCAAGCCACCAAGCCCACTACTGCGGTTCCATCGAAGTATCCCATTCCGAAATCTGCCGTAGGATGCGTCCCGACGCACCACTAGTCAGAAAATTATTTGAATCGCAGGCCGCTGAAAAGGCAAAAGACCCGGCAATATGCCGGGTCTCTGCTTCCGCGCGATGTGGGATTTTTGGGATGGGTACCGCGCGAATCCGAACAAAACCTCGCCTAAGTGTCTCGTCCTTGGTTTACTGCTGCACCGCAATCTTGACCTCAGGCCCTGTAATCCAAGCAGCGCTGTTCTGAAGACTCGCCAGCCTCCACTCAAGGCTGGGGCAAAAGGCTATCAAATGTGTCGTTGGTCCACTGCCTCGCCCCACGAGCGCCATTGAGAGAGCCGAGGCGTCCATCCGCGGAAGCCGCGCCCATGAGATGGATTCCCCATTGCCCGTTCGGCGTGCCAGTGCTGTTCGGCAAATTATCCAAATTGTTCCCTGTATCGGTTCCGAGGTTGACGGCCGAACTCTGTCTCACCAGGATTCCGTTCCCAGTGTTGCCGTCGATGAGATTGTGAGCGATGCCGGCATGAGAAAACTGCTCGAGTGTTATGCCGTTCCCCCTATTGTTGCGGATCGAGTTATGGTGAATGCGGGCACTGGAAGCGCGAGAGACCAGAATGCCTTCGCCGCCGTTACCTTGAATCAGGTTCGACAACGGGTCGCTATCTGCTTCGATCCCGATGCCGAAACCAACGCGCACCGCGGATGCTTCATTGACAAAAATGCCGTGACGCGGGTTGTTCTGAATCAAATTTGCTATGATGCTGGAAAACCTGCTGCTCCGCTGGACCTGGACGCCGTCCCTGCCGGTGTTTTCGATGGTGTTGCTATAGAGCTCGACCATCTGCACGCCGTGGAGGGCCACACCGTCACGGCCTCCCGTAATCCGGAACCCGCGCACGATGCCTCCTCTGATGCCGATGAGATTGATCACGTTGAGCGACGAACTCGGGCCGCTGATGGTGGCGGTGTTCTGACCGTCCAGCGTCAGCCCATCGACGGTGATTTCTACGTGTTCCCGGCAGGTCCCGCTCACCACGAGCGTGTCGCCAGCTCTCAATTTTGGCAGAGTTGCTTCGATCGTATCACCAGCATCGCAATTGATAGTCGTGGTGCCAGCCAATGCCCAAGAAGGCACAAGAAAAAGAAACATTAACGAAACGTATGCATTCCCCCTAACAAGCTTTGATCGCGTATTCACTGGGGTTCTCCTTGTCGTTGACGGATCAAGTATCATGGGCCGGGTCGGGAACCCATCGTCCGGGACTATACTCTTGTGTCTCCTGAGTGGCAAGAAATCTTTAACTCGTCGTCTCAACCCTGCGCCTCCTGGGAGGGAGAGTTGTCCCTTAATAGCAATGGGACCCGGCATAACGCCGGGTCCCCGGCCCCCGCGCGAATTGGGAGGTCTGGAATGGGTTTATCGCGCGTGGACTTTGCTAACTGCGAAGTCGGCGCTCTCGCCGTGGCACACGGCACACGACTCGCCGAACGGCGCTGTCATCAGATAGGCGTGCGCCGCAGCGGCCATGCCGTCGTGGCAGCCCAGGCATGCTGATGCGGTAGGCCCAGTGGGGGTATAAAACAGCAGAGGAGTATCGGCCCAGGCCAACCCCGCCGGCACCGGCAACTGATTGGAGTTGTTCACGTGGCATTTGGCGCAGTCTCGCCGGTCGCCGGGGAAACGAACGCCATTGTAGTTTCTCCCCACCTCCCACTCATTTTCCAACTCCTCTCCAGTGTGAATGCGGTGAATATGCGTGCGGAAACTAATGGTCTGTCCTTCTGGAGTCTGCGCCTTGGCGTTGTGGCACATCTGGCAGTATTCGGTTGCGTTCGTTCGCGTGCCGCCGTGCAACGCAAGCCGCTCGTGGCAGCTATTGCAATTCTTAACATCCACCACTTTGCGGCGGGCCTTTACGGCATCGCCCCCGACGCTGAAGTAAAACAGAGGATTGTTGGAACCCTCGCGAATGCTGAAGCTCTGCCCCGCCAGTGGCCCGGCAATCGTTACTAACCGGTACGCCTGACCGCCGATTGTAAAGCTTCCCTTGGCATCGGCGGGAATAGCCGTCGCGAAGGTGTAGGTATAACCCGAACCGCTCGGCTTGGCCGCAGTGAGCGCGTTTTCAGTTCCCGGAAGCCCTGATGCCGAACGTGTCACAAAGGAGTAGTCGTCGGTTGGCCCCGCCAGCAAAAAGCCCAACGAGTTTAGCTTGGTGGCATCCACCGGGTTCTGTTTGCTATCAGTAACGGTGAACGAAACGGCGGGCTTCTCCCCCGGCTTGGTGTTCGTTACTCCAGTAATCGTCAGGTTCAGCCCAGCCAATTTCTTCGATTTAATCGGGATGGTATGGGCTCCGGTGACAGACAGATCGAATTCCAAACCGGTATCCGCCGGGTGGCAGATGCTGCACTTGCTATCATCCACTTGCACGCCGCCGGGGTGATTCTCACCAGTAGCAAAGTTCAAATTATCGTGGCAGGAACCACAAGCCGCCCGGTTGGGATTGGTCTTCCAGTTATCCGACTGCTGGCCCCCTTGATGGCACGTGGTGCAGTTGCGCACGTCCTGCGGCCACACGACGGTGGAGAAATCCGCATCTTCAATTATGTATGGCTTTCCGGCGATCTTTGCGCCATGGGGAATAGGGGCTTGTGTAGACCCCGTTGCAGTTGTGCCGGTACCGCTGCCGCTGGTTCCCAGGATGTTGAGCCGCCGACCACTCACGCTCGGCAAGTTAGCGCCCATATGGATCTTGTGGATCATGACCTTGAAGTCAATGGGATTTTCCGTTGTATCGTCTATCGACTGCGGCTGATGGCAGAGAATACAGAGCTGCGTGACTTGCCGAGCTCCCCCGGTGTGCGCACCTAAGGGGTTGTGGCACTGGTTACAGGCTTCCGTCCGCACCACGTCGCGAACTTGTGTGACAGGAGCGTTTGCAGGCACAAAGTCGAGCGTTGCATTTGCAACATAGCTGGTCAACCCGAAATCGGTCAGGTTTCTCACGGCGAACATTCCGACGGTGTGCGTTGCGTTCGCTTCAAAATCAGCCGGAAGCTTGGTGCCAAGAGTATACCTGTAAACACCGTCGCCGACGCTGGTGTAGGTCCCGCCGGAATCACTTGTAGCTTGGAGTATCGGCAGACCCGTAATCTTGCTGGGCCGGGTGCGCGTCGTGTAGGCGGTATACTGGGAATCGTCGGGCTTGATGCGAGCCAGGATGAAATTGGCGCTGACAGATCCCGGCGTCTGCAGGCCCTGCCGGTCTAAACCCTGATCTGCATTGTCACTGATCCGGAATGTCACGTGTACATTGGGCGGTTCAAACTCCACCTTCTGGATTTGCAACTTCAAACCTGGACGAACGAATGATGCTTGAGCGTCCGTCAGGTAATATGCTTTGTCGGAAGGTTGATAAGTAGGTTTTATTCCGTCACCCGCAGTGGTGAGTCCCACGCCGGCTAATATTAAGAGCACAAACGCATAGAGTTTACTCCGACCCTTCATCGAACCCTCCGGTTGCGCGGCACGCGATTACTAAGCGATACGACGCGGTTTTAATCCCACGGCCACAAATTGGCCTCAATGACTAGCACGTTTGCGCCCGTCCAGAAACGCTGTAAATCGCTGGTTTCGCGGCATTGGTGATGTCAGATGTCTCAAAACGTGACACCTGCAGTCCACACCACGCGCGAGCGCTCGATGTAGTGCGCGAAAATCCACAGGCACCGAGTTATTATCTGAATCGCGTTGGGGATGACTTAAACAGTTTGCTGAAACGGCGGTCTGAGATCGTATAGCAAAAAAGTAAAACTAATGTGAGAAAAAGAAACAGTTGACGGCTGTTTCGGTGCCCGGAGCAAACACCTCCACTTGCCCATCGAAGGACCGGATGTTGGCGACAGCCGCGGCGCGCTCTCTCGCCCCGTTCTCCCGCTGTGTGCGGAGAGGCCTGCGTAGTAATCAGAGTTCAGTATGATGGAATCGGCTCAATTTGCCGGTGATCCGCTATTCTAGAACTCTCTGTAATATGCGCCGAATCGTCGTCAGTTTCAGGGTCTGCTCATCGGTAATTATTAGTATGGAGTGCATGTATACTGTTGAATCTTGCGCGGCACGAAACGCCGATCAGTTAAAGTTAATGAACACGTGAAAGCGGTCGCGAGCGCTGCGAGCTGTCTTCTTCGTCTCCGCGGGTAGCTATCTAAAGCCATCCGTTTCCAGACATAACTCGGTTGCTTGCGGATCCCCTCAGCAGCACGCCGGCTAACAGACTACCTTCGACCCCCTTTGGAGAGAGGCGACACGGCGTTCACGAGATCTATTAGATTCGGCATGGTGTCGGCGGCCAAGATAATCTCGGTTGCCTTATGGGCGCGCGCTTTGCCCAGCACATTCTCTGCAAGGGTGACAAATTTCTTCACGAGGGCCTCATCGTCAGGCGGGTTCTGCAGGCTGCCCGGAGGGTAGGGAACCTCCGCTTTAAGAACGTTTCCGTTTCGAAACTGCACCTCTAACTTGGCTCCGTGAGCCTCGGTAAGCGAGGGATCGGATCGAAGTGAAACCTTCTTCACAAGCCGCAGCGCACGCGGATCCTTGAACCGCTTCTCCTCGAAATCCTCCACGGTAACATTCCCATCCAGCAGAGCCCTCGAGACCGTATAAGCAACGCTGTGGTCAGCGTGCTCCCGGGTATTGATCTCGCCCAGAAAAGCCTGTTGGTTCTTGTACCCGAAATCATTCAGGGCTACCTTAATGCTTTCTATGTCGTCTGGAACAATTTTGCGCTGATAGATCTCCAAGGCCGCTGCAATGGGCGCTTGCGCAAGTCCCATGCAAGGCCACATTTTCTTACAACTGTACAGGATCCTGTAATCGCCCGTCCGCTCGCGGAGGACATCCTCTCGAAGAATGCCGGTTACTATCTTTCCGTAGCCGTTCACACCCTCCAAGATGGTCGGAGGGTAGTTGAGACCGGCCCGGGCAAGGAGTGCGGCGAAAGTTCCGTTTCGGGCTCCCATGGGATCAGCCGCCCCTTTCGCCGGCGTCATCTCGTCGCCGCTGGCGCCGCCTCCGCGAACCTCGAACAGAGTGTTGGCATTCGCTCCGGCGATGGCCAAGGCATTCGTTATCTTCGAGGCATCCAGGCCGAGAAGCTTTGCTGACGACGCCGCGCTAGAATACTGCGTCGTGATTGAGCCGTAATCCCAACCTGTCCTTCTTGATGCTCCGTCAGTTGCGTCACGCAACCGGAGTTGTACCTCGTAGCCGACGGTTATTCCCAAAAGAAGATCCTTGCCGGTCAAACCTTGCATTTCGGCAATGGCGAGGGCCGGAGCCACATTGATGCTGGGGTGATGCGGGCTGCCCTTCGCCGCGTAGTCGTTGTAATCGAGATAGCGAAGCGCCATTCCGTTCAAGAAAACAGCTTGATCACAAGTCGCTTTCCTGCCAATTCCGACGGCGGTTGCTTGTGGGTTCCCTCCTTGCATCGAGACAACCTGCTGGGCCATGCGGACCGGAGCCGCATCAATAGCACCGAGGGCGCATCCCAACGTATCGAGAAGCACCAGTTTAGCTGCCTTGACGACCGGCGGCGGCAACTCTTCGTATCTCATTTTGACGACCCAAGCCGCAATATCCTGGAGCACTGTTGTGCGGCTGGTGCTCTTCGACGCGACGATTTTATCTTCCGACGTCCCTGTTTCCGCCCGCACAATCGGGAAACTCCATTCCGGCATCGAAAGCGCCCAAGCTCCTATGCCCGAGGCCTTCAAGAAATCGCGGCGTAGAATCGGGTTCGGTTTCATATAAGTCCTTTCATCATTGCACGGAGCATCTGTTTTGCTTGCGTCGCGAAGTATACCTCAATTTCCATCGCTTGTCAGGTTGCCGCTGGATGGTATGTCCTATTCACTCCGGCCCGCTTCACCGCCATCGGCGAAAGCACCAAAAAGGGACAGTCATCGCGTCCCCGGTGCAAGAACGAGTTGTGATATAATCCGCGATAGTTTTCGAGAGAACGTTCGCGCCATTAAGCGTTTGCATCATGAATGTTGATCTGAAAAATCTTGTCGAGTTGCAGCAACTTGACGATACCATCCGCTCGCTGGAAGCGGAGATTCAAAGCCTTCCGCGCAAAATTGCAGCCATCGAAAGCCAGCTCACCGAGCACATCGCCAGCGTTGAAGCCGACAAGAAGAAGATCGCCGACAACCAGAAGTCCCGCCGTAAGCGGGAAGGCGACATCACGGTGCTACGGGAAAAAATCTCCAAGCATAAGGATCAGATGCTGGAGGTTAGAACGAACGAGCAGTATCGCGCATTGCAGCACGAGATCGATTTCCACGAGGCGGCCATCCAAAAAATCGAAGACGAGATTCTGACCGAGATGATCGAGTCAGAATCTCTGGAGCGCCAGTTGCGATCATCAGAGAAGAATCTCCGTGAAGAGCGCGCCCGCGCTGACATTGAGATTCGCGACGCTCGCGAGCGAAAGCAGCAGGACGAGGAAAAACTGAAGGAAGCCCGCTCACAACGCCAGCAGGTCTGCTCGCTGCTATCGGAGCAAATCTATTCGAGCTATGAGCGCATCTCGGCAGCGCGCCGGGGCCGCGCCGTGGCGGCAGTTGTCAACGGCGCGTGCGAAGCGTGCCACGTGAGGCTTCGGCCGCAAGCTTACAATGACGTGCAGGCAAACGAGCAAATCCTGAATTGCGAAAGCTGCGGCTGTATCCTCGTCTATGTCGCTCCTCCTGTCGCGCAATGACGACTGACATGGAAGCGACCCTCTTCTCGAATCCCGAATCAGAATTGATTGCTTACGTTGATGGCGCCTCGCGGGGCAATCCCGGTCCGGCCAGCTATGGAGTTGTCATCCAGAACCGGCACGGGGAAACCAAAGAGAAGCTTTCAAAATTCATCGGAAGAGCGACGAATAACGTTGCCGAATGGAACGGGCTGATTGCCGCGCTTGAATACGCCGCCAGCAATCAGGCGCAACGCCTGAAGGTTTATTGCGATTCGGAGCTGGTTGCCAGACAAATGCAGGGGCGCTATCGCGTGCAGAGTCCCGATCTGAAACCGCTGTTCGAGCTGGCTCGTAAGCTGGCCGGCATGATCGACGAGTTCAGCATCCAGCATGTGCCGCGAGAGCGGAACCGCGAAGCCGATCTGCTCGCAAACGAAGCGCTGGACGCAGCCGCTCGCGGGCGTCTCTCCGCACCACAGCCTGGAAAGCCTTCTGTCGCGGCGTCGCAAGAGACTCTGCAAGTTTTTTCCGCTATCGCAGAGGCAGGCAAATTGCGACCTCTTCCGCCGCTGCCCGACTTGCAAGAGGGCGCTGAATACGAAGTACGCCTGCGAAAGCGCCGCAAGTTCGGCCGGTTGAACCGTCAATAATCCTCCTCCACTTTGGGTGGCCGGGACACGATTTCAGGATGGCCCCACAGCAATGGTGGGCAGCCCTGCACGGTCGAGGTATGCGTCAGAAGTGAGATGGTGACGCGCTGCTGCTCGTACCCGGACAGGTCAATCTCGTTGTCATACCAGCGGTCCGGCTCTCGCGAAAAGTGCTGGCGCGCAGCGCTGCTGAATAACAGTACCGGCTTGCTTCCGCCCGCCGCAATCTGCACTTGAAACGCATCTCTGGGGGAACACTCCGGCGGCGTCGCTCCGGCAAATGCAAATCGCATCAGCGGGCGATCGGCCAATACCGTCTCGAACTCTACATCAGAAGATGCGCGAATCACGAGCGCTCGGCGCGTGTCGTCGTGCACCATTGCGAGCGTAACGTAATCGCCGTCCGCTAGAGTTTTCTCCTGTAACCCTGTTTTGATTCGAGTTTCGGCGGGATGCTGCAAGACGTCATACGTAACGGCTTCCTGCTGCAACGGCTGCGGCGAGACCTGATAAACAACGGTAGCGTTCTTTTCATACACCTTTTTCAAGTACCGATGTACGAACTCTTTTTCCGGATCAGAGAAGAGTTGACCATCACGGTTCTGCGCTCCGATGATCACGTGAGTGATGCGGTTCTCCAGCAGCACGCGATCTAATTCCGCCGGATCATCCCCGCTGAACCGATCAAAGTAATGAGAGAAGATCAAGCCAGTTTCACCATCGACGTAGAATGCAATCGGAGCCGTGTTCCACCAGAAGAGGATTTTACGGTGGCCTGGCCGCTCGTTCACATAACGAACGGCGTCAAAGTCCAGGATTGTCTTTGACAAATATTGTTCTCGCGTTTCTTCGGCGGTCAGCACTTTCCATGGAAGCGTTTCCATTATTGAGGCGCCGTAGCGCGCGCTGACGCCATATGGCTCGAAATAAGGCGAATTCAATGCCAACATCAGGCCCAAAAGAGTCGCAGCGGATACTCCCAGCGTATGGTGGTTCCGGTCGCGTAGCAGAAGCAACCCGTTGACGGCGGCGTATGAACCAACAACGGCCAGCGCCGGCAAGACCGGCAGATAATACCTGGTATGCTGTCCCGTAAAGCTCCAGAACGTGGTAAACAGGATGCTGAAGATCAATAACAGTTTCACCTCGCGCCGCATGCGCGGAACGAAAACGAGCAGCGGAATGAGAATCAAATAGAACGGGCCGATGTTTCCATGGAAGCGATCGGTTTGGTCCGCAACCATGCGCCAGGGGATCGTGAAGATGGCCCACCAGTTCGACAGCGATATGGGAATACCGGAATCGGCCATCTGCATCAGGGCTGTCTCGGTCTGCTGGACGGTCCAGTAGGGGCTCTTAAAAATTCCATTGAGAAACGGAAAAACGGGATTGCCGGTCTGGAAGTAATTGACTAATCCCCAAGGAAGTAATCCGCCAGCGGCGACGAGGCCGAATTTCACCGCGCGTGCAAAGGCTTTCCGCAGCCCCAACTGTCTTTGGAGAGTCTCGAGTGCGACCATCAACGCCAGCGCCCCGAGCCCAAAAAGCGCCTGATATTTCGTGCCCAACGACCACGCCGTGAGAAAAGTCCCGACCCACAGCCACTGCCGCTGCCCTGTACCGAGCCACAGGATCATGGCATAGAGCGATAGAAAAACGTAAAACGCGTAACCGCAATCAACATGTGCGGTTCTCATTTCCCAGATGAAGATCGGAGACGAAACCAGAATGGCGCTCGCCAGCAGGCCGGCGGTGCGGGAGAGCACGCGCCGCGCAAACGCATATGCCGAAACGATGGTCAGCAGGCCGAATAAATAATGAATCAACTTGGCTGTAATCTCATTGTGAAGAAGCATGCCCAGTGCAAACAAGACCGTGGTGTGCTTTGGGAAAAAAGTCTGGGGAATGTCGCGGATGGGGCGCAAACGGTGTGTTTCCGAAATTACCTTTGCGACTTCGAGGTGATTGAATAGTGCGTCGAATTCAATCTCCGGCCCCAGAGCGGAAACCAATATGACTCCCAGGACAACAGTCATGTAGACGATCAGAAACGCGCGGCTCGCCGACTCGGCGGAAATGCGGGGCGGTATGCGGAGAGCTGTTACCAAAGCCCAGCCGTTACGCGCTATTCCCAGCAACTCGCGACGAAATGACAGTGTCGCAACGCTCAACAACCCGTATGCTACGGGGGTATAAAGTGTGCGGGTAACTGCAAGCAAGAAAACGGTAAAAGAACACAACGCCAGGCCTATCGAGACTGCAAAGCAAAATTTCTCGGCGGCCGAATCGTAGGCGACGGCGATGCGGTCCAGGCACCTTGTCCCGGCAACATACGTGATGAGGGCAAGCCAAATAACGAGGACGATATCGAACAGGCCCAGTGCCGAAACCAGACCTCGGACGAAATCGTACGTATATTTCAGAGCGCCGCCGCCATGCGGCAGATAACTTCGATAAGCAAACAGCGCCCAGCACAATACGGCAGCACCGGCTAACAGCTCGTGTAGCGTTTTCCGCCGCATTGTAGGCTCACTTTCCGATCGCCGACTGCATTCCTTGTTGACTGCCGCTCTGTTCAGCATTGCGGGAGTTTGCTGCCTTTGCGCCTACAGCGAAGTAGGCCAGGAGAGAGATTAGCGTTATGACTGATACGGCGGCACCCAACGCGAAGTATCGCGGCTTGAAGGTCATTTCAATGTGGTGCGAGCCAGCGCGAGCTGCCAGCACCCGGAAGATGCCGTCGGCCTGCAATATTGGGGTAGACTGTCCGTCGACCTGAGCCTCCCATCCGGGATAGAAGATCTCATTCAGCAAGACAAAGCCGTCACGATCCTGCGTGCTGTCAAACGAAATTCGGTGCGCCGAGCTCTGGAAATTCGCGAATGAAAAGGTCCCGGTATCGGACTGCGCCTCAGGCAATCGCACCAACCTGAGCGAATAAAGGTGTATTTGCGCGCGAATGCTGGCGTTGATGAACAGGCGGTTCTCTCCAGGCGCCAGATTGAACGTTCCGAGTTCTGTGTGGCGCGCCTTGCGGCATCCCCACTCGGCAGTCCTCGGCAGCGTGCGCGGTTCGGACTGCTGGGTGCGGTCTCCACTGTGTATTTGGACCTCCAGCACAGGCGCTGGATTACTACTAGCTGTATATTCGACGGACAACAAGTAACGGCCCTGCTGCTCGAGACTGGCGATTGAGAATTGCAATCGGTCGTTCTCACCCTCGCCCCATCCGCCGACCATCGGCAGCGGCTTAGCGCAGTAAGGATCTGCCATCACCGTTCCAGTTGAAATACTGGACGCGTCTTTCGGATTGATTTCGATGGTCGGTAACGGTTCGATCAGCGCGCCATACGACGCCGGGACCTGGTTATTTTCAAACAGCAGTGTTTTGCGCGCATCAAACCAACTGGAGCTCATCAAGGCCAGCGCTGTCTCTTCATCCGGCACTACGTACGCGCGAGAGTAGAACCACGACCGGGAGAGATAGTCGCGGTTTTCGTAAGTGTTCCACCGCTCCACGTCTTTGAACCGCCGCGTAAACTTAGCGGAGTGCGGGAGGCTCAATTGTTTCTCGATATCGGTATCACCCATGATGAGGTACTTTGCGCCAAGCAGATCCAGCATGGGCGAGTTGAGATTGTGATCCGGCCCGCCGTAAGGAGTCGCGTACTCACCGGTTTGAAATAAGCCACGCAGGTACGAGTCGTAACGCCGCAGCAACACGGGATTCCAGCCGTGAATTCCGGGGACGCGCCAAACGTTCCAACCGTTGGCGCTCAACATATGTTCCGCGATGGCGGCCACGCGAAAATCAGCCGCCCTATCCTCTCTCAGGCGCTGGAGCAAATCTTTTCTTCCGAGCATTTCGTTGCGATTCGTGAAATGCCGCGGATTGTCAATTGACGCGTTAAAGAACTGATTCATGTTGTAATGTACGAGTTGCGCCACGATTAATCCGAGCAGTGCGAATTTGGAAAACGGAACACTGAATCGATTGCGGAGCAGTCCCGCGACTACGATACTGCTGAGAGCCAACACTGCCAGCATGGCGAACCAACCGTGGAATTTCCACCAGCCGAAAACTAGGCCGCAGATGGTCGTCGCGAACAAGAGTGATGCGAGACCGGCAGGCAAGTGCTGCTTCCAGCGCGGCGAAAGTTTCATCGAGAATAACGCCTCCGCGCCGATACCCGCCATCAGACAAAGTGCGAAGTTGGCCAGATCAAAGAAAGTCGGAATATTGCGGAACAGGTTCAACAGCGGCACATGGTAAATCAGTGGCCCCAACCTGCCGTTGGTGCCAAAGCTGAGCTCGATACACAGCACCACCAGGACCAGCCAGAAGAAATTCCGGCGGCGCACGGTTTCCACCAATCCCAGGCATGCCAACAAACAGCCCGGGACAGTCAGGAAGACGTAATTAAACGAGATGTCGTACGGATACCACTTTGGCACTCCATTCAAGCCGCCGAAATAGTTAGGCAAAAATAGCGTGATCAGATACCGAGGTTCGTTTCCTTGTACAACGTCAAAGTAGGTGATGTATTTTCGAACGGAAAGGCTCCCCAATTCCATGCTGGGGATCAACTGCACCATCGAGAGTGCTGCTCCAATCCCGGCAATCACGGCCAGCGAATAGATCCAGCATGGCCAAAGCTGCTTCCGCAAAGGGCCGCAGCAAGCCTCGTACGCAAAGTACAGAAGCAGCAGCAGTCCTAAATAGACCGAGTGCTGGGCATGACCGGCCAGGACCTGGATTCCGAACAGCGCGCCGGCTGCCACTGTGAGCGGGAAGCGATTCTCCAGCAGACCTCGCCTGGCCAGCAGGAATATGAGCGGGTACCAGGCCATCGTTTCAATTGAAGCCAAGTGTTGCGTGTGAGCGACCATGGCGCCGCAGAACTCGAACAGAACTGCGGATATGAGCGCTGCAGTCGCACTGTGAACATAGCTCCTGGCCAGGTAATACATGAACACGCCGGCTAAGAGAAAATGGAAAATGAGTTGGATCTCTACCGTCTTGTACGACAGTGATTCAAACGGCTGGACGAGCAGCATCAGCCAGTTCGGCGGATAAAAAATCTGTGCCTCAGGGTCGCCGATGATGGGAAAGCCGGACATGACGTAAGCATTCCAAAACGGCAGGCGAAAATGGCGCAGCTCTTCGTGGATGAAATTGAGAGTGGGATAGAAAAATCCGGCGATGTCCCAGGGGAACATCACGCGATTTGTAAAAATCACTTTCCAGTAGAAAAAGATTGTGAACCCGAGAAGGGCTAATGGGACGATCCACCGCTCGCGTCGGCTGCTGTTGAGCATGGGTCGTATTTAACAGGAAACGAGGGGCAGCGTCAAAAAAGTGAATCCCCGAACAGCGGTCACTGGAGATCCGTTCTCGCGAGAGCCGATATATGGAATAATCTGTGAATGATCCTGGTTCAGAAGCTGCTTCGATTCACCACCGCGGCTGTTGTTTTTTACTCCGCCGTGCATCCGCCGGAACTTGCATCGATGGCAAGAGTAACACGTCCTTTCGCAGTTGCAGAAGCCTTTGCCCAGCAATCCCAAACCGAAATACGCGATTCCCCAGAACCCAAGCCCGGCAAACAGCGGCAACAATCGAGCCTGGTGCTCAAGGATCCTGCGTTGCTGCGCAAGCATATATGGGGGTTCCCAGTGGAGTTCACGGCGGCGAGCGGCGAAACCGTAGGTATGCTTCGAGCGCAAATCAGCTTCGCTGCGAGCGACTGGAAATATGTGAAGTTCGAATCGCCGCGCGGCTCGCGGTTGAAGATTTCGGCAAAAAGGTTGAAGAGGGCGGAAGACAAAAACTCTCAGGAGATGGACGTAACCGTTTCGGCGGGAGCGCACATAGTCAAGGACGGCGTGATCGGCATATTGCAGATGACATCACTGCGCACTGGGGAAACTCCTCCAGAGTCGCCAGTAGTGCAGATCCTTTCCACCGCTCCCCCTGAAACACAGGAAGTGATGGGGCCTTCGGAGAAGCCGTTCGACCTGCCTCCAGAACCTCCCATCAACCCCAACGTAACGTGCTTTTTCTTTTCACATTGACACGGAATTGGGCAATCGGTCTCGGGCATTCCGTCCCGGCTCCGCGACCCGATCAGGTTCAGCGGTGGCCGAAGTTCATTAGCCACGAAGCGGCGAGCGTGACTATTACGAACAAGGAAAACAGCCAGACAAAGTTGAGGAGTCGTTCGCGGTCGGTCTCTTTGCCCGTAATGGCAAAAACCGCGGAGGTAACAAGGGAGAACAGCAGTGCTGCGGTGAGGTGCGACTGAATCATTTGAGTGTGCTCGAGGCCGCCGACGCAGCCGTCATTAATTCTTCTTTCCGATCGCTATGTCGTAGGCATCCAAGATACACAACACGTTCAGCAAGCCCGCCACAAGAATGAATTTGGTCCCGTAGTCCGCCATCGGCGCACCCAGCTCGCCCGGATCATATCCTGTGAACTTGAGCGCTATAAACAGCAGACCGGAACACAGGTCGCTCAGAAAACCAAGTGTTTCGACCAGATTGGCAGGCGCCAGTTTGAACAGACGCCCTTGCATCGCTACGCCGGCTACAAACAACGTGGCGATCGAAAGCAGCAGAAGCGCTCCGCGTCCCCAGCGGCGTTGCCACAGATGACCGCCCCCGGGAATCAGCCAAGCCGCAATGATAGGTGCTAACGGTATTTTAATGGTTTGTGACTGTTCGGTTGCCAATTCCTGAGCCATTTTATTGCGTGCACTCGACATCAATGATAATACGAATTGACCGGCGCAGCCTGAATGCGAATCAGTTGATCCTGCACGCGGCCAGTCACGCGAGCATCGTGTTCGCTCACGTAAACGTTTACTTCGCTGCGCACGCCGAATTCCGGCAGATAAATGCCTGGTTCAACGGAAAAGCAGGTCTGCGGAATGACGGGCCGGTCGTCGTGGGTCTCCCAATCGTCCATGTTGGCGCCGTTCCCGTGTACCTCTTCTCCGATGGAATGCCCGGTCCGGTGCACGAAATACTCGCCATACCCACTCTCTGTTATAACATTTCGCGCGGCGCGGTCAACCTCCCAACCGTGCAGAGGCCGCCCGGCGCGAACCGCCGACTGCACGGTCTCAACTGCCTGGTTGCGCGCGGCCTTCACAATTTCAAATATCCGCTGGACGTTTTCGGGTGGCTCGGCGGCCACAATACCGGTCCAGGTAACGTCGTAATACACCGCGCCGGGCCTGTTCAGCTTCCCCCAAACGTCGAGCAAGACAAAATCGCCAGGACGGATCGGGGCGGAGCGGTCCCGCAGAGGCTCGTAATGCGGATTGCCCGAGTTCGCGTTCACGGCCACAATCGGCCGCTGGCGGCTGGAAGTCAGTTTGTGCAGCTCAAACTGCTCCAGGATGAACTGCTGCACGCTGTACTCGTCAGTTTCGCCGTTCGCCTCAACCCTCCTGCCGATTTCACGAAACGTCTCCTCGATGATGCCGTCAATCAGCTTTCCGGCTTCAAGGTGCGACGCAAGTGCCGCGTCCGACCATCGGCACTCAAACTGCTGCACTAACGCGGCGGAACTCACCACGTTCTTGCCGAAGCTGCGAATCAGGTCAACAGTGCCTGCATCAACAGAAGAAATGTAAGGAATTTGATTGAGCGGCGAGTACTGCATCGCCACAGTATGATACGGCTTCAGTATCTCTTGGAGCAGCCGCTGATGCTCCTGCCAGGAGGCGTACACTCTCTTGTCGCCGGAGAGCGAATCGAGCTGGCCGCTTTCGATCCGATGCACCAGCTTCACCGGCTGCCCGGTAGCTGAAAGAAGGTAATACCAGCGGCGAGTCGCCATTCCATGGTGCTTCAGGCGCAGTACGCGATAGGCGATCGGGTCGCGACGGTGGAAATCATAAAACAGCCACGCGTCAATGCCGTGCTCTCTCAGAGCCTGCTGGATGGCGTCTATTTTCATGCTTCAATTCACAGCCTGCGATTGCAAGGGAGCGGACTTATTTCCGATCAACTCAATTATGAGTATATCGATTCTATGTCAAACGAAACCACACTCCGAAAGCCCACGGCGAAGCGTTCGCCGTGGCAACCTCTGATTCGGTGGGTATTTCTGGATCAGATCTTCTGCTCGGCGACAAACCGCAGGAACTCAGCCTCGCTGACGCCTTCCAGTTCAAATACCTTGTGTCTCGATTTCTCGCCCCAGAGCAGCTTCACGCGCGAACGGGCAATGCCCAGTTCACGAGCCAGAAATTCTATGCACGCCTGATTGGCTTTGCCTTCGAGGGCGGGCGCAGTGACGTGCAACTTCCACTCGTTTTCGATCTGCCCGCCGATAGCGTTTCGTTTGGCTCGGGGCTGAACTCGGACGCGGATAATCATTTCATGCGTCCCCTCCCTCACGGTCGCGGCTCTGATTGCTTGGTGCGGGGACCGAAAACGGCGGTTCCCATTCGCACCATGGTCGCTCCCTCTTCTATTGCGATTGTGAAGTCGCGGGTCATGCCCATGGAGAGTTCTTCCATGCCGCTCACGCCGCCAGCACGCAATTGATCCCTCACGTCACGCAGACGGCGAAAGTATGGCCGCGCACCCTCTGGATCAGAAGTGAAAGGGGGAATCGTCATCAACCCTTGTAATTCCAGATGATCGAGTGACTCGATCAACCTCGCGAGCGGCGCCGTCTCGTGGTCCGAGACGCCCGATTTGCTCTCTTCGGTGCTCAACTTCACCTCAATCATGACCGGCATGATTTTGCCGCGTTGTATTGCAGCTTCGTTGAGCTTCCGCGCTAGTCGTTCGCTGTCCACCGTCTGAATGCAGTCGAATGACATTGCCTGCGAGACTTTATTGGTCTGCAAATGCCCGATCAAGTGGAACACGGCGGCGGGCAGGTGCAGTTTTGGCAGCTTCTGCTGAAACTCCTGAACGCGGTTCTCCCCGAAGTCTCGATGTCCGCACTCGTAAGCAGCCGTAATATATTCAGGCGGAAAAGTCTTCGAGACGGCGATCAATTTAATCGCTGACGGATCGCGGCTGGCGCGCTTCGCGCTCGAAGCAATTTGGTCCCGCACGGCTGCCAGGTTGGCAGCGATTTCGGCGACTGTAAGCAATTTCAGTTCCTATTCAAGCGGGATTCTATCACGTAAGTTAATGGCGCCATATCCGCCTTGACCTTACACCTGTTGAGCCTTGGGGAATCTAAGTTCCCCAAAAGACATCCGACGGTCTGCGCCTTGACTTGACAGAGCTCACGGCGTACGCTTTTTAGCCAGGCGGGAGCTCTTACGTTTCAGGCAAAGCTATTGATCTATGAGTGGATTCAGTACACCCCGTAGCAAGAAGAACTGGACAGCAATCAAGTAACCATTAGCAGAGGAGTTATCGTGGCAAAGATAGATTTTGGTGGAGTTGTCGAGGATGTGATCACGCGGGAGGAATTCCCCCTCGCTAAGGCGCGCAAGGTGCTGCAGAACGAGACCATTGCCGTCATTGGCTATGGCGTGCAGGGGCCGGCGCAGTCGCTGAACATGCGGGATAACGGTTTCAACGTGATTGTCGGCCAGGCGCCGCAGTTCAAGAAAGACTGGGACCGCGCCGTCGCTGACGGCTGGGAGCCGGGCAAGACCCTGTTCGACTTCGAGGAGGCGGCTCAGAAGGGCACGATTGTGCAGATGCTGGTTTCCGACGCAGCCCAGAAAGCCATCTGGCCGGTGATCAAGCGAAGTCTGAACAAGGGCGACGCTTTATATTTCTCTCACGGTTTTTCAATTGCCTACAAGGACCAGACCGGGGTGGTGCCGCCGGATTATGTGGACGTGATCATGGTAGCCCCCAAAGGCTCAGGAACCTCGGTGCGGCGCAATTTTCTGTCGGGCGCGGGCATCAATTCGAGTTTTGCGATTGCCCAGGATTTCACGGGACGGGCCGAGGAGCGGACCATCGCTGTGGGCATAGCGATTGGCTCTGGATATCTGTTTCCGACCACCTTCCAGCACGAGGTCTTCAGCGACCTGACCGGGGAGCGTGGGGTTCTGATGGGCGCTTTGGCCGGCATCATGGAGGCGCAATACGAGGTTCTGCGCGAGAAGGGCCACAGCCCCAGCGAAGCATTTAACGAAACCGTCGAGGAACTGACCCAGAGTCTCATCAGGCTGGTAGATGAGAACGGCATGGATTGGATGTACTCCAACTGCTCGGCCACGGCGCAGCGCGGGGCGCTCGACTGGAAGCCGAAGTTCAAGGCAGCCGTCCTGCCGGTGTTTCACTGGCTCTACAACCGCGTCGCTTCCGGCCAGGAGACCGCCCGTGTGCTGGAGGCCTGCGGCGCGCCCAATTATCAGGAACAACTCGGCAAAGAGCTGGCCGAGATACGAAATTCCGAGATGTGGCGCGCGGGCAAAGCGACACGCGATTTACGTCCGAAAGAGGCGGCCCGGGAGATTACCGCCGCGACTGTAGGCGTGGGCGGCCGCGGTTCCAATTGAAAAATAGAAGTCAGGAGACAGGAGTCAGCAGGCAGAACGGATCCATTGCGTCCTTCGCTCCCACGGGATGGCGTCATCCTGAGGAGCGCAGCGACGAGGGATCTGCACTTTGCTTCTTCTGACTTCTGGCTTCTAATAGAAAGGGGTTTACTATGCCGCAATATCGATCTGCAACGACGATCAACGGGCGCAACATGGCTGGCGCGCGCGCGTTGTGGCGCGCGACTGGCGTCAAGGACGAGGACTTTGGCAAACCGATCATCGCGATTGCCAACTCGTTCACACAGTTTGTTCCGGGCCACGTGCATCTGAAGGACCTGGGGCAGTTGGTGGCGCAGTCTGTGGCCGAGGCCGGTGGCATCGGTCGCGAGTTCAGCACCATCGCCATTGACGACGGCATCGCCATGGGTCATGGCGGAATGCTGTACAGCCTGCCGTCGCGGGAGCTCATTGCCGACGCGGTCGAATACATGGTCAACGCCCACTGCGCCGATGCGATGGTATGCATTTCGAATTGCGACAAGATCACGCCGGGCATGCTGATGGCGGCTTTGCGCCTAAATATTCCTGCCGTCTTCGTCTCGGGCGGGCCCATGGAGGCTGGACGCGCCGAGGTCAACGGCAAGATGGTCAAGCTCGATTTAGTGGACTCGATGATCGCGGCGGCCAACCCCAATGTGACGGACGAGCAGAGCCGCATTTACGAGCAGAACGCGTGTCCGACCTGCGGGTCTTGCTCCGGCATGTTCACGGCGAATTCCATGAACTGCCTGGTGGAGGCTCTCGGCTTGGGATTGCCCGGCAACGGCACGCTGATCGCGACGCACGCCACACGCAAAGAACTGTTCTGCAAAGCCGGCCGACGCATCGTGGAGATGGCCAAGGCTTACTACCAGAACGACGACACGAGCGTGCTGCCGCGCTCCATCGCCACGTTTGAGGCATTTCAAAACGCCATGAGTCTCGATATCGCCATGGGCGGCTCCACGAACACCGTTCTGCACCTGCTGGCCGCCGCTCAGGAAGCACAGGTACCGTTTTCGATGAAAGATATCGACGCGCTGTCGCGGCGCGTGCCGAACCTCTGCAAAGTCGCGCCATCAACGCCCGTCTATCACCTGGAGGACGTGCACCGCGCCGGTGGGATTATGGCGCTGCTCGGCGAACTGGACCGCGCGGGATTGATTGACCACCGCGTCTCGACCGTCCACAGCCCCACGTTATGTGAGGCGCTGGAGCAATGGGATATATGCCAGGCGCGCAACGGTCACGCGAAGTCGCTGTACCTAGCCGCGCCGGGTGGACGCCCGACAACGCAAGCGTTCTCTCAGTCCGAGCAATGGGAATCGCTGGATCTTGACCGCCAGAGCGGATGCATCCGTGACGCCGAACACGCTTACAGCAAGGACGGCGGGTTGGCCGTGCTCTACGGTAATCTGGCGCCCGACGGCTGCATCGTGAAAACCGCCGGAGTCGACAAGTCAATCTGGCAGTTCAAGGGCCATGCGCGGATATTCGAGAGTCAAGAGGACGCGGTGGAGGGAATCCTGGGCGACAAAGTCGTTCCCGGCGACGTGGTCGTCATCCGCTACGAGGGTCCCAAGGGCGGCCCCGGCATGCAGGAGATGCTCTATCCCACCAGCTATCTGAAATCCAAGGCGCTCGACAAAGTCTGCGCTCTCATCACCGACGGCCGCTTCTCCGGCGGCACCTCGGGACTGTGCATCGGCCACGTTTCGCCGGAAGCCGCCGCCCAAGGGGCCATCGGCCTGATCGAGGAAGGCGACTCCATCGAGATCGATATTCCCAATCGCACGATCACAATCGCCGTCAAAGACGAAGATTTGGCCGCGCGCCGCCGCAAAATGGAGGCCAAGGGTCCGCAGGCGTGGCAGCCAGTATCTCGCGACCGGAAAGTAACTCCCGCGCTGAAGTTCTATGCGCAAATGACTACCAGCGCCGATAAAGGCGCTGTGCGAAACCTGGCATTGTTGCGATAAGAGAGACGTGCAGCTCCAGAGTGCCTACACGTTTTCCAAGTCAACCGATGGCAGCTCCACGTTCACCGGGTAGCAACGATTTTCGATAACGAATCTCCCGCTTATCTCATTGAAAAGATGCATGGCCTTTCAGCATTCGATCGCTGAGTTTCTGAATATGCGCAAGGAACTATTATGGTTTTAAGTCGCTCCCTCAAACTGACGGTGATTTTTTTCACGGCAGGTTTATTCGTCGCTTCCGGTAGGAACTCGCGGAGGGCTGAAGCTCTGCAGCAGCACGATGGGGCTTCTCGGGCAGCCACGGCGGCGGGTCGGACGTCAATTGAGTTGGACCGCCTCCCCGTGCGGACCATCCACGACCCCAACCCTTTATTCAGCGCCGTCGCCGTGGAACCGAAAAGCAACATGCTAGTCGTAACGGACGAGAACCTGTTTCAAATCCTCGAATACGACCGGCGGGACAACACTCCCCCCAGGGTCAGGATGACAGAGCCGAAGCGCGTGATCGGGGGGCCGCTCACCAAAGCAGAGATGATGTGCGGAGTCTATATTGATCCGAACACTATGGAGACCTACGTCGTCAATAATGACACGCAAAACTGGCTGGCCGTTTTTTCAAAGAACGCCCGCGGCAACGTGGCGCCGGACCGTTATCTGGCAGTGCCTCAGGGAACTTTCGGCATCACTGTGGACGAGGAAAAGCAGGAACTCCTGTTGACTGTTCAACACACGAACGCTCTGGTATTCTACCGCAAAGGAGCGACAGCCGATGAGCAGCCTCTCCGATATTTAGCCGGGAATGACACACAGTTGGAAGATCCACATGGCGTGGCGGTGGATACGAAGCGCAATCTTATCATCGTCAGCAACCACGGAAGCGTCAGTTATCGCGACCCGAGCAAAACCCCTGCCCGATTTCCGGTAATCCGACATGGTGCTGACGTAGAATCACACCCTGAACCGGGTTGGCGAAATATCCCCGGCTCTGGAAAATTTGAGCCCCCCTCGATCACCATCTACAGCCGAGATGCCACTGGAAACACAGCGCCGTTGCGCATCATCGAAGGTCCCAAGACTGGCTTGAACTGGCCGATGCAACTCGCGGTTGACGAGGAGCGCGGCGAGCTTTACGTGGCCAACGACATGGACCACTCGATCGCGGTTTTCCGCGTCACCGAGAACGGCGATGTGGCTCCGATCCGGAGCATCAGAGGTCCCAAGACCGGCATGCGACACCCCACCGGCATAGCATTGGACCTTCGCAACAGCGAAGTGTGGGCGGCCAACATGGGAAACCATTCGGCCACCGTGTACCCGATGGCGGCCAATGGAAATGTTCCTCCTCTGAGGATCATTCGCGGAGGGCCGGCCGATCAGCCTGCCCTGATGATCGGGAACCCCGGGGCCGTGGGCTATGATAGCAAGCGCGATGAGATTTTGGTTCCCAACTGAGTGGCCCATCCGCAGGTCGCGGCGTTCGCCAGGCTGGCGAATGGTGGTGAGATGCCCAAGCGCTTGATTTCCGGGCAAGATACCAAGCTCAGCCGTACAATGCACGACATCCGCTATGACGCGGTTCACGATGAAGTAGTCG
Organism: Acidobacteriota bacterium; assembly: GCA_016191085.1. Classification (GTDB taxonomy): domain Bacteria; phylum Acidobacteriota; class Terriglobia; order 2-12-FULL-54-10; family 2-12-FULL-54-10; genus JACPPJ01. The sequence continues at coordinate 54,420 of JACPPJ010000038.1, read as the reverse complement.
TGGCGAATCCCTTCGCCCAAGCCATTCTGACCTTCCGCGGAGGAGCCACCGGCGAGGAGCCGCCCATTCGCGTTATCCAGGGTCCTCGCACTCAAGGTGGCGGTAGCAGGCTGGACATAGATCCCTTGCACGACGAAATCTTTGTGCCCGGCGGCGACTCTGTCCGAGTATTCCCCAGGCACGGTAACGGCGATGTGGCCCCAATTCGGGTCATTCGGGGACCCGATACGCAACTCCGGAGTGCCAGCTCAATCGCTGTTGACCCGGTCAACAATCTGATCGTTGTCGGGTCTAACAATTCGTTGTCTGCCCGTCCTGAAAATAATGGTCAGTTATTGATCTTCAATCGCACGGATAACGGAAATGTAAAGCCCCTTGGTGTGATTCGAGGACCCAAATCGGGAATTGTTCGCATCAACCAAATCGCTGTCTATCCGCCACGTAAGCTGGTGATTGCAGCCCAACCTGGCCCTGTCTACGAGATGGAACCAGAGGGTGCCTTTGTGGGTGTGTGGAGCTTGGATGATAACGGAGATGTTCCGCCTCTTTGGAAGATTAGCTCTGGCGCAAAGACCGCTATGAAGAAACCTTTCGGAGTTACAGTGAACCCCAAACACAAAGAAATCATAGTCTCTGACATGCGTCTCCAGTCAGTGCTCACTTATTACGTTCCAGAACTGTTTTGATTCGGGAATCCGACGGGGAATAGAAGGGTGATGAGGAAATACCACACCTAAACAGGAGCGCACATTATGCAGAGAGTGTGGCTGTTCATAACCGGCATGTCTATTCTTGGTGCGATGCAGTTTGGGTCGGTAGGCCGGCGGATCAGGGCCAGTGACGTGAAATCCATTCAGTATATTCCGGCAGCGGAGCGTTTATGCGCTAGATCAGAGCTGGCGGATTGAGCGAAGGTCTCTCGTTCAATAGCGCGAGAACTTCAGTAGTGGCGGTCGAAATCTCTGGACTCTTTCGTGGCTTGGTAGAATGATCAAACACATGATGGACGATTGTCGCCGAGCGTACGAGCCGCCAGCTCTTTCTAATCAAAACGACAGCCTGAGTGCGAATTGAATCTGGCGCGCCGTCGTTACGGTCGGGGGTTCGATGATTGCGGTTGTGGGATTCAGACGCGCGGGATTCCCTGTAAACACGTTTAACCCGCCTGTTTTTACGCGATTGAAATTAGCACGGTTGGACACGTTAAATATCTCAGCCCGGAACTGAAGCCGTTTCTCGGCCGAGAGGGGAAAGTCTTTCTGGAGGGATACGTCCAGGCCGAATACGGATGGAGAAATAATGGTGTTGCGGCCCAAATTCCCCAGCGTCCCTGGAGCCGGCGGCTCGAGCGCGCAAGGATCGTAATAGCGGTCCGGCGTGCCGAGTTTCTCGCCGCGCCTGATGACACCGTAGCACCCCTCGCTTGTGCCTTTCACCGGATTATTGCTGTGCCCAGCAACTAAATTCGGCCGCGTTGGCGCATAGGCGAATCCCGGCGACACGAGATTGACCGCCGCTGTGAACGGTGCACCGCTGCGAAGGGATAAGATTCCTCCCAACCTCCAGCCGTTGAGGATCCCTCCCGCCAGTCCAGAGTTCCACCACTGGTCTCCCTTGAGCGCCGGCAAATTGAAAAAGTAGTTCAGCGCGAGACGATGGCGTATGTCGAAGTCGGAAAGCCCCCGGTCGAGCGTGCGGCTCATGCCGTACGGCGCACTTCCGCTCTGGGGAGCGCCCGGAGCAGGGCCGATGGTGGAAGCGTCGTCCACAGACTTGCTGAAGGTGTAGTTGGCCTGTAGTGAGAACCACTGCCCCATGCTCTTTCCGACCGACAACTGCAGCGCGTTATAGAACGACTGCGCGTCGGTTCCCAACATGGTGACGCCACCTTGAAAAGCCGGATTGATCGCTCCGGCTTTTGCCTGACACAAAGCAGTAGGCTGGTGCTGCGGAGTTGGCGTGCAATCATCGGGGAAAAAAAGCGAGCCATCGGCGCGCCGGATAGGTATGGGAAACAGATTTACTTCGTAAGCGCGGTACAGATGATTGCCCCGCCCGCCAACGTACGAGGCCTGGAAGCGGACTCCTGCGGGGAGTTGCTGTTGTAGAGCAAAGTTATATCGCAGCACCATGGGGCTGGCGGCGTTGCGGTAATCCATGATTTGAGCTTGGAACGGAATCGGATCCAGCGCTTTGACAGCAGCGACCGCGTCGGGGAAAAATGGGCTGGGATCAAAGTTGGTCCTCATTGTCGTTGCGTGAAACGGTACGGAGCTTTTGACGTCATCTGCCATATACGCGAGGAGTTGATCATAGTAGATGCCGAATCCAGTGCGAATCACGGTGTGATTTCCGCCGAACGGGGACCACGTCAGGCCGAACCGCGGAGAAAAATTTTTTAACGAGGGATTGTGATCGAGATACGGCCCTACAGTCACAGCCGGATCGCGCCAGGGATCGGCCAAATAGGCGGTCTTGCCATCCCGGTCGTGGAGCAGCGTGGCGGGTTCGTAGCGAATACCAACGTTGACCTGCAATCGCTGCGTGACGCTGTATGCGTCCTGTAGATAGATGCCGGTCAGAGTCTCAAGGAAATTCTTTGTGTTGTCGGAGCTGGGCAAAGCTACCGTTACGGTGACGCCTCCGCCTTCGCCCGCCCGTAAGTAATTTTCCAAACTGTTGAAGCGCCAGGCTGCGGAGCGGTTGGACGAGTTCGACGTATGCCACTGATAGCGATGAATATCAAATCCCAGCTTCAGCGCGTGCGAGCCCTTCCGGGCCAGCAAATCGCCCGCAAACTGAAAGCTGTTCATGATATTCGACTCTGGAGTGTTGCCGTTGGGCCCGAAGGGCGTCAGCCCGGAATGGAAAATTTGTCCAAATTGCGGCGCGCCCTTCACGAAATATGTTGACGGAGGAAGCTCCATTGATACGAGACTCTCGCTTCTGCCGACTGGGCGGGTAAAGCTGGCACGAAATGACGTCAGTATCCGCGGATTGAAAATGTGGCTCTCGACCACGGTTAAAAACTGCTGGCGCGTTCGATTGCGGTTGGTAAATATAAAGGCGGCTTGTCCCGTGTCACTCACGGCATCATCAAACACGTATCGCCCGAAGATTCCGTCCTGCTCGGAAATTTTGTGATCCAGCCGCGTCACAAAGAAATTTTCATTGGTGACCAGGTAGCGCCGGGCGCGGTTCTGGCCAACGCCTCGCCCTAGGGACGGACCGTTGGGCAAAGGGTACAGTGCCAGATAGGGTTTGACGCTGGGGGCTACCGGTACGATTTGCGTGATATTGCCTTGAGCATCGGTGAGCATGCCTTGCCGAGCCGCTACGTCGGGAAAGAAGTTGTTTGTAATCTCGCTCAGCCGGTCGCGCATCGCCTCGTAGCTCGTCATAAAGAAAGTGCTGCCTTTGCGTATTGGCCCAGTCAGCACAAAACCAAATTGATTGCGGTTGAACGGCGGCGGTGTTTCCGGATCGAAAAAGTTGCGTGCGTCCAGCTTGCTATTCCGGAAGTACTCGAACAGCGTGCCGTGGAACTTGTCGGTTCCGGAGCGCGTAATCGAGTTCAAAACGCCTCCGCTGCTGCGTCCGTAATCCGCGCCGTAGTTGGTGCTGAATACCTGTACCTGCAACACGGCGTCCGATCCTAATTGTACGCCCGCCGCACTGCGGGGTAGCTGGTTCAGCGTGTTCATGATGTTGGTGCCGTCCATCAGGAAGTTGTTTGAGGTGGAGCGCCCTCCGGAGATGGTCAGATTACCCCCGCCGCCTCCCCTGGAACTCTGCTCCGCACCGGGATCGGAAACGCCCGCCTGCAGCGTCGCCAATTGACCGTAACTGCGGCCGTTGAGCGGCAGCCCGAGCAATTGCGTGCCACTGATCTCACCCGCCGAGGAAGGAGACGGCTGTGCTCCTGCGGCAGTGGGCTTATTCTTTTGCGTATTGGCGGCTTCTTGCGCTCGCAGTGCAGCCGCGTTTATGGCAATCAACATGACTGCGACCGCCGCCGTCAGGCAAAGCAGACGAGGACTACTGGCACGTTCCAACGGATTCCCTCCGACCGAGAGTTAAAACCTAAATTCTCCCCCGGATTAGAATGCAACGCAACATGCACCCTCCAGGCGGCGTCTATACTAACGTCCCGTTGCATGCGCCGCAAGTGCACCAGGAGCTAAGTTGGCGCGGGGTGACTTGCAATGGGCTGAGTTGCTACAGATGTATACTAGGGCGTGTAAAAGGAGCAACCGCATCCATGCTTTTAAACAGGTACAGTTCAAGAATTACGCAGCAAAAATCACAAGGCGCTTCACAGGCGATGCTTTATGCAACAGGTCTCCGCGAGGAGGACCTGAATAAAGCACAGGTCGGCATCTGCAGCGTATGGTTTGAGGGAAATCCTTGTAACATGCACCTGCTGAAACTCGCCGAGAAAGTGAAGGAAGGCGTCACGGCGGCAGGCCTGGTGGGGCTGCGGTTCAATACTGTCGGCGTCAGCGACGGCATCTCAATGGGTACGGACGGCATGAGTTACTCACTGCAGTCGCGCGATCTCATCGCCGATTCGATCGAGACCGTCATGGGAGCGCAATGGTACGACGCCAACATTTCGATTCCCGGCTGCGATAAGAACATGCCTGGATGTGTCATGGCTATGGGCCGTCTGAACCGCCCATCCCTCATGATCTATGGCGGGACCATTCGCGCCGGCTGCCTCGACGGCAAGAAACTCGATGTGGTTTCCGCGTTTCAAAGCTATGGGGAGTACCTGGCGGGAAACATCACTGATGAACAGCGGCGCGAGATTGTTCGCAACTCCTGCCCCGGTGCAGGCGCTTGCGGGGGAATGTATACAGCCAATACAATGGCCTCGGCGATCGAGGCTCTGGGAATGTCACTTCCCTACAGCTCCTCCACTCCCGCTGAAGATTCCCTCAAAATGGAGGAATGTTTCCGAGCCGGAGCCGCCGTCCGGAACCTGGTAGAGAACGATATCAAGCCGCGAGATATCATGACACGTGAGGCGTTCGAGAACGCCATGGTGCTCGTCACTACCATCGGCGGATCAACCAACGCTGTGCTGCACCTGATCGCCATGGCGCGATCCGTCAATGTTGCGCTCACTCTCGATGACTTCCAGCGCGTAAGCGATCGCACTCCACTTCTGGCGGATTTCAAGCCGAGCGGCCAGTATGTCATGGAAGATCTTCATGAGGTCGGCGGGATTCCGGCTGTAATGAAGATGTTGCTCGAAGAGGGTCTCCTAGCGGGAGATTGCTTGACAGTGACAGGCAAAACGCTCCGGGAAAATTTGACAAGAGTCCCGAGTCTCAAGGATGGGCAGAAGATAATCCACTCACTCTCAGATCCGATAAAGAAGACCGGGCATATCCAAATCCTCAAAGGGAACCTTGCTCCAGAGGGCGCCGTGGCCAAGATTACGGGCAAAGAAGGCGAACGTTTCTCAGGCACTGCGCGCGTATATGATTCCGAGGAACTGATGCTCGAAAGCCTTGAGCGCGGCGAGATTCACAAAGGAGACGTTATCGTCATTCGTTACGAGGGGCCGAAGGGCGGGCCGGGAATGCCGGAAATGCTCACGCCGACCTCCGCAATCATGGGGGCCGGTTTAGGTAAGGACGTAGCTTTGATCACGGATGGACGATTCTCAGGCGGCTCGCACGGATTCATCGTCGGCCACATTACACCCGAGGCGCAGGAGGGCGGCCCCATTGCCCTGGTTCGGACTGGGGACCGGATCACGATTGATGTGTCGAAGAATGTATTGTCTGTCGAGCTTTCCGATGCCGATTGGCAGGCGCGCCGCGCGGAATGGCGTATGCCACCCTATAAAGCAAATCGTGGGACACTCGCGAAATATATTCGGTCAGTCAAAAGCGCCAGTATCGGGTGCGTCACCGATGAATAGAATTGGATTATGCGCGAACAGGGCGGGGGCGCATGAGATCCACCTCGCGACATGTGCGAACTAGATTACTCCGTCTCGTGGAAACGGGCAATCGCGCCGGAGGGGACCTGATCGGCCGATTTGCAGGCTTAAGTTGCTGGAACGGGTGTTGCTCGGCGGTCAAATCCGTCCTGCTCGGTTCGAGCACTGTTATAATCGAACCGCTTTCAGGCTATATTAGCATCAGTGCGCCCGGGCCTCACCTCCAACCGGGACACCGGTGCTGGGTCAGTTTGAATTTCGGCGCTTCTGATCCGTGAAATCCGGAAGGGCATTGCTTCAGCCATGCCGAAACCGGATGCACCGATGCGGCTTTAGCCGCTGAGGTCTGCACCTCAGGCGCTGAAGCGCCCCGCTTTGCTAATTGCACCGGCACGACTGAAGTCATGCCCTTCCGTTTTCAAGCTGACCCACTTACCGGGACACTGCATTCGCGCGTGATGCTCTGATAAAATGAGTTCGACGGCAGGCCCAAGCGTTTGATGTGCCGCTGTGAGACTGCCCGTTCGAGTTCGTGATTGGCAGACACAGATTGCTATTCATAACTACACGCGGAACGAGGCGGCAAATTCTTGTCTCGTGCACGTGAGGAGAGTGTAAGGTTGAGCAAGAGCAGACTGGATACGTTACTCGATTTTGTTCAAGCAGATCCCAAAGATTCCTTCGCTCGGTTCGGCGTCGCCATGGAGTACGCGCGCCTCGGTGACAATGAGAAGGCTCTGGAGAATTTTCGAAAGCTCTGGGAGATCAACCCGGACTACACTGCTGCTTATTTTCAGGCCGGCAAGCTTCTGGCGAAGATCGGAAACAAGGAGATGGCGCGGCACGTCCTGTCAGAAGGCATCCAGGCAGCGGTCCGCGGTGACGATCTACATACCAAGAGTGAGATGGAAGCGATTTTAGCAGAGCTGTAATCCGCTCCACGGCTGCGTACGCGCTAGGTCGAGAGTAGGTCACGGCAGTCACTTCTCTTTTTATTCGTCTCGTCCAAAATTCTGCATCGCGAGGATTCAGTTTGTCACGTCCTGTCTTCAAAACGCGCGTCAACGAGCAAGCCATAGAATTTCAGCAAAACACCCGCCGAATGATCGAATTAGCCGCTGCCGTCAAGAACGAGGAAGAAACCATTCGCCAGGGCGGCGGCGCAAGAGCTATCGAATCCCAACACGCTAAAGGACGGCTGACAGCACGTGAACGCATTGCCCGACTGGTGGACCCGGGCAGCCGGTTTTTCGAGTTGGGCATCTATGCCGCTCATGACATGTATTCAGAATGGGGCGGCGCGGCGGCGGCAGGCGTTATTACAGGTTTGGGATTGGTCCAGGGCCGGCTGATGATGATCATCGCCAATGATGCCACCGTGAAGGCCGGCGCATTCTTTCCAATGAGCGCGAAAAAGGTCATTCGCGCTCAGAACATCGCGATTGATAATCACATTCCGACGATATACCTCGTGGACTCGTCTGGCGTTTTCCTTCCTCTCCAGGAAGATGTGTTTCCCGATACTGACGATTTCGGACGCGTGTTCCGCAACAACGCCGTGATGAGCGCCATGGGAATCCCGCAGATCACAGCGATCATGGGCATGTGCGTCGCGGGCGGCGCGTACCTGCCGGTCATGTGCGACCACATCCTGATGACGGAAGGCAGCGGCCTGTTTTTAGCCGGTCCCGCGCTGGTGCAGGCTGCCATCGGACAAAAGATCTCGGCGGAGGATCTCGGCGGCGCCAAGACGCATGCGCAGATCAGCGGCACGGTGGATTTCCGCGAGCCAAACGACGAGGCTTGCCTGGAGCGTATTCGCTCACTGGTGGATCTGATGGGCGCGCGTCCGCACGCGCCGTTTGATCACAAACCGCCGGCCCTGCCCGCATATAAAGCGGAAAAAATCTACGGCGTGTTTTGCGGTGATCCCGGCAAGCAGTACGACATGCGCGAGATCATTGCACGCATCGTGGATGGCAGCGTGTTCGAGGAGTATAGGGCCGAATACGGCCAGACTATCGTGTGCGCGTATGCGCGCATCGGCGGTTGGGCGGTCGGCATAGTCGCCAATCAAAAGCTCAACGTGCAAACGGTTTCGCATCAGACTGGGGCCAAACGCATTGAGTTCGGCGGCGTCGTCTACACGGACTCGGCGGAGAAGGCAGCGCGGTTTATCCTCGATTGCAACCAGAACCTCGTTCCGCTGATATTTTTCCACGATGTGAACGGATTCATGGTGGGCAAGGAATCGGAGTGGAGCGGGATCATCCGAGCCGGGGCCAAGATGGTCAATGCGGTATCGAATAGCGTGGTACCCAAAATTACGGTGATCTGCGGCGGCAGCTTCGGGGCGGGCCACTATGCCATGTGTGGCAAGGCATACGATCCGCGATTCATCTTTGCATGGCCGTCGGCCCGCTACGCCGTCATGGGAGGCGGCCAAGCCGCCGAGACGCTTGTGGAGATCAAGATTAAACAGTTTGAGCGCGAAGGCAAGAAAGTGGACGAGAAGGAAAAGAAGGCGCTGTACGAAGCTACCCGTTCTACATACGAGCAGCAGACAAATCCACGCTACGGCGCGGCGCGTCTGTGGGTGGATGCGATCATAGACCCTGCCAAAACCAGAGAGGCGCTGATGTGGGCCCTCGAGGCTGCCGCCCTAAACCCCCAAGTGCGCGAGTTTAAGACCGGCGTTCTGCAGACGTAAAACATTCTACGCCGGCAACTAATCCCCTGTTGTTACGATTTGTGATCTGAGTCGCCGAGACTGATCTTCAGCGATTTGAGGAACTTGGCGTCCTGGATGGTGAGTTCCAAAGCTCCCGACTGAATGCGGCTGGAATCTGCTTCCGCGTCGGCGGCACCATTTTCGTCGTCTTCGTCGTCCCGTTTATTGAATCCAATGGTAGCTTCCAGGACCAGGAAAACGTCATAACCAGCGCCTTTGATATTGGAGATTGCCTGTGCAATCGGCTCGGAGTCCGATAATGATTCATTGATAGCCGTGCCCAGCTCTTTCATGAGCTGCTTGAGGTTGTCATCTAGCTCCATGAATCCTCCCCGCGCTGACGAATGCTTTCAAACAACTCCTTCTAATTTCATTCTACGAGCGTATGTCAGAGAGTGTCAACGACGAACGCTTCAATCGAATACACGTGCCGTCGATGATCCAAAGCAGGGTAGCGCAGAGTTTGCGCTTCTCAAACTCTGCGCTACCTAGCTGCTGGTCGACGACCGATTGCTTTACGGCTCCACCGCGATCGTGACGGTATTGCTCGTCTGACCCTCGGCTGTGGTGACTTGTATGGGGACGGCATTGCTGGCTGAGACGGTTGCCGGTACGCGCACATTGATCTGGTACAGTCCGACGAACCCGGGAGCGAGGCCCGCAAAATCAATGCTGGATGCAGCAACGACCTGGCCTCCTACAGAAACCTGAGGAAGCCGGTTCATGCGGTGCAAATCGCCGTTAGCGCCCGCCGGAACGCCGCTCGGCGGGACCGGAGTGACCGGCCCGAGCCCTGACGCGTAGATGATGATCACGTCACCTGCCTTGGCGGGATGCGCGGCTGCTCCGGGAATGCTGTCCCGGGGAGCCACGAAGCTCGAGTCGGCATTCAGAATCGCACCTTGTCCCGCGCCTGAAGAGTTGGTCGAGAAGATACCTGGCGCGGTTGGGCTGAGATTGATGGTAATTCCCTTCCCTTCCGCTCCGGGTCCTGTCTCGATGTTCAGCGTCGCCGATGTGCCGGTGGTCTCGAACGGGATCATCGCATTGATCTGGCCGGGAGATACAAAGAACAGCGGCGCGAAGCGGTCGCCCACCTTCACGTTCACTCCGCCCATGTCGGTCGGGAGCGGAGTAGCGGCGGCGAGTTCCGTCTGACTGGGACCTCTGCCGGAAGCGAGATCGGAGCCAAAGATGGAAAAGATCGAGCCAGGCGCCAAGGTACCGCGGAATCCCGCTCCGTCCAGCGCCGAACTCACCGCCGGATTCACCGTGACAACAATGCCGCCGGATACAGCGGAGGTGGAGGTGGAGTTGCTCAGGATGATGTTCGAAGGACCAATTGCAGCACTCGAATTCACTGTCAGGTTCTGCTGCCGCAATGTTAATCCCGTGGCCTGCAGATTGGGAGTGGTGGTAGATCCGTCCAGCGTGATACCGGAACCACTCACCCTCAGAGTCGAATCGGAACTCAACGAACTGCCGGCAACGAAGAGTTGGTACGATCTGCCGCGCGGCAGGTACTGAGTGGCGTTGGTGAGCGACGGGAGCAATGTGGTAGCCTGCGGCAGCGCAGACAGTCGCACGATATTCATCAAACCGGCAGGTTGCGCGGGCACGGCAACATCAGCGGTGGCAGTTTGTCCTGTCCCGACCGACACCTTCGCGGGGGTGCTCAACCCTCCCGAAAATGTTGTCGCAAAATTTGCCTGACCTGAGCTATAGAACCCCGGAAAGTTTGAGAGTTCCACGGGCCCGTCGAGCGGCTCCACCATTACCTGATAGTCCCCAGCGGGCAGGCCTTTGATATTGTAGACTCCGTCCGCACCGCTCAGTTGGGAGGCGACCGGTACGCCACCGGGAACACTGATGGCGACCACGTGTGCGCTCTTAACCGCCGCGCCGCCGCTCGTGATTCTGCCGGTGATCGAACCGGGTAGCGGCGAGAAATTCGGGTCGGGATACAGCGCGGCGGCCGTGAGCGCATCGTCGGATTCCAGCCGTCGGCTGGCCGTGCCGGTGCCGGATTCACCGAATGGATTCATAATCGAGCTCAGAACTCCGGTGTGATCCAATCCGAGCAGATGGCCGACCTCATGCATCAAAATCGCTACCAGGTCTGCTCCCGCCCCGCCGATGGGAGTTACAACCAACTGTGGGTTGAACGTGATGTCCGCGTCGAGCAATTGTCCCGCGAAAGCAGCATTGATCACGCGGTTGCCTACTTGTACAGGTCCGGCGATTGGCGATGGATAATAGCTCGCAATAGCCAACACGCCCGGACGAAACAGGACCGTGTTGTTCGGGTTCTCAAAGCTGACAACGTTGACACCGTCTCCCGCTGTCCCGGACGCGGAAGTGGTTCCGGCGTTACTGAAACGTATGTTGGCTTGAGGAATGGTGGCCCAAGCGCGGAAACCATCGGCAACCGCGCCGATTACCACCAGCTTCTGCAGATCGGTTGTGAACCCAGGAACGCCGTTTGGATTTACCACGTACGGAATCGGAGTCGTGTTCCAACGTACCGGTTGGCCGTCTGATAGCGTCTCATTACCCGTGGCATATAGTTTAGCGGCTGTGAAAGCCAACGCGAACACTGCGGCGACAAGGAGAGCGTACCGTTTCATGCGATTCGCTGTTTTCATCTCGTGCTCCTTTCGCCTGAATTTCCGCTTCTTTGAGCGGCCTTCGCCGCCGAACGGCGAACCTGATCGAAGAACTGCGGTAGCAGTTTGCTGGTGACTGGGGCCGGTTCATTCGATTTCGCAAGTTCGCGAGATGATCCGATGCGGATCGTCCGGTTCAGCGATTTCTGGCCCGTTTGCTGGTCTGTTTCGACCCCCACGGCACCCTGTTCCATTCCGATCACCAGGTTCCGCCCGAGTTGGTCTGTCCAGACAAACAGCACCTCTTCCTGTCCCGGTTTGAATTCGGGCGCGGAGGGCACCCGCATGGTCAAACCGTCAAGCGTACCGCCCATCTCCTGCAGCTCGAAAGTCGATCCCAGTTGGCCTTTCAGATACTCGATCGGCTGTACCGTGTAGAAGGTATAAATGGCAGAATGATTCTTGTCCCATTCCGTGCGGCTGGAAACAATCCGGCCGTACACGATGGTCTGCGCCTGGGATGTCAGATCGTCCAGATCCATCTGCACGAGCGTTGTCGCTCCACCGACCATAGTTGACACGACAACGAACAACAAGTAGAAAAACAATTTCCTCATACGTACCTCATTTGGAATTTGAGCAAACTACTCAGACGGGAGAAACTAACACGCGGGGGAGAGAGAAGCAAGGTTTCCGACGTGAAACGCGAGAAACTTCCAAGACAACTCAGCCGTGCCATACACGGCTGAGTGCTGGAATGCGAGCTACCGTTCTACGGTTTGGCTGCGGACTCTGCTGCCTTCGGCGTTGTGGCGGCAGGCGGTTTGGCAGCCGGAGACTGCGATGCCGCTGGAGGCGCGCCTCCGGACGGAGCAGCACCGCTGGACGGAGCCGCTGAGCCGGTTTTTGCACCGGCTGCGTTGTATAGCTCGATGACTTTCTCGGTTATGTCCAGGGAACTGTCGGCATATAGCACCGGAGTCTGCGGCGAAGAAACATCTACGACCAATGAGTATCCCTGCCCCTTGGAATGCTCCGTTATGATACTCATCATCTTGCGACCGATCTCGCTGACTGCGTCCTGCTCGGCCTGCTGCGCCTCGGCCTGAGCATCTTCATTCGCTCGCGTCAGAGCTCGCGTCTTTTCGTCAATTGAGCGTAGCAGCCTGTTCCGTGCCTCGTCGCTCAGCGTTTTTTCCTGGTTCCTCAACTGGTTTTGCAGCTCGTTAATTTCTCGCTGTTGTCTTTCCAGGTCCTGCTGTTTTGGCCCGAACTTTTCGCGCAGAGTTTTGGCTGCTGCCTGGCCGTCATTGCAGCGCGCAATCGCCTCCTGAATTCTGATCACCGCCACTTTGCTTTGAGCATAGCTGGTGGCGGGCACGGCCAGCACTGCCGTCGCCGCTACCACTAAAACTGATAATACAAATACTCGCATCCCTACTCCTTGACTCGGATTGATGGTGGCAAAGCCGTGCAGCTTTCCCACTTGAATTCAAGCCACGCCACGCGTGGCCTATTTCTCAAGCTTCTTATTGATTTGGTCGTCGAACAACTTTTCCAAGCGGGCTTTCAGCTGCTTGGCTTCCGCGTCGTCAGGTTTAATCACCAGTACCTTATCAATGTTCGTAATCGCTTTATCCAACTCGTTCGCTGCCGCATACGTAACCGCCATATTGAACAAAACAGTGGGATCGTTAGGCGATATGGAGAGCATGGTTTCATACTTCTGGATCGCGGCCGGGAAATCTTTTTTCTGTTTCGCGTTTTCCGCTTGTTGATTTAACGCCTGCATCTGGATGGGAAGTTCCTTGTCTTTGAACTTGTCGGGCGCCAGTTCCACGGCCTTCTTGATTGTAGGAATAGCCTCTTCTTTGCCCTCATATGCATACGTCACCGCTAGCACGTAATATGCGGCGCCTTCGCCGGGCATCATCTCAACCAGTTTCTTGCTGGTCGCTTCGGCTTCCGCGAACTTCTTCTGCTGAATCAGGCTCATTACTTCCTTAAGTCTGCCGTTGGCATAGGCCGCACTCACCAAAGTGTACTTGCAGGGTTTCTCAGCATTGCCCGAAACCTCCATGGGAGCTGATTTGCCCTCGACGAAGCCGGGGATCTCGGAACTCAACGTGTAGGTACCGTCATCCAAGCCGCCAAACTTGGCCTCACCCTGTTCGTTAGTCTTCTTCTTGTGCTGCTTTCCGCTCTCAGAGGTAAGCGTAAATTCCTGCTTCGCGATGGGCTTGTCGCTCTCATCCACCATGGTGCAGATCAATGTGTTCTTGGCTTGCGCCCGGGGGCTGACCGCCCAGGCAAGGCAAAACATTAAAGCGATTACCAGAATTCGATATTTTGAGACCATTTCTACTGCTACTCCTCCCTACCATGTGGTAGTCCGGCGATTCTCATTTCGCCGCCGCCTGGCCGTGAATAAACCGCAAGGAACGGGACGGTGAGAAAAAGCGCTCTCCCTGATTACCAACGGCTATTTGTTTGGATTTATGTTGCTCCATGTACTGGAGCAGTTTTCGAGCCTGTTCCAGGCCCTGGACAGCGCTTGCGACCTGAGGATCGCCCCGCACCTCCACCTCATCCCCTCTGGATGCACCAAAAACCAGGTTGAACATTTCTGTCTTGATACGAACCTGGATGTACGGCAGCGAACGAGTCCATGACTGCGGCGGAACGGGCAATCCAGCTCCCTCTAAAAAGCTTTGAAATTCGCCCAGCACCGCGTCATTCACTTCGAACGATTCGGTCACTTTGCCGTGACGATCTATGTACGATTGGGCAAAGTTCACGAAAGCCGTGCTTTGCCCAAAATACGCCGCCCACGGGTCAAGTTGCCATGAGGCGGCCTGTTGGTCTGGCTGTACTCCTCCACCTTGAGCCAATGGTCTACCGTTGTCGGAGTGAAACCGCTTGTCCGCTCCACCAACGATATCAGCCAGCGCGGTTCCGGGCAAAGGCCGCTGTACCGAGCGCCCCTGAGGCGTGAAGTAGCGGGCTACTGTAAGAGCCAGCGCAGTACCCTCACTCAGGAGCATGACGGCTTCGACGACTCCTTTGCCGAAACTCGGCTCGCCAACGACCCAGGCACGGTCGTGTTCTTGCAAAGCGGCGGCGATGATCTCCGCCGCGCTCGCCGATCTTCCATTAATCAACACTGCCAGAGGAAGATTGCTCCAAAGGGGAGGCGAGTCCACTGCATAGGTTTTCGCCGGAACGGCCCGACCTTGCAAGCTTACCACAGCCTGCCCCGGCTGCAAAAACAAAGAAGCGACAGCAATTGCATGTTCCAACGAGCCCCCAGGGTTGTCCCGCAGGTCGAGAATCACGCCGCGAAGGTTGATGCCTTGCCACTGCTCAATGGCATTCTTAATTTCGCCCGGAGTGCTCTCTTCAATTCTTGCCACGTGCAGATATCCGGTATCCGGGGTGACAAGGAACTTTTTGTCAACGGTGGGGCTGGGCAACTCGGTTGGGGACAATTCAATATCGCGGGGAACTACCGTCCCGCTCTGCAGGACGGACAGACGCACATTGCCCGATTTGGCTGCTTGTAGAACCTCCACCAGTTCCTGCAAGCCCATAAATGCGACTGCCTGGCCGTTGATTCTAATGATGCGATCACCGGGACCGAGTCCCGCCCTCGCAAACGGAGAGCCCGGGACGGATTGCAAAACAGTGACGCTTCCGGACTGCACGTTCAGTATGGCTCCAAAGCCTTTTTGAATTCCTTGTTGCTGCTGCTGCAGTGCGTGGAATTGCTGAGCGTCGAGGAAGGTAGAAAACGGGTCGAGTACCGCCAGCGCGCCTCGCACTGCGCCGTCATACATGGCCCTTTCGGCGTCCACCGGTTCGGCGAGTTGGGTTGATACCAGGTCGTAAATCTGACAGATTTTCTTCAGAGCGTTGCGAATATCATCATTCGGCCGGGCGTCCCGCAGTTGAGCATGCACTGGCGGCGCAGCCAAACAGGCTGCCAGCGAAACCAGCCATAGAGTTGATCTGACGATACCCCACTCCTCAGCCAAAAATCCGGGGCGAAACTCCGAAACCCGTCCTTATCTTGGAATCAAAAGAACGGTACGGGGTTGCCGCCGAGGAAAATCATTGCGCGTCGTTGCCGTGCGGGAGATCGCTCAACCCCCGGAGGAGATTATCTGCCACGGTATTTGCGCCCACACCGCTAAAAACCATACGGTAGTGGTTTTCCCCTTCTCTTCATAGAGGTCGAGCACTGCGCCGAGCGCCGTTTGTGCGCTGCTGAGCGCGTCCTCTCTAGTGTCGCCCTCCGCGACCAATTCCGGCAATGTAGGACTGGTGACCCTGTACCCGCCTTCTGCTTTCTGGGTCGCGACCAATGGAACTTCATAAGCCCAGTCTTCACCTCGGCACATGCGAAACTCCTTAGCCTGAAATCCCTCTGCGCGGCTAATTTCTCTATTGTAACGCTTTGTGTGTCTCATCAACTGACGAGGTAGAGCAGAACGGGGGAGTGCGGCGTTTAGTGTGTGTATCTCGTCGGCCGCGGGCCTTCCTCTAGAGTCTGGCGGTCCCAGATGGCCCCTTCGCGGGTGTAATTCGCGAGCTCGAAATCCTGCGTAAGCTCGAGAGCGTCTACAGGGCAGGCATCCTCGCACAATCCGCAAAACATGCACCGAGAAGTGTCGTAAGTGAAAGTGGTGAGAACTTTCCGGCGGGTCTTCTCGTCGCGCACACTAGTGACGACGATCAGGTTCTCAGGGCAGGCGACGGAGCACAGGTCACAAGAGATGCAGAGCGTCTCGCCGGACTCGGGATTGATGTTCAGGCGGGGAGCTCCACGGTAACGTTCCGCGACAGCAGGCCTTTCCTTGGGATACTCCTCCGTGTAAAGTTCCTTCGGCTTTCCGGCGCGCGCGCCGACCGCCAGGTCATAGCGTAGCGTTACCCACATGCCTTCCAGTAGGTCCACCAAAAAGATCTTACGCAGAAACGTTTTGAAGTCACCCTTGCCGTTGCCGGTAGAAGCCATATGTCCTTTCCCATCCTGTGGCGCACCCTGACGGGTTCAATTACAGCACCGCTAAATATAAGTTAACGCAAACGTTGCCGCCGGGCAATAGCGGGTAAAATGGGCAACATGGATACCGTTTTCATGCAAGCGGCGCTCGATGAGGCGCGACGCGCCGAGGAGCAGGGCGAAGTGCCCGTTGGCGCGGTGGTTGTCAGCGGATCGGCGATTATCGGGCGCGGCGGAAACAGAACCATCACGCTGACCGACCCCACGGCTCACGCCGAGATTGTCGCTTTACGGCAAGCCGCTTTAGCAAAAGGCAATTACAGGCTGGAGGATTGCACCTTGTATGTCACGGTAGAACCCTGCGCCATGTGCGCCGGAGCAGCCGTGCAGGCGCGGATCGCAAGGCTCGTATATGGTTGCGACGATCCCAAAGCCGGAGCGGTCTATTCCCTGTTCCGAATCGCTGATGACGTCCGCCTGAATCACAGGATGGAGGTCACGCGCGGAGCGCTCCAGGAGGAGTGCGCCGCAATGATTCGCGGATTTTTCCAAAAAAAGCGCGCGACTGTATAATGGGTTTGCTAACTTCTGAGTTTGAACCCTCCTCAGTTGTGTCGCGGTGAGGTGCGAGAGTGGTTGAATCGGGCGGTCTCGAAAACCGTTGAGCTCGAAAGGGCTCCGTGGGTTCGAATCCCACCCTCACCGCCAGAAATCATAGAGATACCGATCATCAGACTCTTGCCGCGGTCAAAACTGATGTCGGATGCGTGGGGTTGTGGGGGATTGATTCAAGCGCCGGCAGTGTAAAGTAGAATTTGGTGCCTTCATTGACAGCACTCTGTACCCAGATTTGACCCTGATGCGCTTCTACGAGTGTTTTGGCAATGAACAACCCTAATCCCATTCCTTCCCTTCCTGCCCGCAGTTGCCAGTGTTGCTCGAAAACGTGCGGAAGCGCTTCTGGTGGAATTCCCCGCCCCGTATCACTGATGCAAAATTGGATTTTCCCATCCAAGGGTTCGACCTGCATACCAATGCGACCGCGGGCGGGCGTGAATTTCACGGCATTTCCAAGCAGATTGTCCAGTACTTGACTTATCCTGCCGCGGTCGATGCTTGCTCGCGGCAGATTCTCCGCGATCTGTGCCTGAAACTGAATGTCTTTTTCATTCATTAGCGGGCGGATCGTGTCGATTGCAGTCTGCAGGGTTTCATCCAGACTGCTTTCCCGGAGTTCAACAAGAAGGCGGCCGGCCTCTAGTCTTGCAAGGTCGGTCAAATCGCTGAGGAGCGCGTTCATTTGATATGCAGTACGGTTGATCGATTCCATCTGGCGCCGTAGCTCTTCATTCTCACCAGAGTTCCTGAGCCTTCCCATCAAAATGTGTGAGCGCACTACAATGGCGTTGATCGGGTTTCTTAGATCGTGAGCCACGATCGACATCAGTTCTTCTCTTGCCTTTACTGCTTCCTGGGCCAGTAGCCCGGCACGCTGTCTCACCATGATGACCAGCGCAATCATAACTGCCGCGATCAACAACAGCATGGTTACAGAAAGTATCCTAATTCGTCGAGCTGGGGCATGCGCTTCGGCAACCTCCATCTCTGTAGCCAGCCCCATTCCAAGCTTGCTGTCCCACAGCCACGCACCAATCACCGGGGCTCCACGATAATCCGTGTATCCGTTAAGGTCCATTCCCGCTTGCCCCTGAATCGCAGTACGAGCCATTTGCGTCAGCGGCAAATCGCGCCGGCCATTTGGACGATAGGCCTCTACAATATTGCCTAGAGGATCTCGCACGAAAATAGCCAAAGCAGATTCGCTGGGCGAGACGAGACCGATGTTTCGCAGATATTCCATAAAACGGGTTTCAGTCAGAAATCGCCCGTCGCGGTCAAACGCATAGGTCTCTCCGGTACTCTCGAATCGGCCTAATCGAATCGTATCGGTAAACTCGCCTTGCGGGTCGATATAACACACCAGAGCTGCAACGACGCGCTCATTGCGATCGCGGATCGGCGTTGCGGCGGGAACAACCGGGTACCGGCGGTCACTCGGTCCGGGCAAAAAAAACGCCGATCCATGTGGCAACTCCAGGACAGACGCGCCTGCCATGATCCGCGGCAACAGCGTAGGAATCTGCTCGGCGATATGCCTCGTGCCAATGGCGTCGTCGGACGAGGTTGCAATCTCGAATCCATCCGGAGCTATCACAGAGAAACCCACGTAGTGCCCTGTTCGAAGCGTCGCACCGAGCCGCTTGCGTATGCTTTCTAACGCCGGCGTATGCAGGAGGGCTGAGCGGTCGCGCGAGAGACGCAACTGCGCCTCAACTCCATCGCTGAGATCGTCGTCACTTGCGAGGACGCGCAGATCGTTTAAGTTCTGTTCCGCCCAATTTTGCAGCGCCTTATCGGTCGCATGCAATACAGTCTGCAGCGAACTGGCGAGTCGCTTATTCACCTGCTTTTGTATTCCCCGCAATACCCAGAATACGGCAACGGACAGCGTAGTCAGAAGCGCGACCGCGATGATGAGGAATCGTAGATATTGTGCGCGTCCCGGTGGAATACTCGGACCATAATACTTCATACCTCTTCTCTATCTATACCTCTTCAACATTTTTGTGATTCTCTCAAGAGTAGCCGACGGAAGTTGTGCGGGAGATCACGGCCAAGTCAAAAATTTTAGGGGTGCAGGATGACGCTGTATGTGACACCGATCACACCTGTAACAGAAGGGTATCTCATCCGTCACGCCAATTAACCGCGAGGTAGAGAAGGAGCGGGGATTTATAGCAGTCGAGTAACAAAGGACAGGACCGGATAATAAATGTAATCAACCATCCGCCAAGCGATCAGTAGGCCAAGGAGAGACAGCATGGGAGAGCGGGCAAACTCCAGCCAGCGCAAGAACAGCTTTTCGGGCAAGAGCACGCCAATGGCGGTATGTCCGTCAAGCGGCGCTACGGGTATCAGGTTGAAGCACGCAAGCAGCAGATTCAACATAAACAGGATGTTCAAAAAGAAGAAGAGCGCTTCTACCGAGCCCGCCCCGGCGAATCCGTCCAGCGCTACCATGCCCGATCTGCCCATGCCGGTTCTGCCGAAGACCCGCTTTGCGAGAATAGCGACGAAAGCAAGAAGAAAATTCGCGGCGGGGCCGGCGCAGGCCATCACAGCGGCGCGGCGGGGATGCCGCTGCTCCCACAGCGGATCGTACGGCGCACTGCCCCAACCAATCATGTAGCCGCCAATGAAGAAGCTAATCAGAGGGACTAGCACGGTGCCAAATAGTTCCCGGCGCATGTGCGGCAGCGGATTCAGCGTAACCTGGCCGGAGTGATAAGCCGTCTGGTCTCCGCCCCACATGGCCACCAGTGCGTGCGACGCCTCGTGGAAGGTTAAGGAAAGCAGAAACGCGACGTACCACAATGGGAGAGCCGCAAGGTGTTCTTGTGAAATGCCCATAGTGCTTCCAGGAAAGTCTACATCGCGCGCGCGACTTCTGTCCAACCGGCAAAACGACCAAATCACACCAATTTGTCCGCACCTAACTGAGCTAATCCCAATCGGTAACTATTACTCGATGCTAACTTGCCGCGCCAGAACATCTAATTTTCTGTGAAGGAAGAACAGTGTGTTGTCTTGGGCGAGTTTACCCGCAGGACAGTGCGAAACGCGCGTTCTCAGGAGGTTTGACAGATATGAAACAATCGACGACAGTCCATGGCGCTTTTGCTGGCCACCCCGATATTCTTGGGCGGCAACGCAGGCTTCGCAGCCCAGCAGGATATGCCGCGGCAAGACAACACAGAGATGAACATACGCGATCGCGACAAATCGCAGCCTACCGCCGATCAGCAAAAGGAGAATCGTGGCGATCGCGATCTGGCTGCAGAAATCAGGAAAGCGATCGTAGATGACAAATCGCTCTCCACGTATGCACACAACGTGAAAGTGATCGTACAGAATGGTGCCGTCACGCTGAAAGGTCCTGTGCGCTCCGAACAAGAAAGGAAAGCCGTGGAGGCCAAAGCAGGGAAAGTAGCCGGCGCGGGCAAGATCACTAATGAGATTACCGTGGAACCCGAGGGTGATTCGAAGAATCAGTGACTTGGCGGCATAGCAAGTTTTCCCAACCAATCACAACCAACATAACCGGATCTACAAAGGAGGCTGCAGATGGCAGGCAAGAACACGGCCGTATTCGGGATCTATAACACTCGTGAAGGAGTGGAACGCGCCATTTCCGCATTGGAAGCAGCAGGGTTCCGGAACACCGATGTATCGGTGCTGCTTCCTGAAAACCTCGGGACCAAGGACTTCGCCTCAGTGAAGGCGACCAAGGCACCGGAGGGGGCGACGGCAGGAGCGGTATCCGGTGGTGTAGTGGGCGGCACACTGGGATGGCTCGCCGGTATCGGCGCGCTCGCCATTCCCGGACTTGGACCGTTCATCGCCGCAGGCCCCATTGTGGGGGCTTTGGCAGGCGCAGGCGCCGGAGGCGCAATCGGGACATTCACCGGCGCCCTGATCGGCTTCGGTATTCCCGAATACGAGGCCAAGCGATACGAAGGACGAATTAAAAAGGGCGGGATTCTCCTGTCGGTGCATTGCGACAACTCCGATTGGACCAAGAAAGCAAAGAACGTCTTGGAGAACACCGGAGCGGAAGACATCGCCTCCACAGGCGAAGCCAGCGCCGATTATTCGAAAACGGATCGGCCGTTACCGAGAACCGGAACCGATTTCTAGGGAGGCTAAACGCGAGAGCGGGGCTGCCCCTGCTCGGACTTTCACCACAGGAGGTCACAGGGATGGGCGATCTTCCCGCCCCCTGTGTCCTCTTGGTTTTGATAGCCAAGATGCGCGGCGAGAATGCGATCCGATGTCGAACGCCCTCACGCGAGAAAGCCTGCTGGCTGCAGCCAAGCCTCTTACTCCGCAAAGGTGTAGGTTTCACCCACAGCAGTATTAAGCAGCATGTTTAGCACGAAGAAATGGGAAATGGCGGCCTGTGCGCTGATCGTTGGGAGCCATCTCGGCGATAGCGCGATCCGGCCTCTAGCACGGAGAGCACGACGCAACCTGCGAAACAGCTCAGAACATGTTTTGGAACAGTCCTTCGGGTCCCCTCTGTTTTACTGTCGCAACGGTGTATGAGTATTCCTATAAACTGTACACAACTTCCATTTGCTGCCGGATACTCTTTGTAAGCGTCTCGAATCGCGAGACTTGTCGCCTCTCCCAATCGGTCGAACAATTGCACTAGAGTGCAGGGGCAACGTCTAGGTACTACCACGCACCGAGGGAAAAACCGGACCGATGTTGGTCGAAGTCAAAAAAAGCGGAACGGGAAAGATCCGCGAATTCTCAAGAACTGACATCCCTGCCGTGCAATCCCTGTGGGTGAAAGCTTTTCAGAAGTGCTCCGCGGGACTCGCACCACTGAGCGGGCTGTTCGAGGAGACCTTTTTCCTGAATCCATGGTACTCAGCAGATTTGCCATCGCTGGTTCATGAAGACAGCAGCGGTGATATCTCTGGATTTGTTGGCGTACTTCCTCGCCCCATGTTCTTCAGGGATGACCCGATTCGTGTGGCTGTCGCTTCACAATTTATGGTGGACAAAAGTAAACAGTCCGCCTTTGCTTCTGCTCAAATGCTTCGGCGACTGTTTTCAGGCCCTCAAGACCTGACATTTGCTGACGGAGCCAACGAGTTAGCGCAACGCGTCTGGCAAGCTGCAGGAGGCCAACTTGCGATGCTCTACGCGCCGGTATGGATCCGGGTACTGCGGCCAAGCGAATACGTGTTGGCCAAATGCAACGAGCGAAACTTCCTGCCAGCACTTGACCCCTTGGCCCGGCCGTTATGTTGGGCTATCGATCGCACGGCTAAAAGGTGGAAACGAGGACCCTACTGGCTGCCGCCCGTGGCGTGTGATACGGAGTCCCCCACAAACGAAGTCATTCTCTGCTCCTTGCGCCGTTTTGCGGGGAGCCCGGCGTTGCGGCCCGACTACAACTTGGAGTCGTTGACGTGGTTGCTGGAGAAAGCTGCCGAACAGACAAAGCATGGGCAGCTCCGAAAAGCAGTGATTCGCGACGACAATGGAGAAATCCGCGGTTGGTATCTGTATTACGTGAAACCGCGCGGTATCGGCCAGGTGCTGCAATTTGGAGGCACTGCTTCCTCCATACCCAAGGTTTTGACGCATCTGTACGAGGACGCTTGGCGTGAAGGCGCCATCGCCGTGTCGGGTCAATTGGAGCCGAAATTTGCCCTGGAGTTGGCTAGAAGCCATTGCTTCTTTCATTGGTCCTGCGGAGTGTTGGTCCATTCCAGAAACAAACAAATCCTGAACGCGATTGACCGCGGCGACGCCTTTCTGAGTAGACTGGAAGGCGAGTGGTGGATGCGGTTTTGCGATTTTCGGGATTGATGGACACGTAGCCCGATCCATGTGAGTTGTAGTTCACGGGAGCGTTTCTGCATGTGCGGAATAGCTGGCGCAATGCACTTTGATGGCGCTGCGGCTGATCGTGCCCTTCTGTCGCGAGTCATCAGCACGCTGAAACACCGCGGTCCGGATGACTGCGGGGTGTATCTGGACGGCAACGTCGGGTTAGCTCATGCCCGCCTGAGCATCATTGATATTTCCGGCGGACGCCAGCCCATGCAAAGCGCGGATGGCACGCTGTCGGTCACATTTAACGGGGAAATATTCAACTACATCGAGCTGCGAGAACAACTGGTCCGGAAGGGACATCAATTCAGAACTCGATCAGACACAGAGGTAATCCTGCATCTGTACCAGGAAAAAGGCGAGGATTGTGTCAACGACTTTAACGGGCAATGGTCCTTCGCGATATGGGACCGGGTTCGACGAAAATTATTTCTCTCGCGGGATCGCTTGGGCGTCAGGCCCCTGTTCTTTACCACAGCCGATCATACTTTCGTGTTCGCTTCCGAGGTCAAGGCTCTACTGGCGTTCCCGGGAGTACAGCGCGAATTCGACCTCGCGGGTCTGGACCAGATCTTTACGTTCTGGTTTACCGTACCTCCCCGCACGATCTTTAAGAACATTTCTGAGCTTGCTCCAGGACACTCGCTGACGGTTCAGGATGGCAAAATCAAAACCAAGCGTCATTGGCAGTTGGAGTATGCACCCGCTCAGGACCTGGACTACGATTCGGCCGGCGAGCAGCGGCTTGCCGATTCGCTCTTGGAACTGCTGACGGATGCTACACGCATCAGGCTTCGCGCGGACGTGCCCGTGGGGGCTTACCTCAGCGGCGGACTCGATTCGAGCATCATCACGGCGCTAGTCAGGCAATTTACAGACATTCCACTAAGGACTTTCTCCGTTATATTCGATGACCCCGAGTTCGACGAAAGCGCATTCCAAAGACAAGTAAGCGCATTCCTGAGGGTTGAACGGCAGGAAGTGCGCTGCACGTACGACGACATCGGGGATATCTTTCCCCAGGTAGTTTGGCAGACTGAGAAGCCCATCCTTCGCACGGCTCCCTCCCCGCTGTTTATGCTGTCGCGCCTGGTACGGGAAAACGGGTTCAAGGTAGTGCTGACAGGAGAAGGAGCCGACGAAATGCTGGGCGGCTATGACATCTTCAAGGAAGCGAAAATCCGGCGCTTCTGGGGCGCACGGCTAGACTCCAGGAGGCGGCCGCTGCTGTTAAAGAAGCTCTATCCGTATCTGCCCAATCTGCAAATACAATCTCCGGAATATTTGAAGGCATTCTTTCGGGTGCGGCAGGAGGATCTTTCCAGCCCGTTCTTCTCGCATCTGCCCAGATGGGAGCTGACCGCCAAGCTGAAACATTTCTTCTCCGCTGACGTTAAACGAGAACTCCGGTCGCAGAACGCGTACGCGGAGCTGCAAGCATGTTTACCGCAGTCCTATTCGCAGTGGCATACTTTCTGCCAGGCACAGTACCTGGAAACAATGTTCCTGTTGCCGGGCTACATTCTCTCTTCGCAAGGAGACCGGATGGCGATGGCGCATTCCATTGAAGGGCGATTCCCGTTCTTGGATCATCGTGTGGTACAACTGGCAGCTTCGATTCCGCCACGGCTGAAGATGAAAGCGCTGAACGAAAAATACATCCTGAAGCGCTGCGCTAAACGGCTCGTTCCGGATTGCGTAACCGAGCGTCCTAAGCAGCCGTACCGCGCTCCTGAGGGAAAAAGTTTCTTTCGCGGCGCCCGCGGCCTCGATTACGTCGAGGCAGCACTGTCCCCGGAGCACATCCGCAGAACTGGCCTTTTCGATTCCGCCGCGGTTTGTGCGCTCGTAAACAAATTCCGTGAAGGCAGGGCCATCGGCATCAAAGACAACATGGCACTCACTGGTATCGTGTCAACTCAACTCATAGCAGATCAATTTGTGGACCGATTGGGGGTGGCGCATTGAGGCAGGAATTGCGACAATTCATCATCAACAACTTTCTGTTCGGCGTCGACGATAACCAATTTCGTGACGAGGACTCGTTTCTGGAGAAGGGGCTGATCGATTCAACCGGCGTCCTGGAACTGGTGGCGTTTCTCGAAGAGAAGTATCGGATCAAGGTTGAAGACCATGAGCTGATCCCGGAAAATCTCGACTCCATCGCTCAGATCGTGGCGTATGTGAACAGAAAGATCTCCTGGAAAGTAACGGAGGAGAAATTTGCAGCTACAGGAGTTTCTCGAAACCAGCTCTCGCCACTATCCAGATAAAACAGCTTTGGTTGCAGGCGGCCGCAGGCTCACATACGCCGAGATTAATCAGCAGGCGAACCGTCTGGCGAATGCGCTGACTGGAGAGGGGATTTCCCGCTGGGACCGAGTCGTTATTTGCCTTCAAAATTCAGCCGAGGCGGTCGTCTCGATTTTTGGCACGCTCAAGGCGGGAGCAGTTTTTGTCCCGGTTAATCCCACCACCAAGCCAGACAAGCTGGCATACATCCTGCAAAACTCGGGGGCTCGCGCCTTGATCACCCACGACTCCATCTTCGGCGGCATCAAGAGCTACCCGTGGCGCGATTCGCTTGCCTGCGTGTTCCTCGACATTGCCGCTGGTAATTCCATGCCGCAACGCGAAGGGCGAGTGTCTTACCTCAGCGAAGTTCTTCGAGACGACACGTTGTCCGCTCCGCCGGCGAGCGGCGGCATTGACATGGATTTGGCGGCTCTGGTTTACACTTCGGGATCGACTGGAGGGCCCAAAGGCGTGATGCTTACGCATTTGAACATGGTTTCAGCGGCCACATCCATCACAACGTATCTCGAGAACACGGCAGATGACATCATTTTGAATGTTCTGCCTCTTTCGTTCGATTATGGACTGTACCAGGTGCTGATGGCATTGAAGCTGGGGGCCACGGTGATTCTGGAGCGAACGTTCACATATCCGGCTGCGGTGCTGGATCGGATTGCTCGCGAGAAAGTGACTGGACTGCCGATCGTACCGACCATTTCGGCGATGCTTCTGCAAATGGAACTAGCCAAATGGGACCTTTCGAGCGTCAGGTACATTACAAATACCGGAGCCGCGCTTCCGCTCGATCACATTTTGAAACTGCGTAAATTATTTCCGCGGGCGAAAATCTATTCCATGTACGGGCTCACCGAATGCAAGCGAGTGTCTTACCTGCCGCCTGACCAGATCGACATTCGTCCCACTTCTGTTGGCAAGGGTATGCCGAATGAGGAAGTTTACATTGTGGACGAGCACGGCGATCGCGTCGGTCCGGGCGTGGTTGGAGAGCTGGTCATTCGCGGCTCCAACGTGATGAAGGGTTACTGGAACATGCCTGAAGAGACGGACAAGGTCCTGAAGCCGGGCCTCTTTCCTTGGGAGAGAGTTCTGTATTCCGGTGATCTCTTCCGTAGCGATGAGGAGGGATATCTCTATTGGGTTGGGCGGAGGGACGACATCATCAAGAGCCGCGGTCAGAAGGTCAGCCCCCGAGAGATAGAAGACGTGCTGTATTCCCTGCCCGGCGTAGCTGAGGCGGCGGTGGTAGGAATTCCCGATCAAATCCTCGGAAGCGCCATCAAAGCGTTCATCGTACCCCAGCAGGGTGTCAGGCTGGCGGAAGAGGATGTACTGCGTCACTGCTCGCAGCACCTCGAAGATTTTATGTTGCCTGGGTCTGTCGAGTTCCGCGATCAAATGCCGAAAACCTCGACTGGCAAGATCGCCAAGCGCGAATTATGCACATTGCCGGAGGCGTCATGATTACCGCATTTTCGCCCGACGTGCTCCAGCTTGACGCCGCCGCAGAAGCAGACCGGATTTCATCGGCCATTCAAGAACAATTGCGTCAACTCCGGCGTAAAGGCGTCGTACTGGGTATCTCCGGAGGAATCGACAGCAGTGTAGTTGCCGCGCTGTGCGTCCGGGCCCTGGGGCCAGAGCGCGTGCTAGGTATATTTATGCCGGAGGCTGACTCTTCCCCCGAGAGCGCGCGGCTCGGCCGCGTGGTCGCGGATTTTCTTGGAATCCAAACCGTCTTTGAGGACATAACGTCCACGCTGGAAGCGATTGGATGCTACGGGCGCCGTGATGAGGCCATACGTTTGGTAGTTCCGGAATATACACGCCAGTACTCGTGCAAAATTGTTCTCCCAGGCGTCCAGGAACGAACCCAGTACGCCATCTTTTCCGTTGTAGTCAAGTCCCCGGAAGGGACGGAAACCAGGGCACGCCTCACCGCCGACGCTTACCGGCAGATCGTGGCGGCAACGAACTGCAAACAGCGCGTGCGCAAGATGGTCGAGTATTACCACGCTGACAGGCTTAATTTCGCCTGCGCGGGAACGCCAAACCGGCTGGAATACGACCTCGGGTTTTTCGTCAAAAACGGAGACGGCGCGGCGGACCTGAAGCCGATTGCGCACCTCTATAAAACTCAGGTCTACCAACTCGCTTCCTTTCTCCGCATTCCTGAAGAGATCCAGCTACGGCCGCCCACGACGGATACTTACTCGATGGAGCAGTCGCAGGAAGAGTTCTACTTCTCATTGCCCCTGCTCAAAATGGACCTATGCCTCTACGGGAGAGATCACGGTGTCGCGCCCGAAGAGGTAGCCCAAGCCATTGAATTGACCGCCGAGCAAGTAAGTCGTGTTTACCGGCAGATCGATTCCATGCGAGCCGCGGCCACCTACCTGCACTCTCCTCCCCTAGTCATTGCCGCATGATATTTGCTCCTAACACCTGCCGCCATTCGTCGGCACTCACATCCCGAATCCTCGTGAGGAATATGGCTTGGCTGTATACTCGCTTCTGCGCAGCGATGCAAGGCTTGCGCGCTGCTATCATCCATTCAACGAGAAAAGTTCGATGCTGTCCCTGGAGCGAAACGGAGCCGTGGCGGTGCCTACGCTGTCCCGAATTGCTGCTCAACGGGGGTCATCAAAAGGCCATGACGAAAAATACATGTCGTGGCTACCCACGGTTTAGAAATTAAGCCGCAACGAGAACTGTATTTGCCTGCCTTTATTTACGGTATTAATAATCTTGCCGAAGTTCGGGTTAGAAAGAGAGTTGCCAGGCTTTTGGAATTGTGCGTGATTCAATAGATTGAGAACTTCCGCGCGAAACAGCACGGTTCGCTCCCTGCCCCCGCCAGGCAGATTGAAGCTCTTCCCGAGCGCAAAATTCCAGTTGTTGGTACCGTCCTTTCGAAACACGTTGAATCCCATATTTCCGCGACCACCGACCGGAATGTGGTTGTCGAAGTTGGCGCAGCGGAAATACTCAATCCGGTTGGGAGTGCCAAGCGGATCCGGAGGCTTGCAGGTGCCGGAACCGAGCAACTTGGGAGCGGTGTCCGGATTGTCGAAGCTCTTGCCCAACAGGGATGGATTCGTGATATTCGGGCGGTCCGTGGTGTCGCCGTCAATATTACCGTATCCTGGACCGTCCGACCCGGTATGCAAGTGAAATGGCGTGCCGGACTGGAAGGTTGTGACTCCGGAGACCTGCCATCCTTTCACAAACGTAGAGATCCATCCTCCGCCGGTTGGTCGGAAGGGCAGCTCATACGTATAACTCAGCGCAAGCGCGTGCGGAGTGTCGAAGAGGCTCCACCCTTTCGTATCTTTGAAGCGGTCCTCCGTCTCTGATGTTCCTCCGCCGCGTTCGCCTTGCGCATCAATGGCAGTGTTGGTGAAGTCTTCTCCCGTATCAATGTTCTTGCTGAACGTGTACGTGCCTCGGAACGAGAGCCCACGCGCCAATCTCTTGTCGAAGCGAACCTGCATGGCGTCGTAGTACGCGATGCCATTGCTTTCCACGATCTTGACGGCCGAATACCGCTGGTCGGGGCGGCGGAGCTGGATGTTACCGGTAGTTGCAACGACGCCAGGCACTTCCCGGGGGCGGTTATAGTAGCCCTGCAACAGAAGATGGAAAGACCGGTTTCCAATGTACGCGATTCGCAAAGAGCTGTTCCATGGCAGTGGACGCTCGATACCAAAAGTGTATTGGTGGGAGTAGGGAATGATGAGGTCTGGGCTCAAAAGATACCGCTGCGGCACGAGCGTTCTTGCGCTGCCGCCCAGCGGGTTCAGGAAATCCGGAGCGTCTACTCGAAGCGCTCGAATCTGCGGAGGATTGAAGCGAGTCGTCTGATAAGTGCCCGGGAAAATAGTGCCGTACGATATGCCGTAACTGGCGCGCAGAACGGTTCGGCCTCCCCGGGGGTTCCACGCAAAACCGGCACGCGGCGCAAAGTTGTTCTTATCGGTGTGAAAGCCGACGTCTGTGAGCCCGTTGATTTCCTGTGGCGCGGTCATAAGTTCGTAACGCACTCCCAGCCTGAAATTCAGCGTTTTAGAGATTCGTATCTGGTCTTCAATGAACCAGGAGTGCTCCCAATTTCGGAAGCCGCGATAGAGGTCGCCGACAGCCTGTGTGAAGGTGCTGGGCAGTCCGAACAGAAAGTTTTCCACCGCCGTGCGGCCGTTCTCAGCGGAAAAGCGTATGATTCCCCGGCTGGCGTCGCTCTGCAGGTCGTTTAACTGAACGCGCGCGCTGCTCCATCCAGTTTTGAAAGAGTGCCGGCCGATAACGCGGGAAATGTCTGCATATGGTTGGAAACGATTCTGGATTCTGCGGCGTGGAAACTGCGGGCCCGCCCCGATGCCGGAGACCTCGTCCGAGACATCAATGTCGGGAACGGTGGAGATACCCAGCGAGGATAAGAGTTGTGAGAAACGGCGAGTAGGTTCCAGGAGCGCGGTAGAGCGATCGAAATGGAACCCGAACCGCCCCACGGTATTGGCCGAGAATGACTGTGTCCACCCGAGATGCATACCTTGGTTGCGAACGTTGGTTTGCGGATTCTGCCCCGCCACAATCTGGAACGGATC
Source organism: Acidobacteriota bacterium (assembly GCA_016191085.1). Taxonomy (GTDB): domain Bacteria; phylum Acidobacteriota; class Terriglobia; order 2-12-FULL-54-10; family 2-12-FULL-54-10; genus JACPPJ01. Next base: position 24,734 of record JACPPJ010000038.1, on the reverse strand, counting down.
CTCATTGTAGTCGCTCACGTTGTACCGCATAGCCAGTGAGCTGCCCGCAAGAGGTTTGTAGTCCAGTCGAGCCAAACCATCGGATGTCTTGATGTCCCGGGGCGCATTGGAATTGAGCTGCCTTATACTCACATCAGGCAGGTTCGGCGAGTCAGCCGGGTAGGCCTGCAACAGATCGGCGATTACGGCGCGAACGCGTGGATCGGTAGCGCGTGGAGTGCGCTCGTCGGCGAGCGGAGCCTGTATGTTCCCATTGACCATCCCGGAAGTGAAGTTCTGATTGAATTGCAGGAGCAGCGAAACTTTCCGTGAAATCACCGGCCCGCCTGCAGCTAATCCATAACCGCTGGAACGCGAGGGCAGCAGCGGCCCCACATTGAAAAAGTTGCGTGCATTTAGGACGCTGTTCTGTAGAAACCCGTTTGCCGAGCCGCGCCATGAATTCAATAGCGTGCGCGGGCGGATGAGTTCAAACTGCTGCATGGGAGCGCCGTATTCGGCGCCGTAGTAGTTCTGTTCGGCCAGGTGTGCCGGGATATACTGTGTATCGGCGCCACGCACGATCTGCAGGCGGTTTCGCAACGAGTTGGTGTCTATCTGGTACACGAAAATATTCGGGTTCTGTTCTTCCGCGACGTTTGCGCTGGAAGTGACTGCGGCCGCGGCCTGGAAATCGGCGCGAATCGAACCAGAGTCGTCCCGTAAATAGACCTGCTGCTGCAAGGGTGCGCCGCTCGCAGTCACTCTCACCGCAACTGTGTATGTGCCCGCTCCTAGGTCGCCGACGCGATAAGTTCCGTCATTCTGTGTCGTGACTTCCCATTGCTTTCCGTCAGCCCTATTTGTGACGGTGACTTTGGCTCTGGCAACAGCCGCGCCTTGAGCGTCGACGATGCGTCCTTGAATACCACCGCCGAACGCAGCAGCGGAGGAGAGTAAACACACGAGCACCGTGAGAGCGAGATGAGTCTTCACTATTGCAGTTCCCTTCCATGTCTTAAAAGCTCCGAAAAGTGCGACCTTTTCTTCGAGAGTTTACCACGATGACGGGCGAATGGTAGCGGGACTGCGCCTAGGGAAGGAACAGTCATGTGGCCGTTCTTATGGATCCGCCTACCCATTAGTAAGTATACACCTTTTGAGCGTTTTACAGCGAATACGCCTTCGATTCACTGGCTCGGAGCAGCCCAATCGCCTTGATAAACAACGTCACAGTGTCGTAGCATGCGTTAAGGTATGCTGAATACCAAAATCAGCTAAGGAGGGGTCACATGAAACGTCTGCTATTAGTGGCGTTCGCTCTTGCGTGCATGCTTTCGTTTGGCGTGCGCGCCCAAGCTGAGGACCCGCCCAAAGAGCACAGCATGACGGGATGCTTGCAGAAGGGCGCCGATCCCGGTACGTTCAAACTCACGGATCTGGAGAAGGGACCTAAGGAGGTCGTAATCGCAGAGACTACGGCGAAACTCGACCCGCACGTCGGCCACAAAGTTGAAATCACCGGGACAGCCATACCCGGCACTGATCAGAGTCACACCATGAAGGTGAATGCCGTCAAAATGATTTCAGCTACCTGTCCGTAATTGACTCCTTTGCCGCGGTAGCCACTGCATGCCGCTGTTTTATGCCGTGGTTGTTTCCGAAAGGCACGTCATTCGTGCCGTGGCTACTCCGGCGAAAACGCCAACAATACGTTTCCTGGAATGATTCCGCTGTGATGCGAGTTTTCCCGCGTTATCGCGTGCTGCTCAACAGTATGGGTCGGTGGCGGTGCAACAGCGAAACCACACTAGTGATCAATTCCTGCGGCTGAATAGGTTTCGCGAGATGCAGTTGAAAGCCAGCTTCCAGCGCTCGCGTGCGATCCTGTGAGCTGGCGTATGCGCTTAGCGCAATGGCGAGTGTTTGGCCACCTTTCGACGGTGCCAATGACCTGATCTTCCGAATCAGGCTATAGCCGTCCTCTCCTGGCATTTCTATATCCGCTATTACGATATCGGGCGAGTGCCGTTTGATCAACTTGAGCGCTTCACTTGCCGAGGCGGCCAATGTTACTTCCGCGCCGCTCCGCTCCAGTAGAATTGAGACGATTTCACGAACGTCGGCGTGATCATCAACGATGAGGATGCGCGTGCCCTTGAATTCCGCGGGGGAGCCGGTAATAACGGGCAGATCGTTTTGTTCGTCGCTCCCATTTCCTATAAGTTGCTCAGGCATGTACATGGGTATCGTGGCCTTGAATAACGCTCCCGAGCGATCCGTGCGGTTCATAGCCTCGATCGAACCGCCATGCATCTGTAAGAGGTGCTGTACGATGGCTAATCCCAGCCCGAGACCCTGATGTGCTCGTGTGCTGGATGAATCAGCCTGACGGAAGGGTTCGAAGACATGAGGCAAAAACTCCGGGAGAATACCGGAACCATCGTCCTGCACGGTTAGCTCCAGCTTAGACCCAATCTTTTGCAGCGAGACCTGCACATGTCCGTTATCGGGCGCAAACTTCACCGCGTTGGAGAGCAAGTTCCAGATCACCTGCTGCAACCGTGCCGGATCGCCGTAGGTGCATTCAATATCGTTCGGCACCACAGCATCAATCTGGATGTTTTTGGCCTCCGCCGAAGGCCGAACGTCATCGAGCGCTGCCTTCACCAAGGCGGGAAAGTCAACCGGCTTCAATTCCAGGTGCAGCTTGCCGCTCGAGATACGAGAGACGTCGAGAATGTCAGAGATGAGCTGGGTCTGCACCATCGCGTTGCGATGGATGATATCCAGCGCCTTGGCCTGCTTCGCCTCATCCAGCATTCCGGAGCGCAACATGTGCGCCCATCCGGTGATAGCGCTCAACGGTGAACGTAATTCGTGCGACAGTGTCGCCAGGAACTGGTCTTTCAGTTGATTGGCTTTTTCAGCCTCGCGACGCGCCTCCTCGGCATTTTTCAGTAGAATAGCTCTTTCTTGTTCAGCTCGCTTCCGGTTGGTTATGTTCGTGTTGATGCCGGCAATGGATAAAGGGCGGCCGGCTTCATCCCGGATGATAGTGCCACGGCCCTGCCACCATTGTTCTCCGTTGCCGTCGATCATGCGATATTCCACGTTGTAGTCTCCGATCCCCATGACCGCTGTATCGAAAGCCTCTTGCACCATGGCTCGATCGTCCGGATGCACAGCGGAGAGGAACTCCGTAAAGCAACGAAACCCGCAGACGGAATCGCCGGAAGGAGTGATCCACGTGATCTCGTTTTTGGAGATGTCCCAAGTCCAGGCTTGAATACCCCTGCCGGTGAGAACCAGCCGCAGCCGCTCCTCGTTCTGCCGGAGCTTGTCGGCTGCCGATTCTATTTCCGCAGTTCGTTCGGCGACGCGGCGTTCGAGTTCGCGATTCAGCCGTTCCAGTTCGGTGGTTTTGCGGTAGAGGTCCAGGAACACTGATACCTTGGCCCGCAATATCTCGGGGATGATCGGAACGGAGACGTAGTCCACAGCGCCGGAATCATAGCCCTTCAGCCGGTCAACATCCTCCACAAACACACCGGAAACCAGAATGATCGCCGTACGCTGGAAACGCGGGTGCCGCCGGATCATGGAGGCAAGCTCAAACCCGTCTAGCCCCGGCATGCACACGTCCACCAGGATCACGGCTATCTCGTGCCGCAGCAGGGTTTCGAGCGCCTCATCGCCCGAATTGGCGCGAATCAGGTTCACATTGAGATCCTTGAGAATCGTTTCATAACTGAGCAGCTTGGCGGGCTGATCGTCCACCATAAGAATATTCAGCGGTTCGTGCAAGCTCATGCGGCCTCCAGGACTACCGATGCAGCCACATTCTCAATGCTGAGAGTAACTGTTCTGTGTTTACGGGCTTTGCGAGATACTCGGAGGCGCCGGCCTCCAGACACTTTTCACGGTCGCCCTTCATTGCCTTAGCAGTCAGCGCAATGATAGGGAGCCGCCTATACTTGGGACTCTGTCTGATCACGCGCATGGTCTGGTATCCATCCATCTCCGGCATCATGATATCCATAAGAACGATCGAGATGTCGGGCGTGCTTTCGAGCAGAGCGACGGCTTCGTGTCCGGTGCTCGCCGACATGACGCGCATGCCACGGCGCTCCAGCACACTGCTCAGAGCGAAGATATTGCGCACATCATCGTCTACGACCAGCACCGGCTTTCCAACCAGGTCCTCGTCGGAGCGGTGCAGGCGCTCGATCATCTGCTGCTTTTCAATTGGCAAATCAGCCATCACCCGGTGTAGGAACAACGCAGTCTCGTCAAGCAACCGTTCCGGAGATTCCACGCCTTTCACTACGATGCTGCGCGCCATGGCATGCAAACGGGCATCCTCTTCGGGCGACAGTTCCTTGCCCGTAAACACCACGATTGGTATGTCGCGCCGCTCTTCATCATTACCGAGCCGCTCCAGGACCTCGAACCCGGAGATGTCCGGCAGACGCAGGTCGAGCACCACGCAATCGAAATTCTTATCGCGAAGCACCTGCAACGCCGACTCGCCAGAATCGGCGATCTCGATCTCCACGTCGTCATGTTCGAGCAGCGCGCGGATGCTGAGCTGCTCGGCGGCATCATCTTCCACGATGAGCAGCCTCCTGCGCCGCGGCACCGCATATTCTTTGATGCGCGTGAGGGCCGTTTCCAGACCCTCGGGCGTAGTCGGTTTAGTGATGAAGCTGAACGCTCCGCGAGCCAACCCATGCTGGCGGTCCTCATCCAACGTGACAATCTGAACGGGAATGTGCCGCGTCGCGGGATCCTGTTTCAAATGGCTGAGCACGGTCCAACCCAGCATGTCGGGCAAGAACACGTCCAGCGAAATAGCGGTTGGATGGTATTGCCGGGCCAGCGACAATGCGTCCGCGCCGCGCATAGCCACCAACACCTTAAAGCCGTTGTTGCGAGCCAAATCCACAAGGATTCGGCGATAATGCGGCTCGTCTTCTACGATCAATAGCGTCGCGTCTCCGGGCTTGAGATTGGCGCGGTCGTCGGGAATCTGTTCCGCCTGGCGTTCCGGAACACGGACCGCCGGAAGCCGCAGAGTGCCGACCCCGGATTCCTGCCGTGTCGAGGAGCTCTTGATCGAAACCGACGGGCCGACGTAGTTCAGCGGCAGGTACAGTGTGAAGGTACTACCGGATCCGGGTACGCTGCGCAGTTGGATTTCACCTCCCAGCAGAATGGCCAGCTCGCGGCTTATCGCCAAACCGAGTCCGGTTCCACCATATTTGCGGCTGGTGCTGGCGTCTGCCTGTTGGAACGCCTCGAAGATGATCTTTTGTTTCTCGATCGGAATGCCGATACCCGTATCGGAGACGTTAAAGGCGATGACCTGTTCGGCATTTTGCAGGATGGGGTGCCCGGCGTTCCATCCACTTGGAGCAGCCGTTACATCGAGCCTTACGCCGCCGTGCTCCGTGAATTTAAATGCATTCGAAAGCAGGTTTTTCAATACCTGCATGAGACGCTTGGAGTCGGTCGTGATGCCCATCTGATGAAATTGGGTGTCCAGGGATATATCGAAGGAGAGATTCCGATTCTCTGCTTCATGCCGGAACGCACGATCCACGGTCTCCAGAAGCTTGTTGAACGGGATTTCCTCGGCATCCACCGTCACAGTGCCCGATTCGATCTTGGACAGGTCGAGAATGTCGCTGATCAGGTTCAACAAATCCGTGCCCGCGCTGTGAATCGTGCGGGAGAACTCCACCTGCTTGGCAGTCAGGTTACCCTCAGGGTTGTCAGCGAGTTGCTGTCCGAGGATCAAGATGCTGTTCAAAGGAGTCCGCAACTCGTGTGACATGTTGGCAAGGAATTCGGATTTGTATTTCGAGGTGAGCGCCAGCTCGTCGGCCTTTTCTTCCAAAGCGCGGCGGGCCTGCTCGATCTGCTGGTTCTTGCGCTCGACCTCCACGTTCTGTTCGGCAAGCTGCTGCGCCTTCTGCGCAAGCTGCTCGTTTTTCTCCTGCAACTCTTTCTGCTGAGTCTGCAACTCAATGGCGAGTTGCTGCGACTGCTTCAGCAAGTCTTCGGTCTTCATGGTGGCTTCAATACTGTTCAGCACGATACCGATACTTGCCGTGAGCTGCTCCAGGAACGCCAGATGCGACGCTGTAAACGTGTTGAACGACGCGAGCTCGATCACGGCCTTTACTTGGCCCTCAAAGAGCACCGGCAACACAACGATGTTGCGGGGAACCGCCTGGATCAGGCCTGTGCGGATCGGAGTGGCTGTGGGCGGCACGTCCGTGATCAGCATGCGCCGTCTCTCCGAAGCACATTGACCGACCAGGGTTTCGCGGATACTTAAGCGTTCCTGCGGGCTGCCACTCGTTCCGCTTTCGGCGTAGTACGCCAGCAGCTTGAGCGCCTGCTCGACGCTGTCGGATTCGGTTTGGTACATCACGCTGTGTTGCGCGCTAACCAGCGGCGTCAGCTCCGAAAGCAACATGCGCCCTACCGTGTCGAGGTCGCGCTGTCCTTGCAACATGCCGGTGACGCGCGCTAGGTTGGTCTTGAGCCAGTCCTGCTCGCTGTTGCGCCCCGTCGTGAGGCGGAGGTTGGTGATCATGGTGTTGATGTTGTCTTTCAACTCCGCCACCTCGCCGCGGGCATCCACTTTGATGGACCGCGTCAGGTCGCCCTTGGTTACGGCGGTGGCGACTTCCGCGATAGCGCGGACCTGCGTCGTGAGGTTCGCAGCCAGCAGGTTGACGTTTCCTGTGAGGTCCTTCCACGTACCGGCTGCACCAGGCACGTTTGCCTGGCCTCCCAGCCGCCCTTCTACGCCCACCTCGCGTGCCACGCTGGTCACCTGCTCGGCAAAGGTCGCGAGCGTGTCCGTCATGTTGTTGATAGTCTCGGCAAGCGCCGCCACTTCTCCCTTGGCTTTCACCGTCAGCTTCTGCTTGAGATCGCCATTCGCGACGGCCGTAACCACCTTCACAATTCCGCGTACCTGCTCGGTGAGGTTTGCCGCCATCACGTTGACGTTGTCGGTGAGGTCCTTCCAGGTTCCCGCTACGCCGGGCACCTCCGCCTGACCGCCGAGGTTGCCGTCGGTGCCGACCTCGCGCGCCACGCGCGTAACTTCCGCGGCAAATGCGTTGAGCTGGTCCACCATGGTGTTGATAGTGTTCTTCAGCTCCAGGATTTCGCCTTTGACGTCGACCGTGATTTTGCGGGAGAGGTCGCCGCGCGCCACGGCTGTCGTCACCTCAGCGATGTTGCGCACCTGCGTTGTGAGATTTGCGGCGAGCAAGTTGACGTTGTCGGTGAGGTCCTTCCACGTGCCGGCCACGCCAGGTACCACGGCTTGGCCGCCCAGACGGCCGTCGGTACCCACCTCGCGCGCGACGCGCGTTACCTCGGCTGCAAACGACCGGAGCTGCTCCACCATGGTGTTGAGTGTTTCTTTCAGCAGCAGAATTTCGCCGCGCACGTCCACGGTGATCTTCTTCGACAGATCACCGCTCGCAATTGCGGTTGCCACCTCGGCGATGTTGCGCACCTGTGCCGTGAGGTTGCTGGCCATGAAGTTGACGCTGTCGGTGAGGTCCTTCCACGTCCCTGCGACGCCCGGCACGACGGCTTGTCCGCCGAGTTTGCCTTCGGTTCCCACCTCGCGGGCGACGCGCGTCACCTCCGAAGCAAACGCGTTGAGCTGGTCCACCAAGGTGTTGATAGTGTTCTTCAGCTCCAGGATTTCGCCTTTGACGTCGACCGTGATTTTGCGCGATAGCTCGCCGCGGGCAACGGCCGTGGTCACTTCAGCGATGTTGCGGACCTGGGCGGTGAGGTTGCCGGCCATCGAGTTCACGCTGTCGGTCAAGTCCTTCCACGTTCCGGCTACTCCGGGCACGTTTGCCTGACCGCCGAGACGCCCTTCCGTACCCACTTCGCGGGCGACGCGCGTCACTTCTCCGGCGAACGCATTGAGCTGGTCCACCATGCCGTTCAGCGTTTCTTTGAGCTGCAGGATTTCGCCTTTCACGTCCACCGTGATCTTGCGTGATAAGTCGCCGCTGGCGATAGCGGTCGCGACTTCGGCGATGTTGCGGACCTGCGCTGTCAGGTTGCCGGCCATCGAGTTGACGCTGTCGGTGAGGTCCTTCCACGTTCCTGCCACGCCTCGAACGTTGGCTTGTCCGCCGAGGCGTCCTTCAGTACCGACCTCGCGCGCAACGCGCGTCACTTCGCCGGCGAAAGCGTTAAGCTGGTCCACCATGGTGTTGATGGTTTCTTTCAACTGCAAAATCTCGCCGCTGACGTTTACCGTGATTTTTCTGGAGAGGTCGCCGTTAGCAATAGCGGTCGCGACTTCAGCAATGTTGCGCACCTGAGCGGTGAGGTTGCTGGCCATGAAATTGACGTTATCGGTCAAATCTTTCCAAGTTCCCGCCACACCCGAAACCTGTGCCTGTCCGCCCAGCTTGCCGTCGGTGCCGACTTCGCGGGCCACGCGCGTCACTTCGGAGGCGAAGGCGTTCAACTGGTCCACCATGGTGTTGATGGTGTTTTTCAGCTCCAGAATCTCGCCGCGCACGTCCACGGTGATTTTGCGCGACAGGTCGCCGCGTGCCACGGCCGTGGTCACGTCGGCGATGTTGCGTACCTGAGCGGTCAGGTTATTGGCCATGGAGTTGACGCTATCGGTGAGGTCCTTCCACGTGCCGGCCGCGCCGGGTACGATTGCCTGTCCACCGAGTCGGCCTTCGGTACCCACCTCACGGGCCACGCGTGTCACCTCGCTGGCGAACGATCGTAACTGGTCCACCATGGTGTTGATGGCTTCTTTGAGCTGCAAGATTTCGCCACGCACATCCACGGTGATCTTCTTCGACAAGTCGCCGCTGGCAACTGCGATGGTTACATCCGCGATGTTGCGCACCTGAGCGGTGAGGTTACTGGCCATGAAGTTTACGTTTTCGGTTAGGTCCTTCCAGACCCCGCTAACCTCGCGGACCTGGGCTTGACCGCCCAGTTTTCCGTCTGTTCCGACTTCACGCGCCACGCGAGTGACTTCACCGGCGAACGCGTTGAGCTGGTCCACCATGGTGTTGATGGTGTTCTTCAGCTCCAGAATCTCGCCTTTTACATCGACCGTGATTTTACGGGACAAATCGCCGCGCGCCACAGCCGTGGTCACATCGGCGATGTTTCGTACTTGAGCGGTCAAGTTGCCGCACATGGCGTTGACGGAGTCGGTGAGGTCCTTCCACGTTCCGGCCACACCGGGCACGACGGCCTGTCCGCCCAGACGGCCTTCGGTTCCCACTTCGCGGGCCACGCGTGTCACCTCGCTGGCGAACGACCGCAACTGGTCCACCATCGTATTAATAGCCTCTTTGAGCTGCAAGATCTCGCCGCGAACGTCCACCGTGATTTTCTTGGACAAGTCGCCGCTGGCCACCGCGATGGTCACATCCGCGATGTTGCGGACTTGCGCGGTGAGATTGCTGGCCATCAGGTTTACGTTCTGGGTAAGGTCTTTCCAGACGCCGCTGACCTCGCGCACTTCAGCCTGGCCGCCGAGCTTGCCGTCGGTGCCGACTTCGCGCGCCACGCGCGTCACTTCTGAAGTGAACACCACCAACTGCTGAATCATGGTGTTGACGATAGTCGCAGATCGTAGGAACTCGCCTTCCAGTGGGCGTCCGTCTACTTCAAGCGGAACGGTGCGGAGCAGGTCGCCCTGCGCCACCGCAGAGATGGCGCGTGTCACTTCCGTGGTGGGCCAGAGCAGGTCGTCAATGACTCCGTTGATGGACGATTCCATGTCGCCCCATTCACCGCTGAGGGTGCCGAACTTTACGCGCTGGCTGGTTTGGCCCTTCTTACCAACGGCAGATCCAACGCGCTTCAGTTCACTCGCCATTCGGGCGTTGGCGGCGACGATCTGGTTGAAGGTATCGGCAATCTTGCCCTCGATGCCAGTGCGGTCACCCGGCAGGCGCACGGAAAAATCTCCGTCGCGGACTGCCTGTAGCGCGTTCAAGAGTTCGCCGGAATTCAGAGCATTTCCGTTTTCCGTTTCACGAACCTGTAGGGTGCTGGCATTCTGCTTGGCCATGAACCGATCCTCCAAACCATAAATTCAATTCGCCACTGTCCGCAGCGGTGCCGGGTCCCGTTCGGGGGATGGTTGAGCCGCGGTCGCTGCATTTCCGTCGCTAGGATTAAACCACGCCAAATACCCGAGGCCGTCTCCGAGGCGAGCCGATTCATAGAGTACCGGGAAATGTAAGGGTAAAACGATCAGCGTCAACCCCTAAGGTGAATACCTGAGGTTGGATACTGAGCAGACGCAGCAAAGCAATGTTTACACGACGTTATGTGTCCGCAGGTCTGCTACTTCCGGTTCCGAGCAACCCAGTTCGCGGAGGATGAAGGTGGTATGTTGGCCGAGAGCCGGTACCGGCCCGGGCTGCATTTCCCCGGGTGAGATACCCGGCGGGGTTAAGGCGGGAACGGCGCCGGCTGGCGTTTGCACTTGCGACCATCGCTGGCGCGCTGCAAGTTGCGGATGCGCCCACACTTCGGCCATTTCGTTCATGCGGGCGTTTGCGATCTGGGCGTCTTCAAGGCGCTGCAATGCCTGCTCTGCCGTCAAACGCGAGAAGACCTCGTTGATGATGGCGCTCAATTCGGCCCGGGCAGCTCCCCGACGGGAGTTCGAGGAGAAACGGGGGTCTGTGGCCAACTCAGGTTGCTGCAGGACTTTGGAGCAAAAGCCGCCCCACTCGCGTTCATTCTGAAGGCCTAGCATCACCGATTTACCGTCACCGGTTGCAATCGGACCGTAAGGATAAATGGTGGCATGGGAGGCGCCCGCCCGCGGCGGCGGCGGCGCGCCCTCAAATGTGTAGTACAGAGGATAGCTCATCCACTCCGCCATGCTTTCCAGCATGGACACGTCTATGCGGCAGCCGCTGCCGGTCTTTCCCCGCTCGATGAGGGCGGCGAGGATGTTAGTAAGTGCATACATACCGGCGGATATGTCGGCTATCGAGCAACCGGCTTTGGCGGGTTGTTCAGGCGTCCCTGTGATCGAAAGGAAGCCCGATTCCGCCTGGACTAAGAGGTCATAGGCCTTTTTATCGCGGTATGGACCATCGGCGCCGTACTGAGATATCACAAACTATGAGTTTCGGATAACGCTCACTCAAGGTTTCGTAAGCTAATCCGAGCCTCGCGGCGGCTCCGGGCGCAAGGTTCTCAACCAGCACATCGGTCTCTTGTAGAAGACTGGCCAGAATTGGCTGTGCCTGCGGATGTTTGATATCCAGCGTGAGGCTTTCCTTGGAACGGTTGCACCACACGAAATGGGAAGACAGCCCGCGTACGCGCTCATCGTAACTACGCGCGAAGTCGCCCTCCCCAGGCCGCTCAATCTTGATGACCCGGGCGCCCAGTTCCGCCAGTTGCCGGGTGCAGAAAGGCGCTGCGATGGCGTGTTCCAGTGAGACGACTGTGATTCCTTCCAAAGCTTTCGTTATCAATGGGTCTCCAGAAGCCGTATTTGCCAATCGATTGATTATACGGCAGCAGTGTGAGTTCAACAGTATGCGGCGGTCGAAGTTGCTTCCTGCCAAGAGTGCCAGGCGATGGCGCACTGCTAGCGGTGGGAACACTTTGCAAGAAAATTAGCGGGCATTAAGCCTTTGATGTCACCCCCCACCCGACTAATTTTGTCGTAAGTAGTTGTCACCATGAGGCAAAGCGCCCCGATCGCGAGCCAGTGGCATCCAATTAGTGGGCGGTGACTGCGCCCAGGGAGGTGAATCGATGATGAAGAGAAATTTAACTCCGTTGCGCTCCTCGGTCCGGCTGTCGCTGGCCATCGCGCTTACTGGCGTGGTGTGGGCAATGGTAGCCCCGCAGGCGGCGAAAGCTCAACGAGGTAATTACCCGCGAACCATAGATGCCGGAACCACTGTCCAGATAAGAACGAACGAGGACATAGATACCAGGGAGACCGACGGTCGCGTCTACTCAGGCGTTGTGAATGAAGACGTCAGAGACAGAAGCGGACGCATCGCCATTCCCAGAGGATCCGATGTCGAGCTGATAGTGAAACCGGTTTCAAGCAACGAAGTAGCGCTCGATCTGGACTCTGTTACCATCAACGGCCAGCGGTACGCGATCTACACTGAAGGCGGAATTGCAAAGGGGCAGAAGGAAGGCATCGGCATCAATAAGAGAACCGGCAAGTACGTCGGCGGTGGCGCATTGCTCGGAGCTGTAATCGGAGCGATGGCCGGCGGCGGTAAAGGCGCCGCCATAGGTGCTGGCGCGGGTGCAGCAGCAGGCGCTGGTGTGCAAGTACTTACGCGCGGACAGCAAGTGAAAGTACCCGCAGAGTCGCTGTTAACCTTCCGTCTGGATGAGCCCCTGCAACTCGGCGTCGCAGATACTGGGTTCATGCGAGAAGGGCGTCACTTCCACAGGCGTGACAACATGGGATATTCCGGTTCTGCTGATTACGGTGCGCGGGCTGGTGGCGGCGGTAACACGATTCGCATTGATGCCAGTAATAATGTGAGCTGGCGAGCGCCCGGAGTTAGCGGTGCGCGGGTATATGTCAAGATCGACGATAACGCGCCCAAACTGTTCGCGTCAGGTGAAACAGGAACTCAGGCCGCGCCATGGATCGAGCAGGGCCACCTGTACGTGTTCATTCTGAGAGATGCGAACGAGCGGGAGATTGCGCGGGATCAAATTGATCTGCGCCCCGGCGGCGGTTTCCAGCCCTATAACCGGTAGCCGTTCAGAGTGGGGACGGGCCTTCCGGCCCGTTCCTACCCAAACGCTGCTGCGTCTCAAGCGGCTTGCCGGCCTTCGGCTTTGGCCTCGGGATGACCGCGCTCGGCGGCGGCTTGCTCAATGACGGCATTAATCTCGCCGCCGATGAGGAATGCCAGGCCGGTTACGTAGAACCAGATCATGAGGATGATGACCGCCCCTAACGATCCATATGTCTTGCTGTAACTGTTGAAATAGTGCAGATACAACCGGAAGGCGGCGGATGCGGCGACCCACAACAAGACACCCACTACCGACCCGGGAGTTATCCAGTACCAATGCCGCTCCTTCACGTTCGGAGCATAGTAATAGATGATCGCGAAGGCGACGATAATAAACCCGAACGCCAGAACCCATTGCAACACTTTCCAGATCGCCACCGCTGCGGAACTTAGCCCGATTTTCGCTCCCAGGTACTCGGCTACATGCCCGCCTCCCAGCAGCAACAGAAGACCGCCGAAGACAAACACAGCTATGCCAGCAGTGAGGGCGATAGCGAGCAGATGCACCTTGAGCCAGGAGCGCCTTTCCCGCACCCCGTAGGCTGAGTTCAACGTTGATATCAACTGCATGATGCCGCCGGAGCCCGCATATAACGTGAAGAGCAGTCCGAAGCTCAGCTTGCCGGCGCCGGCGTTACGGGTGACTTCGTCGAGGGTTCTTGTGACTACGCCGTATGCATCGGCGGGCAGCGCCCGTTGGAAGTAATAGAACAGATCGTATCTGAGAGTGCTTCCGTGGGAAGCAAGTATTCCGAATACGGCGACGAGGAACAGAAGGAGTGGGAAAAACGACAGCATAAAGTTGTACGCCACTTCGTACGCGCGGTTCAGCAAATCATCTTTATCGATTTCTGACCAGACGCGCTTGCCGAGTTCTCTCCAGCTAAGTCCTCCGAGCTCCCAAAGTGACGCAACTTGTTCACTCGGACTCAGCGCTGATTCAGTCATATGGCGGTTCCGTTCCGTTCACTATGAGGCGTTTGGATACTACTGATTAGATGATCAACCGGAGAAAAACGTGTGGAAATGAGAAGGGGTAGTGCGTGGGTTCTTTATTTTTCTTCTATGGCGCGCGCGGAGGATTGGTTCAAATACCGAACTGCGCGTTCGATGCCCCGCGGTGTCAGTGGAAACATCTTTACGATGGTGCGGATGTCATTGATAGTCTCGGTGTGCCCCCATGCGCCTTCAGCCACCGGGTTCAGCCATGCGAAACGAGGGAACGTCTCGGCCATTTCGCGCACGTAATCAAAGCCGGATTTTGGTCCGGCGTGCAGCTCGTAAGGCGCCATACTGGCATCACCGACAATGAAAACGCTGTGATGCTGGCCCTCGCGAAGAAGACTTTCTGTCATCACGGGTTCTTTGGTTCTGGCCTGGTCCTTGTACACCGTCCCGTCAATTATGTTGTGGAAGTAAAAGATCCGCAGGTCGTGGCCGAACCGCGTCTTCATCTTTTGGAATAACGTGCGGACGACCGGTATATACGGATCCATCGAGAAACCGCCGTTGTCGATGAACAGCATGACGTTGAACCGATCATCCTCCTCGTTCTTCAGATGAGGTATGAACAGACCGCCCCTCTTGGCCCCCCAGCGAATCGTCTCTTCCAGGTCGAGTTCCAATCGGGAAGTCCGTTCAGCGACACCTTTCAACGCAGCGAGCGCGGCGTCAACGTTGTTGTCGCTGAGGAGTGCGTTCAGGTCCACGGGAAAGTATCGCGGATCGTTCAGCACCATCCTGGCGCTGAGGTGGACACTCCTGCCGCCGACGCGCACACCGTCTTTCGCTCTGCCGTTGTGCCCATAAGGCGTGGTTCCGTGCGTCCCGATGTATTTGTGCCCGCCGCTGTGTGACTCCTTCTGCTTTTCCGCGATCTCCTTCATCTTCCTGATGATCTCGGCCAGGTCCATATCCGACCAGTCAAACTCCGCCTCGTGTGTGATGTCTTCCATTTCGGCGAAAGGCACGTCGATCTCCGGCCGGTCCTCATAGCCCGGGTTCAACGGAACGCTGGTCGCTGTGAAGCCGGGGCGCCTGCTCAGAACGAAATCGAGGAACTCATCAATCAGTTGCGGGGTAGGCTGTCTGCTGCCCGGAGCGTGCTTGAGGCGCCAGTGGTGGAAAACATCGGAAGTGATGACGGCGTCATCGAGCGACTGCCCGGGAGCTGTATGGACGTCCAGAAAGTGAGCGAAGAATGCGACTGTGTAGGGTCCTTTTTGGCGCGGATCTTTGACCACCAGCCGCTCGCCGAAGGAGTACAGCGTTCCCAGGTCCTGAACCAGGCCGCGGCTCATCAAAGTATAAAGCTGCAGGATGGTGCGAACATCCGCATGCAACCCGTGTTTGCGCAGTTCAGCGGGAAAGCTGCTGAGCATTCTAGTTGTATCCCCCGGTTCTGCGCCGGTATAGGTGCGACATGCCGTACTGCTGTATCTCCCTCAATCGCCCCAGATCACCGTGGCTCTTGATCAGCGTCGAAGAACCTGGCAAGCGATCCAGTTGGTCTGGCGGGAAGCCCTTGGCTGAGAGATATGCGAACCAGTTCAGCATCTCCGCAGTGGCGGGTAGCTTCTCAAGCCGCAACTCCCGAAGCTGGTAGAACACGGTCACAGCGGCGCGCAGCAACTGGTCATCGGCGTCGGGAAAATGCAGGCGGACGATGGCCTGCAACCGCTCAGGAGTCGGAAAGCTGATGTAGTGATAAATGCAGCGCCGCAGGAATGCGCCGGGCAGCGACTGCTCACGATTACTCGTGATGACGATGGTCGGCATGTGGTCCGTGGGTGTATCAATCACTTCGCCCGTGTACGGGATCACGATCCTGCGTTCGCTGAAAACATATAACAGGCTATTGGCGAATTCCCGCTTGCCCTTGTCAATTTCATCGATCAGTAGCACTGACCCCGGGTGCTTGTAGGACCGCGCCAGAGGCCCAAGCTTGACGTAGTGACTGAGGTTGTCAACGGTTCTTCCTCCCAGGTCCATCCGTTGGCCGACTCCGGCTTGCTGTAGTTGCGCGTTGAGGATGGCGGCCTGCGCGTCCGTGAGCCGCTGGATATTGTCGAAATCAACGATAAGTTGTTCGATTTTGCTTTCAGAAGTGACAGGGAACTCGTAAAGCGCGGTATTCGTTGCCGACGCAATCGCCTCGGCGAGTCTGGTCTTGCCTGTTCCCGGCTCACCTTCGAGCAGCAGCGGCATGCCGAGCGTGCGAGCGATCGCAACCGAGTCGGCTAGATCGGGATCGAGAAGGTAGTTGGCAGTTCCTTGGAAGTCGGTCTTAAGTGGCACTATGAAATCCTCATGCAAGTGGTGTTGAGTCGGAGACGTAAGGCGGCGCGTCCTACAGTGTTCGGGAGAGACCTGTAAGGGATGCGGGCCTCAGCAGATATCGCTGATCGCTAATAATCGATTATACCTGAGTTGGTTGGGTGGCGAGTAGTGACGGGGCTCTGCCTCGTCCTAAAGGACGGGCCGGGAGGCCCGTCACTACGCCGACTTGTGGTGAAATTCACTCGCGCACTACTGTGAGCCGACAGCTAAGTTGACGGTATTGCTTTGGGCTCCGTCTATGTTGATAACCACCGGAACGGCACTCCCGGTGGCCACACCCGCCGGGACCTGTGCGTTGATCTGATATAACCCGACAAACCCAGGCGCAAGGCCGGAGAAACTCACTGCCGCTGGAATGCCGCCTATATTCACTTGAGGCGTAGCGACAGTAGTAGACAACGGATCGCCGGATGCCAGTTTCCCCGTACCCGGCGGGTTGGTCACGTCTCCTAAGCCGGTGCAATAGATCGTGACGATCTCGCCTGCCGCTGCGGGCCTGGATTGCGCGCCCGAAATACTGTTCGTCGGTGCAGCAAAGATGGTGGTATTCGCAATCTGAATGGCTCCCTGTCCGGTGCCGCCCGGTGGAATTGTAAAGATACCAGGCGAGCTGGGGCCTATTGGTACAGTCTGCGCCGCGCTGTTTTGGCCGCTCAGGGTCACCACGAGGGATGCCGTACTCGAACCGCTCAGCTCGAACGGGATCTGTATGTTGAGCTGTGAAGAGAACGATGAAAAGATGGGAGCTGCTATGCCGTTCAAGGTGACGCTCGCGCCGCCCAACGTGGTGAGCAGTTTGCCATCGTCGTCAAGAGATGAGAAAGCGTTGCTCGAACCGTCATTCAGGTTGGCTCCAAAAACGGCGGCAATGGTGCCCGGCGCGAGGGGAGTTGATCCGGGCGTGAAGCTTGCATTGTTAACTGTTCCGAGATCGTTCACGGCAGGTGCAGGACCGGAGGCAGCGGCGGGTGCGACGGTCACTTCCGTGTTGTAGATGTGATCGCCCGATTGTGTGTTGTTGTTGTTCGCGGCGTTGCCCGCGGCGTTGAACACAACCGGACCTGACGAAGTGTCAGGCGCTCTCCAATTGAAGCTGAAAGTCACCGAGTTGCGCGTGCCCGGGCGCGTCCCGGCCAATGTATGGGCAATGTACTGAATTCCGCCGACGCTCGGAATCAGTTGCGTAAAGCCGTCCGACCCGGCCGACAGCGTGCCGGCTTGCCTGCCATCCTGAGTGCGGGAGCTGAGCTCAAATCCCCAACGCTGCGCGGTGGGATCGGAAACAGTTACGCTGATGGTGTACGTCACATCGCTGCTATAGCCGTCCGGTACGCTGATGGACACGGACCCGCCGCCGGCGTTGAGTGCTGTCCCAAAATGACATTCGGTGCACGTGGATTCTCCGAATCCGCCAGTGCGCGCCGACGGAGGAGGCGGCGATCCCGGATACGAAAAAATTACTACAGGTACGAACAACGCGCACAAAACTGCCAACCAGAGAGTTTTTTTTCGGGTCGTTTGTTTCACGGCTCCTCCTGCAAACGATCACAGTTAGCAGATAACCTGCTGTCTATAGATACGATTCCGAAAAACGAGCTTAAGAGTGGCTCAGCCGAATTGCGTCCCGCCCCAGCCGAGTTCACATGCTTTCAATTGATTCGAACACGGCTGATGGAAAAAAGTCGTCTATTCGGCCGTTTGTTTACAACGTTTTTACGTCGTTAACAACTCATTGACACTATCCCGCGCCAACAGCGTTGCAATGCGAGATCAGAGTACATCGGCCAATGCTTTTGTGCCGCGAATACCAACGCCAACTATGCGGTCATTGCGCCATCGCGCTACATCCAATAGCCATAACACGCCTAAACGGGAGGCCTTATGGGTTGGATTGCCTGGATTTTCTTTGGTCTGATTGCTGGAGCACTGGCGAAAGCTATAATGCCCGGCCGCGATCCGGGCGGCTGGATCATTACCATGCTGCTCGGAATTGCTGGCGCCGTGGTGGGAGGCTGGATCGGCAACGTGTTGTGGGGCAGCACCGGAGTCAGCGGGTTTAATATCTCCAGCCTGGCGCTGGCGATTTTCGGCGCTGTTGTGCTGCTGGCGATCTATAACGCTATCAGAGGACGACGCAGAACCACGGCATCCGAGGATGAAACGACACGCCGGGCAGCATAGTTCGACAATTAAGCCCTCTAGTTTTGTAACGTAAAGGGTTCCTTGTGTGGGCGCGAAGAGGTGGCGTGTATGACCGTCCGGCATCTGCCGACCGCCCTCGAATACTGCGGCTGGTGCTGATTATTGTCGCGCTCGTACTGATCAGTCTTCTTGCGTACTGGAAGTTTGGCGCGCGATGAGTTGTTCGGCGCCAACTCTATAACCTGAGCACAGCTTGTGACGTGCCATTCGGAGGAAATCCATGAATCCGCAAAAGGTCAACCCGGTTGCAGAGCCGGTGAAGACAGGCCCTGTGAACACTCAAAAAACAGTGGTCCCCGTGTATGCCGAGGAAGTACATGCCGGCGCGCAGAAAGTTTAGCGTACGAATTCATAAGACCGTTGAGGAGCACGAAGAGATCATTGATCTCCAAGACAACGCGAGTTGTCGAGGAAGTCTCCGCGCATAAAGATGTCTCTGAGCGCGAGCAAAAGGTCCGCGACACCGTTCGCAGGCAGGATGTCGAAGTTACACCAGTGGGCGCCTCCAGAGTGGGAGAGTACGACAATGAATTCCGCAGAGACTTCGAAACAAGATACGCCGGACAAGGCTACAAATACGAGAACTATCAGCCCGCGTACCAATATGGCAGCACCTGCGCACTGGATGAACGGTATCGCAATCGCGATTGGACCACGATCGAACCGGAAGTGCGCCGCGACTGGGAAGCGCGCCGGATTGGTCCCTGGGAGAAAGTTCAAAGACTCCATCCGCTACGGCTGGGATCGCGTCCGGGGCAGGAAGGCTGCGTAAATTGGTTCAAAGCCAATAGGGACGGGCCTCCTGGCCCGTCCCCCTGCGACGGTTGCCCTCAACCAGACAAGGACTTCCCAGGTCGCTGAAATCCGAATAATGATGTCATGCTGAAGTCCGCGCGCTTTTTACCGGGTGGGGGGTCTGCTTTACTTCCGATGTCGTGACAAGAGGCAGATTTCTCGCCACGCTCGATACAGGCGGCTCCTCAGGCCAGCGGGACGCTGGCGTTACGTCCTTCCATGTAGATCTGATGTGCCGTTTTTGGCTGGACGTCGCGGCCCTAGGCTCAGCGGGCGCTTGGCAATCTTGAGGAGATCTTCCTGATGCGACATCAACCAGAGCTGGCTGTCCCGAAAAGGTGTCTTGGCGTTTGCTCTCACGTACGTGCCGTCGCTCTGCAGGTGACGCGCTTTAGCTTCGTCTTGCAGGTAAATTGACAATGTATTGCTCAAACGGCGTACGAGCTTGGGGTTCTCGATCGGGAAGGCGATTTCGATACGATGGTTGAGATTGCGCCGCATCAAATCCGCGCTGCCGAGATAAACCTCCTCGGCCCCGCCATTGCGGAAGTAAAACACGCGGCTGTGTTCCAGGAAGCGGCCGACAATGCTTGTCACGCGGATGTTCTCACTGACGCCCGGAATTCCCGGCCGCAAGCTGCACAGCCCGCGAACTAATAGATCAATCTTCACTCCCGCCTGTGATGCGCGGTATAGCAGTTGAATCATCTGCGGATCTTCAAGTGCATTCATCTTGAGGATCACCCGCCCTTCGTTTCCGGCCTGCTGCAGAGCAACCTCTCTCAAGATGAGCTCTTCCAGGCGTTGGCGCAGGTTAATGGGCGCAACCAACAGCTTGCGGTACTGCCGTTTATAAGATGAATATCCAGTAAGGGCGTTGAAGAAATGAGTCGTATCCTCTGCGATGTCATCGTTGCAGGTCAGCAAGCCGAAATCCGTGTAGACGCGCGCGGTCATTGGATTGTAATTGCCCGTACCCAAGTGCACGTAGCGGCGAATTAGACTGCCCTCGCGCCGGACAATCAGTGCGATCTTCGAATGAACCTTGAATCCGACCATCCCGTACACCACATGTACGCCGGCGTCTTCCAGCATGCGCGCCCACTCAATGTTGCTTTCTTCGTCGAAGCGAGCTTTGAGTTCGAGCAGCACCGCGACTTGTTTGCCGTTTTCGATGGCCTCCAGCAGCGCGGCGACGATCGGAGAGTTGCGCCCGACGCGATACAGCGTCATTTTGATGGCGAGGACATCCGGATCGTGCGCCGCCTTGTTCAGGAAGTCCACCACGGGTTGAAACGATTCGAAGGGGTGATGCAGCAACACATCCTCTTTGCGAATGCGTGCGAAGATGTCTTCGTCGCCGGCGGCGAGGTTTGCCGGTATGTGAGGTATCAATGGTTTGTCCTTCAGGTCGGGCCGGTCCAGCGAGTGCAGTTCGATCAACCGCGTCAAACCGATGGGGCCGTTGATGCGGTAAACGTCTTGTGGGTCGAGCGCCAGGTTCACGGTGAGCACGTCCAGAATCTTGTCCGGCATGTTCACGCCCACTTGCAGGCGCACGGCGGACGCGAACCTCCGCTGGCGCAGCGCCTCTTCCACCGTCTCCAGCAAGTCGCCGCTCTCCAGTTCCTGAATGGGAACCTCAGCATCGCGTGTCACGCGGAAGGGATGCGATTCCACGATCTCGAGACCGGAGAACAGCAGTTCAAGGTTAGCCGCGATCAACTGCTCAAGCCAAACAAAGGACACTTCACGTCGCGGCGAGCCGGGTGAGTCGATGGGTTGCGTCAATGGCACCAGAGGAACAAGCTGCGCGAGTGTGTCAGGCACTTTGACGCGTGCGAAGTGTTCTATTCCCTGGCTGTCCGCTACTACGACCGCAAGGTTCAAACTGCGGCTCGATATGTGCGGAAAAGGCCTGCTGGGATCGAATGCCAGAGGGGTAAGTACCGGAAACACGTTCTTCTGGAAATACTCATTGGCGGCAGCGCGTTCTTCGCGGTTCAATGAAGAATAGTCGCGAACGCGAATCCCTTCGCACTCCAGCGCCGGAAGAAGGTCGTCGCGAAAGAACGCCTGGGCCTCTTCGGAGAGGCGCCGTACTTCCTGCCGGATCATGGCAAGCTGCACCATTGCAGAACGACCGTCAATGCCTACTTCTGTTGAGCCGCTGGCGACCTGCTTGAGCAGGCCCGCGACGCGCACCATGAAAAACTCATCTATGTTGGACCCCAGAATGGAAAGAAACTTCACTCGCTCAAGGAGCGGGTTGGCGGGGTCTTGCCCTTCCTGCAGCACTCTTTTTTGAAATTGCAGCAGGCTCAGTTCGCGGTTGAAGTAAAGATCAGGAGAGTTCAGGTTCTGAATCGAAGTCGCAGCTACAGTTTCCAGGCTGCGCGCGGCCGAAGGCTCGGACGGCTGGGCGGGCAGCGGCTGCTTCGATGGCTGCATATACCTTTTTTCATTCTACTACAGAGTGCAATGCAGGTGAGCACGCTAGCGAACATGCGGCGAAAGCACCGCTAGCGGACCTGTACAAAGCTCGTCTTGCGATCAAAGACAGTCTCGAACAGGACGGCTCGGCGTTGCGCAGTCCAGAGATTTACGCTGCAGTCGCGCCGGGCGCGGACGTCGAATCGCGCCAATTTGCGATTGCAGCGAATGCGCACGCGCGTTACCGCCTGTGTGCGATCCCAGTCGAGCGCGCCAGCAATGCGCAATACTGCAAGCAGGATTTGAACGTGCTGTTGCTGCTTTCGCGAAAGCGCCTGCATAGTTCTGGCGCTAGGCAGTCCATCCGCGTCGCCGTGCCAGCGGATGAGGTGCGCCATGATATTCCGGCGGCTGGGTTCGAGCCCTGGAATGTCTCCATGCCGTACCAGATATTCGCTGTGCCGCTCCTGCGACCGGAGGTCAACGGCGTGACCGAGGTCGTGTAGCAGCGCCGCGAGCTCCAGCGTCAGTCGGCTGTGCGAACCCAGTTTGTGGACCGGCTGAAGCTGGTCGAAAATCGACACGGCTAGTTCCGCTACTTTCTCTGCGTGGCGATTGTCCGGCATCAACTTTGCCGCGAAGCGGCGAGCAGATTCGCGCAGGTACTCGGCATGCGCGCGCGCCTGCCTGGCCCGATTGGTTTTCGACAACGAGCGGACCAAGTCCGCCAGTATGCCTTCGCGAACCCCCACGCCGGGAACCAGCAGCTTCTGCCATCCGAGCGCCTGCGCAACTGTCTCCAATATGACAGCCGCGATTCCGATGACTTCGGCGCGGTCTTTGCGAATGTGAAAGGTCCGCATACGTTCTTTGATTGTAAGCGCGCACAGACTTCGCGAGAGATGCCGGAGCGTTTCCGCATCAACGGTTTTCATACGGCCGTGTGATGTGGCATTCGCGATGAGCGCAAGAGCTTCCGCGTTCCCGCCGCATGTGACCGCGAAGTCATTCTGGCGCGCATCTCGCCGTTGCAGAAAACGACGCAGCAGCGATCGCGCATAGCTCCTCAGGAGTTGGATCTGTTCTGGCGCGATTACATCGGAGATGCCGAAGGTCTCCATGATGCGCACGGTACCGAATGGCAGCGCGATGCTTTCCTGTAAGACGCCGGACTGTAGCCGGCTAATCTCCAGGCTTCCGCCTCCCAAATCCGCGATCCACCGCGGCGACAGCTTGCCGGCAGCCGAGGCTTTGACTGCACAGCGAACCAGGCGGGCCTCCTCGGCGGGGTCAATCACTTCCAGCCGGATCCTGCTCGCCTTGTAGATTTCATCTATGAATTGCCGCTGATTGCGCGCCTCACGCGTGGCGCTGGTGGCTACGGCGCGATAGGTCTGAACGTCGTACAAATCCATCAGCGAGCGGAAGTGCTTGAACGCTTTTACCGCTTTTGTGATGGTTGGAGCGTCAAATTGATGATCAAAAAAGACGTGGCGCCCCAGTCGCAGAGCATAACGCTCTGCTTCAAGGATCATAATTTTCCGAGGTGGTTCGGCGCGCGCAATGACGAGGCGAATAGCATTCGAACCCCCATCAATAGCGGCAAGATTGATACGTACAGGCAATTCGGAGGACCTCCGGCCGGGATTCGGTGCATCAAGGCCGTCGAGGCTCTCTAATATAGCAGAATACTCGCGTGCTCAACGCGCAACCGCCCGCATCACTATAAGAGAGCGGCTGGTTCGGCGCAAAATATGCATCTATAATGAAGCGGTGAACAACACGGCAAACCACCATCCGCGAGGACACTACAACTTCGCACGCTGTGGCTGGCATCCACCTATAAAGCTCGATTGGCCAACTCTTGATCTCCGGTTGTCTTTTCGACGTCAGACTGAAGGGGCAAACCTGCTGTGCTTGGGTTAGATTCCCGTGCCGCGAGGTACACCTGGACCGCCATCTCGATCATCCTGCTACCGGCCCTACTCTATCTAGCTCGGACCACCATTCTGGTGTTCGTCATCGCGATCCTGTTCGCGTATCTGCTGTCACCACTGGTTAACTTTTTTGACCGCAGGCTGCCAGGCCGGTCCAAGATTCCGGCATTGGCTATCGTGTATCTGTTCCTGGTCGTATCTCTGATCGTGGGCGGGATCGTTGTCGGCACCCGTGCGACATCAGAGGCGAATGCGCTGATCAAGAAGCTTCCCGAGATCTTATCCAAAATCGAAAGCCCGCCGCCCACCGACCCGTCCGATCATTTTGGCAATGTTAAGCAGAGGGCGCTCGCGATCGCGCGGGATCAGATCAAGTCGCATTCCGAGCAACTGAAAGCCTTGCTGCCGAAGGCGGCTGTGGGGGTGCTGACGCACGCCGAGGTGGTCCTGTTCATTGTGATTGTGCCGATCATGAGTTTTATCTTCCTCAAGGACGGACGCAAAATCCTGAACGGAGTGTTGGCATTCGTAGCCGAGAGCTCCTACCAGCAAACTGCTGCTGCTATTCTCGCCGACACTCATGTGTTGCTCGCCCAATATATGCGAGCCCTGGTTATATTGGCGCTTATCACGCTCGTGGTGTACAGCCTGTTCCTGTTGTCTATCGGCGCGCCATACGCCGTTTTGCTGGGCGCCATTGCAGCTCCCTTGGAGTTTATTCCCATGCTGGGGCCGATGACCGCGGCGGCTGTCATTTTGCTGGTGCAAGCGCTCAGTGGCTCCGGTCACTTACTTTGGATCGTGATCTTCCTGATCGTGTACCGGCTGTTGCAGGACTATGGATTGCAACCGTATCTGATGAGTGCGGGGATGCAGTTGCCGCCCCTGCTGGTTATATTTGGTGTGATGGCGGGTGGCGAGCTTGCGGGAATCGCGGGCAGTTTTCTATCGGTCCCCGTTCTCGCTATCGGCCGCATCATATACCGTCAGTTTAGAGCGAGGCGAGAGCCCGTCTGCGAAGAGCGAGCAACTGAACGAATACACCACTAGAGCATTTCTCCCGATTGTGTATACTATGAAACGAGTTGCTCTGGCGAACCAAGAACACCATGGCGAAGGCGTACTCGGACGATTTGCGGCGGAAGATATTGGAGGCGTACGACCGGAAGGTAGGGAGCCTGCGAGAGTTGGCGGAACGGTTTTGCGT
>JACPPJ010000037.1 GCA_016191085.1 Acidobacteriota bacterium | reverse complement strand
TGAAAACGGAAGGGCACGACTTCAGTCGTGCCGGTACAATTAGCAAAGCGAGGCGCTTCAGCGCCTGAGGTGCAAACCTCAGCGGCTAAAGCCGCGTCGGTACATTCCGTTTCGGCATGGCTGAAGCCATGCCCTTCCGGAATTCGCGTATCAGAAGCACCGAAATTCAAACTGACCCACTACCGACTGCCTATGCGGTAGAGTGTGACAAATATCTACCAATTGATTTCGTTGCTCTGGAATAGTATATCCGGGCCTGGAGTCATCACATCACCGGTGGATTCCGCTGTGACCATCAGTGTGAACTTACGAAGGGGAGTTAAGGTGTTGATTTCCGCTTTTCCCTGTTCTGCCCGCAGTTGTCCTACATTGATGACGTAACGGCGGTCTGGGGTCGCTACCCACACCACGTAGCACGTGTACTTGGGATTGACGGACGCGGGCTGCGGCAGACGTGACAATTTGAGTAGTATTGCATCATTCCGATTGTAGGTTAATTCAACGCGGGCATCCGCCGTCCCGGACTGCGCGAGCGGCGTCGGGTTCAGCCGCACCTTTTTGGCACAACCGAAACCGCAGATGGCGACGGTAGTTATCAGGGCCAGCCAAAGCTTCCGTGACACAAGTTGTTTGTGTTGAAACCTGATCAATATAGTCATCCCGAGCGCGGCGAGGGATCTACTCGTACGCGCAGTTATGTTTCCGCGCGGCCGAACCTAAACTGCAGTATACCCGGAAACCGGTGCAGGTTTGCCGTGTACTGCCGCACCGGTGTAAGATGATTGATCCGAAAACGGCTCAATGGTGATACATGCGCGACGTAACTATTGGAATAGTTGGACTGGGAACAGTAGGTGGAAGTACCCTGCGAATTCTCGATGAGAATGCGGCCGAGATCCAGCGCCGGCTGGGTTTTAGCCTGCGTGTGCGGGCAGCGGCGAGTCTGGAGATCGAGGCTCGGTCGGAGAGCGACGGACGCTTGCTCACCCGTTCCTGGCAGGAAGTAGTTGAACACCCGGAAGTGGATATTATTGTTGAGCTGGTCGGTGGGACCACCATCGCACAGCAAGTGATCCGTGGGGCTCTGGAGCGCGGCAGACCGGTGGTCAGTGCCAACAAAGAATTGCTCGGTCTTCACGGAGCGGAGCTGGCGCAACTCGCGGCTGAGCACAAAGCGTCGCTGAACTTCGAAGCCAGTGTTGGTGGAGGAATTCCCATTATCAATGCCCTTCGCGAGGGGATTTCCGGCGACCACATCCAAGCGCTTTACGGGATTCTCAACGGCACATCCAACTTTATTTTGACAGAAATGGAGAAAACCGAAGCGCCGCTGGCGGCAATCCTGGCGGAGGCGCAAAAACTAGGGTATGCGGAGGCGAACCCCACAGCGGACGTGGAAGGTTACGACGCTCGTTCCAAGTTGGCGATACTTGCGGCGTTTTGTTTCGGAGCGCGCGTGCCAACCGATGCTATCTTCCGTCAGGGAATCACGCGCTTACGGCCTGTAGATTTTTCTTACGCACACCGGTTGGGCTGCACCATCCGGCTCGTAGGTGCTGCCCAGCTCCACTCGGGCGGGCTGGCGCTTTACGTACGGCCCATTCTTATTCCGCAAACAGCCATCCTCAGCAAAGTGCAAGGTTCGTATAACGCAATGTGGGTAAAGGGAAAATACGGCGAGGATACACTTTACTATGGGCGCGGCGCAGGCAAGCCCACCGGAGTGGCCGTAGTGTCCGACATCATGCGCGCCGCCCGCGATCTCTGCAACGGCAGCACGCTGCGCGCGCCAGCTTTCGGATTTTGGAACCTAAAGGCAACGCCCCAAGCGGGAATAGAAGCTTTGCAGCGGCCATACTATTTGCGGTTCGTGATCAAGGACCGAGTCGGCGTTGTGGCGCGACTGAGTACAATTCTTGCTGAAGAGCAGTTCAACATTGACCACGTACTACAGGAGCCGTGTGCAGATAAGAATAACCTGCCATTTGTCATCACGGTCGAACCGGCCAGCGAAGCGTCGGTCACGCGCGCTATTGAGAAGATGCAGGCCTGCGACTTTATGTGCGAGCCGCCGTTAGCGCTTCCCATCGAGACCGCACTGGGCGGCTGAAATAACATGGCGGCCCGGCCGTTCCATACTTACTGAGGCCCACATGCCGGGTAAATCAAAGGGCAAGATTATTCTCGCCGTAGGTCTGCCCGGCTCCGGCAAATCCACTTATTTCGCCCGCCGCGGCATTCAACCTCTATCAACGGATGCTCTGCGCCTGTGGCTGCTCGACGATGAAACGGATCAGAGCCACGCCGCGTACATTTTCGGCACGCTACGCAATCTCCTAAAGATTCGCCTAAAACTAGGCCGCCGGGTCACTTACCTAGACGCTACAAACCTCGGTCCTGTGGAGCGGCGTCCTTTCTTTAGAATTGCGAAGCATTACGGCTATGACGTTGAGGCGATCTTCTTTGATGTACCGTTTGAGATTTGCTGCCGGCGGAATCGCACCCGTCCTCATCCCGTCCCACAGCATGCTATGGAACGAATGGCAAAGAAGCTGATTCCGCCTGCGGCCGAGGAAGGGTTCAGCAGAATTCGCGTGGTCAAAACCTCGGGGTTGCGATCAGCGGGTCAATCAAAACTCTTGTGAACGCGCGGGCCTTCCCGGCCTTCGACGCGGTCATAAACATACCGCGATGAAACAGTACCCAAGTTTTGGTTGTACAACCCGGTGAGCCCCATCACCGCCCGTAGTTCCTGTTCGAATTTGTGCAACGCCTGGAGTTGCTCGGCGGCGGCAGGCACCGTGCGATCTCCGGTTTGCCAAAACTTTTGAAACCCGCGGTCGAGCAGGCGAGCAATGTGCTCACGCATCAGAATTCCGGGTCGCACTACAAACTGCGGTTCCCCCGAGGCGGACTTCTCGATGACCGTACCGCAGCCTTTCTTAGTAAGAAGAACCTGGCCATTGCCGCGATCCGTCGCGGTGAAGCCGGCGGCCTTCAGCCTCTGCATCCATGCACTGAAATCTACTTTTGCTTCGGCATGTTTTCGTGCGGACATGTTATGAATCTCTTTCTTCTGGTTCAGAGGCGAATCTTACCATACCGCACAGGATGGCTGCAGAGAGTGTGAATTCATTGACCCGAATCACCGCAGAAGATAAAATAAACCGAGTGGCTGCAGGCGCTTCCTCGCGTTCCGGGCGGCACCGTATTTCCACACCTGAAAATAGTTTGGGAGTCAAGGGATTAGGTATGTATGTCCAGCCGCATAGCGGCAGAAAAAGAGATTGCACCGCGATGCCGGCTAATTCTTTGCTGGCCTGCATTGGAAACACACCTTTGCTGCGGCTGGAGCGCGTCGCGCGGGCATACGACCCCGTTGAGATTTACGTGAAAGCCGAGTGGTTCAATCCTGGAGGATCTGTAAAGGACCGCCCTGCATTGAACATGATCCTGGACGGCGAGCGCACGGGGGCGATGCGCCCGGGCAAAGTGATCCTTGACGCGACCAGCGGCAACACCGGAATTGCTTATGCCATGATCGGCGCCAGCCGCAGGTATAAGGTCCAGCTTTGTTTGCCCTCGAACGCCAGCCGTGAGCGCAAAGATATCCTCCGGGCCTACGGCGCCGATTTAGTATTGACCGATCCGGCTCTGGGCTCCGACGGCGCGATCCAGGAAGCGCGAAGATTATACGAAAAGGAACCGGACCGCTACTTTTACCCTGATCAGTACAACAACGAAGCCAATTGGAAAGCTCATTACCAAACCACCGGCCCGGAGATCGTGAAACAAACGGGTGGCCAGTTGACGCATCTTGTTGCGGGACTCGGCACCAGCGGTACTTTCACGGGAACGGGGCGGTATCTGCGGGAATTCAATCCGGCAATTCGTCTGGTCTCTTTTCAACCCGACTCCGGCTTTCACGGCCTGGAAGGCCTGAAGCACATGCCGAGTGCCATCGTGCCGGGCATATATGACCCGGGACTCGCCGATCAAGACCTGGCGGTATCTACCGAAGAGGCGCAGCGGCTGGTGCGAGTGCTGGCACGGGAAGAAGGCTTGCTGGTGGGGATTTCAAGCGGCGCGGCGCTGGCCGCCTGTTTTCAGGTTGCGAGCGGATTAAAACAGGGCAAGATCGTTACGGTATTCCCCGATTCGGGCGACAAGTATCTCAGCGAGAGATTCTGGGAGGAGCAGGAGTGAATCGCTCGCCCGCGTTTGTCATCGAACCTATATGCCAATAGAATTGCCGCGCTCCGAGCTGTTGCAAATACAACAACACGGTAGTGAGACTTACCCGCACGAGTGTTGCGGCGTGATCCTGGGCAAACAGGAGCGCGGGCGTAGCCTCATCACCGAAGTCATCCCTATAAAGAATTCGCGCGAAGGTGACCCTCCGGCAGCGGCTCCCAGTGCGTCGCCGGAGATTCTGGATCTCTTGCGAGAGGCCTACCGGCTGCTTCAGAGTACGGAACCCAAGAACGACGCCATTTTCGATTGGCTGGAGCGCGCTGATCCGGTGCTGAATTCCGCGCGCAACCGCTTCCGGATCATGCCGGAAGATCTGTTGAATGTCGATCGCGAAGCACGCGAAAAGGGAGTGGATATACTGGGCGTCTATCACTCGCACCCGGACCACCCGGCAAGGCCCTCTGAATACGACCGCCAGCATTTGCTCTGCCCTTGGTATACTACATATTTGATCCTAGCCGTCGAAAATGGCGCTCCTCGCGAGTTGACGGGTTGGACGGCTTCGGAGGACGGGACGAATTTCGTGCCCAGCGAAGTAGTTGTGGCGGATGAGGTCCCGGCAAGCCGGGACGCAGAGCATAATAAAGGAGTCTCTTAGATGGGCGTGAAGGTAGTCATACCGACGCCGCTGCGGCAATACGCGGGGAAGAATGACAGCGTAATTGTCGAGGGCAGCACCGTAGACGAGATCATGCGGAACTTGATGTCCCGCTACGGAGAGTTGCAAAAGCATTTGTATACAGAGGACGGCAAGTTGCGAAGCTTTGTGAATATTTACCGCAATGACGAGGACATCCGTTACCTGGACCGCGAGAAGACTCCCGTGAAAGAAACGGACGTTGTCAGCATAGTGCCGTCCATCGCCGGCGGCTCCGCGCTTGAGACCGGCGAGCACGGAAGGGCATGGCTTCAGCCATGCCGAACAGCGCAGCAGCAAGGCGGCTTCAGCCGCTGAGGTGAGTTCGAGAGGGGGAGTCATGAGTGTCATCAACCAGGCTTTGCCGCAAACCGCAAAGCTCAGCAACGAGGAAGTCCTGCGATACAGCCGGCATTTGATCATGCCGGAGGTCAGCATGGAGGGCCAGCTTCGGCTCAAACAGGCGAAAGTGCTGCTGATCGGAGCCGGCGGTCTGGGCTCGCCACTGGCGCTCTATTTAGCGGCGGCGGGTGTGGGGAAAATTGGTATCGTGGATTTCGACGTGGTGGACGTCACGAACTTGCAGCGGCAGGTGATCCATTCAACTCCGGACGTAGGCCGTCCCAAGCTGGACTCGGCATACGAGCATCTCAAGAGCCTGAACCCGCACATTGACATCGTCACGTACGAGACGCGCCTGTCGTCCGAAAACGCGCTGGAGTTGTTCAAAGACTACGACATGGTCGCCGACGGGACCGATAATTTCCCTACTCGCTACCTAGTGAATGACGCGTGCGTCCTGCTGGGCAAGCCGAATATCTACGGCAGCATCTACCGTTTCGAGGGGCAGGCGTCCGTCTTCGCATCCGAGCAGGGACCCTGCTACCGCTGTCTCTATCCCGAGCCGCCGCCTCCGGGATTGGTACCGAGTTGCGCAGAGGGTGGCGTGCTCGGAATTCTGCCGGGATTGATCGGAGTCATCCAAGCGACTGAAGTCGTGAAGTTGATCCTGCGTAAAGGGAACCCGCTGATCGGCCGCTTGCTGCTCTTGGATGCGCTGGAGATGAAGTTCCGCGAGCTCAAGCTTCGGAAAGATCCGAATTGCCCGATGTGCGGCCCGAATCGGACCATTCACGCGCTCATCGATTACGACCAGTTCTGCGGAATCGGACCCGAACCCGCTCCTCCTCCGGGCTTGAGCGAATTCGAGATCGATCCAGTGGAGCTAAAGAAGAAGATCGACCGCGGCGACAAGTTCTTCCTCCTGGATGTGCGCGAGCTGCACGAAGTGGATATCTGCAAAATCCCCGGGTCGTATTTGATCCCGCTGGGGCAAGTCCCGGCCCGCGTTAGTGAGCTGAACTCGGCCGACGACATGGTCGTCTACTGCCGCAGCGGCCAGCGCAGCGGCAAAGCCGTGGATTTCTTGAAGAAGGCTGGTTTCCGTAAGATCAAAAACCTGAAAGGCGGCATCCTCGCCTGGGCAGATAAGGTAGACCCTTCGGTTCCGAAGTATTAATCAGATTTGTGACCATAGGGGGCGGGTGCGTTTTGGTCGTCGCAGCGCCCGTTCCCTTGTTTCTATTCTCCTGCCGTCTTAATCCAATGACCACACCACCCAAAGAACACCTCGTAATCACCGCAGTAGGCCCAGATCGCGTGGGCTTGGTCGAGAAGATCGCGCAATTCCTGGTCAAAGAAGGCTGCAACATCGAAGATAGTAAGATGGCGGTTTTCTGCGGCGAGTTCACTATCATCCTGCTTGTGTCCGGCAGCGGCGAAGCATTAGATCGGGTCTCGACGTCGTTTGAAGAGTTAACGAAACAGACCGGGCTAGCTTTCTTCTGCAAGCGTCCTGCGCCGAAGACGTATCCCGAGGCGGCGTTGCCCTGTAAACTGCTGGCGTCCTGTTTGGATCATCCGGGAGTGGTACACCAGTTGAGTTCGGCGCTCAGCGCATTGGGCGTAAATATCGAGTCTATGGAGACCAAGACCCACGAAGCTCCCATGAGCGGCGCGCCTATTTTCCAGATGGAAGCCTTTCTTTCCGTACCCTCCACCGTGAACCTGCACTCGCTGCGCCACGAGCTGGACGAGATCGGCCGCCGCGAAAACATTGACATCGAGTTCTCGCTGCTGCCCGGACGTTAACTCAAGTGCGAGCCCTCGTGCCTGGAGGCGCGTTCGAGCCGGTTTCCCAGGTGCTATCATTGGAAGGTTTCAGTCGCAGAGGTCACAAGAGAGCACAGCACACAAACCATGAACCTATATGCGTTTTGGGTGCTCTGTGGTGAATGTATTTTTGGAGAGAATACGTGAATAATCGAGATCTACATCAGCAGTCGCTGCAGCGAGAGCGTAGCGAGTCCGGCGCAGTCGGGCTCGTTTTCCTTTTGATGCTGGCGGTCGTCTCTGTCATCTTTCTCGTGCGAGAGATTCGCAGCCCAGCACCGGAAGTTCATGTGTTAACGGAGCGCAAAGGCATCGGCCAAGCGACGCCGCTTTCGGTTTCTGTTTCGGACCGGCGCGGACTGCGCAGCCTGGAAGTAATACTCGAACAGGGCGGGCAGAGCATTCCTGTCCTTTCGGAGACATACGCATCGCGGCTGTCGTGGCGTGCGGGTCCGAAGAACCAGACGCGCGAAGTCACCATTGGGACGCAACAGCAGAAAGAACTGAAAGACGGCGAGGCGACGCTGCACATCGTGGCGCGCAACAAAAACTGGTTCTCCTCCTCAACGTCGCTGGACCGCACTCTCGCCGTGCGCTCGCGGCCTCCTTCTCTGAGTGTGCGCACCGGCGGGATAATCTACATGAACCAGGCCGGGAGCGAGATGGTGATCTACAGCGTCTCGCCGGGAACGGTTTCCTCCGGGGTTCGCGTAGGAAAGTACTTTTTCCCCGGCTTCCCGTTGCCGGGAGGCCAGAGCGGTGACCGGCTGGCTCTGTTTGCGTTCCCTTACGATCTTCCCACCGCTACGATTCCGAAGATCATCGCGCGCGACGACGCTGAGAATGAGAGCCAAGCAACATTCGCATATCGTCTGTTTCCTAAGAAATTCCGCCACCGCGAAATTGGCTTGACAGATCAGTTCATGGAGGCGACCGTGCCCGCGATCATGAGCCATACTCCAGAGCTGAAGGATCAAGGCGATCTGCTCAAGAACTTCCTCGTAGTGAACGGCGAGTTGCGCAAAGCCAATCGCGCCCAGATTGCCGAGATGGGCAAGGACACGGTGCCGGAGTTCCTGTGGGAAGGCGCGTTCATGCAACTAACCAATTCGGCGGTGGAGTCGCAGTTCGCCGATTTTCGCAGCTATATTTACCAGGGTAAGAAAGTGGACGAGCAGGTGCACTTGGGATTCGATCTTGCCGTGGTGATACATGGGCCCGTGGCGGCGGCCAACTCCGGGCGCGTGATCTTTGCCGATTACCTGGGCATCTACGGCAACACGATCGTGCTCGACCACGGCTTCGGACTGCAGACGCTCTATGCCCATCTGAATTCGTTCAAGGTAAAGCCGGGAGACAAGGTCGCCAAAGGTCAGGTGATTGCGGACAGCGGTTCGACCGGACTTGCCGGCGGCGATCACTTGCATTTCACAACCTTACTCCATGGTATCGAGGTGAATCCGGTTGAATGGTGGGACAAACTTTGGATCGAGAAGCACCTGATGGATAAGCTCGCAGCCGCAAATGCAGGCGCCACCGCTACGACGTCCACGGCCGCACCGCAGGAGCGCTGAGTGATTTAATAGCCCTTCTGCTTGTCGACCAAATAGAGCAGAGGCTCGCCGCGCGCGTAGCGGCGCAGGTTCTCATTGAGTACTTCGTACTGCCGCGGCCAGAATCGCTCGGTCGCACTTCCCATGTGATGCGTAATGATCAAGTTCGGCGCTTGCCACAGCGGATCGCCGGCGGGCAGTGGCTCGGGGTCGGTGACATCGAGCGCTGCTCCCATCAGCACACCGGATTGTAGCGCCCCGATGAGCGCAGCCGTGTCAACCAGCGACCCGCGCGAAATGTTGATCAGGTACGCAGTGCGTTTCATGCGCTGCAGTTCACATTCGCCGATCAGATGCCGCGTCTCAGGTATGTCTGGAGCGGCGAGCACGAGAAAGTCAACATCCGGCAACATCGCTCGAATGTCGTTTGGTGTATAGACACGGTCAGCCAGTTCGCCGCCACGTGACGGGTCACGCTTGACTGCCAGGACGCGCATGCCAAGAGCTCGGGCACGAGCCGCTATCTCACGGCCTATAGCACCGAGACCGATCACGCCTAATGTCTTGCCATTGATTTCAGTGAAACGCCGGGCGTTATCCCAAAGCGCCGTGTGCCCCCAGGCGCCTTCGCTTTGATAGCGCATGCAACCCGCGAGATTGCGCGACAGGGCAAACATCAGCGCGATGGCATGCTCCGCGACGGGAATGGCGTGAACGATCCGGGCGTTGGTCACTACGACATCACTTGCAACCAATTGCGGAACCAGCAACTCGGCCACTCCGGCCGAAGGAGAATGAATCCATCGCAGCTTCTGAAACGCCGCAAACTGTTCCGGGCCCAGCTTGTGACAAACAAATATCTCGGCGTGTGCCATGTGCTCTCGCACAGCATCCTCGCTCCTGGCGATCACGATGCCGAACTGCGGAAATGATTCTCTGAGAGATTTCTCGATCCACTCCGGAACGTCAAAATAAGCGATGCGGCTCAACGAAGGCCAAAGCAGTTTCCGCGGCGAGGCATTTTTCATAGGCCTGCTTCATTTTGCGCTGCTCTGTATGCGACACGCAACGGTTCTGGAACGGATTTGCCGGAGTTAAGTTACCCCGGGGAACGCGAGCGGATCTGCTTTTTGGCTCTTAGCGCACCACAATTTTTGGAAGCGGAATACCTTGTAGCAGGATTCCTCGTTGCGCTGCTTCGAGCAGCGGCTGTGCGGCCTCGAGTAACTGCTTCACATCGAGCTGTTCATGATGAGGTGCAAACGCGGACAGCTTTTCCATACCCGCACCCAGCAAACGCCTAGCCCCGATCAGATTGTTCCGGCGTAGGTGATGTAAGGCCACTGCGATCTGGATCAGTCCCTGCAAAAACAGCTTCTGCTCACCGGCGCCTTGCAGCCAGGCTTCCTCCAACGCTTCGTGGCACTCATAGAAAAGCTCTCGGTTGAAGAGGTCAATGCCGGACAGTAACAGTTGTTTTTGGGAATTGGTCAGCGGAGGAACGTCGCGCGGCATGGGCGATTATGCCGTCAAACTACACGGGCGCGCTACTCGAGACTTTGAAGGTTCTTGTGGATAGCGTAAAGCGCCAGTTCCAGGCGGTCGGAAACACCGAGTTTATCAAAGATATTGTGGAGGTGGTTCTTCACCGTCTGTTCGCTGATAAACATCTTCTCCGCAATCTCTTTGTTCCTGAAGCCTTGTGACACCAAACTGACGACCTGCTTTTCGCGGAAGCTCAACGGCGTATTTTCTCTCGAGGTACTGCTTGAATTGATCGAGCCGCCGAACGGCATGGCCGCGGGCGTGTCAGATTGTGCATTAGTCCAAGGTTCGCCCGCATCCACCTTGTGTATACATTCCAGCAAAGTGTCGAAAGCGGCTTGCTTGGGTAGAATTCCCGCAGCCATATTGCCGAGTGAACCACTTCCCTCCCGCTCGGAAGGCGTTAGCAGGATAACCTTGACACTCTTATGTTTCTGCTGCAATTGCTGCAGTATGTCAGTTCCGGGTGATTCAACGAGAATGGAATCCAGCAGAAGAATGGAGGGCTTGCGCTCGTCGGTGAGCTTCAAAGTCTCCTCGCCATCGGCGGCCTCGCCAACGACAGATATACCCGGCTGGTTTGAAAGCAATTGATTGAGTCCAGTGCGGAAAATCGGCTGCCGGTCGCCGATGAGGACACGGATTCGATTGGATCTGTTCATCGCCGGATCAAGCGCAACAACAGCAGGTCTCCATCCACGACGTGCAGCGGCGACTCACAAAAAAACGCCGAGCCGAGCAATTCTATGAATAATAGGTCTCTCTGTCAATGAATTATTGCGTCGCACCTAAGTTCTTATACAATCAATCGCTTTGAGGCGCCTGGCTCCGCCGCCCGCCAAGGCTGCAGCGATCAACGCTCGCTGCATCGCCGCGAATTTCCTTGACACGAGATGCTCGCGGAGATAGTTTTAAGGAGAAGAATCAATCGTTTACCTCGGCTGCATTGGATGTAGAGTTGAGCGCACTCGCAGTGAAATCGCTGTCCGCTTGGCGTCGTAATGGCCGCGTGCGCGGAGTTCAGGGATTCTCTCGCGCCACTCAGTGCGTTGCGTTCGTCCTGCTGGGGCTGTTTTGCTTTCAACTCAGTCGCGTGTATTTAGTGGTACCTGCAGACGCATACATGTGCAGTTTTCCTTCGCCGTCGCATGAGTCGGAGACCGTCTCAGGCGACCACCATCACCACGATGAGGCCGCATCATCCGCACCGTTCCTTTTGGCGAATGAGGACGATGGCCGAAGTTACTTCCAGCACTGCAAAGACACGCTGGATGGTCTCGGCCTGACTCCCGCCCAGCCGTTCGGGTTGGCGGCGGTAATGCAGCCGCAGCCTCCTCAGCCTACGAACTACATCGCGAGCATCCACACCCCAGCAGTGCTCGACAACTTCCTTCCTCCGCCTTTCCAACCTCCTCGGCTGTTCAGCTAGACCTCAATCACAACTGATCCGCTCCGAAAGCACCATTCCGGCGAGTAGTGTCTTTGTGCTAGTCAAACTCGCAAGGTGTGGGTTTCGGCAGCGATATATTGCACCCGTTCACGTGTGCGAGAGAAGTTTTCGCGTACGCGAGGTTTAGCCGCGAGTTGTCTCGCGGCGTCCGCTCCAAGAACGTAGGAGGCGTCATTGTATGAGAGATCGTTTCTTAGGCGCGATCTGTCTCTGTTGGCTGTTCTTGTTCTTCTCCTTGCCGCTTCGCGCCCAGGGCGAAGGAGCTATTCATGGCATTGTTGTCGCCAAAGCAGACCGTTCCGCACTGCCAGGTACAGCGATCCGACTGGAAAGCCCAAATTTTGCGGAACCTTTTAGAACCGTCACGGGCGACGACGGGCACTTTGGTTTTCAGCGCCTGGTCCCGGGTGCCTACACGCTGATCGCGCTCCACAACGATTTCGACCAGCAGCGGCTTCAGTTCACGCTCAAGCCCCGCGAGGTCCAGAACATCACGTTGGAGCTTGTGCTGCGAATCGTAGCGGAATCCGTGCAGGTGGAAGCAGAGGCCGAGCCGGTCAGTGAGACCTATTCTCCAAGTTCCACCACGCTACAAAGCCGCACTGTCGAAGCACTGCCTGTCGCCCAGCGAAATAGCCTGCCCGACATGATCGCGATCACTGCTCCTGGAATGATCCGCAGCCATGACGACTTCGTGCATGTGAGGGGAAATGAGATTGCGCTGAACACGTTTATCAACGGCGTGTCGTTCTGGGAGAACCCGCATTCGGTTTTCTCGCCGGGCTTGAGCCCTGACGTGGTTCAATCCGCAAATGTAATGACGGGCGGCTTCCCCGCAGAATACGGGAATCGCTTTGGCGGAATTGTGGACATCGTTACCAAGTCTGGTTTTACGATGAACAACGAGGGGTCGCTCACGCTTGGAGTTGGAACGGCGCTCCGGAATAATGCGGCGATCGAGTACGGCGGCCACACGGACCGCGCTGCGTACTATGTGTACAACTCCGCGTTTGAGTCGGCCCGGTTTCTCAGCCCGAATGACATGCGCTCTATCCACGATACCGGCCGCGGCGTGCGCAGCTTCCTGCAGTTCGATTTCAACGTGAATTCCACGAATTTCTTGAAACTGGTGCTCATGGGAAATGGTACTAACTTCGAAATCCCTAAAACCAGTGTTGATGATCGCGTCCGGCCAAACGCCAATGCCTTCCAGCGGACGCGCGAACAAAGCGCCATTTTCACGTGGGGGCATACCATCTCCAAGGACACGCTCCTGAATACGTCCGTTTATCAGCGCTGGTCGCGATCGCTGCTCTTACCCTCCAATGATCCGCTTGCCGCCGCCGCCCGCAACGAGCGAACGTTGCACACTACAGGCCTGAAAAGCGATCTGACGCGCTTTCAGGGGCGGCATACTCTGAAGGGCGGAGTAGATTTGGTCTTGCTTCGTCCGGACGAAAGCCTATTTTTTTATGGCGAGGGATACGTTGCTCTTACTCACCAACTCGGGCTGCCGCATATTCACCTGCGCGGGCCGAATCGCGGACCGATCACGTTTGCGGAACGGAAAACAGGGGGGCAGATCAGTTCGTATCTGCAGGATAAGTTTCAACTGACGCAGGGGCTCAGTGTCGATTTTGGTCTGCGCTACGATCGTTACAGCCTCGCCATGTCAGATTTTCACTTCAGCCCACGCCTGAATCTGGCGTATCGGTTTTCAAATACGGGCACTGTGCTGCACGCTTCTTACAATCATTTCTTCGTGCCGCCTGCGGTGGAGAACGTCCTGATCTCGAGCGCGGGGCTGACCAGATACTTGCAGGACTTTCCTAGCGCGCTTCCGCCGCTCCAGCCGGTGATCGAAAACCAGGTCGAACTGGGAGTCATGCATCCCATTGCACGCAACTTGCGCGTAGGCCTTACCGGTTACTACCGGATCAGCAACAACCCCCTTCACACCGTTCTGTTCCCGGACTCCCGCGTTTATGGATACGCTAATTTCGATAAGGGGAAAGCGTACGGGCTGGAATCGAAAATCGAGGTGCCGGTCATTCAGCGGCTCGGGCTCGCTGGATATTTGAATTACGCGCTCAGCCGGGTCAATTTCTGGAACCCGGTTACGGCAGGGTTCGTGGACGAAAGCCACCACCTGGCCGACACAGGGCGGTTCCTGGCGCCGATGGACCAGACTCACACGCTCAATGCAGGCTTCACGTACCGGCATCGCAAGTCCGGCCTTTGGGCCAGCATGGCATTTGAGTACGGCAGCGGAACCCCGACCGAGGCAGAAATGGAACACGGCATGGGTGCGACGCCGATCTCCGAGATGGCGCCGCTGCGGGTCCCCGGACATTTCACGCAGAACTTGACCTTGGGGATCGACCTGCTTCGCCATCACGAGCGCTCCCGGATCGGGTTGCAATTCAATATAGAGAATCTGACCAACAACGTGTACTTGGTCTCGCAAGAGAGCACGTTCTCGCCGGGAGAATATTTTCACCCGCGCTATTACTCGGGATCGGTGAAGATTCACTTTTGAAGGAAAAATTGGGGGGCCTATGGCAAAGTACCTGTTCGGAGTAGCGGTAGCATGTATTTCACTGGCGGCGTGCAGCCCGCAGAAACAGGCGGAGACCAGTGCGCCGCCGGCGGAGTCGCAGCAGCAGGAGGAAACGAAACGATACGAGCTGAATGGTAAGGTCGTTTCAATCGACAGTTCCGGGAAGCAAGTCACTGTGGATCACGAGGCCATTCCCGGGTTTATGGAAGCAATGGCCATGCCTTACACCGTCAAAGATCTAGGCTCGCTGGCGAATTTGAAAACCGGCGATCAAATCACGGCACAGGTGGTGGTCAGTAAGGATGGTGTCGTTCTGGACGACATCAAGGTCTTGACGAAAGATCCTCAGAAATGAGGGTGACAGCAGATAAATAAAACGTTTTCGAGGCGAGCCTGTTGGAATGACCAAAGTTATCTACGTTCTACTGCTCATGTGTATTACTTGCGTGATTGGCGCCGCCGGCGCGGCGCAGTCCAGTCGTAAGTCGCACCGAGTGAACAAGCCGCACTGGGATCACGAACCGAGGCACGGCGGTATTTTTTTCATGGCCATGGATCAGCATCATCATCTTGAAGGCGTGCTGCAGAAGCCCGGTACATTTCGCGTTTATCTATACGACTCTTACACTCGCCCGTTAGCTGCGGCGAAGGTGAAACAGATCAGCGCGTTAGTCCGCTGGGGTGATGAGGACCACGCTCCCGAAACGGCTCTGACGCCAAGCAAAGATGGGAAGACGCTGGAAGCCTCTTTGAACGAGTTGAAGCTTCCAGCGACGCTGACGTTGCTGGTACGCTTTCCTGGTTCACCTCCGCGTTCCAGGCCGGAGCTCTTTACATTTCCATTTGCGAAGTACTCCGATTCCACCCCCGGGTCACATCGCGCCAAGTAGCGCCTGCACGCTGAGACTGGTTGCGATCGATTCGCGTTCTGGCGCAAGCCTTTGGAATGAATAGGCATCGCGGCCGCTCTGTTTGACATCCAATATTTCGGTGGACATAATTGCCGATTAGCAGGATTATTGCAGTTTGTGACTCTGGCTGGGTTGGGGGAACCGGTGCTGGATCGCTGAACGCAGGCTGTTTCCGCGGATGGGCACATGATGAGGATGCCGCCGCGCATCCCGAATCAAGAAGAGAGATCGCTTTGGGGAGGAAACGGCCAGTGAGCATCAAATCCCTTGTCTGGTTAGCGCTGTTCTTGCTCTTTCCTGGCAGCGCTTTACTAATCGCGCAACAAAAAACGGAACGCCTTTACCACCAGATGGGAGGCTACGACGGCATTGCGGTCGTGGTGGATGAACTGGTGGCCGGCAGCAAAGCGGATATAGTCGGAACATCGGGCGGAGCAGCGCCGCACCATTAGCGGTGCAGAGGCACAGAAATGGCGGTTCTGTGCCCATTCTTACTACGGAGAGCCTTATGGCTATAGGGACACCTTCCTTGCCGTCGAAGAAGAACTATTCTGGATTAAACCGCGAGCGCCTGGTCTGGGCCTATCGCATGATGGTCCTTTCCCGCCGTATGGATGAGCGGGAAATACAGTTCCATCGCCAGGGGCGTGGCTTTTTCCAGGTCAGCGCCGCCGGGCATGAGGCGCTGCAACTTGCCGCCGCCATGGCGCTGCGCCCTGGCTACGACTGGTTCTTCCCTTATTACCGCGACCGGATGCTGGCTCTTGGGCTGGGACTCAAGCCTCTGGACCTGCTGCTGGAAGCGGTCGGTTCCGGAGCAGCCCCTTTCAGCGGCGGGCGGC
Source organism: Acidobacteriota bacterium (assembly GCA_016191085.1). GTDB lineage: Bacteria > Acidobacteriota > Terriglobia > 2-12-FULL-54-10 > 2-12-FULL-54-10 > JACPPJ01. The sequence continues at coordinate 15,796 of JACPPJ010000037.1, read as the reverse complement.
AGATGCCTTCGCACTGGGGCAACAAGGAACTCAACGTTGTCAACCAATCGAGCCCAACTGGAACGCAGTGGCTGCAAGCGGTCGGATGCGCCGAGGCAGGACTCTACTACCACGATATTCCGGCAGTGCAGCATCCCAACGCGCGTTTTGAACGCGACGAAGTCGTGTACGTCTCGGGCGGCGAAGGTTCCACCAGCGAGGGTGAGTTCTTCGAGTCTCTGAATACGGCCTGCCACGATCGCCTCCCCGTTCTATATGTCATTCAAGACAATGGTTACGCCATCTCCGTGCCTGTGGAGCAGGAAACCGCCGGCGGCAGCATTTCGCAACTGGTTTCCGGCTACCCCAATCTGTTCCGAGAGGAAGTGGATGGTACCGACCTCTTCCACAGCTTTGAGGTTTTGCAGCAAGCGGTAGAGTGGTGCCGCGAGAGGCGCGGACCCGCGCTGGTACACGGGCACGTGGTGCGCTTGCACTCGCATTCGCTTTCAGACGATCAGAAATTCTACAAGACCGCGGTCGAGCTTACGGCCGAGTTGCTGCGCGATCCTCTGGTCAAGTTTGGCAATTTCCTCGTCACCGAGCGAATTCTGAGCGAAGACCAGCGGGAGCAACTGGAGCGCGAAGTCGAGCGCGAGGTTCAGAACGCTGGAGACATTGCGCTGCAGGCTCCTCCTCCTGAGCGCGGCTCGATCACGCAGCACGTTTATTCCCCCAACGCCGATCCCACCAGCGCTGCCTTTGACACGCCGCCGCAGCTCTCAGGCGAGCCTCGAACAATGGTGGAGTCAATTAATAGCTGCCTGCGTGACGAATTGCGCCGCGATGCTCGTGTGGTAATCTTCGGGCAAGACGTTGCCGATACCGGACACGAGGAAGACCTTCCGCAGATCAAAGGCAAGGGCGGCGTCTTCAAGGTGACGCTCGGGTTGCAGCGCGAGTTCGGTAGCAGACGCGTGTTCAATACGCCCATTGCGGAAGCCAACATCGTTGGGCGTGCCATCGGGTATGCGCTTCGCGGTTTAAAACCCGTGGTGGAGATTCAGTTCTTCGATTACATCTGGCCGGCGATGATGCAGATTCGCGACGAACTGGCGGTCATGCGCTGGAGGTCTGTGAGCAACTTCAGTTGCCCCGTGGTGATTCGCGTCGCGTACGGCGGTTATCTGAACGGCGGCGCAATCTATCACAGCCAGTGCGGCGAGAGCATCTTCACGCATATCCCCGGTCTGAGAGTAGTGTTGCCGTCAACCGCGCTCGACGCCGCCGGCTTGCTGCGGACCGCGATCCGCTGCCAAGACCCTGTTCTCTTCCTGGAACACAAGCACCTGTACCGGCAGCCATACAATCGTAACCCGTATCCTGGACCGGATTACATGATTCCGTTCGGTAAGGCGCGCCTGGTACGCGAAGGCTCCGATTTGACCGTGGTCACGTATGGAGCCGTCGTGCAGAAGTCCATGCAGGCTGCAGAAAAGCTCGCCGAGCAGGGGGTCAGCGTCGAGGTGCTGGACCTGCGCTCGCTTAATCCGTACGACTGGGACGCCATTGCACAGTCGGTCCGAAAGACCAGCCGCGTGCTGGTGGCGCACGAAGATTGTCTGTCGTGGGGGTTCGGCGCGGAGATCGCTGCACGTATCGCGGACGAACTGTTCACGGAGTTGGATGCGCCAGTGAAGCGAATCGGCGCGATGGACACCTTCGTCGCCTACAGCCCAACGCTAGAACAGGAAATCCTGCCCCAGGCCCATGACCTTGAGCGTGCCATGCGCGAATTGGCAGCGTGGTAGACGTCCGAGGAGGTGACGGGGATCCTCTCGATATGTTGTTTTCACTAGCCTAGGCGTCTACGCCAGGCTCCAAGTAACAAAAGCCAAATAGCCCGCTTAAGCGGCTCCGCCGCGCCATCTGGCGGCATCAGGCCGTAATAGCCCAGCCAGGAGTGCTGCTCGACATTCGAGAAAGCAATCAGCTCCGGGGTTTTATCATTGATGAGGTACCGGTAGCGCGATAACAACCGGGTCTGATATGCAAACAGGCCCTGTTTGCCGCCGCCGATCATGCCGTCGAGCCCGGCGGCGAAGATGGTCCGCCCCTGGCTACAGTACGACATATCCCCGCGCGGCCTGAGCCTGACGAGCCACTGATGTTCCGGCCGGTCGAGCCAATGAGGTGTAACTACGCGCATCATTTAAGTCGAGTGCCGAGGAACAACTGACCAGCAAGCGCGGGACGTGATCTGGGCACTTGCACTTGTCACTTTCTATTAGATTGGCGAATGTAGCCGTGCAGCGTCCCTGCGTGTGGTCGGCATTTGCGATTTTTCACTTGCTCTCGCGTCAGGAGTGTGCAAACTGGGGAGTTGGACGTGAGATGCTGGAGGTTCGTATTGGTTTGCCTGTAAGATAGTTTTTTTGCAGAAGGAAACCAAACGCGTCTGTTTTCAACAGATGCTTGAAATCGGACCAAGGCAAAGCCAAATGAAGCCAAATCAAAGCCAAACTGGACCGAAACCGACCTGCCGCGGGGCGGCGTTCCTGTTTCTGCGCGTTCTAATAATTGTTCTACTGCTTACCACAACGCCCACCGGTTTTGCGGCTTCCGACCAGAACCTAATGTGCGGCACCTACCCCGGACGCGTGATCACGGAACTGGCACTCCACCGCAAATACGCCAACCAGCGTGTGCAGTCCGGCTACTTACCGCAGGCGGAGCCGTCCGACCCGACCGTGGACGACGGGAATATCGCAGTCATACCCGACGATGGGACGATGGTGCTCCCGATCAATACCTTTGACCTCGATCAGAGGTCGCTCACGCTGGCCCCTAGTCAGGGCGGTTACACCGTTACTGCGGACGCGGCGAACATGACGAGCGCCGGGGACGACGCGGTGCTGATCAACGACATTGGAGACGACGGCACGCGCGAGGTGCCCATCGGGTTTCCGTTTCCGTTCTTCGATAATACTTACACCAGCGTCTTCATCAACTCCGACGGCAACCTTACTTTCGGGCAGGGTGACACCGCGACGAGCGAGAGAAGCTTGGCACGATTCCTGGGGGGCTCGCCGAGGGTCGCTCCTTACTTCGCGGATATGGACCCGTCTTCGGGCGGGCGTCTCACCTACTCCTCTTCCGCGACGCGGTTTATTGTGACGTGGGATGAAGTGCCGGAGTGGGCGCGTTCCGGCCGCGGCCCGGCAGAGACCTTCCAGGTCATTCTGAGTTTCGACGGCGCAATCCAATTCTCTTATGCCGGAATCCGCGGCAATCAGGCAGTAGTCGGAATTTCGCCCGGCACGTTTTACGGCGTGCCCAATCTGGCGGATCTCAGTCAAACCACTGGCGAAGCATACGCGGGTCCATTGGCGGAAGTATTCATGGCGAGTACCAAACTGGATGTAGCCGCGGTAGCTCAGCGGTTCTTTCGCGCGCATGAGGATGCCTACGATTACCTGGTGATTGCCAGCACCTTCGACTTCGATATGAACGGCGCTCTCGCGTACGAGATCAACGTGCAGAACCAAGTCACAGGGATTGGTCACATCGCCAGTCAAATTGAGTTCAACTATTCCGCCGATTTCGGTTCGCCGTCGCATCTGCAGAGTGTCATCAATCTGGGCGACATTCGCCGATACCCGGTCGAGCCTTCAACCGTTTTCTTCCGCGGTGTAGATTCGGCGCTGAGCGTGCTGGCCCATGAATCGGGACACCGCTTCCTCGCTTACGCAACGTACGAAACAGTTTCCGGCGAGAGCAGAAGCAATGGCTTGCTCGGACGCGACCTGCAGCACTGGAGTTTTCTATTCAATTCGGACGCCTCGGTGAACGAAGGCAACCGCATTAGCGACAACGGCGACGGCACTTTCACCACCACTGCCGCAGTGCAGCACTATAGCGATCTGGATCAATACTTGATGGGTCTGCGCGCGCCCGAGGAAGTGCTCTCGACGTTTGTGGTTGATCCTGATGTGCGGATCAGTCCCAGCCGTTCTCCCGCGTTGAACGTGACGTTCCCGGGAACGCGCACTGACGTCTCTGTGTGGCAAATCATCGCATCCAACGGCCCGCGCCTTCCGCCTGTCGAGGCGTCTCAGAAGGATTTCAAGTATGCCTTCATTCTGGTCACCTCCAAAGGAGCGGCTGTACCCGATGATCAGGTGAGAAAGTTCGACGCGCTGCGTCAAGCCTTCGAGCGCTTTTTCCCCGAAGCCACTTCGTACCGTGCCACTGCGGACACCACGCTGGTTGCACCCGCGACTCAGGCGCAGGCTGAGTAGTTGGCGTGCTAACATCTGAGTAGGATGAAACCACGCATCAGAATGATTGCCATTGACCTGGACGGAACGCTGCTGAACTCCAAGAAACAGATCTCGCAAGCTGATGTGGAGGCGCTGCAGGCTGCTTACGATCTGGGCGTGGAGGTGGTGCCCGTCACCGGGCGCAATTACAGTTTCGCTCTTCCTGTTGTAGAGATGCTGCCGTTCGATGTTCCGCTGGTGACAACGAACGGGGCGGTCATCCGTTCGCGACGCGGCGAAACGTTCATGCGCACGCTCCTGCCGCTAGAGGTCGCGAGGCATATACTCGATGCCACACCGGAATTTCGGCCGTACACCGTTGTGGTGTACGATCAGGCCGGACCCGGGCATCTGCGCATCCAGGACGGGTTGAACGACGAACGCGAAGCGACGACCATTTCCGCAGGCGTTGCAAACTCACTATGGTTGAAACGTAACGAGGCCATGGTTCAGCGATTTGCTAACTTGGCGAGCGCTTTGGACGGCGAACCGCTGGAAATACTCTTTACGGGTCCAATGGAAATCGTCGGCGAAATTGGGAAGCGGCTGAACATCAGGTTAAGAGGAGAGGCCTCGCTGCCATATCGCGTGCTGCGAACGGAATACCCCAAGCGCGATTTCGCCATTCTGGACGCTATTCACGCGCATTGCTCCAAAGGCACCGCGCTGGAACATTGGAGCCGCTGCCGCGGCATCGAGGCAACCGAGATCATGGCCATCGGCGACAATTACAATGATCTTGAGATGCTGCATTTCGCCGGCGTTCCCGTAGTCATGGGAAACGCTGACGAAAGCCTCAAAGCGCAAGGCTGGCCCGTTACGCTCGACTGCGATTCCAGCGGCGTAGCGCACGCCGTGCGCCAGTTCGTGCTGTAGGTGGTGACGAGCCGAGAAGCCCATCGCTACATAGTTCTTGGAAATTCGCCCTCAACTGTGACAAAATCAACCGCCTGCTCACACGCTCATGACCCACGAACCTCATCTGCCATCTCTCGCACATGCCGACAAACGACCCGAACACAAACGAGAACTCTGCGTATTGTTGGTTGACGACCAGCACTCCGTCTGCGACGCTTGCAGCCAGGCCATCAATGTCCTCGGCTACCGTCCCTTAACCGCGGGCTCTGCCGCCGAAGCGCTGGACGTAATGGATCAGCAGCAGGTAGACATCGTCATTGCCGACATCGAAACAGGCATCGGCGGAACAGAGATGCTCCAGGAGTTGAAGCGTCGGAATCGCCGTGTTCAGGTGGCGCTCATGACACCCGCGGCATCGGTCTCGACTGCTCTAGAGGCTCTGCACTCGGGAGTGTCGGGCTACATCGTCAAGCCGTTCACGACGGAAGAAGTGCGCGTGCTGACCAGACGTCTGGCGCAAAGCCTCACCGTGAACGAGGACAGGCCATATCACCGTACACTGGACGTGCGTTATCAGTGCGCGCGCATGGTCGGCCAATCGCAGGCGATGCGGCAGGTCTTCAAGACAATCGAGAAAGTTTCCCGGAGCCGGGCGCCGGTGCTTATCCTGGGGGAAACCGGCACTGGCAAGGATCTGGCCGCCAGGGCCATTCACGAGACCGGGACATTGCGCGACCGGCCTTTTGTACCCGTCGATTGCGGTGCGCTCGCTCCGACATTAATTGAAAGCGAGTTGTTTGGTCATATCCGTGGCGCGTTCACCGGGGCAGTGCAAAACAAAGTAGGGCTGCTCGAGTCAGCGAAAGACGGAACAGTGTTTCTCGACGAGGTCGGCGAACTCCCTGTTGAACTGCAGTCGCGTTTGCTGCGGACCATTCAGGAGAAGGAGTTGCGGCCGGTTGGAGGTACGCAGCGCGTGCGATTCGCGGCTCGCATCATCGCCGCTACCAATCGCAATCTGAAAGAGGCCGTCGCAAAGGGCACGTTCCGGAAAGATCTCTACTTCCGTTTGAACGTGGTCTCGATGACCCTGCCGCCCCTGCGCGAGCGGAGAATAGATATTCCACTGTTGATCGAGCAGACCTTGCTCAGGCTGGCGCAATCCGAGGCCGCAATGCGCGGTCACGCTCCTTGGCTGCTGTCGTCGGAGGTGCTGGACCGGCTGCTCACTTACGAGTGGCCGGGGAACGTCCGCGAACTGGAGAATTGCCTGGAGCGCGCCGTCACCATGGCCTCCGGGCCACTGATTGAAATGAAGGACCTGCCTTCCACTTTGCAGCCTTCAGCACGGCCGCTGATGGATTCACCACAGGCCGTCATTCCGCTGGACGAAATGGAGCGGCAAGCCATCGAGCGCGCGATGGAGTCTACAGGCGGGGACAAGCTCATGGCGGCTCGACTGTTGGGAATCGGCAAGACCACGCTGTACCGCAAGCTCAGCAAATACCAGCAGGGCGGGTAGTCTGAGAGGTAGCCACGGCGAGCGCCTTTCTGGCGACTAACTCTTCTCCCCTATGCTCACGATCGCGCTTGATGCCACCTATGCGGCTGATCTTTCGCCCACCGGAATCGGCGTCTACTCCCAGCGACTGATTGCATCGCTTGCGGCATTGATCAACAGCGAAGCGCAGCGGCTGATGCTCTGTTTCCGTCCCGGTCCCTACCTGCGCGCCCGCAAAATGCAATGGCCGACCGGCTGTTCGCTGTCGCCATTGCTGGAGTGGTGGCCGGCAGCGCGGCAGGCGAAGCTGTTCCATGGATTGAACCAGCGATTGACTTGCACCCGCTACTCTGCGCGCATCGTTACCATCCATGACCTTTTCCCTCTCACTTCGGCCGAGTACTCGAAACCCCAGTTTCAGCGCTTGTTTACAGAGATACTTCGCGGCGCGATTGCGCGAGCGGATCGCATTATCGCGGTCTCCCATGCCACGCGGCAGGAGCTGTTACGGCACACTGAAGCCAGCGACTCCAAGATTCGCGTCGTACATCACGGCGTTGATCCTGCTCAGATTCCCACAGAGGCGGAGAGAAACGAGTTCCGCCGCGTACTGGGCTTGAAATCTGGTGAGCGGTTTGTTCTGAACGTAGGCACCATTCAGGTTCGCAAAAACATCGGCAATATTGCTCTAGCCATGAAACAGGTGCCGGATCTTCGTCTGGTGCTGGCGGGCGGCGAAGGTTACGGCGCAGAGCGGATTCTGGCGCTCGTTGAAAGCGAAGGTTTGAAGGACCGCATCATTCGCCTCGGGCACACGCCTAAAGAACAGTTGCGCCTACTCTATTCCACGGCGGAGGCATTGGTGTTCCCTTCTGTCGAAGAGGGCTTCGGGTTTCCAGTTCTGGAGGCAATGAGCTACGGCCTGCCGGTAATCACTTCAAATTGCTCGTCCATGCCGGAGATAGCCGGTGACGCCGCTCTGCTGGTAGACCCGCGTGACGTGTCGCAGATCGCCGAAGCCATGCGCCGCGTGACGGAGGATGTGGCGCTCGCGGAGCGTCTCCGTAGTCGCGGCAAGAAGCGGGCAACGTTGTTCTCGTGGGAAAAATGCGCCAACGAAACTTGGGCAGTGTATCAGGAGCTGCTGGGAACGTGATGTCAAAGCACGATCTTACTGCGGCTGGCGCATTCCGAGCATCACGAACCCAAAGATCACTGCCGCGATCATGATAGTGCGCAGGATCTTCCAGAACAGGATCTGTTCACGCGTGATGGAAGGCATATCCGAAACGATGAAGCCGAACAGGATACCAGCGCCCAGTCCGCCAAGGTGAGCGGAGTTGTCCACGCCCGGAACGATGAAGCCGTAGATCAAGCCGTAGATCGCCCAGCGCACATACATGCTTTTGACGGACTCGCCGAAGCTCGAACGATGCCGCTGGCCGTAGCCGATCATCGCTCCGATGAGTCCAAACACCGCGCCGGACGCGCCAATGCTCACCGAATAGGGATTCCACAAGAAGCTCACCGCGAATCCTGCCGCGCCGGTAAGCAAATACAGCACGATGTATTTGTGTGAACCGTAGATCTGCTCCACGGCAGGCCCAAGGTCAAACAACACGATAGAGTTGAACGCCAGGTGAATGATGCCGCCATGCAGGAAAATAGGCGTGAGAAAGCGCCACCAGTCACCGTCGACGATCAGCGGGCCGTACTTGGCGCCCAGCTTTACCAGCGTCAGTGGGTCGATTCCACCCAGGAGACTATTCAGATCAAAGCCTCCACGCCGCGCCGAGGCCGCCAGCGAAAGACCATACAACACCAGATTGATGCTCAGAATGGCGGTGGTATAACGAGCCTGCTCCGGCACAACGCGAGAGACGACGCGGGTGGCGCCGCCGCGCGGCGCTGCCGAAGTGTTCTCTCCGCAGAACGGGCAGACCCGGTCGTTGCGGTCCACCAGGGCGCGGCACGCGGGGCACATCTTCTGTTTGTAGGTGACCGATTTGAAGAAGTTGCGAATTCTTTCGAGGCGTTCGTGCAGGCCTTGCGAGTAGCGATTAACCTTCCACTTCATCCTGGGAGACAAGACCATCGTTCGTGCTTATCCTTTATGAATTCCGCTGTTTACTTATTATATACCGCGGAGCAGACGACTCGGTTTGCGGGCGCGGAAAATCTGGCGCCGTCTATAATTCTAGCGTACGCTTCGCGCGTCGAATGCATCGTTGCGCTTCCGTGGATTTGTTGATATGGCCACTCGAACTTTGGCATTGGTAGCAATGATCGCAGTGTTCTGCACGGCATGCGGCCGTCACCGCCAGCGAGTGGCTAAAATCCCCGTGCCACCGCCAGCCTCAACAGCGAAATCCGCACCTGCACCACCACCTCCAGCCGATCAGTCCGAGCCCGAGCGTCGCAGTGAATCCGCGTCGCAGCGGTACGTTGAAGTGGGCTATGCCAGTTGGTACGGCAACCCGTACCATGGCAGGCGAGCGGCGAACGGCGAAATCTACGACATGAACAAATTGACTGCGGCACATCTCACGCTGCCGTTCGGAACACAAATCAAAGTGACCGACCTTGAAAATAATCGCACCGTCAACGTGCGTATCAATGACCGGGGGCCGTTCGTAAAGGGGAGAATCCTCGATCTGTCGCTCGCTGCGGCGAAGCAGATCCAGATGGTAGGGCCGGGTACGGCGCTGGTGCGGATTGAAGTGTTGTCTATGCCCGCCGAGCCGGATTTCGGTTCGTTCGTTGTTCAGGTTGGGGCATTTAAGGACCGCTCCACCGGCGAGAAGCTCCGAGATAGATTGAACCGTCGCTATGGCAATGCGTTTATGGAGACGTTTCAAGGCCAAGACGGTGTGGTCTACCGCGTGAGGCTTGGCCCCAAGCAATCGTTGTCGCAGGCTACTCAGTTGGCGAGCCAGCTTGGCCGCGAGATGCTGCGCAGCTTCGTGGTTCGGGTCGATAATTAGCCCCCGAATCGCGCACACATGAGGACATAATCGTGGAGGATGAGACGTGCATCTTTTGCAGGATCATCTCGGGAGAGATTCCGTCCAAGACGGTCTACACCGACACCCAATGCATCGGGTTCCGTGACGTTAACCCGCAGGCGCCGGTACATCTGCTCGTTATTCCGCGCAAGCATTTCGCATCGCCACTGGAAGCGGAAGAAGCCGATGAGAAGCTCATCGGACATCTCCATCGTGTGGCTGCCGAGCTGGCGCGACAACATCACATCACCGAAGGCTTCCGCATCGTCCTCAATACTGGTCCGGGCTCCGGCCAGACGGTCTTTCACCTACACCTGCACGTCCTCGGAGGACGGCCCATGCGCTGGCCGCCAGGATAGCCTCTCTTGGTTCGCATCAGCTGTGTTTACATGCCGAACTAGGGCTGAGGCTCCGCGCTTCGATACAGTGGCACGAACAGCGGATCGAGCGGCAATCTGTGTGCGTTGGCGGGGTTCAATTCGCTGGCGCGCTTCAATGCGGTAAGAGCCTCAGCCTTACTGTCCATCCTGGCGTACACGCCTGCGAGGGCGACCCACGCGTTGTCGTTTTCAGGCGAGCGGTCTCGCGCGGCAATAGCCGCTTGCAGCGCCCTCTTCAGATCGCCGGAGCGTATGAAGCGGTTTGCCTCCGTGAGCATGTCCAGCGAACGTTGCATATTGAGCAAACGGCGAAGCTCCACAAGCGGTTGCTTGTGATCGTCCACCCGTACATCAATGGCGCGGTCGCTGAATCCGGCTGCACCGGCGAGTTGTTTAACAATGAGGAGCGCCGCCGACTGTACGCCCCGTACGTCACCGCCAGCCGCCTGCGCGGCATCTAGCGCGCCCAGCAGCCGTTCGGCTAACGGCGCTTTAGAGTTCTCGAAGGTTTCCGCCATTGCATCAAGCACCTGCGGTCCCGCCAAAGTGTTCCCCTGGGCGCAGTAGTTTGTGCCGCAATGGTGTCCTTTCCAGTCAGAGCAGTTCGGGCCGGTCCACGCCGCGGTTCGGCCTTGGATATCGAGAATGGCTACCTGCCGGCGATTTCTGCCTTCGTCCCCACGAACCATTTCATCCAATGCATCCTGCGGGGTCATCCCGGCGCGCAGTAACTCTAAGCCGATCACGCCGTACATCGGATCAGAAACGGCCTGGTGAGCGATGACGGCCAATCCGCCTTTGGCATCTGAGATGCGATTGCCGCCCGCGAACGCCTTCGATTGAAATGCAAACCCCAGCTCGCCGGTCTCGGGATCGCGAGCGATGATGGAAAATGTCGAGAGCTGATTCCAATCGAACTCTTGCGCGATGGCAGCCGAATTTGACACAGCGGACAGCAGGCACAGCAGCGCAACTCTGATTTTCATTAGGTTCCTCGCAAGCGAAGATAAGCCATGATACAGTGGGCGCAGGCGAGATTCCAGTCGATGCGTGGTGGGAGGATGGTATGAAAACACCCATGTTGCTTGCGTGCGCCGCAGTCGCGCTGTTGTGCACGGCTGCACGCTCCGGAACGATAACACTTCCGGCTGGCACACAGCTCCACGTAGTGCTGGAGACAACCCTCACGACCAAGACGACGAAAATGGGCGATCCATTCCGGGCGCGCCTGGTGGTTCCGGTATTCGCGAACGGACTTGAAGCCTTGCCGATGGGTACGGCGGTAACCGGAACGGTGGTAAGCCTGAAAGACCCCGGGCGCGTGAAGGGCCGCGCCGAGATGCAGTTGCGCCCGGATATGATCTACTTGCCCGATGGCCGCGACATTTCACTCGGGGCTACTGTAGACAGCGCAAAAACAGACGGCGATGAACGGATCGATCGCAAAGAGGGCACGGTGAAGGCCGGCAGCAAGGATGGCATCAGCGCCGGCAAAACCGCCAAGGGTGCGGCGGCAGGCGCGGGCGTCGGAGCAATCGCTGGGGGCGGCGCCGGCGCCGCGATTGGAGCCGGAGCCGCGGGAGCCATCGCGCTGATTCATCACACGCTGAAGAAAGGCAAGGACGCTTCACTGCCAGCCGGAAGCGAACTGGTTTTGGAAATCACCCGGCCTGTGTCGTTCTCCGATATGCAGGAGGTGCCCCCGCAGCGGGTTACGAATAAAACCGACTAGGGTGGCCATTCCAGTTCAGGGCGAATTGTTCGTGCAACGCTTTATACTTGGACCTGCCAATCATCTCAACGTTCTTTGGAATCATAATTCGGATGTTCTACAAAGAGCATGATCTCCCGCACTTCCATGCTGAACGCAAACGGAACAACAGCAAGGGGCGGTCGTCGCGCGCCCTCTCGGCGTTAAGAGCCAGGTACTATTGGTCGTTACGCCCCAGCTTCTCCGCAATAGCGGCCAATACCAACTTTCCGTGCAAACGCCCATTCTCGATAAACACTTCATGCGAATCGAGACCAGCGACGATTACGCCTGCCAGATACAGTCCGGGAACATTGCTCTCGAGGGTTTTCGGATTACATTCGGGCCGGCGTCGGACTGGTTCGAGTCGAACTCCGGCGCTTTGCAGGAATTCTTCATCCGGCCGGTAGCCGGTGAGCGCGAAGACGAAATCGTTTGGAAGCGTCTCAACTTGCCCGCCGCTGGCATTGACCGGAGCCACGAGAATCGAGTCGGGGCGAATTTCTACCACTTCGGTTTCAAACAGCGCCTTGATCTGGCCGTTCTTAATGCGGTTTTCAATGTCGGGACGCACCCAATACTTGATTCGGTGCGAAAGCGTTGGCTCACGGTGGATCAGCGTGACGCGAGCACCGCTGCGGAACAGTTCCAGGGCGGCCTCGGCGGCGGAGTTCGCTCCGCCGATGACGGCCACATCGCAGTCGTAATAAGGGTGAGCCTCAGTGTAGTAGTGCGACACTTTCGGCAAATCCTCGCCGGGAATGCCGAGCAGGTTGGGAATGTCGTAATACCCCGTCGCGAGGACGACCTTGCGCGACGTATAGCAGGAGGGATCGCCGGTTCGCGTGCGCGTCAGCAGCTCGAATCGCCCATCCGCGCCGCATATTTTCACCACGCGCTCATATTGATGAATGTTCAACTGCAAGCGCTGAGCCACTAACCGATAGTACTTGAGCGCCTCAACGCGTGTAGGCTTCTCGCGCTGGCTGACCATAGGAATGTCGCCGATCTCCAGCAACTCCGGCGTCGTGAAGAAGACCATATTGACCGGGTAATGGAGGATGGAGTTGACCACGCAGCCCTTCTCCAGCACCAGATGAGTCAAGCCGCGCCGTTTGGCTTCGATGGCGCAGGCCAAGCCGGTGGGTCCACCGCCGACAATCACGACATCATATGAATTCACTGGCTCACCCGCTCGTGCAGTGTTCGATCTGCTGCCCTGGGAGATTGAGCAAGACCAGAGGCGGAGTCGCTTCTCTTCCAACTCCGCTCTAAGGAGATCATATCGGGCGGGGAATCGGGTGTAAAGCGGATGGGACCGGACTCCCTGCCGCAATAAAACAGTGGCCAAGGAGTCCGCATCAGGCTCGATCAAAAAACCATTTTCAATCCGAACTGCATCTGCCGCGCCGGGATGATGGTGTTGCTGATTCTGCCGGCGCCGGCGATGTACTGCCGGTTCGTGGGATTCAATATCTGGAGCGAGCTCCACGAGCGGCCAACGAGCCATCCGGCTCGAATATGCACAGCGGAGGGCTCAATGCGGTCGCCGTACCTATTTCTGTTCGCATTCATTTTGATCGTCGCATCAACCAGAACGGAAGCGCAGCAGGCACAAGGCACGCTCGTCGTCGAAGTTCACAGCGGCTTACGGCCTGTCGAACAAGCCGAAGTTATCGCTGGCGACCGCGTCGCAATCAGCGACGAGCGAGGCGAAGCGGTCCTTCAGCTACCGGCGGGGGACGTAGACGTCACGATTCAGAGATACGGTTTGAAGTCACAGGTAATTCGGGTTTCGATCGTAGAAAGCACTACGAGTCGTGTGACTGTCGAGCTTGAAGCAGAAGCCGTGATCAAGGAGGAGATTACGGTTACCGCAACACGTGCGGAGGTTCGTATCGAGGACGTACCGCTCCGCGTGGAGGTGGTCAATCAGGAGGAAATCGAGGAGAAGGCACTGATGACGCCCGGTGACATCGCCATGCTGCTTAACGAGACGAGTGGACTGCGCGTGCAGGTCACTTCCCCATCGCTCGGGGCGGCGAACGTCCGCGTGCAGGGGTTGCGCGGACGGTACACACAACTATTGGCCGATGGCCTCCCGCTCTATGGAGGGCAGACGGGGGCGATTGGACTGCTTCAAATTCCACCGCTGGATCTCGGTCAGGTCGAGGTTATCAAAGGCGTGGCGTCGGCGTTCTACGGCTCCTCGGCGCTTGGCGGAGTGATTAATCTCATCTCGCGCCGAGCGAAAGTTCAGGAGCGGGAATTTCTGCTAAATCGCACTTCACGAGGCGGCACCGACGGTGTTTTCTGGCTTGCCGAGCCGTTGCAGGAGCGCTGGCGCTACACGATGCTTGGTGGAGCACACATTCAGGAGAGCCAAGACATCGACCGCGATGGCTGGGCCGACATGCCCGGTTATCGGCGGGTTGTGCTGCGACCGCGCTTTTTCTGGGATGACGGCAGCGGACGCTCGGTCTTCGCCACCATCGGCGGAATGGTTGAGGATCGTGAGGGGGGCACGATAGGAGACGCCAGGGCGCCCGATGGGCAGCGCTTCCCCGAAGAATTGAGAACACGGCGCCTCGATGGCGGAGTTGTCGGACGTTTTGCTGCGGGCCAGAAAATCGTATCGCTGCGCGGCTCTGTCATGACACAGCGGCATCGCCATCGCTTCGGCCAGGTAGTGGAGCACGACCGGCACGAAACGTTGTTTGGGGAAGCGGCGATTAGCGGCACGAATGCAGACCATACATGGACGCTCGGATCAGCACTCCAAGCCGATCTCTACAGAGCACGAGAGCTATCCCGCTTCAACTACACATATACAGTCCCTGCGATCTTCGCCCAAGATGAATATTCGTTCGGCTCCCGCCTAACGCTCTCTGGTAGCGGCCGAGTGGATTTCCACAGCGATTACGGCACGTTTCTCAATCCGCGTATATCGGCGCTCATCCGCTTACCGAAGCAATGGACCGCACGGTTTTCGACAGGTACGGGCGTATTCGCACCAACGCCTTTCACTGAGGAAACTGAGGCTGTCGGACTCTCTCGCTTGTTACCATTATCAAATCTGAAGGCAGAGCGCGCATGGAGTGCATCCGCTGATCTCGGATGGAGCACTTCGCGTGTGGAGCTGAACGGCAGCTTGTTCGGCTCCGTGATCCGCAACGCGATCATGTTGCGTCCAGTCGCACCAGACGGTGGACTACAAATATTCAATGCGGGTGGTCCGAGCCGCACGATGGGGTCAGAATTGTTGGCGCGATTTCGTGCTGGCGATTTCGGTCTGGTCTTGACGCACACGTTCGTTCACTCCACCGAGATCGACCCGCTGGAGCCGGAGCGGCGGCTCGTGCCGCTGACTCCGCAGAATACTGCAGGGCTGGTGGGTACGTGGGAGAAGGAAGGTCGCAGCCGAATCGGGATCGAACTCTTCTATACAGGTAAACAACGCCTTGACAATAATCCCTTCCGCGAGGAGAGCCGCCCTTATTGGGTCATCGGTATGCTTGTTGAGAGGCGGGTCGGTTTCGTACGCTTGTTTCTCAATGCCGAAAATATTACTAACATCCGGCAGACGCGTTACGATCCCCTCGTGCGCAGGAATAGGCACTTTGACGGCAGTTGGACGGTCGACGCCTGGGCACCTCTCGAAGGACGCGTAATCAATGGCGGATTGCGGATCAGCTTCTGAACAGAACGCGAGCAATTTATAATACGATCGTGTTGTCCCAATGCCCGTGTAGTACATAGAATCTCTTGACCACTTGCACAGCCGAATCGGCAGAATTGGCATCGTGGGGCAAGCCTCTAGCAGGCTGCTGAAAAATGCCTGTGGATGTCATCCTGAAGACCGGCGCTTTTTGCCGGGCTGAAGGATCTGCTTTTGTTTTCAATACGGCCAGAGAAAAGCAGATTCCTCGCTGCGCTCGGAATGACATCATCGGGAACTTTTTCAGCAGCCTGCTAGCGTGCTGTAACGTGAGTTCGTTTAC
>JACPPJ010000036.1 GCA_016191085.1 Acidobacteriota bacterium | reverse complement strand
TCGCCATGGTGTTCTTGGTTCGCCAGAGCAACTCGTTTCATAGTATACACCATCGGGAGAAATGCTCTAGGGTTCGCGGCCCGATAAGGTGAGCGCATCCCGGCTCACCGGCCCGCTGCTTCTCATAACCGGGATTGCCACGCGGGAGGTGGTGTGCCTGCCAAAAAGGGAAACGGGAAGCCTACCAAAGGCCGGAAGCAAGTCCAGGAGACTGCATCACCAAAGCCAAAGACAAACGCACTCGGCTCACACAAAACCGTTCTGCCAACTCCCGCAGGTTCCCTAACTTCCGGTCGTAGCCTTCCAATAGCTTCCCACGCAAATCGTCCGAGTACGCCTTCGCCATCTCCTTGTCTTGTCGCCAACGAATCGCCGCGACTCATAATATACACCATCAGGAGAATTGCTCTAGCACACGCTCGGTTTGGGTGAATGGGTAAATCATTCGCTGCAAGTGAAGGTAGGGGTCGGGTTCACGATACGATTCGACGGGTTACCCTTTTGGGGACAGTTCTTGTTTTGCTGGCGCATGTGTCGGCTATGGTCTTTACAAGCTAGCTCATATAGCCTGACTGCGCTTTTGTTTCGGACCCGACGTGACGTTTTCGCTCCGAGACGTCAGGAGTGGAGAAAACACAGCAGTCACCCGCTCTTTTACAGTCCGTTGGCGGCTCTGGTTGCAGGCGCAGCTAGACTCGGCAGCCAGCGCCACTAAGCACTGACGAGCTTGAACCGGCTGATCTCTGGCGGGCAATTAATTCGGATTGGCAATCCCAGATATCCGATTCCGCGATTCACATACAAGCTACAACCGTTTCGACGGTAAAGGCCGCTCAGATATTTGAAGCGCAGCGTTGCAATTCCTATAGGCGTGTTGTCTACGTGACCCAAGATGACCTGCCCGCCGCCATGAGTATGGCCTGAGAGCGTGAGACCAATCTCGTCGGGAACATCCTGGAACGTGTCGGGATGATGTGCCAGCAATACCTTCGGCGTGCCGGGTTCAATTTGGTCCAACATGCGCTGCAACTGCCGGCGAGTGGAGGCGGGCTTATAGCTGTAGAACGTGCGGTCGGTGGGGCTGGTAGTGAGCCAATCGAGGCCTATCAGTGCCAGACGCTCGTGGCCGCTTCCCACTTCCACCACCTCGTTGCGGAGAGTACGTATACCAATTGACTCTAGCCCGGCCTGGATGCGAACGCCACCGCGCAACCGCGACGAGCTGTAGCGATCCGCATAGTAGTCATGATTGCCTAACACCGCAAACGCGCCAAGCGAAGCGCGCAGGCCGCGCATGCCCTCCACCGCGGCTCTCAAGCTATTCAGTTGTCGGTCCAGCACATCGCCGGTAATCGTGATCAGGTCCGGCTTGAGATGGTTGGTCAAATTGACGATGTGCCTTAGTTCTCGTTCGCGTACGTATGGACCGACATGGATATCCGAGAATTGAACAATAGTCATGCCCTCGAGTGAGCGAGGCAGATTCGGAATGGGAATGGAAAGCTCCGGCGAAACGTCTATCTCATCCATTGTCGAATACACCCCATAAGACGCGATGCCGTAGATTGCACCGACCAGCAAGCCAGGCCCGGCGGTCAGTATGTTCCTACGACCTAGAGATTCAGCCATGGCCCTGTCGCGCGGCACATCGTGCGAATTAGACCGCCGTCCGCCGACTCGGCGCAGCCATATTCTAATGTGTTTTATTGCAGCAGAAACAATTGTGAGCGGCAAAACGACCACCGCGAGCAACAGCACTGCGATTAATGTCGCCATCCATGCTGCGGAAGGATAGAAGAGGCTCCGCAGTACGTCGGCAGAAAACCACTCCAGCTTGCCGCTCGAGGTCGGGAAAAAGAATATTAGCAGCGGAAGGTTGAGGAGAAGAACGACCGCAGCCATGCAGTGCACAGCAGCGCCGCGGCGCGGCGGGGTACAACAATATGACGCCGCGCGAGCCAGAGCTGCGAATGCTAACAGATTCCCGGCGACTAGAAGAGGAAATAACGCCAACCGCATGCTTAAGAATACCTCGAGTACTGGGAGCGCGGGCGTCCTCGCCCGCAACTACGTCAGAGAATCGCGGAGGCGGGCAAGATGCCTGCGCTGCTATTTCTAACCACCGCCCAAGCCTCTAATGGTTGTCGGTTTGCGCGTAGCTACCAGCTCTTTGTAACTGGAGATCAGAGCGCCAGCCGGTCTCAAATTATTTTCCTTAGCAAAGGCGGAACGGACGTAGACGATCTTGCCATCGAAGACATTAACGTCTGCTTGAACCGTGTGGATCTCTTCTTCCGGCACCGACATGTAGTCTTTATCAAGCACCAGGATATCCGCAATTTTGCCGGGCTCGATAGAGCCGAGCTGGTCGCCACGCAGCACGTAGTCGGCGGCCCAGCGGGTGATCATGCGCAGAGCGATGGTACGGTCCACTTTCTCCTGCGGTCCCCAGACATTGCCGTGCTTGTCTTTCCGCGTAACGCACTTCTCAATATCATTCCAGATGTAGGAATTCGTGTCGGACTCCAGCACCACCTTAGCGCCGGCGTCCAGCAGGCTTTTCACGGGACTCAGGAACGTATGCGCTACTTTCTCGCCGTACGAATCGGCTTTCTCTTTACCCTCTTCAATGGAACGAGCAACGTAGCAGCTGAAGATGATGCCCAATTTGGCGGCACGTTTGAAGTCGGCCGGATTCACCTGATCACAGTGATCCACTGCCCAGTTCTTCGTTGCCTGCGGCCCTTTCTGCTGCTGGATCTGCTCGACGAGATTAAAGATCAGTGCGTGCGAGCGGTCACCGGCGACGTGGACATTGGCAAAGCGTAGGCCGGCCATGCCGCTTTCAAGCGTCCATTCCCGGTAGTAGTTGCCCCTGATGGGTCCAGACTTACCCTTCGCACCACGGTATTCGATATCATAGTGGCACTGGCCGGAAGGGAACCAACTGTCAATTACGCCATAGGCCTTCAGTCGCTTCTGATCGGTGCAAGCGCGCGTGGTGACACCATCCACCGCAGTGGGTCCGACACCGGTAATCCATACTTTGTCTGTGCCGGTTCCCACCTGCTTGGCTAACACCGGCAGCTCTTTTTTGAAGTCCTTCACAGTCCCGAAGGCTTCGATGTTCCCGTAGGCGACTCGGACCGTGAGTTCACCGCGCGATTCGAGCAGCTTGTAAGCTGCCACGCTGTCCTTCGGCAAGCGCGTGGTAACAGTGGTCATGCCCATGGATGTCATTTCGTGCATGTCGCCCTTATACATCTTGGCGAGAATTTCCGGGGAACGATCATACGTATAGGGCAGTGCCAGACGGCTGGCAGGGGGCTCCAGATGTCCGTCCATCAACCCGCCGGGCGTAATCCAATACCGGCCATAAGTCTTGATAATGTCGCCGTGCTGAGCCATCAGGATATCGAGCGCTTTGGTGTTGACCATGACACCCATGAAGTCCGGGATGCCCATGGACAGAATCACCGGGTGGTTCGGCGCGACTTTGTCTATATCAAAGCGACTCAGATCGTCGTACAGGATCTTGGCCTGCTCGACCGTGCCGCCGCTGATGAACATCAACTGGTTTACAAAATAAACCCATTCGCCGGGTTTGAATTTGTACTTGTCCATCATGCCCTTGATCTGGTTCAGCACATCTTCCTTGCTGGTGACACCGCGCCAGTCTACTGGGTAGCGACGGAACTCCTCGGGGCCGAATTCGCCGCCGTACGTGTTCTCTGCGTAGTTGTACATGTGGCGGTGAGTATCGATCAACCCCGGAACGATGGTCCGCCCCTTCACGTCAATCACCTGAGTGTTGGGGCCGGCCAACTTAGTAATATCGGCATTCTTTCCCACAGCCGCGATTTTTTGGCCCGTGACGGCTACCGCCTCGGCCATGGAAAAATTGTTATCAACGGTAAGGACTTTCGCGTTATGTAAAATGATGTCCGGTCGCGCTTGCGTATTCTGAGCCATCACGCAAACCGGAAATATTGTGAATGCGCAAAGCAGTGTAAGTAACGAATTGCAACGTTTCATTTAAACCTCCACAAAGTGAGCCGGCCTGACAGGTGAGAGTTGCGGCGGCGGAGCCGAAGACACATTATACAACCCTATGAAGAAAGTGACGCGTGATAACGGGCGTTTGTCTCTGCTCGTCGACGTGTCAGCGTCATTTAGAAATCGGTGCGACTTTTTGGTGCGTTTACTATAGAAATCCTCATGTGTGGCAACTACAGCCCTCTAAAGAATCGAAGTGATAAAGTCATCGGCGGAGACCGGACATTACGGCGGGGGAGGTGCTTACGCTATTCGCCACCGGTCTTGGGCCGACCCGTCCAGGAGTCGATCCCGGCAAGCCGTTTCCCGCAAGCCCTTTGGTCACGGTCAACTCGCCGGTGGAAGTTCTTGTAAACGGGAGGCCCGCTGAGGTGCTCGCCAGCGTCGGCTACCCTGGCGCGGTGGACAGTTACCAGGTTAACTTCCGCGTGCCTTCGGAGACTGCGCGAGGGGTCGCGACGATTCAAGTCGCTGCGGCGTGGATCGCGGGGCCTGAGTTAAGAATCGCAGTCCAATACGCCCGAATGCGTTACGCCATGCCGCTTTAAGACGGGCGAGACCAAAAACCGCCGCAGATCACTGTCCGCCCGGAGACGGGCCAGGAGGCCCGTCTCTACTCGAACATTCCTCATGGGAAGAACTTCTCCAGCCGCTGTGGTAGGGATTTTACGATGTCGTTGTAGATGACGAAGACGGCCAGCAGCATCAGCGCAACAAACCCCACTTGTGTGACCCGTTCTTTCATTCTCATGCTGAGATCGCGGCGCATGACGCTTTCGACGAGTAGCATCAGAATCAACCCGCCGTCGAGAACCGGGATGGGAAATAGATTGAATATTCCGAGATTCAAGCTGATGGCGGCCATCAGGCTAATCAGATCACCCAGACTTTGGCGCGCGGCTTGACCTGAGAGGCGCGCAATACCGATGGGGCCTTCCAGGGTGCGGGGGGATAACTTTTGCTGGAAGATCTTACCAACGAACTCAAAGATCAGCAGCGCAAACTTCTTGTTCTGTGCCAGTGACTCTGATAACGCCTCGCCGAAGCCCAGCTTTCTTGTTATCACCTCATTCTGAAAAGCAACTCCGACGCGCCACTTCTTCTGGGGATCGCCTTCGGCGACGTCCAGCACGGGCTTGAGGTGAGTGGTGATCGTCTGGCCGTCACGGACCACCTGGACCTCCATCTCCTTGCCTTCGCTCGCCTGAACGATTCCGGAGATTCTGGGCCAAAACTGCATGGGAGTTCCATCGATTGCGGTAATCTCGTCCCCTGCCTTCAAACCTGCGGCTTCAGCGGGAAGGCCTGGCTGCACCGATTGCAGCTTCGCCGGCATTGCCGGGTACCAGCCGACCGACCCCAAACGTGCGCGGCCTTCCGCCCGGGGCGTGATAGTTTTTTCAATTCTTTGCCCGTTGCGCTCAATAACGATATCCAAATTCTGTCCTGCGCTGGAGGCAACATTCAATTCCACCTCTTCCCAGCGCGGGTTCTGCTCATCGTCCACGCGAACAATGACGTCCCCAGGCTGCAGGCCAGCCTTCGCGGCGGAAGACTCGTTCTCCAACCAGCCGATTACTGCCGGTCCTTCCGCATATGCCGGTTTCTGGTAGCGGTACATGTAAAGCCCGGTGAGTAGCACGATAGCGAGAGCAATGTTCATTGCCGGGCCCATGACCGCAACGATGAAGCGCTGCCAGCGCGGCTTGGACATGAATTCATCCGCTGCGCCGCTCGTAGGCTCGCCCGGATTCTCGCCAGCCATTTTTACATAGCCGCCAAGCGGGAACGCGCTCACACGGTAATCCGTGCCTCCGGACTTGAACCCAAACAGCCGCGGACCAAAGCCAAAAGAGAATACGTGTACGCCGATGCCGAAATACTTCGCGGCCAGGAAATGACCTAGCTCGTGAACCAGGATCATGATTCCCAGCACGACGATTACGGCCAGGACGTTTGTTATCAGCACGTAGAGCATGGATTTAAGCCTTCTTAGTTGGCGTGTTGCGCCAGCAATTCACGGGCGCGAGCCCGGCAATGCTGGTCATATTCCAACACGTCATCCATGTTGTTGAATTTGCAATTCGGGACGGTGTGAAGCACGTCTCCGATCAGTCGCGCGATGGCGCCGAAAGGAATCTTGCGCTCCAGAAAGGCGGCTACGGCCACCTCATCGGCTGCATTCAAAGCGCACGGATACGAACCTCCGCACTCCATCGCTTCATATGCCAGCCGCAGGCAGGGAAATCGCTCCAAGTCCGGCTCGCAGAACTCCAAAAGCCGCAGGCTATCCCAGTCAAACTGATGCCGATTCGAGGGCATGCGCTCCGGATAAGTCAACGCGTACAGAATGGGTACGCGCATATCGGTGATGGAAATTTGAGCCAGTATGGAACCGTCAACGAATTCCACCATGGAATGCACAGTGGACTGTGGATGCACTTTCACCTTGACCTGCTTGGGCGAGAACCCAAACAGCCACGACGCCTCGATCACTTCAAATCCTTTGTTCATCATCGTCGCTGAATCTATTGTGATTCTCGAGCCCATCCTCCAGGTTGGATGCTGCAACGCCTGCTCAACAGTTGCCTGGGCGATCTCATTTAACGGCGTATTCAGGAACGGTCCGCCCGAAGCGGTTAAAATCAAGCGGCTGACTTCATCTTTGCGACCGGCGCGCAAACACTGGTGCACGGCATTGTGCTCGCTATCGACGGGCAACAACTCGATTCCACGCGCGTTCGCCGCCGCGGTCACCAGTTCACCGGCCGCGACCAGCACTTCTTTATTCGCCAACGCAACTTGCTTTCCCGCCAACAGGGCTTCGTACGTGGCCGGCAGACCGGCTACTCCTACCGTCGAAGACAGGACGAAATCGACGTCCGGGAGGGTAGCGGCTGTCTTCATTCCTTCGGGACCGTAGCCAATCTCAGGAATTCTCTTGCAACCGGCTTGCCGAAGTAAAGACCGCAACTTGTCCGCGGCTTGTTCGGTAGCCATGGAGACGAACGCTGGCCCTGTCTCTAAAACTTGGCGCGCCATCAACTCTGCGTTCTCACCCGCCGTGAGACTCGCCACTTGGAATCGTTCCGGAATCTCCGAAATAACTTTGAGGCAATTACGTCCGATGGATCCCGTCGATCCGAGTATCCCAAGCTTTTTCATTTATTTACGGAACCGCGCTACAGCCCCCTCCACAGCCAATAGTACCATAAAACGGGTGCGGCAAAGAGTAACGCGTCGATGCGGTCAAGTACGCCGCCGTGACCGGGCACAAGCTGTGATGAGTATTTTACGCCGGCGCTGCGCTTCAATGCCGATTCCGCCAAATCGCCGATTTGGGCTGCCACGTTGATTCCCGCCGCGAATACTATCGCCTCTGTATATCCGATATCCCGCAACGCGAATCGCACAAACGCCAGTGCCACGACAATGGAGAAGCCGAGGGAAGCCGCCGAGCCTTCCCATGTCTTACCCGGACTGATCTGCGGCGCCAGCTTGTGACGCCCCCAAGCACTGCCAACAAAAAATGCCATGGTGTCGCCGGTCCAGACCAGCACCAACGTGAACAGCACGGCAAGGCGTCCGCGAAGGTGCAAACACACTCCCAGGAGGAGGCTGAGGGGGATGGCCGCATAGAGCACGCCGAGAAATGTTGCCGACACGGAGCCGAAATACGCGGCCAAGTCTCGGCCGGAAAGCATGGCCCAACTCATCAGCACGAGAAGAAAACCGGCCAAAGCGCCGATGAGGGAGACGGAGGGAAAGGCGCATAGAGGCGCAAGTACCACGCCCGCAGCAAAGACGTATCCAGGGATTTGTACCGGGACGATGCCTTTTGCCTGCGCCAGTCTGAAAAATTCCCAGACTGCAAGTTCGGCTATTACAACTACCACGGCAGCTATGAGCCATGCAGGGCCCCACAGCACCAAAGAAACTACAGTGGGAAGAAGAACCAGCGCGGTGAGGATGCGGCGCATCAGTTAATTAGTGGCAGGACAGGCGGGCGGGACAGAACGCGGGGTCCGCTACGCGACCACTGTCGCGAGGGCGCCTTACGCGCCGTTGCTTCCCAAGCCCCCGTAACGGCGCTCTCGCTTCTGGAAATCAATAACAGCTTGTAGCAGATGCTTCTTTGTGAAATCGGGCCAGCAGGTGTCGGTCACCCAAATCTCCGCGTAGGCGATCTGCCACAAGAGGAAGTTGCTGACGCGCATCTCTCCACTGGTGCGGATCAGTAAATCCGGGTCGGGCAGCCCGCGCGTGTAAAGATGATTCGAGATCATCTCTTCGGTGATGTTGGCTTGGATCGCTGTGCCGGTGCCGTTCGCCGCGTGGGCCCTCTCCAGAAGTATGGAGTTCACGGCGTCCGCGATCTCGGCGCGAGCGCTATAGTTCAGAGCGACATTCAGCACCATCCCGGTATTGCCGGAGGTGAGAACGAGCGCGTCATCGAGGTCAGTGCGCACCTCGCGCGGAAGCCGCTCGTAATGGCCCAAAATCTGGAGGCGGATGTTGTTGCGGTGAATCTCCGCGAGTTCGCGCTGCAGGTATTCGCGCAATAGCGCCATGAGCGTGTCAATCTCAGTCTTGGGACGCTTCCAATTTTCCGCAGAGAAAGCGTAGAGGCTGAGAGCCTGAACACCTAGCCTGGAGCACGTTTCCACTGCTTCTCGTACCGCTTGCGCGCCGGCGCGGTGCCCTGCAATGCGCGGCAGACGACGGCGATGCGCCCAGCGTCCGTTCCCGTCCATAATGATGGCGATGTGGCGAGGCAGACTGCTTACATCAATTTGGGATAGCAGGTCGGATTCGGCGACCGGGGCCGTATGCAACGCGCCAAGTTGAAGGGAAGTCAAACGCTTTTCCTCAGTGCTACGCTCGACCTAACCTAACATAGGCTCAGAGCGCTCGGCAAGTTGTTTCTAGAAATGCGGGTCTATTGTAGTATGGTTCCAGAGAATTGATCGTGCATGAACGACAATTTGAATTCGAATGGGACGAGACCAAGGCAGCCGCAAACCTGCGGAAGCACGGGATCTCATTTGAGTTTGCGTGCACGATCTTCAGCGATCCGAAGCTCACATTAGCGCCGCTGATCTCGATCACAGCGAGCGTGAGGAGCGATGGTTCTCAATTGGCTGCACCGGGAACGGCGCCATTTTGTCGGTCGCTTATGTTTGGTCGGAATCGGTGGGTGGCACCACCAGGATACGCCTGATTTCGGCCCGCAAAGCAACACAGAAAGAAACCCGCCAGTATCAGGAGGGCTTATGAGCGGACAGCCACTCGAAAACAACGATATGCCGGACGAAATAGATTTCAGCAAAGGGGTTCGCGGCCTCCATCACATCCCTCCAGGCGCAAAGGTCTTTTTGCCGGCATCTATCGAGCGAAGCGTGTGGGAATACTTCGCTGGAAAAGCCGGGGAGAAGGGCGTGGAACTTTCCGAACTGTTGACGGAGATTCTGAAGCGGGACATTGAGATCAACGAGGCCCTGAAGTAGGTCGCCGCAATCCTCCTCGCTACTTCGAAACCAGCGCGGCTCCGCAGTTGCCGCAGTGGCTAAAACGGGCGGGCAATCCCTTGGCGCCGCAGGCGGGACAGCTCTGCACATGCGCGCCCCAGGGCAGCTCCGGAGAGTCGTCGTTGGCCCAGCGCTCCCGCACCGCCTTGTAGTTCGCCTTGCGCTTTTCCGCGAACGCCGTCATGCCTTCCCAGGGCTCCAGATTCGTATAATGCAGCGCCAGCCATTCGCGCGCATGGCCAACGGTGGAGTTCCAGACGAACTCTTTTAAGAAATTGATCTGCTCCTTCGTGTAGCGCGTGCACTCAGGCAGCGATTCGAGCAGAGCGTCGGCGAGTTCCGCGACGGCGCGGTCGAGAAGCTCCAGGCTAATGGAATGACCGTCAGCGCTTTCCAGAGCTTTCTTGATCTGCTCGGAAGTCGCGCCCGTAACGAATTCGCCATCCTTTTTTACCGAAGGGACCACCTGGTTCGTCATGCCCCATTGGAGCGCTTGCGCGGAGGGAATGGGGCGGTTCAGAAATAGGATTTCGCGCGTGCGCTTGTCGCCGACGGTGATCGGCAGCCACTGCGTTGCTCCTGCTGCCGCCACGCTGCCCACGTGAGTTCCGGCCTGTTTGATGTAGGCGTGCTCGGCCATGACGCTCAGGTCGCAGGCCAAGTGCGCTTCGTTGCCGCCTGCCGCCGTGATGCCGTTCAGACGAGCGATGGTCGGCTTGCCATTGCGCAGAATACTTTCAATAAAGATGCGGAAGCGGCCAATGTATTTCCAATAATCCCGAGGACGCGTGACATATTGCTCGGTGTACTCGCGGACATCGGCTCCGGTGCAGAATGCGCGGTCGCCCGTACCGGTCAGCACGGCTACACCGATGGAATCGTCGTCGGAGATGTCCTGGAAGGCTGCCGCGATCTCCTCGATACATCGCGTGTTGAGGCAATTGTGTACGCGCGGGCGATTAATCGTGACCGTCGCAATACGGCCTTGTTTGTTGCAAAGGATTTCTTTGAAACCAAAATCGGCGGGTTCACGAGCTTGGAAATGACGCATATGTTTGGGGAAGTCAGGAGTCAGAAGCCAGGAGCCAGAAGGCGGAAATGCCGGAATTTGAGATTCTGACTTCTGCCTTCTGGCTTCTTCTCACGGTTAGTACCAATTTCGCAGGCGGACGTCTATGCTGGTGCCTTTCAGGGCGGCGGCGAATTCTTCGGTATTCGTGTTTCTCGAGTGGTAAGGGTACACGATTTTCGGTTTGAACGCTTTCACCGCGTCGGCGGCCTCTTGCGCGGTCATCGTGTAGGGCAGATTCATGCAGACGAACGCCACATCGATATTCTTAAGCGCCTTTATTTCCGGTATAGCTTCGGTATCGCCGGATATGTAGATGCGCTTACCGCCCAGCGTGAGAATGTATCCGTTGCCGCGCCCTTTATCGTGGAACTTCTTGCCCGGCTCTGGTCCGCGCTCCATGTTGTACATAGGCACTGCTTCGATCTCTACACCAGCGATAGTCTTCTTCTCACCGTTGTTAATTACCTGCGCCTCCGTGATTGTCTTAGCGACAGCGGCGGGCGCAACAATCACTGTCGACGATTTCTTCCATTTATCAATCGACGCGCGGTCCATGTGGTCGGGGTGTATATCCGTGATCAGGATGAGGTCTGCTTTCGGCAGATCGGTATAGTCGCCCTGGCCCGTAGGGTCCACTCCGATGACTTTGTCTCCAAACTGCAGCATCATCATGGCATGGTTGATGGGCGTGACGCTGATATCACCGCCCGATGCGGGAATCGTTTCCGACGAATACTTTGCTGATCGGGCCTGCTGCGCGAGAGCGGCAGCCATCAACGTCACAGCCATCGAGTACACGAACAATGAGCCTTTTGCGCGCATACAACACTCCTAAGAATGGAATGACGAAAGCTAAACACTACCGCAGACCCCCGGTGCTGCGCAACTCCCACGCCGGCCGCGACAATCGCGCTCTGGACCAGGCGTACAGCGCAATCTCCAATGCAAAATTTCCGATACGTACAAACCCACTGCACAAAAACCGTGCCCGTGGCTGCTTGTACTTCACTAACAAAAAACCTTATTCGTCTTTCCCCAGGCGTTCCGACGCGCTTCACCAAATCTGCCGGTACTGCAGCTCTCAATTCAGATGGACTGACGAATTGCGTCTCAAGCGGCATGTGTGCAAACTCGATGAGGTTATGCGGACATGCTGAATGGCTATGCCGAGCTACGAACGGTTGGTGATTTCTGCGAGTCGCTTTGGGGAGAAAGACCCACTTGATCAATACGCCAGCGGTCGTACCGCGTCAGAAGCAACAAGCCCGGGATCATCGCGAGTATCGAAATGATGAAGTAGGTTCGCCATCCCACGGCTTCCTGGAGATAACCCATCCCCCCGGAAACCAAAATCCGGCTTTGCGCCATCAAGCTGGTGAGAAGAGCATACTGGGTCGCGGAGTAACGCCGGTCGCAGATCGCGAGGAAAAACGCTGCGTACGCCGCCGTGCCCATGCCGCTGAAGAAAAACTCGGAGAAAACTGTTACAGCCAACATCGTCTGATTGCGCCCAAGGTACGTCATCGCGACGAAGCAGATTCCAACGATTCCTTGTAGCAGACCGAACACCCACAATGACCGTCTCATTCCAAGCTTCACCATCACGACTCCGCCGACGGCAGTGCCGGCGAGGCTCCCCACAATGCTGGCGGTCTTGCGGATGGCGCCGACTTCCGTCAGCGTAAAACCTGTTTGCAGGAAGAACGTACTCATCAAAGCTTGCGCCATGTTGGCGTCAATCTTGTAGATCAACACGAAAACGAGCACTTGGATGGCCGCGGGCCGCTTGAAGAACTCTCTGAACGGCAGCCAAGACGCCTGCCACAAAGAGGTGGGCGGCCTTGTCTCCATCGGCGGTTCGGGAGCGATCAGTGTCGCCAGGACGCCCACCAGCATGGTCACCGACATAAGCGCGTAGACGAAGCGCCACGAGAGATAGTCGGCTAGTATGAGCGCGATGCCTCCAGCGAAAAAGGCGGCCAAGCGATAGAAGATGACGTAGTAAGAAGAGCCGGGACCGCGCTCGTCGTGCAGCAGCACATCGGCGCGATAGGCATCCACGACAATGTCATGGCTGGCGCTGAAAAATGCGACCAGCAGCGCCGTGGCAGCCGTGAGCTTCAGGGACGAGGCGGGGTTCGACAACCCCATCACTCCGATACTGGCGAGCAGCAGCAGTTGAAACAAAAAGATCCAGCCGCGCCTCCGGCCTAAGATCGGCAAGCGATAGCGGTCGAGCAGAGGAGCCCATACAAACTTCCATGCGTACGGCGTCTGTACGTACGCAAACAGGCCGATGGTGGCAATCGAGACTTTCTCTACCGTCAGCCACGACTGCAACACATCCGTGAGAAGGGTAAAGGGAATGCCCGCGGCGAACCCGTGCAGCATCACTACGAGTAGCCGCCGGTTCATCAACGCAGAGCGCAGGCGCATGAGGTCACGGTACCACAGTGTAGTAGATTCATGTAGCTGCGGGTTAACGTCGGCGGCTCGTTGGGGCCGCAGGAGCCGGTAGAGACGTGTCATCGATCGGCGAGAGCGTTATACTACTAGTAAGAAGGAAGGGAGGCAGGTCTTATGAGACGATTAGTCGTTTTCGCAGCGTTTCTGTCAAGTCTGTTCCTAAGCTCCTGCACATCCAAAACAACGGAATCGGCTGGCGAACGGCCACACGCCACTGTTTCGTTGCGGGATGGGTCGCAGTTGAGCGGTGCGCTCGTCGCCAATTCAAATAAGGAGATCAAGATCCTCGGCGACGATAATGTCACCCATACAATTCCAACTTCGCAGGTGAAATCGATCGATTACGCGGATACGCCAACCAGTACGGCGATGCCGGAAACCCAAACGCCCCCGCGTGAGCAGGCAACTGCTCCCGCCGCGCCTGCAAGAAGAGCGGATCGCGGACCAGCCCCAGCCGCGCCGCCGTCTCGGCCCGCCCAGACGCAGCCGCCACCGGTACACGCGGAACTTCCGCACCCGCCGGAATCAGCTATCACCACCAAGACGTTTGAACTCCCCGTTGGGACCGAGATTGCCGTGCGCACCGAGGACACCATCGATTCGAGCAAAGCAGTAGAGGGCCAGACATACGCGGCTGAGGTGGTCAATGACGTGCTCGATGCCGCGGGCGCAACGGTAATCCCGCGTGGCGCCAACGCAGAAATCATCATCCGGTCAGTGTCGCAAGGCGGCCGCATCCGTGGTGCCTCGGATCTGGTGCTCGATCTGCAATCGATTTCGATTGATGGCCGTGAATATCAGCTCAGCACATCAGACGTGACCGAGCGTGGGAAGTCGGGCATCGGTGCGAACAGACGAACTGCCGAACATGTCGGCGGAGGAGCTGCGGTCGGAGCGATCATCGGAGCTATCGCAGGTGGGAAAAAGGGTGCAGCAATCGGCGCCGGCGCGGGCGCGGGTGCGGGTGCTGTGGCTCAAATTCTGACCAAGGGCGGCTCCATTCGCGTGCCGGTGGAGACCATCTTGACGTTCAAGCTCGATAGGCCACTGAAGGTACTGGCAGCTCGGCGATAAGCGCGAGTTTGCGTGTGGGTGGAGCTAAGCCGGATTTGTTTGTTCGAGTGCGGCAGCAAGAAGCTGCCGCACGCTTACTGTGCTGCGGCTGATGCGGGCGCCTCCGCCACTACGGCCGTTTTCGCGGTGGAGGACTGCTGGCTTGGCAGCGTAATGGCGGTGCTCGGGCCCCAGCCTTCCGGATCGGGGATCCAGGAGCGCGTCAGGTAATCGCTGACGGTGATGGAGATCAGAATTACGAGCCATAAGAAGCCGGAGGCGACTACGATCTTCATCAATTGGCTGCTATGCCGCACGTGCATAAAGAAGAGGATCACAAGCAGCATTTTGCAAACGGCGATGGCGAGTGCGACGACGGTGTTCAATCGGCCGAGGTCTACGAACGCTGCGCCGACCGTGAGCGCAGTGCCAACCATCAGCGCAAGAAAAATCAAAACATAAGTTCTGACGGGAACCACGTGTCCGGACATCAGTAGCGCCCTCCAATCAGGTAGAGCAGCGGGAACAGGAAAATCCAGACAATATCTACAAAATGCCAGTAGAGTCCGTTCACTTCCACCGGGGAGTAATAGTGCGTCGAAAAGTTACCGCGAAGTGAGCGCACCAGCAATACGGCCAAAAGCCCGAGGCCGATGATCATGTGCAGCGCGTGCATGCCGGTCATGAAAAAGTAGAAACAGAAAAACAATTGCACCTGCGGAATGCCCGCGTGCCACCGCGTGATCTGCAGCAAGTCCTCGCCTTCAGGAGCGAACTTAAGGCCTGGAATCAGGCTGTGGTCCCACTTGTGTTCGTATTCAAAAGCCTTGACGCCCAAGAACGCAGCGCCCAAGATCATCGTCAGCACGATGTAAGTTGCAAGCTTGTTGCGCTCGCCGGTTTGCGCCGCGCGGACGGCCAACGCCATCGTCAAGCTGCTGCCGATCAGCACAACGGTGTTGAACGCGCCAAGGCGAAGATCGAGCAGGCGGCTGCCCGTCTCGAAGGCCGGCAGATACGCGGTGCGATAGATGGTATACGCCGCGAACAGCCCGCCGAAGAACATGATCTCGGTGGCCAGAAAGGCCCACATGCCTAGCGTTCCGGCCTCGTGCTGCTGCTCTATATCCTCGAATTGATGAGCGTGTCCCGTGTGAACCTCAGACAAGTTCATGGTCCTCCGACGCGTAGGCGTAAGCTTCTTCCGTCACGATAGGAGTCTCCTCAAAATTCTCCGTGGGAGGAGGCGACGGCGTCTGCCACTCCAGCCCTTTCGCTCCCCAGGGATTCGGTCCAGCCGGAGGGCCGTAGCGCAGCGACCAGATCAGGTAGATCAGCGGGATCGCATAACCCACACCCAGTACAGATGCACCAGCAGACGACAATACATTCAGTACCTGGAATTCCTGGGGGTAGAACGCGTACCGCCGCGGCATCCCGAGGTACCCCAGCAGGAATTGTGGGAAGAATGTCAGATTAAATCCGATGAAGATGACCAGCGCCGCAAAGCGCGCCCATTTATCCGGGTAGAGCCGTCCACTGATCTTCGGCCACCAGAAGTGAATGCCGCCCAAGTAAGCCATGATCGTGCCGCCCACCATAATGTAGTGGAAGTGTGCCACGATGAAGTATGTGCCGTTGAGGTGGACGTCCGTGGCGAGCGACGCTAGAA
This sequence comes from Acidobacteriota bacterium, assembly GCA_016191085.1. Lineage (GTDB taxonomy): Bacteria > Acidobacteriota > Terriglobia > 2-12-FULL-54-10 > 2-12-FULL-54-10 > JACPPJ01. The sequence goes on along the minus strand of JACPPJ010000036.1, from coordinate 37,094 downwards.
ACAGACCCGTCAGGCCGCCCATAGTGAAGAGCCCGATGAAACCTAGCGCGTAAAGCATCGGCGCATCATGGGAGATGGAACCTTTGTAAAGAGTCGCTGTCCAATTGAAAACTTTAATTGCCGACGGAATCGCCACCAGAAAGCTGAGAGCGGAGAAGATCAGTCCCGCATACACGGATTGCCCGGTCACAAACATGTGATGGCCCCACACCAGGAACCCGAGCACCGCGATTGCGAGGCTCGAAAACGCCACCACTTTGTAGCCGAAGATGCGTTTGCGCGAGAAGCAGGTGATCAACTCGCTCACTACACCCATGGCGGGAAGAATCATGATGTAGACGGCGGGGTGCGAGTAAAACCAGAACAGGTGCTGAAATAACAGCGGATCGCCGCCCAGCTTGGGATCGAAGATTCCGGCGTGCAGAATACGTTCGAGCGCCAGCAGTACCAGCGTGATCGCCAGCACGGGCGTGCCCAGCAGCATGATGAGGCTGGTGGCGTAATGCGCCCATATAAACAGCGGCAGGCGGGACCAAGTCAGCCCGGGCGCCCGCATTTTGTGGATGGTTACGATGAAGTTCAGCCCCGTCAATATCGAGGAGAAGCCGGTGATGAATGCCGCGATTCCAACCAGCAGGACATTGCTGTTTGAATAAGTGCTGCTGTACGGAGTGTAGAACGTCCATCCCGTATCTACGCCGCCATTCAGGATGGCGATCAGCGTCAGGATTGCGCCTACCAGATAGACATACCAGCTCAGCAAATTGATCCGAGGGAAGGCCAGATCCCGCGCGCCGATCATCATCGGCACCAGGAAATTTCCGAGCACCGCCGGAATGGCGGGGATCAGGAAGAAGAAAATCATCACGATGCCATGCGTGCTGAACATCTTGTTGAAGGTGTCGGGCTCCAGCAGCGTGCCTTGCGGTTCGACTAGTTGGAGGCGCATCAACACGGCGGCGAGGCCTCCGACCAGGAACATGAACGTCACGGAGGCCAGGTACAGCAACCCGATGCGCTTATGATCTGTGGTGAAAAGCCATGATCGTATGCCGTAATTCACGTTCAGATAATGAACGTGCGATTCAATTCGCGGGTAATGCATTGACCGGCCTACGGTGTTCATGGTTGCTTACTTCCCGTACTACTTTGTTGTTCCGCGCCCAAGGACTTGATGTACGCGATCAGTTGCAGGACCTGCTCCTCGCTGACCTGTCCCTGGAACGTTGGCATCTGCGGGGCATAACCCGCGACAACTTCCTTGTAAGGCGTGAGAATGGATGCGCGCAGATAGGCTTCGTCAGCCGTGACGGTTCGGCCATTGTTCAATTTAACGCGCTTGCCAAATACCTTCACGAGCGAAGGCCCGCGCCCTTTGCCATCGGGCGCGTGACACATATTGCAGCCAAGCCGCGTAAACAGGTTCTCGCCGCGCTTTTCGATGGTCTCGGCCCGCTTTTCCATCGTCTCGCCGCGGTTGCCGCCGGCCAGCCACGCTGCATAATCGGCAGGCTCCATCACGTGAACCCGTCCGATCATTCCGGCGTGCTCCGCGCCGCAGTACTGGGCGCAGAAAAAGTGATATTCGCCGGTTTTCGTGGCCTGGAACCAAATGGATGTGTAACGGCCGGGCAGCACGTCTTTCTTGACGCGGAACGCCGGGATATAGAAATCGTGTATCACATCTTCGGAGGTCATCGTGATCTGGATGGGCACGTTAACCGGCACGTGGAGCTCATTGATCTCGCGCGGCCCTTCGGGATGCTGCAACTGCCACATCCATTGTTTGCCGATGGCAAAAATTTCCATGGACGAGCGCGGCGGCCGCGCGTTGTGGAAATAAACGCTGGAACTCCAGACGAATACCACTACCGTGATCAGCGCGGGAACAACCGTCCACGTGACTTCCAGAGTTAATGAGCCCTCTATCTCCGGCGGTTTCTCATGCTCGGAGCGGCGGCGGTACTTCACGACGAAGTAAAAAATCGCGGCGAAGATAATGACCGAAAAAAATACAGTTACGCCGGTCAAGAACAGGTAGATCTGGTCCACGTCGCGCGCGACCGTGGATGCCTGATCGGGTTGAAATGGAATCTTAGGCCACATCGCCTTTCCTCTTCTTGCGGTCGCCTTTGGACAAGAACATAACCATGACCCCGACTCCCAACATGGTTGCCAGCCCCGCGGCGCGAATAACGTTCATGATCGCCACGCCGTACTTGCCTGTCTGTGGATCATAATGAAAACAGAACAACAGGAGCTGATCCACTGGCGATCCAATCTTGCCCGCCGACGCCTCAACCAATCCTAGGCGCAGATCGCGCGAAGGGTACTGAACGCCGTAGAAGTAATGGGAGAGCCGCCCTTCGGGCGTGAGCACCATGATGCCGCTCGGGTGCGCGTACTGCCCTGATTTCTCGTCGAAGGCGTAATGGAAACCTACCGCTTCAGCAAGCGCCTGGATGGCAGGCTCATCGCCCGTCAAAAAATGCCATCCTTCCTCCGCTAGGCGCTGGCCTGATATGCCTGTGTAAAGCCGCTTCTTGGCAGCAGCAAGCTGAGATGTTTCGCGCGGGTTAATGCTGACGGTCACGACGTCATAGTCTTTCGCCATCTCAAGCGGAACGCCCTGAAGCCCCCGAGTGGCAGCGTTCAGCACCTGCGTGCAGAGCATAGGGCACTCGTAATAAACCAGCGTCAGGACGACAGGCTTGGAGCCAAAGTATTCGCCGAGGCGAACGGTATTGCCGTTCTCGTCGCGAAACTCCAGGTCCAGAGGAATTGTGTTGTTGAGCTTTTGCGTGAGACTCACGCCGTCAAAGATCGAAGGACGCATGGACGCCGTTTGTGCTTGCGCCGCAATGGCGGAAAGCATCAACGCGGCCGCGCAGATTAGCAGAATGCGCAGGGGCCTCGATTCCGAGGAAACGTTTGGACGCCCTGTGCTACGCCGTAAGGGCATAGCTTCAGCCATGCCGAAGCGCCGTCCGTAGAGGGCGGCTTTAGCCGCTGAGGGCCAAGAACGTACCTCAGGCGCTAAAGCGCGTACGTAACACGGCCTATTCGGCACGACTAAAGTCGTGCCCTTCCAGAATTCCACTACGCTTTTGAAATAGCCAAAAAACATGATGTTTACTTTTTCTCCGCAGCCTCAGCCTGCACTGGCAGGCCTTTTTGGATCAGCCGGTCCATTGCTCGATCGATCGGCATTTTGACTATCCCGGCGCTCGGGTTTACCCAGCCGTAGCTGTTCAGGTTTGCGTTTTCCTGCTCGCGCAGACGCTGCAAATCCTCACGTGGGTCGGCTTGCAACCGGGGCGGCGGCGGCAGCACGCGCTCGGCAGCAAACGGGGACGCCGGCGGTCCCAGCGATTGCGCTACGGAGAAATAACGGAACATCACAACCATCAGTATCAAAATCAGTGCAAGAATCGCTATCAGACCTGCGGCGAAGATAAGGAGCGCGCGCGCATTCGCATCGCGCTTTTCGTAACCGATGCTGTTTGAGTTCTCACTCCGCATTGGCCAGCACTCCTTCAAAGCGCGGATCATGCAGCGGCAACAGCGGCTGGCGCTTGAGCTGCGACAAGAACGCGGCTATCCACAACCCGCCGATACCAGCAATTGCGGTAATGTCCATCCAATGGGGCCGCGGGCCGGATTGCCCGAATGCGGGCACCACCAGCCAGTACAGATCGGCCACGCTCATCACCAAGAGCAGCGAGGCCACTGCGGCCAGCACCTTCACGCGCCGCTTGACGCTCCTCAGCAACAACAGCGTGAAAGGCACGGCAAAATGGAACACCATCAGAGTAACCGCCAGGTACGCCCATCCGCCGGCGGTGCGCTTTGCGTACCAGGGAATCTCTTCCTGCAAGTTGCCGGACCAAATAATCAGGTACTGCGCAAACGACATGTAGGCCCAGAGCATTACCAGCGTGAACAGCAGGCTTCCAAGATCGTTGAGCTGCCCCGGCGAGTGATACAACTGCACAGTGTCAGACAGCAACATCACCACGACAACCACGAATGACATCGCCGCGAGCGCCTGAATGATGATAAACAGGAGACCATAGATGGTTGAGAACCAGTGTGGCTCCAATGATAAGACCCAATCCACTGCGGCAAACGTGACAGTGAGCGCGTAGATCAAAATGCCAGGCCCGCTCAACGCGCCCATCTTACGCAACATCGCAGGATCGCCGGTGCGATCTTGCTGGGCCGACCACTTATTCAGGAAGAACGAGAGCAGCAGCCATACGCCAAAGTAGATGGCGACGCGAGCCAGAAAAAACGTGGGATTCAGATACACCTTCGCAAAGCTGCTTTCCTCTGCGTGAACGTGCGGCTGCGTCCAGCTATACAGGCGAGACATGCCCAGGATCAGGGGAACAAACAGAATCGCCAGAAGCAGAATCGTCCGACTGCCGGATTCGAGCAAACGCCGGATCACGAATCCCCATCCGCCACCCACGAGGTGATGCAACATGACGATCGCGAGGCATCCCAGCGCAACGCTGATCCAGTAGAGATAGCCGAACAGATAAGAACGGTAGAACTGCGTCGGGTTCGCCATGGCGCCGGCCGCGCAGAGCGCCAAGGCGATGCCGCCCAGGACCAGCGCAATGGCCCGCGCGCGATTCAATTTCGGCTCCAGCAGTTCATGGGAGGTCATTGTGCCTTCTCCTGTAATTGCCTGCGCTCGGACTCAGGCACATCTTCGAGCGTCGCCCATTGGCTGAGCTGCAACGCGCGGATATAAGCGGTGATTCGCCACCGGTCCTCCGGCGCGATGCGCGAAGCGTAGCTGTACATCTTGCCGAAGCCGTTCGTCATTACATCGAAGTAATGTCCCGCAGGAGCCTTTCTCAAACGCTCGATGTGGTATGACGGCGGCGGCGAAAACCCTCGCTGCACGATCATGCCGTGTCCCTCGCCGCCCTGGCCGTGGCACGGGGTGCAATAGATGTTGTAGCGCTCCTTGCCGCGCTGCAGGTCGTCCCGCGTGATGGGAAACGGAAACTGGTCCGCAAATTGGCCGTTCACCTTACCCGTGTAAAGCAACTCGTTGGTGCGCAGTTGGCCGCGAGCTACCGTTCCAGCAACTACCGGGCGCGCAGATTTGTCGTCGCCGAAGAACGAACTTTCGTCGAGCGGGTTGTAGCGCGGCTGCGTGTGCATATCCAGGCGGCAGCCTGAGAGCCACAGCACGGCGCAAACAACGGTAGCGAACAGCACGCTGCATAAGGGCATGGCTTCAGCCATGCCGGTGCGCTGCGTATCGGGGGCGGCTTCAGCCGCTGAGGGGCGCACCTCAGACGCTAAAGCGCTAGTATGGCGCTGCCGCTCCGGCACGACTGAAGTCGTGCCCATATGGGAGCCCCAGAAATGAACGCGTTCCCGGTTCTTCCGGAAAACCCACGGCACAAAAGTACGTGCCGTGATCACCGCCGTCGTCCGATTTCCGCTAGTCTTCAATTTCGCAAACCTCATGCGGCTCCAAGCCGAGCAGGAATTCCTTCGTCTCTTCCAGATCGAATTTCGGATCGCGCGCCTTGATGCACAAGAAGAACCGATGCCGCGATGCCAGCTTAAATCGTGGAGCATTGAAAACCGGGTGATAGGGCGACGGCAATCCATTCAGCGCCAGCATGCCCAAGACGGCGGCCAGAGCGGCGCAGAGCACAGTGGTTTCAAATGTGATCGGGACAAATGACGGCCAGCTATTGAACGGCCTGCCGCCTATGTTCTGCGGATACTCAATGACGTGTATGTAGTATTGCAGCGCGAATCCGCCAATGGCACCCACAATCCCGCCGATCAACACGATCAGTGGCAAACGCGTGCTTTCAAACCCGACCGCCTCTGACAAGCCCTCGATGGGCAGCGGACTATAGGCGTCCAGGCGGGTAAAACCAGCTTCGCGCGCCTTGTGAGCGGCAACCAGCAATTCTCCCGCCTCCTCGAATTCGGCCATTACTCCGTAGATTTTTTTCTGCTGCGACACGACCGAATAACCTCAGCGGCTAAAGCCGAAATGACCTCGCGCGACTTACGGCACGACTGAAGTCGTGCCTTGCCGCAGATCCGACGTTTTCACACAACTCTCTAATGGCTGCGCACAGCCCTTTCATTTTCTGAAGCGACCAATTGCCGCATCTCGAAAATCGAGATCAGCGGCAGGAACCGGATGAACAGGAAGAACAGCATCAGGAACAGCCCGATGGTTCCGAAATAGGTTGCAAAATCCCACTGCGTGGGACGAAACATTCCCCACGACGAAGGCATGAAGTCGCGATGCAAGCTGGTGACGATGATGACGAACCGCTCCAGCCACATCCCCACGTTGATGATCAACGAGATGACAAACAAAACCGGGATGTTGGTTCGCAGCCGCTTGATCCACAGGAACTGCGGAATAATGATGTTGCAAAGGATCAACGCCCAGTACGCCGGTGCATAAGGCCCGTGCAAGCGGTTCATCACCATATAGGTTTCGAACTTTTCGCCCGTGTAGAACGCGCTGAAGATCTCCATGCCATAGCCGTAGGCTACGATCAAGCCTGTCGCCAGCAGCACCTTGGCCATATTCTCCAGGTGCCGCATGGTGATGAAATCTTCCAGATGATAAAAGCGGCGTACGGGAATCCCCAACGTCATCACCATCGCGAACCCGGAGTAGATCGCGCCGGCGACAAAATACGGCGGGAAGATTGTCGTGTGCCAGCCTGGGATGATGCTCACCGCGAAATCAAAGCTGACGACGGTGTGGACCGATACGACCAGCGGCGTTGCGAGTCCGGCCAGCAGCAGCGACGCAGTCTCATAACGGTGCCAGTGCACTGCCGAGCCGCGCCATCCCATGGCGAGCATTCCATAGATGATCTGTGCCGCGCGATTCTTGGCGCGATCGCGCAGGGTGGCAAGATCCGGTATCAGCCCCACGAACCAGAACAGCAATGAAACCGTGGCGTAGGTGGAAACGGCAAACACGTCCCACATCAACGGGCTGCGGAACTGCGGCCACACGCCCATGGTGTTGGGGATCGGGAACAGCCAATAGGCCAGCCACGGACGGCCAACGTGAATCAAAGGAAAGATTCCCGCGCAAGCCACCGCAAACAGCGTCATGGCTTCGGCGAAACGGTTGATCGACTGACGCCACTTTTGCCGGAGCAGCAGCAATATGGCTGAGATCAACGTACCGGCATGGCCGATTCCGATCCACCAGACAAAGTTCGTGATGTCGAATGCCCACGCTACTGGTATCTGGTTTCCCCAGATTCCAATTCCGGTGATGAACAGGTAACCGACAGCGGCCATCAAAGTCATGACCAGCGCAAATGCTATCGCCAGCCCCACGAACCAGCCTTTCGGCGTCTTGTTGGTCAGAACGATGGCGCTGACCTTATCCGTGACCGAAGCGTAGTCATGCCCGGGGCCGATGATCGGCGCCTCGGGCTCGATCTCCAGCAGTGTTCGTAGCGGTTCGGTAACCATCCTGCTAACCTTCAATCTCCGGATTGGGATTGCGCAGCTTCGCCAGATAGCTGGTGCGCGGTTTCGTGTTCAGCTCGGTCAATAGCGCGAAATTGCGGCTCTGCGCCTTCAGCTTGGCGACCCGGCTGCCTGGATCATTGATATTGCCGAAGACAATCGCCTGAGCGGGGCACGCGGCCTCGCACGCCGTGGCGATCTCGCCGTCGCGAACCGGGCGGTCCTTCTTCCCGGCCTCTATCTTGGCGGAGTTAATCCGCTGCACGCAGTAAGTGCACTTCTCCATCACGCCGCGGCTGCGGACCGTGACGTTGGGATTTCGTAGCAGTTTCAGGCTGGGAGTCTCCCAGTCCGAATACATCTTGAAGTTGAAGTGCCGCACCTTGTACGGGCAGTTGTTGGAGCAATACCGCGTGCCTACGCAGCGGTTGTACACCATGTCGTTCAAGCCTTCAGAGGTGTGCACCGTCGCGCCGACCGGGCAGACCACCTCGCACGGCGCGTTCTCGCACTGCATGCAGACTACAGGCTGGTGGTACGTCTCGGGATTCTCCAGGCCGCCGCGGAAGTAGGTGTCAACGCGAATCCAGTGCATCTCGCGGCCGCGCCGGACTTCCTCTTTACCGACTACCGGAATGTTGTTTTCAGCCTGGCACGCCACCACACAAGCGTTGCAGCCTATGCAGCGGTTCATGTCAATCGCCATTCCCCAGGCATATCCCCTGTAGTCATAGCCGGGGTACAGCGACAGCGCCTTGGTAGTCCTGTTCTCGGGATTCTTCGCGAAATCGGGATTTTTTCTGAACTCTTCCAGCGTGCCGACTCGGACCAATTCGCGTTCAAACGCCGCCACACTCGGCTCGTCTTCAGTGCGGCCTTCCTGCTGCATCACGTGATGGAACTGAGTGGTCGCCAGCGGGTAGCGGTCACCGGTCTTCTGAATCTTGAGTCCCGAGCCGAACCACGGGGCTTGCGAAGTACGGAACTGCGATGCGTTGAAGCCGATTCCGGTGCCCACATTCCCCGCACGCGCGCGCCCGTATCCCAGGTGCACAGTGACCGATTCATCCGCATGTCCGGGCATCAGCCACACGGGAGCTTTCACCTGCTTTCCGCCGTAGCTCAGTATGACAACATCTTCGTTGGTGACGCCCAGGCGCTGCGCCGTTTTCGGACTCATCAGAGCAGCGTTATCCCAGGTGAGCTGCGTGAGCGGCTTGGGCAATTCCTGCAACCAGGCGTTATTTGCCCAGCGACCGTCACCAATGGTCGGGTCGGGTCTGACGATAAGTTCCAGAGCATCTGCCGCCGGTTGCGCAGATGCGGTGAACGACACTGCGTTCTTGACGGAGACCCGTTTCTCGGGCAAGGCGCTCCCGCCGACGAACCCATCGTGCAGCGACTTGTCCCAGAACGATTCAAAGCCGGCGTCATTCTTATGATCGGCAGTGTAGCGGCCCTTCCAATATGCCTTTACCGCATCGTGTGACCCGTATTCCTTTGCCTCAAGAACGGCGAGCAGATCGTGCGCCGTCTTGCCGTCATACAGAGGCGAGATCAACGGCTGCAGGATGGATACCGTTCCATCGTAGGCTCGGAGATCGCTCCAGGATTCAAGAAAGTGCGCTTCGGGGATATGCCAGTGGCACAGTTGGGAGGTTTCGTCCTGGTACAAGCTCAAATGAGCCCGCAGCGGGACATTCAATAAATGTTTGCTGAACTCCAGGTCCGCCGGAGCCGTGTACGCCGGATTGCCGCCGAGAATCAGAAGCGTTTTGACGCGGCCGTCCTTCATGTCAGAGACAAGATCGCGTAAGGAGGCGACCTGATTCGTCGGCTTCGGTTCAATAGGATCGGTGCAGATTACCGTCGCGCCCAGGTTCCCCAGCGCATCGTTCATTGCATGAGCCAGCGCGTGCACTGCGGGAGGCTGCACTTCGCCAGCAACGACGATGCTCCGGCCGCGATGCTGCTTCAGATCGCGTGCGACGGCAGCGATCCATTTCTTTGGCAAATCATTCGCGCCCGATTGCCCGCTGGCCACACCGAGCTCGGCGGAGACAGCGCGGGCGAACGCTTCAATGTCGCGCGCGCGAAGCGGAATGCGGTGATCCGCCATGGCGCCTGTGTTCGAAGGCGTGCTCTCGGCGACGTACAGCCGGTTCATCTCACTTCGCGGTGTCTCAATGTGCCGCCGCGAAGTGAAGTCCCGCGCATACCGAACACTGGCCGGACCGGACGCAAGAAAGTCGGAGTCGAGCGAGAGAATGACGTCGGCGCGATCAAAGCGGCAGAAGGTATTTACATATTCGCCAAAGGCAAGTTGCGCGCCGCCGCGCTCCGCGTCGCGTCCGCCCGGCTCGTACTGATGCCATTTCGCCTCAGGCATAGAGGCAAACACGGCCTCGATCTGCGAGGCGAGAGTCGGAGAGGTCACTGTCTCCGTGAGAATGCGGAGACCCGCGCCTTGGGCAGCGCGATGATGATCGCGCGCCTGCCGCAATGCAGCAGTGAACAGATCGCAACTGGAAATGCGTCCGCCCTGCAGCACCACCTGCGAGCGATCCGGATCATAGAGGCTCAGAATTGCGGCCTGCGCGAATATGTTCGTCGCGCCCAAACTGGCAGGGTGGTCGGGATTGCCCTCGATCTTGGTCGGGCGGCCCATGTGGCTCTCGACCAGCAGCCCCATCCCGACGCCGCCTTGTGGCATCGCCGTGGCGTAGAACAGCGGTTTTCCTGGAATGATCTCTTCCGGAGCGCGCACGTACGGAACGATCTTTTGCGCCGGGAGCTTAGTGCAAGCCGTCAAACCGGCCAGCGCCGCTGAGGCGCCCATCAGCTTGAGCATCTGGCGGCGGCTGACCCCGCTTGGCGCCGTCTCAGCCTCCTCAGGAAACTCCGCGTGTGTAAACTCTTCGTAGCGTTGCGTGTCGGCGAGTTCGTCCAGGCTCCTCCAGAAACGGCTCCGCGAGTCGTTTGAACTCTCAAGTTTCGACTGCAGCGCGGCCAGGTCGATTCGTTCATCGCCCCCACAAGCCGCGGCGGGTCGAATTTGTACGTTGTTCCAATCGTTCATCGTCTTCCGTAGTTCAGCAGGGGTAAAGCAGATCCTTCGTCGCTTCGCTCCTCAGGATGACATCATCCATGCGCGATGTTGTCATCCTGACGACCATCGGGAGGAAGGATCTGCTTTTCATTCTGACTTCTGGCTCCTAACTTCTGACTTCTTTCCGTAGCTCCGCTTACCTGTGGCACGTTGAGCAGTCGGTCAATTTTTGAATCTTGTATTCCGCGACTAACTTGCCGCCCAATTCCAGTTGGTTGGCCGGGGGTTTGTAATCTGTGCTGAATACCTTGTCGCGCGGCCGCACGTACTTCTCCGGCTGACGATGACATTCCAGACACCACTCCATCTGCAGGGAGTTGGCTCGCCACGTGAGCGGCATATCCGCAACCGGACCGTGGCAGGTTGTGCAACCCACGCCTTTGTTTACGTGGATACTGTGATTGAAATAAACGAAATCAGGCAGAGCGTTTACGCGGACCCAGTGGATAGACTTGTTCTCGCGATAGCTGGCTCGAACGGGCTCAAGCATCGGGCTGTTTTGCCATATTTGCGAGTGACAAGACATGCAGGTCGCCGTGGGTGGGATGCCCGCGAAAGACGATTCTTCAACCGAAGTGTGGCAATAGCGGCAGTCAATGCCGAGCTCTCCGACATGATGGCGATGGCTGAAGGGAACCGGCTGGCGCTGAGCGATGTTGGCGTCGGTCATCAGCGGCGAGCGGCTCATGGTGTATAGCGCGTAGCCCAGACCGGCCAAAACAAAAGCCGCGCCATATATGCTCAACTGCGCAAGCGCGTTGGTGCTGCGATGAAAAATCTGCGCCATCTAAAATCCGCCTGTTTAGAGACCGCCACCGATGCTCGGCTGTGGGGTACGTCTGTCCCTAAGGGGCATTTGACCAGGATCGCAAGCTCGCTCTCTTTGGAACGGCCGCATACCCGGTCGATTTGAAACTTCCGGACGCTTGCCCTCACTAGGGCTTACTGTTTTTGAATTAATTTCGGAATGCCGCGACTGAACCCCGCACGTTCCGCCTAGGAGACGATGTATGATAACTTGCATTTTCGTGGAGTTCAAGATTTGTCCCCAAATTTTGCTCCTCGCGTTGCGAAAATTGTCTCCCCTGAACGATTCATGCAGACACGAACTGCGTTCTTTCGCAATATGTATGGTTGTTCAACAGAAAACGTGCCAGACAATTGCTCCTCGCGAGGAGAACGAAATTTCCCACTTGAAGACCCCGCCTGGTCCACCGAAGCATTCCGCAAGAGTCGTTCCAAAGAGGACTATTAAGATGCAAATTATCTAGTTGTTTGATTTTCAGATATTTACGACGAAATGTGGACGCGAGTATGTCGCGTCGGAGCATTGCAGCCGCGCGTTTTCTCACACCACCGCGCGAATTTGCGCAGTAAATTTCCGCAAAAACTTAGCGTGGCAGATTTAATTGGTGCAGATGCCCCAGATTAGGTTTTCAATGTCTTTTGAAAGTGGACCATCTCTCCTTCAGAAAATCCGATGCGGGTAAAGAAACGCTCCATGTCCGTGTTGTTCTTGTCAATGACTGTGAAGATGGTTTGAATGCCGTGATCCTCCGCCGAAGAACTAAACTGCTCCAGTAGCTTCGCGCCGATGCCGCAATGGCGGTAGGCCGGATCGACTCCGATGATCTCGATCCACGCCACCGTTCCGGGCAGCCCGAATTCCAGTTCTCCCGCGCGTCCAAAGACAAATCCCACAACGCGGTTGTCAGACTCGGCGACCAAAGATGTCCAATGCGGGCGAATTGCTTCCGACATTTCAATGCGCTTCTGCCAATACGGCTTGCGAGATACGCCTGTGGTGCGGTCCTCGATATCTACGATTGCGGGTAGATCGTCCTGACGAAGATTTCTGATGTAAACGGGCTTGGACATGGAATGATTCCTTTCCGGATGAGTGTGAGTGAATATTCATGACCTGAGCGCTGGGCGGTTAGCGATTGCTCTGTGTTGCTGCAGTTCCGGTACCGGAAGGATCAGGCTCAGTTGCAAAGCCCTGCCTCAGCCATTTCGCAAAATCGGCGACGTGTGGGGCGGGGTTCTCGGGGTGCTGCTCCAGGCAGTGGACGAACGCGCTGCCCACGATTACGCCATCGACGATGGGCGCAAGCTCTGCGAAATGCTCCGGACGGGAAATTCCGAACCCGGCCGCAATCGGCAGCGACGTGAATCTCCTCAATCGCTGGACCAGCGGCGCGACGGCCGATGAAAGCTGCTCACGCGCGCCCGTGACTCCCATACGGCTGATCGCGTAGACAAATCCAGTAGACAAACTGACGACGCGCTTGAGGCGCTCGTCGGTGCTGGTGGGCGCGGCTAGAAACACCGTGTCGAGTCCGCTGCGGCGCATCTGCTCCACGTATGGGCCGGCCTCTTCCACGCTCAAATCCGTGATGAGCGCGCCGTCAGCTCCGCTGGAAACAGCATCGGCGGCGAAGCGTTCGAATCCATAGCGCAATACGGGATTCAAATAGCTGAAGAGAATCAACGGCACCTGCGATTCGCGGCGAATCTCGCGCACCACGTCAAGAATCGCTGGCAAGTATGCCCCTGCGCGCAACGCCCGTTCACCGGATCGCTGTATCACCGGGCCGTCGGCTATAGGTTCGGAAAACGGGATTCCAAGCTCAACGATGTCAGCGCCGGCCTCGGCGAGCGCAACAACGATTTTGACGGTAGCAGCGAGATCCGGATCGCCCGCCATCAAAAACGCGATCAGCGCTTTGTCGTTCCGGCTCTGCAGCCGTTTCCAGCATTCTGCGATTCGTATGGACATTTTCTACGATGATTTTCCTGGACGATCCTGCAGCAGCTTGAGGATGTGCTTCGCTAGATGATCCTTAATTTGTGCATGCCGTGGCACAGGTTGTGCCACTTTCGTTTCGAGGTTCTGATACCAATCGTGTTTTGCGCCGTGGCGGATCAGGACACATCCGAGCTCTTCTAATCGCCGAACGAGTTCCCGGCGTTTCATCCTACTTCAAACTCTGCTGTTCGGCGGATATTCGGGATTGCTCCTGCAGTTAACTCCTGGTAAAGATCCTTCAGGTGGTCCTGCAGGTCTTCGCGTGAGGTACCCTGACTCCAATAGTCCGGAAACTCCTCCAGATACCCCAGCCACATATCTCCGTCCTGCCAGTATACGTATCGCGCTTTCATAACCCTGAATTTTCCACAAAATCTGCTGTTCAGGCATTCCACGGGGGTTTTTACAGCTTCAACTCCCGCTGCAGAATTTCCATGTCTTTATCGCCGCGGCCGGAAAGGTTCACGATGAAGAGCTGACCCTCCGCGCCGGGGGCGCGGCGAATCACTTCGGCGATGGCATGCGAGGTTTCCAGGGCGGGGATCACGCCCTCCAGGCGGCTCAACAAATGGCAGGCGTCGAGCGCCTCTGCATCCGTACGGCGGGTGTACTCGGCGCGATGCGTGTCGAATAGCATGGCGTGTTCCGGCCCTACCGCAGCGTAGTCAAGACCTGCTGAGATGGAATGGGTTGTCGAAATCTGCCCCATCTCGTCCTGCAGGATATAACTGTAGGTTCCGTGCAAAACGCCTGGAGTACCGCCATGAAAACGCGCCGCATGCTCGCCGAGTTCAGTACCTCGTCCGCCTGCTTCGACTCCCACCATGCGCACGCTTTCGTCCTCGAGAAACTCATGAAACAGTCCGATGGCGTTGCTGCCGCCGCCGACGCAGGCGATGAGCAGATCGGGCAAGCGGCCTTCGGCCTTCAATATCTGCTCCCGCGCCTCTACGCCGATCATGCGCTGAAATTCGCGGACGATCAGCGGATACGGATGCGGTCCCAAAACGGAACCAAGAATATAGTAGGTGCTGTCAACGTTCGTGACCCAGTCGCGCATGGTTTCACTGATCGCTTCTTTCAACGTGCGGCTGCCGGCAGTCACAGGCGTCACTTTAGCGCCGAGCAATCGCATACGGAAGACATTCAGCCGCTGCCGCGACATATCTTCTTCGCCCATATAAATGACGCATTCGAATCCCAGCAACGCAGCCACTGTAGCGGTCGCGACGCCGTGCTGCCCCGCTCCGGTCTCCGCAATCAGCCGGCGCTTCCCCATGCGGCGCGCCAGCAGCGCCTGACCCAGGCAGTTGTTGATCTTGTGAGCGCCGGTGTGCAGCATGTCCTCGCGCTTCAGGTAAATGTCGGCTCCGCCAAGATGCTGGGTCAACCGCGCGGCGTGATAAAGAGGAGTGGGGCGTCCGGCATAGCAGTGCAACAGAAAATCAAATTGGGCCTGAAACTCCGGATCGGAGCGGGCCTGAAAATACGCCTCCTCCAATTCCTCCAGAGGACGCATTAATGTCTCAGGTGCGAAGCAGCCGCCGAACGGGCCGAAGTGTCCGCCCTGGTCCGGCTGCACCTCGCGCCGAGTGCTGTCCGCGTGCTTCACTGCTGTTCGTTTGGACATAAGTTCCTCAGCTCGCGATCACAGGCGAGCGGCGAACAGGTGCTGATCTGTTCGCGATGTCCCGCCAGCTCGGCTTCGGTTTGCCGGACTACGGCTATAAACTTTCGGATCAGCTCAGGACTTTTCTTGCCCGGCTCAGTTTCCACCCCGCTGCAAACATCTATTCCCCAAGGCCGCACGCGCCGGACTGCCTCGGCCACATTGCTGGCGTTCAGGCCCCCCGCGAGGATGATCCTCCCGAACTGCTTGGTTTTTTCCACCACCGCCCAGTCGAACGCCTGGCCTGTGCCGCCAACCATCCCGCTCACGAACGCATCCAGCAGGAAGGCATCGGCGGAAGAATATTTTCCTAGGAGATCCGGTTGGAAGTGCGGCCCCACCTTGAAAGCTTTCACTCTCCTAAACGAAACAAAATAGTCCCAATACTCTGGCGATTCATTCCCATGAAACTGCAACACAGAGACACCGGCGTCTTCGGCAGCCTGAAATACGCGCGCGGGTGACTCATCAACAAACACGCCGGTCATCCACGGCCCTTCGGGGATGCTCGCGACAATGCGGCCAGCCTCGCGCGGCAGAATGTAACGAGGGGATTTCTTCCAGAAGTTGAATCCCAGCGCGTTCGCGCCTGCTTCGCATGCGGCTGAGGCATCTTCGGCACGACGAATTCCGCACACTTTCACGCGAATCATACAAACCTCGGAACTACTTAAACCGTTTTGCGGTACGTAAGGGCACGGTTTCAACCGTGCCGAACGGCCCGCAAAGACGGCGGCTTCAGCCGCTGAGCGTCCAAATGCGCACCTCAGGGGCTAAAGCCTATTCATTTTCACACCCAACCGGCACGCCTGAGGGCGTGCCCTTACGGGTCGCCCGGCTCGCCACTTCCGATAGCAAAACGCTCAATGCTGCGCCGGGATATTTCTCCGTCATGAAACGCTCGCCGATGAGGAAGGCGTCGAACCCGGCTGCGCGCAAGCGCTCCAGATCGTCCGCTGATCGTAGGCCGCTTTCGCTGATGGCGAGGGCTTCATCGGGAATCGTTTCAATCAAACGAAGTGAAGTATCGAGCGAAACCTCGAACGTCTTCAAATCGCGATTGTTGACCCCAATAATCTCCGCGCCCGCATCCACTGCTGTTCGCAGTTCATCCGCCGTATGCACTTCCACGAGCGCGTCCAGGCCGAGCGTGCGGCTGAGTTGGATCAGATGCCTGAGCGTTTGGACAGGCAAGATTGCGACGATCAACAGCACGGCATCCGCTTCCGCAGCCGCCGCCTCGTACACGTGATATTCGTCGAGCGTGAAATCTTTTCTCAAGACAGGCAGGCCGCTCGCGGCCTTCGCGGCTTGCAGATCGCTGATGGAACCCTGAAAGAACTGCGAGTCAGTCAAAACGGAGAGCGCGCGAGCGCCAGCGTCCCGATAACCGCGCGCGATGATGTCAGGATGGAAATCCGCGCAGAGAACTCCGCACGACGGCGAAGCTTTCTTCACTTCCGCGATGACGGCACAATCTGACGCAGGGCCTTGCGCCGTCAGCGCGGTCCTGAACAGCCCTGGAGAACGCGGCTGAATACGCGTTTCAAGTTGCTCCTGCGGCACACGCGCACGCGAGGACCCGAGTTCGGCTCGCTTCGCCTCAACGATGCGCCGCAAAAACTCCCCAGGTTGTGGGTCCGATCCCATAGCGGTCTAATGGCCTTTGTGGACAATAGGCCATCTTCGATGCTATCGGGAAGCAGTGAAGCAAGTCAAGGAATTAAGGGGAAATGGTGGGCGGACGATTTGGAATGCGGGACAGCCGTTCGCTTATGATATCTTGCATATAAACGCAGTGGTCCCATACTCGGTCGTAGGACATAACCTCAATCTGCCGCCTTCTATTCGCGCTCAGAAGGTCTTTTTGTGTCGTAGTCAGATCGTCAGACCTCCTGCCAATAATCACAACGCCTGCGCATGCGCATCCTCCACGTATTCCGGGCCATCCTTGATCGCGCAAAAATAATGCATTGTCCTCCAGGTATGTCCTATATCTTTCGATTTGCTCTAAGGCGTGGTTACAGATACTGGATAACCCCGCTTTAGTGACAGTTTTTCTGCGAGGGCTTTCTAGTTCAACGATGGTCCAAGCGGGGCCAAGGGACGACCATTCACAGATAATGAAGTCGGGAATGCCGCCCTCACCTTGAGGTTTCGGAAGCTGCGGACGCGGAATCACCCAAGCGGTATGCGGTCTGATAATCCCCGTGAGCAATGCGGCTGGATTCTGTTCAAAAAATTGTTGTAGCGTCCTTTCGTCTGTGGCGGCCTCCAAAGTATTCCAAAATTTCTCGGTAAGCTGAGGCTCTATCAAATACCATTTGACAGGTGGTAGTCCTGCGATTTTATCAGGCTTATCCATCACAGTTATGACTCCTGCGCCTTCCGGATCTTTTCCACCAGAGCCGTTGTGGAGACACCGCGCCGCAACGGAACCAAGCGCGTGACGCCGCCATATGACTTCAGAAACTCCGTGCCGACGACCTCGGATTCTTTATAGTCGTCGCCTTTGACGAGCACATCGGGACGGAGCGCGCGGATCAGTTCCATGGGATCGGTCTCGTCGAACATGACGAGGTAATCCACGCATTCGAGTGCGGCTACGGCGAAGGCGCGATCGTCGCCGGCAACAATGGGGCGGCCGTCTCCCTTGAGCCGCTTGACCGAGCTGTCGCTGTTCAAGCCCACTACCAGCACATCGCCAAAGTTCTTGGCCTCGCGCAAGAAATACATGTGCCCGACGTGCAGCAGATCGAAGCAGCCGTTCGTGAAGACGATCTTCTTGTTTTCGCGATGCAGCGTGTCGGCGAGAGCCCGGATCTGCTCTCTGGTTCGGATCTTGGAGTCCGCTGAGAAGTGGCGCATGCTGGCTTCGCGTTCCACCTCGTGGGGGTATACGATCGCCGCGCCGGCTTTGCTGACGGCGACTCCCGCGGCTAAATTGCCAAATTGAGCCGCCTCGCGCCAGCTTGCGCCGGAAGCGGCCGCGAGCGCGAACGCAGCAATCAACGTATCTCCTGCGCCGGTTACATCGAAGACCTCGCGTGCGCTGGTCGGGAAATGATGGAAGCCCTGATTGTCTATCAGGCTAACGCCCTCGGCGCCGCGCGTGACGAGCAGTGCGTCGAGGCACAACTCGTGCAATTTCCGTTGCACTAACTCCGCTTCGTGCCTTGTTGAATTCTCGAATCCGGCGAAAGATATCTCCAGAGCCGCTTCCGCTTCCCCGGCGTTGGGCGTCAGCACCGACGCTCCGCGATACCGCTGCCAATCCTTGTACTTGGGATCTACAAACACAGGCTTATGCGCTCGCCGACACATGGTGATCAGCGGTTCCAGCAATGTCGGAGGGAGCGCGCCTTTGGCGTAGTCCGACACAATGACGCCATCCACCTGTGCGACTACATCGGAAGCGAAGCCGAGAATCTTCGCGGCCGTTTCGGCGCTTATGGGATTCCGCGTCTCCTCGTCTAAACGAACCACCTGCTGATGGCCGTACCGAGGTTGTGTGCGCTGTCCCGCATGGGCCGCTACGATCCGAGTCTTCAAGGTAGTCTTACGTCCGGGCTCCTGGACCATGCAGCACGCGCGGCAGCCCCGAACCGCACACAGGAGTTCCTTTAGTGTACTTGCCGCCTCATCCTCGCCCATCACGCTGGCGCACCACACCAGTCCGCCGAGGCTATCCACGTTGCGGACAACATTCCCGGCACCACCCAACCGCTGCTGCATGTCCTGGACTTGGATGACTGGCGCTGGAGCTTCCGGCGAGATGCGGCCAGCCTCGCCGTAGATGGTGCGATCGAGCATGAAATCGCCTACGACCAGCAGGTTCCGGCCGGAGATCGCATGTAAAAGCTTGGCTACAGATTCGTGTTCCATGTGCGCTCGCAATGCACTACGATAGCACAGCAACGTTGGAAGTTACTGGCACGCCTACTTCAGAAGCGCGGTATTGTTTTACAATGAAAGCAGAAAACAACGCATATGACCAATGAAGAGTTTGAAAGGAAAATAGAGTTTATCGTCAACCAACAGGCGCAGTTTGCGTCCGACATTCAGCAGTTGCGTGATTCACATAAACAAACGGACGAACTTCTCACGCGCTTGGTTAATGTGACGTTTACCGGGTTCAAGGACGTCAACGGAAAGATTGACGCGCTCGTGGATGCTCAGATGCGCACGGATGCGACTGTGAGGACTCTAAGTGCCAAGGTCGACGTGCTTGTGGACTCGCAGATCCGCACGGAAGAAAACTTAAGAAATCTCTCTGACGTGGTAGACCGCCATATCAGAGAAGGCCGGAACGGGGGAACCAAGCAATAGCGTCTTACGCTGGAATCACAGAAGACTAGGCCGAAGGAATCAAGCCCGCTCGGTTTCTCATTGTATGGCGCTCACCAAGGGCGGGGCGAACACGCCGCGTGCCGTTTGCAAAAACAGTTCACTGATCGAGACAACCGCGATAGCCGTTGGTTCGCGCAGGCTTCGCACCTGAGGTGTTGCCAGCTAATTCAGTCGTGAAGGCGGCCAGTTTCCGACCTACGACGCAGCCGAATTCGGCGATTACTCCGGGAGCGATCGTGTCAATCTTTGGGACAAATCTCGCGAGTGGAAGCCAATCAGCTAGCGCCATTCCTCTTCCGGCGGCGCTGCTGGATATGACCGTGACATTCAATGGCATTCCCGCGCCGCTGTTCTATGTCTCGGATGGACAGATTACAACTCTGGTGCCATTTGAGCTACCGCCTGGAACAGCGTCTGTTCAGATCAAACGTGGTAGTAATAGTAGTACGGTACAAACGGTAGCTGTTGCAACGGTGTCGCCGGAATATTTACGCTCAACCAGCAGGGATCAGCACAAGGGGCCGTCTTGATCGCTAACACTGCTGCGCTTGCCGCGCCAATCGGAAGTATCGCCGGCCGCGAATCGTTACCGGCACAACGTGGAGAGTTTGTTACTATCTACTGTTCGGGATTAGGCGACGCGACGAACCGGCCCGCGACGGGTGCTGCCGCAGCCGATGCGTCATCTGTGACCATCCAACCCGTGGCCGTTACGATCGGCGGCGTTGCCTCGCCCCCACGGGCGACGCTGTTGATGTAGTAGTAGATATCAGAGGTGTTTCGTCAAATCGCGCTACTATCGCGATACAATAACTGCTGGTGTTTTGAGAGTAGCTCATTGAAATTTCCTGCAGACATGTACACCAAAGTCTCTGCTACGCTGGGGGATCGTTGCACCGAAAAAAGCTCATGAAACGGCTCCCGGCATTGCTCCTGTTCGTCGGGTTATTTTTTACGCAGAGCGCGCACGCGGACCCTGTTAGCGTTACGGTGACCCCTGGCTTTCAGGTGTCTTTTACCGGAAGCATAGCCACCGTTCAAATCGCCGTCAGCGGTGTGGGACAAAGCACGGCGCCATCACTTGGAGCATTTCAACTGACCGTTGGTTACGATGCAAGTGTGCTGCAACTGCAAAGCGTCACGTTCGGACATCCTGTATTTGGCGATCAACTGAATCTGTCGGGTTTCGGGTCGTCCACGTTCATAAATTCACTGACGCAAGGCAGCCTTACGCTTGCGGAAGTGTCGTTCGACAGCGCAAACACTCTGAACTCACAGCAGGGCGACAGTTTTATTCTGGCGACTATTAATTTCATCGTAGTCGCTGCGGGGACTACCCCTCTCAGTGTTTCCAATGCGACGTTCGCTGACGCTTCGGGGAACCCTCTGCCGGTGCAACCGCCTGATATCCATAATGGATCGTTAACTGCCCAAACTTCCGTTGCGATACCTGGGCAGACGTGTATCTCCTCCGCAACTCCGGCGACTGTCCGGAGTGAAGGGACGGTGGAAGTGCTGGGGAGTATTGCTCTATCGTGCGGGGCTGCACTGGCGGCAACACCGGTGTTCATTTCAGTCAATATCCAGCCGCCGACCGTTCGAATTGCGTCGCAATCGATCGCGCCGGACAACATTCGCATATTTCCATTGCCAACGGTCACCACCAGTGTGCCGGCTCCGAACACGCCTGTGGCTGGCGTTACTGTCTCAGTGACATTAAACTCCGTCAACTTTAGTTTCACGCCTGTTCCCGGAGCGCAACTAATTGTCATCTCCGGTATTCGCGTCGACGTTGCAGGTTCGGGGCTTGCAAACGGCGCCTCAATTACTGGTACCCTGGTCGCGTCTCAGCCTCCGGTGGCCCTGTCGCTGACGAGCCCTACCGTGCTGTTGGGAAATGCCATTAAGGGGCTGTCCGACCGCAGCGGCTTCGGGCCGCTACTAAGCATTGCGTCGTGCGTTCCGATAGCTCCCACTCCCAACGGAAACCTATCCGTCGTATTTTCAAACCCAGATCCGTCTTCCGACGCCAGTAGTTCATTAACACTCAATCTTGGAGAAGGTTTCTCAACGGCATGGCGGACCGCAGCGGGAGAGGACAATGGTCTCGGAGGTCTCCAAGGCACGAGATTCCGAATCGATTTAACCGGCATTCCCGATGGATTTTTCATCTACGCTCCGGCGGCGATTAACTCCGGCGCGCTTACATTGACACGAATAGCCGGGGCCAATGCCGATGGCTCCGGCGGATCTCTCACCGGATATGGCCCAGGCGCATTTGAAAACATCTCGATTAGCGGCGGGCAAGCGACCATAGTGTATGAAGTGACGTCAACGGACGCTCTTCCTCTCATCAATTCGGTTGCGATTTTAATCCCTTTTACTGCGAGCGGCACCATTGGGGTAGGCACAATCCAAGGGTCCGTCGGGTTAGGTCCAATTGGTCCACCCACCTCGTCCGCTGCGCGGCCACAGTTCGGTCCAACACAACCCAAACTCGTAGTTCAAAGCATTCTTTGTGCGTCGTATCTGTTGTTTCCGTGGGTAGTCAACACCGGAGATGGCATGTATGATACCGGGATTTCTATATCCAATACATCGGCTGATCCGCTCGGCACTACTGGTCAGAAGGGGGACGTCACCTTGAGCTTCTGGCCGAGCGACGGGCGTTCAAAACCATCTCCAGTGAAAATATCGCCCGCCGGGGGCTTGCTGCCCGGACAGACTGCCACGTTTGTACTGTCCCAAATGGGAGTTCCGTTCCGCGGCTATATCATCGCGACCTGCGCTTTCCAGATGGCCCACGGGTTTGCAATGATTAGCAGTCCCAAGAATACGGGTGCACCAACGTCTTACTGGGGATTAGTCATCCAATCGCCAGTCGGAGATCAAAGCAGAACGAATAATTTTCAGCTTGGTGAGGGGCTCGGGCATTGATCGTTTTCAAATGACCGCGCTCCGGACGCCTGGCTCACGTAATTCTGATCGCCACTACAGTTCACGTATGGAAGTTCGTAAATCAAGTGTGGTCCTTCTTACCCTTCTCATTTTGGTCAGTATCAACGCTGGCGTGAGGGCCCAATCCTCAAGCTCTTCCACTGAAGTCCTCACCCTCGTCGAATGCATCGATATAGCGCTGCGGAACAATCTCGAGTTGAGAAATGCTGCGCTTGAGATTTCGAAAGCAGAGGAGCGGTTGGCGGCCCGGCGAACGCGACGGCTGCCGTCGGTGCATTTGGACATTTTTGGTGCCCAGCAGTTGAAGCCTATAGACTTCACGTTCCATCAGGGGGCTTTCGGAAGCTTCCCTCTAATTGGTCCGGTTCCCGGCAAGGAAACTGTCATCAGCACGCCGCTGAAAGCAACCGCCATATTTGTCGGCCGCGTGGCACAGCCCCTTTCCGATCTGTATCGCATCGGACTTGATATCACTCGGCTGAGTTTAACCCGTGACCTTGCACAGGAGAGGTCGCGGCAACAGCAACATGAGATTATTCAGTCCATTAAGCAGGTTTATTTCGCCATACTACAGGCACAAGGTGCTCTCGAATCCGCACGTGCAAACATCAAGCTATATCGTGAACTCGATCGAACCACAGAGCAGTACGTACTGCAGCAGGTGGCGCTGAAAGCCGATAGCCTCGATATGAAAGTTCGGCTCGCTAAAACCGAGTACGAGGCTCTCGTCCTCGGCAATCAGATCACTGAACAGAAGCAAAAACTCAACCGCCTTCTGGGACGGGATGTCCTTAAAGATTTCAGCGTACAGCCCATCTCATCGCTTGACAGTGAGCCGGAAGTGGAGGTGGCGGCCGCGCGTTCCCGCGCTCTGGAACACCGGCCTGAGTTGGCACAGGCTCACCTGAAGGTGAAGCTGGCGCAATGGGATCGCCGGCTGAAGAAATCTGAATTTATTCCCGACGCGAGCATCAACTTCCAGTATTTCTCGCCTCGCAATTACAATGACATTGTTCCCAAGAACATTGCACAGATCGGCATATCATTGCGGTGGGAGGTGTTTGACTGGGGGCGCAAAAAGCACGAACTCAACGAGAAAGATTTGATCATTGAGCAATTGGAGAACGAAGTCCGGCAGGCAGAGACGTCGGTACTGCTTGAGGTTGAGCAGAAGTTCCGCAACGTGCAACAAACGCGTCAGCTTCTTCACATCGCCGAGTTATCGCAGCAGGCCGCCAGAGAGCACGTCCGCGTGCTCAAGGACCGCTACGAGGTGCAAGTGGCGCTCATGAACCAAGTTTTGCAGGCTCAAACTGCTGTGGAGCAAGCGAACTCTGATTACCAGCGAGCGCTATCCTCGTTTTGGACAGCGAAGGCTGAGTTCGAGAAGGCAACAGGCGAGGATCAGTAAACGTTTCCGCTGGCTTCAGTCGAGGAACTCCTCAAACCATCGAACGGCATTCCCAATGTAGATCCAGCACGATCAGGCTCACCTCACAGGAGAAGTCTCTTTCCGCTGCCGTTCATCGAGCAGCAGGCGCCGCAGGATTCTCAGATCGTTCAGAATTCGTTTGCTCGCACCAATATGTGTCAAAACTGTACGGCTATACTGACGTGATTCGAGCTTACGCCAGCGACATCCAGAACCACGTCGACCGCATCGCCTACCGGAGCTTCAGGCGGTACCTGCACATCAACTTGATAAAGCCCAACATACGTGGTTAATCCCGAGAAGGCCGCAGGCACGGTAATTCCTCCAATCTTAGCCGTCACCGTCGCGAGTGTTACTGACGCCGGTGCTCCGAATGAGGGCGCCCCGTTGGGCGGCCGATTGGTTACATCTCCCAGTCCCGAGCAGTAAATTGAAATAAATTCCCCGCGCCTTGCCGGCCGTGCCTGCTGGCCTGATATGGTTCCGCTCACGGCCGCAAAGACTGGCGTGTTGGAAATCAAGACCGAACCCTGCCCCGAACCCTGCTGATTGACCGCAAAAATGCCGGGAGATACCGGAGCGATCATGACCGGTTCGGTATCGCTTGAATCGCTGCCACGCTTCACCTGAACATCCACTGGGCCTATAGGAGTTTCGAATGGAACTTGAGCCGTGATCTGCCCATCGGAAACCAGGATCAGAGGCGCCATGATCCCGTTGAAGGTCACGCTGGTGTGGTTGAGAGTGGTTGGCAGAGGAACAAAAGGCGGTGACTGAGTACCGCCCGCCAAATTGATTCCAAAAATGGTGACGATCGATCCAGGCGCCACTGCCGCATTCGGCTGGCTCGCAGGACGGAAACTGGCGCCGTTCACCACAGAATTCGGAGGCAGTATAGGCGTGGTGGCATTGAGGGCTATCGCTGAAAACACGATGGGGCTGCCGGTCAGAGTGCCCACAGCGGCGCTGACCGTGTTTGTGCCAGGATTGGGACCTAAAGTCAGATGTACAGACGCCTGGCCCTGAGCATCGGTGGCCACCACGGAAGCCGACAACGATCCGCCGCCGTCCACCACCGAAAATGCAACGGGAACACCGGCAATAGCAGCATTCTGCGAATCGGCAACTTTCACCACAAAAGGCTGCGGAAGTGTGCGCTTCACAATGCCGGTCTGGGTATTCCCGCTCGCCAGGAACATTTTTGCCGAAGAGATTGCCGGCGAAAGGAACGCGGCCGCTGTGAAGGACACTGGGCTGCCAACCAGATCTGTCGAAGTTGCTATGACGATATTCGATCCTGCGTTCGATCCGAGAGTCAGTACTGTAGAAGCTTGGCCTTGAGAGTCCGTCGTTGTCTCAGAGGCCGAGATGGTTCCGGCGCCAGCCGTTATGGTGAACTGTACAGGGACCCCAGAAACGCCTAGACCTCGTGCGTCGGTGACCTGGACGACAAAAGGAGCCGCCAAAGGCTGTTTGACTGTTCCAATCTGATTGTTGCCACCGCCTGCGGATATCTTGGTTGCCGACCCGGGAACTATAGGAGTGCCGGTAGCAGTGAAAACGATGGGGCTCCCTGACAAAGTCCCAGATACCGCCGCGACAAAGTTCAACCCGGTACTCCCCAAGATTAGAGATGCCGAAGCCTGGCCTTGTAAGTCTGTGGTGACGGTGACCTGTTGAACTCCGGTTGTAAATTCACCGCCTCCCCGAGTCACGCCGAATGTGACGGGTGCACCAGAAACGGGAAATCCGAAATCGTCAGTAGCTTGGACCACAAAAGGTTCAGTTAGAGGCTCGCCCACGAAACCGCTCTGGTCATTTCCACTGACCATCACGAGGATAGTTGCTAACGACGAATCCGGCGAGAGAGAACCCGTCGCCGTAAATGTGACGGGACTCCCGGTTACGTTGGCGAGGGTCGCCGTCACGGTGTTGGGGCCAGCAGTCGGACCCAAAGTCAGAACTGCAGACGCCTGCCCGGAGGCGTCCGTCATGAACTGCGCGACAGATAGGGATCCGTCGCCGGATGTGACCGCGAACGCAATGACCACACCACTGACCGGAATGTTGTTAGCGTCGGTAACCTGAACCACGAATGGCTGGACCAGAGGAAGTCCCGGCAACCCAATCTGGTTGCTACCGCTAACGGCGGAGATTTTCGCCGGCGGTCCGGCCGTGGCAGCAATACCGGTAGCCGCAAAAGTGACGGGGCTACCAGCCAAAGTTCCTGAGGTCGCCGTAACGGTGTTAGTCCCCGCGGCCGATCCCAGCGTGAGAATCGTTGTCGCCCTGCCTTGAGCGTTCGTAGTAGCCGTCAGCTGGCTTACGCCTCCGGTCAGCTTGCCTCCTCCGGAGACGACCTGGAAAACGACAGAGACGCCGGAAACGGGATTGTTATTCGTCGCAGTGACCACAACGACAAATGGGCTTGCTAAAGGCTGTCCGACCGTTCCCGTCTGATTGTCTCCACTAATCGAGGCAATGGCAGCGGGTTGCGGAGCCGTAGCCGTGGCATTGAAAATGACTGGACTCAGGTTTCCAGTAGAGGCAGTCACGGTGTTCGTTCCGGGCGTCGGTCCCAAAGTTAGCATAGTGGAGGCCTTGCCCTGCGCATTAGTAATAGCTTTGGCGGCTGAAAGGCTTCCCCCACCAGAACTGAGAATGAAGGACACAGATACCCCGGACATGGACTGGCCGAAACTGTCCGTCACCGATAGCACCAATGGATCGGGCAAAGTTTGTCCGACATTTCCTATCTGATTGTCTCCACTCACGACAGACAATGTCGTCGCAACAGGGCCTCCGCTGATTGCTATGCTCGCGATCGTAAATCCAGATGGTTGGTTCTGGGCGTTCAGCAGAGGGATGGGTGTTGCCAACGTGCCGGAGATGTTGAGAGTAGGAGGCACCCTATCGATGGAAGACTGTATCTGTAGAGGAGTTGCACCAGAGACGCCTTGTGGACCCGCATTATGCAACAGTTGACCGAGCGTGCTGACTTCGAAGAATACATTCGCACTCAGTGTGGCCAGAGCAGGGTTACTTGGGTTTTCCGTAATAGTTCCAGGAGAGTATAGCGGACCGTCACTTGAGCGATTTCCAATTGCATCACCTGCCTGCATGGTGACTGCGCTTCCCAGCACACTTCCGCTGAGGTTCATTGAGGTGATTTCAATTGGAATCACGCTTCCTGAAGGGGTTCCTCTAGAGATCGTCACGGTGCCTGATAGTTGCAGGTTCACGGGCAAGCTTCCGCCGATCCCGATAGTCGCAGTGACGTTGAACTTGTCAGTGCCGGCAGCACAAGTTCCAACCCAACGGTTACCCGGCCCACATGCCGCCACGGCAGGCGATGAGGTCAGCGGAATTGCCAATACACACAGCAACCCGAGAGTCGTCCACCTGAAAATCCCAGAGCTCTTGGCTCGTCTCTGTTGCACTCTCATCTGTTCCATGCCCGCAATATTTCACCGCAGGGGTCCGACTACGCGGCCTACTGCACAGCAATCGTAATGCGATTCGAAGCGACGCCTCCAATGCTCAGCACTACATCAATGGCCGATCCGGAGGGCGCGCCGTCAGGGATCTGAGCATCGACCTGATAAAGCCCCACGTTTCCGGGTGAGAGCCCGGAGAACACGACGTTTGCCGCGGCTCCCCCGATGGTGACCTGAGGAGTGGACAGGGTACGTGATAGTGAATTCGGATCCGCGCTGCCTGGTTTACCGAGCGTGGGCCTGGGGTTGACATCTCCTAACCCTGTGCAGAAGATAGTAATGAATTCTCCACGCCTCGCCGGTCGCGCTTGCTCACCGGGGATGCTGCCTTCAGGGGCGGCAAAGATAGCAGTATTGGAAATCTTGACAGCGCCTTGCCCCGTCCCCTGGTTGTTTACAGAGAAGATGCCTGGAGCATATTGGGTCAATGCCACCGTGGCTGGCGCGCTTGTCTGGCCGCCTACTGTAACCTGCACAGTTGCGGAGGCAACAGCTAGATCGGGCGGAATCTGAATCCCGAGCTGACCCGATGTAGAGTAGAAAATTGGCACCGGCGTGCCATTCACGGTGACTTGCGCACCGGTCATCGTGGTCTTCAGCACCCCATTGGCGTCAAACGTCTGGTCGCAACCCGCTGCGTGCACACAAGTGCCTCCATCGGTTAAATTGCTTCCGAAAATCGCGGCAATCGACCCCGGGGCAACTGGCAGTGATGACAGGGTATAGCTGGCATTGTTCACTATGGAGTTAGGCGGTATCACCGGCGCCGCCAGGGTTGCAGCAAAGGTCACGCTATTGATTTGCAGAGCCTTTTGACCTGAGGAATTCAACAAGGGAATCGGTCCGGTCACCGTCGAATTGAATGCCAGAGGAAACCTGTCGATGTTAGCTTGTATGTGAATCGGTGCTTCGTTACGTAAATTGATTCCCAACAGTGCCGATTTAAATTCGATAAAGATGTCAATAACGATAGTGGCTTGCGTTGCATCGCTGGGGCTCTCAGTAATCGAAGCCGGGGAATACGTGGAACTGTCTCTTGCAAGGTTCCCCACACCATCGCCGCCGGAAATGGTGAGACCGCTCTCGCTGCCGGTTCCAGTGAGACTGAGCGAGACAACTTCTGCGGGGATCCTGTCCAGATGGTTCGGGTTTGAAGGATCAGAAGCACTGGGACTCCCTCTCAACACTGTCATTGACCCGGACAAGACGATGGGAGTGGCGATTAGGTCTGTTGAGATAGTCGCCTGGAGATTGATACTGTTCGTTCCGGCCGCACAGGTGGTAACCCAGTGGCTGCCAGGCCCGCAGGCCGCTTGAATGCGGTTCGGGACCACCAACACAACCGCTGATAACCCTATTCCGATGCACAATCTCACGAGTGATGAATTTGCTTGAATCTGCTTTTTTCGCATGCGGTTCATCTTTATTTTTACCCTTTGTATTGCATGGCTTCTCCTAAGTAGGCAAGCCCGCCTAATGAACGAATACAACCATAGAAATCTGATGAAGCAAATTTGTCCCTGGGGGTGGTGGGGGAATTCACCCGTATCATTGAGATCGGCCAAACCAGCTATCTTCCTCGGAAGTGAGATGTCCACGGGAAGATCTTCTATGTTTATTTGAGGTGGGGGTGCGTTGTCAAGCGAAGATGTTCGTGATATCAAACCTCGGCTTGGGAACCCCTGGGATTAGTGGCTATTTTTCAAAGAAACAGATGCAGATATCGAATCCACAGGTAATTCGTATTTCGATCGGATCTGCCGGATTTGCGCCTTGGAGGCTCGCTCCATTCTCAAGTTTGCCTTGACAATTAGCGGAATTTCAACAATGATAAAACCTCGCGGTCGGCTTAGGTTGAAAGAATACGGCTAGTTTCCCCCCGCTTATTTCCCCGTGTCGAACTCCTTTCTTGGAGTCGGGGACAACTGTGTAGTATTCCATGAATCGAGTCGTCATCACCGGTATGGGAATGATAACAGCGCTCGGCTGGGATTTGCCTACTGTCTGGCGCCGCTTGCTTGCCGGCGATAACGGGATTGGCCTGATCCGCTCCTTTGATGCTTCAGCATATCCGTGTAAAGTTGCCGCTGAGGTTACGAGAATTGACGGCTCCGAAGAGACGGAGCGGGACAGCTATCGAGATAACTATCCTACTGAATCTGGGATCCGCTCGATCCCGGGGAAGTGCTGTCGTTGTGGCGTGCAATTATTCCTGAAAGCAGCGAAAGAAGCTTACACCGATTCTGGTTTGGACCATTTTGATATGGAACCCACCGCTATGGGAGTCGCTTCCGGGGCGAGCGTCACCTATATTGATCATGACTCGGTGCTGGAACATTCTCGTCTGCGCACCGAAGACGGCAGAAGTGTGGATTTGAGACGTTTCGCTGAATGCGGAATCCAGTCCCCCCATAGTTTTTGGCGCCGGCTCGGGGACATGATGGCGGTCGTTCCCGCAAAAGTCTTGCATTTGGCTGGGCCCACGATTGTCACCGATACAGCGTGTGCGGCAAGTTCGCATGCCATAGGAGAAGCCTTTCGCCTCGTGCGCCGCGGAACGGTCAAAGCCATGATAGCCGGTGGGGCCTCAGCGCTCGTCGCTCCGATAGGCATTCTGTACTTCGCAGTGTTGGGTGCTCTCAGCCGGAATCCCGACCCCCACCAGGCATCACGGCCCTTCGATCGGGATCGTGATGGGTTCGTCATGGGAGAGGGAGGTGGCGCCGTGGTCCTGGAAGATCTGGGCCACGCTCAAGCTCGCGGAGCTAAGATCTATGCGGAGGTAGCAGGCTTTGCGTCAACAATGAGTGCCCATAATTTGACCGATCCCTCGCCGGATGGCGCAATCGAATCTGCCACGATGCAATTAGCGCTCCGCGATGGTTCGATTCCACTGGAGGAGCTCGACTACATAGCCGCCCACGGTACATCTACACCGAAGAATGACGCGACAGAAACGGCGGCGATCAAGAAGGCGTTTGGAAATCGCGCGCGTGGGCTGATGGTGTCATCCAATAAGGGTCAGATCGGGCACACTATTGCCGGTGCGGGAGTTTGTAACGTGATCACAGCGGCAAAAGCAATCCAAGAACACTTTGCTCCCCCGACGATGCACTACAGTAACGCCGATGCAGACTGTGACTTGGATTACGTGCCGAATGTATCTCGATCGGCGGACATCCGTGTTGCGCTGGCAAACGCCTTTGCCTTCGGTGGTCAGAACGCAGTTGTAGCACTTCGTGCTCTGCCTGTTTGAGGGTGGGCGACAGGAGGAAAAATGTGCGATGCAGAAAGCCGAGACTCAGAGGTATTTCAGCGGTTCGTGAAGATCGTTTCCGAAAGTTTGCACGTCGACAAGGAACAAGTGACTGCGGATGCCTATTTGACCGATCTCGGAGCAGAATCACTCGACCTGGTCGAAATTGCTATCCATTCAGAAGAGATCTTCAACATCTCTCTGCCGGAAAAAAACATTCTGCAAACAGCGATTGAAGTTTGCGGACCCGGCGTTCTGGAGCAGGGCGGGGTCCTGACCGGGATGGCTAAATCGCTCCTGCTCGCGCGGATGCCAGAACTTGACCAAACACTTCTCGAACGAGAGGTGACTGTAAAAGAAGTCGCCCACAGTTTTCAGCGAGTAGGCACGTGGGTCCGGATGATTGAGGGGTTGATGGAATTCACACCCAAGATTTGCTCACAGTGCGGCGCGGTTCTTCGGACTTCTGTTGCATTACGGATGAAGTGTAAACAATGTGGCGCAGAGACACCAATTCCGTCGGGCGAAGAGTTGAACAAGCGGTGGGTGGAGGAATATTGCGAGCGTGCGCAAATTCCCAGAGCTGGCCTTCAGCTTACCCTAGGGGCAGTCGAAAGCGCTACAAACACCCAATCGGCATAACCATAACAAAGATGCATCAGTTCAGATATTTGGTTTGCACTCTGCCGGGGTGGCTCGGGAGTGGAGTTGCAATTGCCGCAACCCGGTGTGGGGTTGCGGGCATTCTCGACCTGGAAGGGACCAGTAGCGATCTGGCTCAATCGGCCGTCGCACGCCTTCGGAAGTACCGGCGTGGACCAGGCGGAATCAAGCTGGATTCCGGTTCGTGTCTGCGAGATCCAGAAAAAGTCAGGGAGCTCGCTAAAGATTTTGAACTAATCATACTCACTGCCGCGAGCCGGGCTGGCGTGCGAGATCTCCTGCCGCTCGTACGGGAGCGCGGGGTCACAATACTTTTGGAAAGCACTTCTGAGGAGGAAGCGGCGCTTGGCGCGGAGCTCGGTGTCGACGGACTAATCGCTAAAGGCAATGAGGCAGGAGGGCGAGTCGGTGAAGAGACAACCTTCGTTCTCTTACAACGTTTGCTCAAGAAATTTCGCCTGCCTATATGGGCTCATGGCGGCATTGGTCTCCACACGGTTGGTGCTTGCTTTGCCGCGGGGGCCGCAGGCGTCGTTCTAGACAATCAACTAGCGCTAACTTCCGAATCAAATCTTCCAACCAAAACACGGGCCGCCATAGAGCGAATGGAAGGGGACGAAACCCTCTGTCTCGGCGGTGCGCTGGGCGAAACCTATCGCGTCTATAAACGTCCCGGTGTGGCTGCCATCGATGAGTTGCAGCGCCTGGAGCAGGAACTGCGGGAACAGCCGTCCGCGGAACTGGCGCAGGAACGGTGGCGCGAGGCGATTTGGTCGCGGGTCGGTTGGAGCCGGCCGGAATCGAACATTTTGCCGCTCGGGCAGGATGCTGCTTTTGCCAAGCATCTTGCGGAAAAGTTCCACGACGTTTCTGGTATTGTGGGCGCACTGAGAAAATCCGTGGAATCGCACGTGCGTGCAGCACAAAACCTGCTGCTTCTCGAACGTGGGGCGGCGCTTGCACGCTCCCATAAGACCGAATACCCGATTCTGCAAGGCCCCATGACCCGCGTGAGTGATACCGCTGGATTCGCTGTCGCAGTGGCCGAGGGCGGGGCTCTGCCGTTTCTGGCTTTGGCGCTCATGCGCGCACCCCAAGTTCGCTCCCTCTTGTCTGAGACAAAGCAACGGCTTGGGGATCGACCCTGGGGCGTAGGAATCCTTGGATTTGTTCCTCTCGATCTGCGCACAGAGCAACTGGAAGTGGTCAGGGAGTTTCGTCCACCTTATGCCATCATCGCCGGAGGGCGGCCCGACCAGGCTGCCAGTTTGGAACGAGAGGGGATCGCTGCTTACCTGCATGTGCCGGCTCCGGGTCTGTTGCAGGTCTTCCTCGATGCAGGCGCTCGCCGATTTATTTTTGAAGGCCGGGAATGCGGTGGTCACGTTGGGCCTCGGACCAGCTTTGTTCTGTGGGAGACCATGATCGAGGTTCTGTTGGAAGCCGTGGAGAATGGCATCCCAGCCGAAGAACTGCATGTAGTCTTTGCCGGCGGCATTCATGATGCTAGGTCAGCGGCAATGGTTTCTACTATGACCGCGCCACTGGCGGAAAGGGGAGTCCGAATCGGGGTTCTCATGGGAACCGCCTATCTATTCACGGAAGAAGCAGTCCGTTCGAACGCGATCGTCGAAGGGTTCCGGCAAGAGGCCATCGAATGTACGCGGACTGTGCTGCTCGATTCCGGTCCAGGACATTCTACTCGTTGTGCAGACACGCCGTTTTTCCGTGTCTTTCAGGAAACAAAACGG
This sequence comes from Acidobacteriota bacterium, assembly GCA_016191085.1. GTDB lineage: Bacteria > Acidobacteriota > Terriglobia > 2-12-FULL-54-10 > 2-12-FULL-54-10 > JACPPJ01. Next base: position 4,103 of record JACPPJ010000036.1, on the reverse strand, counting down.
AAGCTGATTGCTGCCGGTAAGTCCTCCGACGATATCCGCGAAACATTGGAAAACTTGAACTTGGGCCGTTTGCGAATCGCTTCGAAAGGAATAGCACGAGACCCGCAGGATCCTCGCGATCAGCCGCGTTACATCAAGCTCTCTCCGGAGCAGCAACAGCTCGAGGGAATGTACATGATCGGGCAGTTGGCCGCGCTTCGAAATCAAACTTGCACCATTCGAGACCTTCATGAAGACGTGACTTCAGGGGGCGCTCGCCTTCTGAGAGATTTGTCGTTGCCCGCAGAGTTATTGAGTAAGCCTGTAGATCGGCCAGCGCCAAAACCCGCTGACATCGCCATAGTGGGGATGGGTTGCCTGCTACCGGGGGCAAAAGACGTTAAGACTTTTTGGAAGAATGTCCTGAATAAGGTTGATTCTATCCGGGAGATTCCGCTCGAACGATTCGATCACAAGCTGTATTTTGACGCGGATAAGAAGGCCCAGGATAAGATCTACTCAAAATGGGGCGGTTTTCTGGACGACATTGATTTCGACCCGATGCGCTACGGCATTCCCCCTGCCGCGCTTTCTTCTATAGACCCGTTTCAACTGCTGTCGCTTGAGGTGGTTCATCAAGCTTTAGGCGACGCAGGTTACCTGAAGCGAGACTTTCCACACCAACGAACGTCGGTAATCTTTGGCTTGAGCGGAGGCCTCGGCAATCTTGGCTTGCAATACAGTGTTCGTTCGCTTCTGCCGATCTACTTTGGGCAGGTTCCGCCGGAACTCCGCGACCGGTTACCTGAATGGACGGAAGATTCTTTTGCCGGATTATTGCTCAATGTGGCTCCAGGACGCGTAGCGAACCGGTTCGATTTCGGCGGTGTGAATTACGCCGTAGACGCTGCCTGCGCCTCATCACTGGCCGCCGTCCAACTTGCGATTCGAGAATTGGAAATCGGCACAAGCGACATGGTCGTTGTCGGTGGGGTGGATACCACTCAAAATGCTTTCGGGTACCTCTGTTTTGCCAAATCGCAAGCTTTATCGGCTCGCGGACGATGCAGCACTTTCGATGAAGGCGCCGACGGTATCGCAATCGGTGAGGGCTTAGTAACTTTGGTGCTGAAGAGGCTGGCGGACGCGGAGCACGACGGTGACCGCATTTACGCGGTAATTAAGTCGGTCGCCGGGTCGAGCGATGGGCGCGGCAAAGGATTAACGGCGCCTCGGCCCGAGGGACAGGTACTGGCACTCCAAAGAGCGTACCAACAGGCAGGTGTCTCGCCGGCAAGCATCGGCCTGGTGGAAGCACATGGTACAGGAACAGTGGCTGGCGACGCTGCAGAAGTTGCTTCCCTCACGGAAGTCTACGGCGCTGCGGGCGCCAAGCCTGCCAGTTGCGCTATCGGATCCGTGAAATCCATGATCGGCCATACCAAGGCTTCGGCCGGTGTGGTGGGCCTGATGAAAGTGGCTCTGGCTCTTTACCATAAGGTGCTGCCTCCGACTCTTAATGTGGAAATGCCGAATGCCATGCTGCGTCAGCCGGACTGTCCGTTTTTTGTGAATACGGAACCCTTGCCTTGGGTTCCTGCATCCACGGACGTCCTGCGCAGAGCTTCCGTAAGCTCCTTTGGCTTCGGCGGTACCAATTTTCACGCGGTTGTTGAGGAGTACGAGGGGGACTACGGGAATCCAGCGGATAAGGCGACGACCGAAGAGTGGCCTACTGAACTGTTCTACTGGAATGCGGCATCGTCAGCCGATTTGCAAATTTCGCTGAAGTCTCTGGAGGATTCGCTCCAGGGCGGTTCCGCACTTTCGCTGCGAGATCTTGCTGCGAGCATCTATGCTGATTCACAAGCCGTTACGGAGCCAGGCGCACGGCTAGCTATAGTGGCTTCATCGATCGGCGATCTGCTTTCGAAAATTGCGGCCGTTCAAAAGGCTCTGTCGGCCGGCGAAACCGTTGTCCCTGGCGTGCGGGGTGTTTATCTCGGACAAGGACGCGCTCAGCTCCCCAAACTTGCTTTTCTCTTCTCTGGCCAGGGTTCTCAGTATCCGGGAATGTTGCGGGACCTCGCGCTCCACTTCCCAGAGATACGGGGAAGCCTCGACGTCGCCAATCGAATACAGGGCTTCAAGTTTCCGCGGCCGCTCAGTTCGTATGTTTACCCGCCTCCCGCATTTACCCCTGCCGAGCGCGAGGCTCGGATGCAAGCTATCACGGATACGACGATAGCTCAGCCTGCCTTGGGCGCGGTTGAGGTGGGCTTAGTCCACTTGCTCAAACGACTCGGTCTGCGGCCCAATATCACAGCCGGTCATAGCTACGGCGAATACGTCGCTTTGTGGGCAGCCGGCGTTTGGAGTGATGAAGATCTCTTCGAGATTTCGGCCGCTCGTGGTCGCTTCATCAAGGATTCAATTGGAGAAAATCCCGGTGCGATGGCAGCAGTGAGCGCCACTCGGGACCAGGTAGCCACAGTCCTGCGAGGCAATGAGAACGTCTGGCTCGCTAATTTCAACGCACCCCAGCAAATTATCATTGCCGGGGAAGTCGAAGAGCTTCGCAAGGCGGCGGAAGTGTTGTCGAGTCAGGGTCTCACGAGCCGGCCTATACCCGTTGCTTGCGCCTTCCATACCCCGTTAATGCAAGGTGCGCGAGACCGTCTTGGGGAATTCATTGCAGTGAAGAAGTTTTCCACCCCTACGACCGAAGTCTTCTCCAACTCGCTTGCGGGCCCTTATCCCAAACAGCCAACCGAAATCGGCTCCACTCTGCGCGAACATTTGGTACGCCCCGTGGAATTCGTTCGGGAGATTGAAGCAATGTACGAGGCAGGAGCACGCGTTTTCCTGGAAGTCGGACCAAAAAGCGTGTTGACCGCTCTGGTACGGCAGATTTTGGCTGGTAAAGACGCTCTGGCGGTTCCGATAGATGTTGCCGATGTCCACGGCCTTATCCAACTTCAACATGTACTTGGCCAGATCGCTGTGTTGGGATTTCCAGTGAATCTCGATGAGCTATTTCGCGGTAGAGCGACCCGAATTGTTACTCTCGGCCAAATTAGTACAGTCAAGCCGCCAGCTCCCTCGGCATGGGTGGTGAACGGAGCTGGAGTGCGGTTGCGATCAGGAGCGGCACTTTCGCAACAGAGAAAGGCATTGACGGGTTTTCCGGGACAGGGCACAACAAAGGAGGAAAAAGTTGTCGCTGGCACAGCTATTCCAGCGGCTACCCCGCTGCAGCCGGAGGCGCCGGGCAGCGGTTTGCACGGAATCCGGCCGAAGCCCTCTCCTGCGCCGGCGATTTTGCGGGAGGGCGTCCCGAACATGGAATCACAAGATTCGATCTCAGTTCCTGGACAGGCGAACGGCCCAGAAGCAGTGTTGATTGAGTTTCAGAAATTGATGAACCAATTCCTTCAGACTCAGGAAAGCGTAATGAGGGCTTATCTGCAGTCGGGTTCAGGCGATTCTGCGATGGTGGCTCCTGCTAATCTGTTAAGTCAAACCCTTGCTGCTGACACCCGTGTTGTTCAGGACCTGTACCAACCTGCGACGAAGCCTGATCCGTCCACACCGTCGGAAGCGCCCAAGACTCCTTTCGACGAAACCGTTCAGGCTCCGGCTGCTGATCCCGCTGCAGTACGCGACGCCACTGGGGAATTAGTCGGCATTGTGAGCGCGCGTACAGGGTACCCGCCGGAGATGCTGGATTTGGATTTGAATCTTGAGGCCGATTTGGGCATCGACTCCATCAAGCGAGTGGAGATCCTCGGCGCGTTTCAGAAGGCTTGTTCAACGGATGAGCAAAGCCGGATTCAAGGCGCCATGGAACGGCTGACGAAACGCAAGACGCTGCGGGAGCTGGCTGGTGCGCTTTCTGAAGCTCTGCGTAACGGCAATAGCGCGATTTCTGACAAGGCGCTTCCTAAAGCAGCCGCCGGTGCGGATGAGCCTCAACGGAAAGACTATACAACGGAATTGGTCGGAATTGTGAGCGCGCGTACAGGGTACCCGCCGGAGATGCTGGATTTGGATTTGAATCTTGAGGCCGATTTGGGCATCGACTCCATCAAGCGAGTGGAGATCCTCGGCGCGTTTCAGAAGGC
>JACPPJ010000035.1 GCA_016191085.1 Acidobacteriota bacterium | reverse complement strand
TAGCAGGTAGCGCAGAGGTTGCGCTTTTCAAACTCTGCGGCTCGTTCATTTGAACCCGGTGAAGCCGGGTTAGTTAACCAGCCCGCAATGGCCGTGGTCGAGTGTACATGATTATTCGGGGAGCGCCGCAGGAGTGGATTTGCGAATCGATCGATGGGCGCGAATTTAAAACCCGCAGAGTTTGAAAAGCGCAAACTCTGCGCTACCTGCTACCTGTTTTCGGTAATCTGCTTTGTTGTACGTGCTTCAGCGCTGCGCCGCTGCCGTGCCGCTTCGAAGAGCACGATTCCGGCGGCCACACTGACGTTGAGTGTGCCGATTTTCCCAGCGGTAGGAATGCGAACCAGAAAGTCGCAGCGCTTCTTCAGCAGTTGGTGCAAGCCCTTCTCTTCGCCGCCCATCATCAGCGCGCAGTTTCCGCGATAGTCCACATCATCGTAAGTGTGATCGCCGCGTTCATCCAGGCCAAAGATCCAGAACGAGCGCTCCTTCAGCAGTTCAATCGTGCGGTCCAGGTTCGCGACGCGCACGACCGGGATGTGCTCCACTGCGCCACTCGCCGCCTGCACCGCAGCCGGGGTGAGCCCTGCGGAGCGCCGCTCCGGGAGAACCACGGCATGCGCGCCGACGGCGCAGGCAGTGCGGATCAGCGCCCCCAGGTTGTGAGTGTCCTGCACGCCGTCGAGCAATAGCAGCAGCGCGTTGTGCGGCGTTTGTTCCAGCACGTCTTCGAGTGCGGCGTACTGGTGGCCTGCCGCTACCGCCACCACCCCCTGATGGTGGCCCCCCTCGGCGAGCCGGTCGAGCGATGCCGGCGGGTCGAACCGTAGCGGGATGCGGCGGCGGCGGCACTCGTCTATCAGCTCGCTAATACGCGGGTTACGCAACCCGTGCTGAAAGTGCACGTGCTGCATTGGCCGACCGCTCTCGATCGCCTCCCGCACTGCATGTATCCCGCAAATAGTGTTCATCAGCTTATTGCATATACGAAACAACGCTGGATGCAGTTAAATATAGCATCCGTAATGTTCATCCGCCCATTCGGAAGACGGTGCTTTACCGCACGCTATAATGGGATCTAAGACTTATTGGGGACGGGAGAAAATTTGAGCTCTGCAGGACAAATCAATGCTGCCCAGGAGACGTCATCCGGCATCGCTAAATTCCGCGTGATGACGCGAGCCCTCAGGCATCGCAACTTCCGTCTCTTCCTTTCTGGTCAATTCTTGAGCCTGATTGGGACGTGGGTGCAGAACCTGGCGCAGGCCTGGCTGGTATACCAGTTGACACACTCTTCGATCATGCTGGGCGTGATTGGATTTGCGGGACAAATTCCGTACCTCGTGCTCTCCCCCGTGGCGGGTGTGGTGGCTGACCGGGTCAACCGCCGGTGGTTGATCACCGCGATGCAAATCCTGTCCATCATTCAAGCGCTGATTCTCGCCGTACTGACGCTGACCAACACGGTCAAGCCCTGGCATATATTCTGTCTGGCGCTGGGCCTGGGAATCGTTGGCGTATTTGACATGACGGCGCGGCAAACCTTCCTGGTAGAGATGGTGGGCAAGGATGACCTGATGAACGCCATCGCGCTCAACTCCAGCGTGTATAACAGCGGGCGTGTGCTGGGCCCGGCAATTGCCGGCGTCCTGGTGGCTACCATCGGCGAGGGCTGGTGTTTCGTAGTCAACGCCGCATCATTTTTTGGTGTTATCGTTGGCCTGCTGATGATGCGCGTGGCCCCATCGCCGCGTCCGACGAGTTCCGGCTCCGTCCTGCAACATCTGCGCGAAGGCGTTAATTATGTCCGCGGTCACCCGCCTTCACGCGCGCTACTACTGCTGCTAGGAATATCGAGCATCACCAATTACCCCTTCCTGGTTCTGATGCCGATTTTCGCCGATGAGGTGCTGCATGGGGGTCCCACGACGCTTGGGTTATTGATGAGCTCCACCGGCTGCGGCGCCATTGTGGGCGCTCTGTACATGGCATCGCGAACAAGACTAAGCGGGTTGAGCCGTATGATCACGGGCTCGACGATCATGTACAGCTTGGCACTGATCCTGTTCTCGTTTTCGCGGAACGTTCACCTTTCGATGCTGGCGCTGGCCATAACCGGCGCGGGACTGCTATTAAGCGTGGCGAGCACCAATACGACGCTGCAGACGATCGTACCGGACGAGTTGCGCGGCAGGGTAGTTGGTTTCTATGGAATGATGTTTATGGGCATGGCGCCGATCGGCAGCCTGCTCGCAGGGTGGCTCGCGGGGTTGATCGGCGCACGTAGCACTGTCGCGCTCGGAGCGATTGTCTGCATCGTGGCGGCAGTTGTCTTCAATCGTCACCGGCCGATCGTTCGAGCCGCGCTACAGCAGGTCATGGTGCAGCGGGACAGGGACGTAGTCGCCTTGCCTGCTGCCACCCCTGAAGAAAGCGTTATTGGCCGATAGTGATAACTGACCGCCTGCTCAGTTGTTACTACTGTTTTTCCCCTGGAGCACGGTACCGCAAAGTTTTCTTGCAGGCGGCATCAATTTCTCTCGGACTCAGCAGGACGGTCGTTTTGGTGACTGCTGCCCCGCTCGCGTGTACTGCTAGCGACGCGCCGGCGACACTGCTATTGTCTGGAAGGTCGGCGATGATAACGGCATCTGCGTCGCCGAACGCGTAATAAAATGCCTCGAGCTTCCCGCCGACGGACCGCAGTGCTTCTTCCACGGCCTTTTGCCGCTTAGAGCCGCCTTCTTTCAAGAGCCCCCTAGCGCCTTCCGCTGTGTAATTGGCCTGCCACAGATACTTCGGCATGTGATTCCTCCTTGAGCGATCGAATTTCGCATGTGGGACAGATAAGTAGAACCAGGATTTACTTCTCGCGAGGAGGAGTGTACACCCTTTGAGTACAACCAGCACAATGTTTTCTGCGAATGCAGCGGGTACGCAGGACGGAATTGGGGTAACTCAGCGAGTGCGGCTAGTCTTTGCCCTCTACAAATTCCCTGCCATGACCTACTGACGTATTCACCGGCACATCGGAGCGGCACATCGGGCAGTCGGGTTCCTCGTACGCCTCCACTTTGAAGGTGTCGAGCGCGAAGAACGGCGCGCCAAAATAGGCGTCGTTGACCTCTTCCGGATTGCGGTTGACCATCACGCATACCGCCGCGACATTGCCGGCCGCACGCCGGATCGCGTCCACGAGTTTCCTCACGCTGCCGCCGGTCGTGGTGAGGTCTTCGACAACCAAAACATTCTTGCCGCTGACGAACTGGTCGTACCCCCGTGTAAAGATCTGCCCGCCCTCCGGACCCTTTTCGCTATATACGGCCAGAATCTCTTTGCCCTTCAGACGCGACAGGTGATGCGCTGTCCATTGAGACAAGATGATTCCGCCGAGCGCCGGACCGGCGACAGTGTCCACGTCCAGATGCTTCACGCGTTCGGCGAACTCCTGGCAGACGGCGGATACCGCTGCGGTATGCGTGTAGAGCGCATCTTTGTTGATGTAGACGCTGGCGTGCTTGCCTGAAGTCAGGACAAAGTGGCTGCCGGTGATCACCGCACCCGTTTGCTTGAGTAGATCGAGAACCTTGCTCATAGCGGGCGTTATCGCTGCGGTTATGCTTCCAAGCGATAGCTGAATTCTTCAATGACAGGGTTGGTGAGCACCTCTTTGGCGATGCGCTCCACCTGGGAGTGGGCTTCGGCTTCGGAAATCTGCGAGTTCAGTTGCAGCTCGAAATGTTTGCCTTGCCGTACCGCCTGCACAGCCTTGAATCCCAGCCCTTGCAGCGCGGCGCGAATGGTCTCTCCCTGCGGATCGAGTACTGTCTTCTTGAGGCTGACGTAAACGTGGGCTTTCATAGAGGCACAATGATAGCACGTTCAAACGTGCTAAACTCCCCTCTGATGCCACCGGTCAAGCTGATCTACTCTGACAATTACGACCTGAACCTGGGCAGCCACGTCTTCCCCTCGACCAAATACAAGCGGGTCCACGACAAACTGATTCAGGAGAAGCTCGCTGCTCCCGGCGATTTCCTGGAGCCGCAGCCGGCCGACGATCGTGACGTGCTCCTGGTGCACACCGAAGAGTACATGCGCAAATTGAAGACGGGTACGCTATCCGAGTTTGAGCTGGCGCGTCTGGAGATTCCCTATTCTCCCGAGATGGTAAACGCGGCATGGCTCTCTGCGGGAGGATCGATTCTGGCGGCGGGGCAGGCGCTGGCGCACGGAATCGCCGTGAATATTGGCGGCGGGTTTCATCACGCTTTCCCGGCACACGGGGAGGGCTTTTGCGCCATACACGATGTGGCCATAGCTGTTTCCAAGCTGTTGGCCGAGGAGACTATCCACCACGCCATGACGGTGGATTTGGACGTGCACCACGGCAACGGGACGGCATATATCTTCGCGCGCAACAGCTCCGTTTTCACTTTCTCCATGCACCAGGAGAACAATTACCCGCTCGACAAGCCGCCGAGCGACGTGGACGTGAGTCTCCCTGACGGTTGCGAGGACGAGCAGTACCTGCATTTGCTTCGCGAGAACCTATGGCACGCGCTGTCGAGCTTCCAGCCCGATTTGATCTTCTTCATCGCCGGGGCCGACCCTTACAAAGAAGACCAACTCGGCGGGCTCAACCTCACGCTCGCAGGACTCCAGGAGCGCGATAGAATCGTATTCAGCATGGCGAAAGAGAAGGGCGCGCCTGTGGCCGTGACGCTGGCCGGAGGCTACGCGCGAGACGTGGAAGACACGATCTCGATTCACGTCGGCACGGTGCGTGCCGCGATGCAGGTGGCGGGCGTCACATAAGAACTTCGCTACAACACCTCGTTGAGCGAACCAGTTCGGTAGCCTTCGAGGTCAAGGGTCACATATTTGTAGCCCAGCTTTTTGAAAATTTCCGTGAAGCGCTGCGCCATCTCGGGTGCAAGGGCTTTGGGTAGCTCTTCCGGCGCGATCTCGATCCTCACCAACTCGCCGTGGTGCCGCACTCGAAACTGACGGAAGCCTAAGGCGCGAATTGCGTCTTCTCCGCTTTCAACTATTTTAATGTTTTGAATAGTCACGGGCGTTCCGTATGGGATACGCGACGACAGGCACGCCGATGCAGGACGATCCCACACCGGCAGGCCGGCGTTCTTTGCTAAAGATCGAATCTCCGCTTTCGTTAGCCCTGCTTCAAGGAGCGGGCTGCGTACAGCGTGCTCCACGGCTGCGCGATGACCTGGGCGGAAATCGCTGGTGTCATCGGCGTTTACACCATAGACAATCACTTTGAATCCGCGCTCTCGCGCGATCTGTTCGAGGTTTTTGAATAACTCATCCTTACAGTGGAAGCAGCGGTCGGAGTTGTTTCTGACGTAATCAGGATCACCGAACTCTGCCGTTTGGATGACATCAAGTGGGATGTCAAACTTGCGAGCGAATTCGATGGCATCGCGCTTCTGAAACTCCGCAAGACTAGGCGAGTCAGCAAGCACGGCCAGCATGTTGTCCCCGAGCGCCTGCCGCGCCGCCCAGGCGAGGTAGGCGGAATCGACGCCTCCGGAATAGGCCACCAGCGCGGAGCCGAGCGAACCCAATTGGCTCGTGAGCAATGCGGCCTTTTGCTCAACGGCTGGAATTGCTGCTACAGTAGCCATATAGGTTGCTAATTGCACAACTTCGATTTCAATTCACCTATGGAGAGCGGTGGATCGGTCCTGTGTAACATCGCATGACAGTTCGGGCAAACAGGCACCAAATCAGTTCTTGGGTCGAGACGATATTCGCGGCGAGACGCCCCGAGTGGCTTCACATGGTGCACGTGGATGAACTCCTTGCCGAGTTCGCCGTATCGCTGCTCAAATTTCAGATTGCAAACTTTGCAGCGCAGTCCGTGCCGAGCGAGGCAGTCAGCTCGCGCTTTTGGATCGCGCTCGTATCTGTTCACCAGGATTTTGTTTACGGACCCTTCGACGTATTCAATGCCTTCGCTCATTTCATCAGGATAAACAGAGGTACGCTGCTCTCGTTTACGCCACGATGACCTTGGAAAATCTCCTAATCGCTCTTCGGCAACAGCAATTTCGTTAGCTGAAAATAGTTGTCTAAATTGCGGCATGAGCGCGATGGCCTCAACGGAGAGGTCGAGCCGACCCGCATCAGCTAAAGTAAGAAAACCTTTCGTTTTTCCGCTCTCGGCTTTCTTCGCCAGAATACGTTTCGCCACCTCTAACCCACCACGCTTCCTAAGCTGTTGAAGAAAACGCGCAGCGTTGTATTTCAACTCTCGTTTTGTCTCTTCGTAGCTCTCGTATAGTTTCTGTGTCAGGGGATCATCCTGCATGTGCGGCTCCAAGCGTTACGCTGGTATCTGTTCGAAAGAGAATTTCGGGATTTCGGCGCGCTCTCGCGCGTGCTCAATCGTTATCCCGCAGATGTGGCCGTCGGAATCGAGGTCCAGAAGAGTGTTCTCATCCAAATCCCTAGTCTCGGCCACATCAGCGGGACGAAGTTCGATGTAGAGCGTGTCAGTATCCTGGAAATATTGGATTTTCATGGCTTAAAGGAGCGGTCAAAGAAAGCGTTGTGGACCATCTCGCCGTCCGGCAACAGTATAACGCGTAAATAGCGGCCTTGCATTTCCGCAATGGGTGCCCAGCGGCGAATACGTCCGTCTTGCTGAATGAGTTCTCTTGCTGGATTCTTGACGACCTGCTCAATCCACTCCAGACGGATCATCGCTCGGTCCGGCCGAAGCCGCATGGACTCAAAATACAGTGTGAATTTCACGCGCGAAGTTTACTGGATCAGCGGCGGTTTCTCTTCGCCGTTTCCGTTTGCATCTACCGGGATGAGGCAGGCGGCGGCGATGCGGTCGCCTTCCTCCAGGCGCACTAGGCGGACGCCCTGGGTGCTGCGTCCCGCCGAGCGGATGTCACCCGATTCGAGGCGGATGATCTTGCCATATTGCGTGATGATCATGACTTCGCTCTTGTCGGTGACGTTGATGATGCCGACCACCTTGCCTTTGCTGGCCGTGGTCTTGACGTTGATAATGCCCTTGCCGCCGCGCGACTGCACCCGGTATTGCCCCAACTCGGTGCGCTTGCCGTAACCCTGCTCGGTGACAGTCAGGATCCAGCCTTCTTTTTCGACTGCCTCCATGCCCACCAAATAGTCGCCTTTTGCCAGCGTCATGGAGCGAACACCTCTAGCCTGCCGTCCCATGGGACGCACATCTTCTTCGGGGAAGCGGATGGCTTTCCCGTCATGCGTGCCCAGGAATATGAACTTGTCGCCATTGGTTTCGCCGACCGCGATCAGCTCATCGCCTTCGTCCAGCGAGACAGCGATGATGCCGCGCGACATGGGATTGTCGAATTCCGACAGCCGACATTTCTTGATGACGCCGTTGCGCGTGGTCATCACCACATACTTCTCCTCGGCAAAGTCCTTTACGGGCAGGAAGGCCGCGACGGTTTCACCCTGATCGAGATTCACGAGGTTGACAATGTTCTTCCCGCGACCGGCAGCGCCGACGTCTGGAATCTCATATACCTTCAGCCAGTAAACTTTGCCGCGATTCGTAAACACCAGCATGTAGCTGTGCGTCGAGCCAATGAAGAGGTCTTCGACGAAGTCCTCCTCGCGCGTCCTCATGCCGATACGGCCTTTTCCGCCGCGTCCTTGGTTGTGATACGTCGTAATGGGCGTGCGCTTCAGATAACCTTGATGGCTCACCGTGACGGCAACGTCTTCGACAGGGATCAAGTCTTCGAGTCTGATCTCGGCCTGCTCCTCGATGATTTCGGTACGACGCTTGTCGCCGAAATCCTTCTGTACATCGCGCAGTTCTTTTACGATGACGTTCTTCAGAAGCCGGTCGCTGGCCAGAATCGCTTCCAGCTCCGCGATCCGCTTGCGGGCCTCAGCGAGATCCTCAAGAATTTTCTCGCGCTCCATTCCGGTGAGGCGCTGCAATTGCAGATCGAGAATGGCCTTGGCCTGAATATCACTAAGAGTGAACCTCGCCACTAAGCCTTCGCGGGCTTCGGAGGGAGTCTTCGAGGCGCGGATCAGCTTGATCACCGCGTCCAGATTGTCCAGCGCGATGCGATAGCCATCCAGGACATGCTCGCGCTCGCGCGCCTTGCGCAAATCGTATTGCGTGCGGCGCCTGACGACCTCGATGCGGTGGTCAATAAAGATTTTGAGGGCATCCGCCAAGCCCAGCTCGCGCGGCTGCCCGTGGATGACGGCCAGCAGGATCATGCCGAAGCTGGTCTGCATGGCCGTGTGTTTGTAAAGATTGTTCAGGATGACTTCAGCCTGCTCGCCGCGCTTCAACTCGAATACAATGCGCATGCCTTGGCGGTCGCTCTCATCGCGAATGTCGGAGATACCGTCAATTTTCTTGTCGTTTACCAACTCGGCGGCGTGTTTGATCAGCTTGGCCTTGTTCACCTGATACGGGATTTCGGTCACGACGATGTGCTCACGGTCCTTGCCGACACGCTCGATGGCCGCGCGCGCGCGCATAATAAAACTGCCGCGGCCGTGGCGGTATGCGTCGAGAATCCCGCTCCTGCCATAGATGAATCCGCCGGTGGGGAAGTCCGGACCGGGCACCATTTGAATTAACTTCTCAACCTTGGCGTCGGGATGCTCAATCAGGTGTATGGTGGCCTCGATCACCTCCGCAAGGTTGTGCGGCGGGATGTTGGTGGCCATGCCAACGGCGATTCCTTGCGAGCCATTCACCAGGAGATTCGGAACCCGGTTGGGCAAATATTCCGGCTCTTCGCGGCTCTCGTCGTAGTTGGGCTTGAAGTCCACCGTGTCGCGGTCAATGTCATCGAGCAGACGCTCGGCGATCGCGTCCAGGCGCGCTTCGGTGTAGCGCATGGCAGCCGGTGGATCGCCGTCCACCGAGCCGAAATTGCCCTGGCCGTCAATCAGCGGATAGCGCATGCTGAAAGGCTGCGCCATACGCACCAAGCTGTCGTAGATGGGAACATCGCCGTGCGGGTGGTAGTTGCCCATCACTTCGCCGACGATCTTGGCGCACTTGCGGTACGGCCGATTGGCGCGCAGCCCCGCCTCGTACATGCCGTAAAGAATGCGGCGCTGCACCGGCTTCAGGCCGTCGCGGGCATCCGGCAGCGCGCGCCCGATGATGACGCTCATGGCGTAGTCGAGATACGACCGGCGCATCTCGTCTTCAATGTTTACCGGCGTCAAATTCTTGGGCAGCGGCAACTCAGGCTGGCTACCAGGAGGCAGATTGGGAGTGTTCGGCTGATCGCCCATTCAGGTCTTTTGAGAGTCCTTCCGTGTAAGTGGTGAACATATATTATACCCCGCCAGAGGCTGCGTTATAAGGGGCTTAGGGCGGAATTGTTAACGAGTTTCGGTGAAGAAAGCACAATGACGCGGAGTGCAAGGCGCCGTGAAGGCGAGCAGCGGTATTCCGCCTGCCGATGTTATCGGCGCTGTCCCATACCCGATCAGCGGCAACCCTCAATAGAACCGCACTTACGCTTCGCACCTCGAAAGGCAAGACAAGACTTGACCGCGCGAAGGCTCACTCGGGTGACGAATGCGTTTTCAAAAGTGGGAGAATGTGAGAGAGGCCCTGGCGCTTCACTTCGCCCATTCTGCCGTGCCCATGATGGCATTCGGTTGAACCCTCGCAACTTACAAGAAAATTGATCAAGCTGTAGAACTGTTGTCAATAGTTTTTTTAACAATATTATCAATGACTTACTGATCTCAAACTGATTACCGTGATAGAATAATCCAGCTTTCGGTGGATTAGCGAAATCCACTTGCATGTTTTTTTGTTCCCCCCATCTTCGGGCGGGAACATGCGTTTTTCCGTGACCCCCTGCTCCATTAAATCCCTGGAGCAGCTTTATGGTGCAAAAATTGCAAAGCGAACTCTTGGGTGGGCCGGAGATTCATAGATTAACAGTCTCCAGCAACGCCTTTTTCCGAACTGGTGCGTCAGTTCGCACGAATTACTTAAGGAGTTCCCTATGGGAGCAATGACGATTTCGAGGGAAGTAATCTCGCAATTACGTAGTATTGGATTGTTCCGTGTTTTGGCAGAGTACGATGAAAAGTGCCGGTACTTTGTCGCCACATGCCTAGAGACTGGAAGTGTCGCTACCGCTGATAGTCCCGAGTTGTTAAAGGAAGCAATACTGGATTTGCTGGATGAAGAAATTATCCACGCTGCTATACACGGCGACATTGCGGGACTTTTTTCCCACCAGGCTCCTAAAGACGTTTGGTCGAGATGGATAAGAGCTGTGGGTGAAACTACGCCAGAGACCCTGTCTCTGAGACTCAGGCTACAAGCGTTATTTGTGCAAGAAAAATTGGCAGAAAATCCGCTAGATCAAACGCCTGAGGTAGCATTTGCCCTCGCCAAAGCTGCATGACCAATGTCCTGAGCTCCCAGTTGCCGAGGTAGTCCAGACAATGGCATACCTCGGCATCCATCAAGTTGACACAGTAACAGGCAATCTAAACAATATTCGCTTCACTAGATCCCCACACAATCCCGGAGATGGCAAGAGCGTAGCCATTCCGAAACATAGGTCAAACCAGAGTAAAGATGTTTTCGGACGTCGAGTTCTCGACGTGCTTCTCGACAGATTCGGAATTACTTGGGAAGAGTTTCGAGATACGTACAGCACGATAGTGTCACCCGCCTAGTTCCGCTGTTTCACCACAACGCACGATTTAATACACTGCCGTTCGCGTACTCTGCTGGTCAAAGTGTGCGACTTCCCTGATAATGGCAGCCGTTACTCCGTTGCTTGGAGACCTGAATGCCCACTGACGCTCGTGAACGTTTAATTGTCGCACTCGATGTGCCGAACGCAGCCGACGCCCGGAATCTGGTGTCGCAGCTCGACGGCTTGGTTTCGTTTTTCAAGGTCGGACTGGAGCTTTTCACCGCCGCGGGACCTGAGCTGGTGCGCACGCTAATCCGCGATGGGAAACGCGTGTTTTTAGACCTGAAATTCCTTGATATTGAAGAGACCGTCAAACGAGCGGTACAACAGGCCGCGTCTTTGGGCGCGTCTTTCACGACGGTTCACGAAAGCGGAAATGTGGCGGCAGCCGCCGTGGAGGGCGCGCGTGGCACGGAACTGAAGATTCTGGCGGTCACGGTTCTCACCAGCATGGATGACGCGCAATTGAAAGCCATGGGCATTAACTGGCCGGTTCAGGAACTGGTATTGCATCGGGCCAAACGCGCCGTTGCGGCGGGCTGTCACGGCGTGGTCGCGTCGGGTCAGGAGGCTCGCCAGATTCGCAGTCTGAGCAAAGACCTCATCATCGTCACGCCCGGGATCCGTCCCGCTGGCGCCGATGCGCATGAGCAGAAGCGCGCCACCACTCCTACCGAAGCGATTGAGGCCGGCTCGGATTACTTGGTCGTCGGCAGGCCGATCAATCGGGCCGCCAGCCCCCGAAATGCCGCGACGGCAATCCTCCAGGAGATGCAGCAGGCTTTCGATTCCAGTGGCAGATAGCGTCCTAAAATGGGACTACTTTCCGTGCTGCGGCCCATGGTATCGTGTGTGGCTGAAGTATCATCCAATTTATGGCTTCGACTGAAGCGGAGCAGAATCGTCGTGCCGTCCTATGGGATCTGGACGGGACGTTGCTCGACTCGGCGCAACATCACTGGCTGGCGTGGCACGATTCGATGGCTGCGGAAGGAGTCGAGCTAACCTATGAGCACTTCCTCAAGCATTTCGGACAGCGCAACGACGTTACGATTCCGGAATACCTGGGCAGGACGGTTTCGCCAGACGAGCTAGCGCGCATCAGCGACGCCAAAGAAAATCACTACCGGCGGATGGTAAGGGAGCGCGGAATTGAGCTTCTGCCCGGCGTCGGACCATGGCTGAAACGCCTGAAGGCCGGCGGGTGGAAACAGGCGATTGCGTCTTCGGCCCCTCGCCTCAACGTTGACGTCATCGTGGACACGCTCAAGATCCGCTGCTACTTTGACTTAATCGTTTCGGCAGAGGACGTGCGCCGCGGCAAACCCGACCCGGAGATATTTCTCGAGGCGGCCTCTCGGCTTGCGGTGCCGCCGGGCAGGTGCGTAGTCGTTGAGGATGCTCCAGCAGGAGTAGAAGCAGCCCGCCGCGCCGGTGCGCGTATCATCGCCGTGCTTACATCACAGCAAACGCTAAATGCAGATGTGGTCGTGCGCAGGCTCGATGAACTTACTCCAAATGCCTTCGACGAGCTTGTGCCGAGGTAGCTCTCGCCGTGGGCTTTTCCTCGCCGTGCCGGGTGATATAATCTCAACGCAAGCTCGTCAAAAGCGGCTCTCATCATATGGGCGCGAAGGTTTCCGTAATCATTCCCACAGCGAACCGGCAGGACCTGCTGCGCGGCTGTCTGCAATCTCTGCGCCAACAAACGTGTGCTGATTTTGAAATCATCATGGTCGCAGACGGACCGGGAACGTGCGCACGGGAGATAGCCGCCGAGTTCACGTGCAAGCTGCTCGAATCTCCCGTTCAGCGAGGATTCGCGGCAGCAATTAACCGGGGCGTGGCGGCATCGAAAGCGGAGTACATCGCGTTGCTGAACGACGACGCGCAGCTCGATCGTGATTGGCTGCGGCACACATTGTCATTGCTTCAGAATCGCCCCGAACTCGCCTTTTGCTGCGGCAAGATTTACAAAGCGGGCGGCACGGTGCTGGACAACGCCGGAGACGCCGTCTCGCGAGCGGGATCGGCCTGGCGGCTCGGACACGGACGGAAGGCTGCGGAGGAGTTCGATGTAGCGCGTCCGGTCTTTACCTGCCCAGGAACCGCCTCGCTGCTCCGGCGAAGCGTGTTTGCGAAGTATGGCGGATTCGATGAAGCATTCTTCGCGTATCTGGAAGACATTGACCTCTCGCTGCGCGCGGCGCGCGGGGGCGCGTACGGCGTTTATCTCCCGCAAGCGAAAAGCACACATTGGGGAGGTGCTACCTCCGGAGGAGCGGAGTCCGCATTCGTGATCCGCCAGCTCACGCAAAATCAGCTGCTGGTTCTTGCCAAGAATTTCCCGTGGCAGTTGTGTTTCCGCTGGGCCGCGCGGATTGCTTGGGCGCAGATACTGTGGGCTGCGATGGCCGTGCGAAAGAAAAGGTTGAGAGCATACCTTTCTGGCATCTGCGGGTTTCTACGGCGGTCGCCGCATGCCTTGAGACAACGAACGTCGTGGAGCCGTGATGAAGTTGCGGCGTTCAAAGCTCGGCTGGAAGCCTCAGAGCAGGAAATCTATGAGGACGTGTGCGCTCCCGATTGCATCGAGAAGGACACGTTCTGGAAATTGTATTTTGCCCCCTTCCCCACTCCTCGCTTACGGCCATCCAGTATGAACCCGGGCCTGGGCCGGTTGCCGGTCCGATAGCACAGGACGGGACCAACCTGTTCGCCGCATGTGATGCATTGGCAATAGGTGTTAACACCTATATACTGGCTCCTGGCCCCGCGGAGCGGCCCAGTGGCATTTACGACAATCGGCCAAGCCGCATTCGTGGAGGAACGAATCATGGCAACAATGGATTTGCAGAACGTAGGGTAGTTCGTGGGGGACGGTGGGAGGCCATGGGAAACGGCATCCACGCGATTGAAAATCAGAGACTTACAATCGCAGTGAATTAAATGGTGCAACGTGATGGATTTGCAGAAAGTGGGGTCGGAATTAGCGCTTTGCCCGTAAAGTTTGCGCTACGGCACTCATCGGTTTTACTGGGTTCTAAAACAGTTTCACTCCCACCAATTACCGGGGCGGGAGTGTAACAATTCGTGATTGCGAGGGAGCCATGAATGTAATGCCGTTTCACTCCCCCCAATTACCGGGGCGGGAGTGTAACGTGTTCGCGGCCACGCAGTTCGGGGTGCCGGTGGAGTTTCACTCCCCCCAATTACCGGGGCGGGAGTGTAACCTGCGCCAAACTGCACTGACCGTCTCGCGGATCGCTGTTTCACTCCCACCAATTACCGGGG
>JACPPJ010000034.1 GCA_016191085.1 Acidobacteriota bacterium | reverse complement strand
GCCTGGGCAGCCTTCAGTTCTTTGATGTCGGTGGTCTGGGCAACCACCTGCTTTGCTTTCGAGACGAGTTTCAAATCGATGTGTCGTGGCCTCATGCCTCAATTTAATCATATTTAGTCTCATCTTGAAAGCAAATTAGAATAAGTAGCCACGATGCATGCTTTTCCGTTGTGAGCTTTTGATTGCAATAATCGACGGTAAAGGGGTGTGGAGGCGCGCAACGATGGACGATCTGGTTCGCCGTGGCCTGGCGACGTCTCAATCACTTGGTGGCATGGCAGTGGGAGGCGCACTTTGTACCGCCAGCCGCGCTGCTTTTGGCCGATAGCCGTTGCGCGTTCGGATTTTGTACTTCTTCAGGTGCTCGCCGATCAGCTTCACCTTAATGTCCCGCCAGCCGCGGTTGGGATTGGTCTGCGGGTAATAGCTGACTGAGTAAACGTGGGCCAGGTCGTCCCGGATATTCGCGAAGGCTTTCTGCTGGTCCTGCCAGCTTTTTGCAAAATACGCCTTACCGCCGGTGCTGGCACTCATGCGCTCGAATACGGCGGTAGAGACAGGCTCCAGCCTGGCTTCCCGGGTGCTGATCATGTAAATTGGAATGCCTTCCGACTGGGCGAGTTCGCGGACGTCTTC
The DNA here is from genome assembly GCA_016191085.1 of Acidobacteriota bacterium. Lineage (GTDB taxonomy): Bacteria > Acidobacteriota > Terriglobia > 2-12-FULL-54-10 > 2-12-FULL-54-10 > JACPPJ01. The sequence continues at coordinate 10,571 of JACPPJ010000034.1, read as the reverse complement.
CGGCGCGACCATACTCGCGTTATCGGGGCCGTTCGAGAACACCACCACAACTTTTCGTCCCGAGAACTGGGCCGCATCCTTGAGCGTCAGCAGCAGCGCGTTATAGAGTGCGGCATCGTCTCCAGCAACGGTAGCGCGAACGCCCCGCAACACTTGTCCGCGGTCGCTCGTCAGCGTGGCGGCTCGCGAGAAGTCCCGGCTGTAGGAGTAAAACGCCACGCGATCCGGATGGTCCAGCGTGCGCACGAAATTGGCGATAGCGTCCTGCGCGAACACAAATCCCTTGTACATGTAGTTGCTGGTATCAAACAGAATAAAGACGCTGGCCCCGGCGATCAATGATGTGACCGACTCCTGCTGGTCGTCGGAAAAGATCGCTTGGTCGTTGCGCAGACGGCCGGAAACTCTGGCGCTTGAGGGCACAACTTTAGGAGCGCCGAACTGATTGGGCTCAAATTCGGCAAGGTGGCGCGGCGTCTCGTTGCCCTCTGCGAAAGTAGCTAATTTTTGCTGAATGCCGTCTTCAGTAAGCTGGAAGTCCCAGGGTCTGAGCCCCGTTACATAGTTGCCTTTCTTGTCCGTCACCGCCACATTCAACTGCACCATATCCACTGTGATGCGGAAGACGGTGTCGTCCTGCGCAGCGAGCCAAAGGCCGCCACTGAATACGCCCAGCAAAAGCAAAGGGAGAAGAACGTGTCGTTTGGCCATATATCGTATTCTTTCGTTCAACAGGCGGCGAAGCCGCCGTGCATGATTTCGATTCAGTTCGAGGGCGCGTCTCTAACTACCACCTCCGTTGTTAGCCGCGGGTTTCGGCAGGGAGGCGATCTTCCCGGTCCTGAATTCCTCGCCCGTTTCGCGCAAAGCGCGGAGTACGGCGGGCCAGTCTTCCAGATGGGTCGCGAAAATTTTCTCGATCATGCGATGTGTCAACTGCGGCACCAGGCGATGTAGCATCACGGGCGAGTAACCCATCTCGTCAGCAAGCCGCGCCCAGTACAGATTATTCGAGTCCCACGATTCTGCCAGCAAGCGGCTGGAGTAGCCGAGGAATGTGGGGAAGGGCTTCACATTCAGCAGCTCGCGGCCGTAGCTTTGCGCCAACGCTGGATGTGGAACGCCGAAATCCTCGGAAAGCCGTTTCAGACTAATTTCGTCAGCGTAACGCTCAACCAGCGAATCCAGCTCCTGCCCGGCCTTTCCTATACTCGGCTGTCCAGGGAAACGGCTTCGGTATTCGGCAGCAAGGAAGAAACTTTCGGAGGGCGTGAGATTCGACACAGCGTCCTGTCCCGGTTGGGAACGAAACGCGTGTTTCAGTTCCTCCGCTCTCTGCGGGAGCATGCGATCAGATAGTATGTTCATGACGTCGATTCGCAGCTTCTCATCTCCGGCGGCTGCCGCCACCAACTCCTCGCCGACCCTCTGATAGAGAGTCACTGCGCGCAGTTCGTTACGGCTCACCCGCCACCAGCGCGGGATGGTAGCGCTGGTGACCATCCCGGGAACCAGATCCTCCCAGATCAGCGATTGCACGTTTTCAGGAACGATAAAGTCTTGTTCCACCTGGGCCAGCACATACGGAAGATCTGCAAGCGAGCCGGCGAGGTGCGCCCCGCCGCTGGCTGACCAGCCGCGCCCGAACATCCGGGGCGTCTGCCACACCTGCTCGCCTCCCATCGTCATTTCTCCCGAAAAGTCGTGCGAACGCACAAATAGCGGATTATTGTGCAGCATCTGTGCCCCGGGAGGCTCGTAATAAGCGTAATTCAACCCCACCAGAGTATCGCGCAAGAACGGCACGAGTTGTCCGGCAGCCTGGGCAAGGTCCTGTGGGTTCGCAGGCGTCTTGAGAACCTTTGTAAGATCCGTCTTCATCTGCGTCGCTGTGTGCTTGTTGTTGTAGAGACCAGAGGCCCACTCGCTCCGCTCACGCGTGGTGAAAAGCGGCTTGGGCATCTCAAATTCACGGAGTTGGCCGGCCAGGCGGATGAGCGACTCAGCCATGCCGTTGCCTTCGGCCAGTTGATTCAGCCCAGCTCCCAGTTGCGTCAACGTATCCAGCGACACTAGCCGCTGGGCGTCGAGCACGGAACGGATGCGATTCGCAATTTCCTGCCGTATCTGCTGCGCTTCGGGAGCACTCTGCACCGGCCCGGCCAGCAAGGCGATCAATTCTTCCTGTGAAGGGTCAGCCCTGCCGCCGGCGGCCTTGGATACTTCCGAGAGCGAGGCTCGCGCGGAGTTATAAAGCTGGGGCCCCGAAGTGATATTCGCGAATGGCGCGATGACACGCTGCCATGAGTCGCTCCAATTTGCCGTGGGAATCTGTTCCTGGCGCGCCAGAATCTGCCACAGGCCGATATTCGCCTGGAACATGCCCACCGCGTTGGCGCGCAGAGCTTTATCTTGAATGCGGTCGAGTGCCTCCGCCGTAGAGATGAACCGCGTAATGGCCGCATTATTCAGTGCGTGAAACTCTGAAAAGATCGGATACTGATTGCCAAACCGCGAAAACTTCTCCGCTAGCAGCCGCACCGTTTGCGGCGTCAGGCGTTGCTCGGGTGATCGCCGGCGATTAATCTCGCTGGTGATCAGAAAAATCTGTAAAGGAGTGTCCTTGGTGCTCACGCGCGAGAGCGCGAACATCGCTTCGACGAGGTTGTCAGCACTGTTATTCCACTTGGCAGCGCGCTTGGCCCACTCGCGAACCAGCTTGGAATCGCTCTTGCGCCGCAAGACCTCTTTCCAGATGTCCAAATTGCCCGGCACGTGCGGCTGTCCGTTAGCTTCAAAGTGAAGCCGCGTCGCCAGCAGCATCATCCCGGGGTTGGGACGAAACACGGGGCGCGCCGGGCTCGGCGAGAGATCCTGACCGCGCAACGCCTCATAGAACCGCTGTAAACGTTTCGGTTCCGTAAAATATGACTGCTGGGCGCGGCTGACGTGCGACAGGGCATCATAGTAGGCGGCCAGCCAGCCCTCATCCTTCGAGAGCAGCTTCACGACGAAATCCGCCGGCGCGTCGGGAGTGCTTCCGACAAGGTTCTTCCACCCGGGCTCCGCTTTTTCACCACCGGGCAGAACCACCCGACCCGAGCGGATGTGCAGATGACTGCCGTAGAATTCGAGCACGGCAGCGAATGGAATCAGCTTCTCAAGGCCGGGAGATTGTCGTAACGCGAGGCGCGTGTTTTCGTCAATGCGCGAAAGAGCCCAATAGAGCCGCGCCAAGGCCGGATCGTTTACCAGCGTGGAGACCAAATCCGGCTTTGATTCTCTACGGCTGATCATCCAATCCACCGGAGTAAAGAGCGCCGGAACGTAAGATGTGGGAAAGGGGTATACGAAAGGCTTATCGCTCCGCAGCATGTCCTCCAGGTCAGCCAGCGGGAAGCCGGAATCCACGGTGAGAAACGCTTTATCGGGATCGGCAGTTTCGAGCGAAGTGTTGGGTCCACAGGGCTGGCGCAGGCGATACCCCAATATCGTCAGCAGTGGCTGGGCCTCGCTACAACGATTGACACGGATTGTCTCCTGCAAACCAGCCAGCGCTTGCAGTTCACGGGCCTGCTCCAGGTAATCCTTCAACAGCCGCAGAAACTCGGTGGGCTTGCGTGCCTTGTCCTGCCAGTACTGATAACCCTCTACGACAACGTTCCGCGCCAGCAGCGGCAATATTTCGTCCGGCGAGACTTTCTGACTGATCGCCGCCATGCGCAGGAAACTCCGTATTGGGCCCGGGATAGCAGCTTGGGAGACCGAATCGGATGGAGCAGCCCGCTGTGCCGGTGCCTCAGCGGATTGACTCCACGAGCGATTGGCAACGCCGCAGATCGAAAACAAAACCACGAAAACGTGCACGGACGCGCGAAGACATGGTCGCATGGATGAAGCCCCTCCATCAGGCCAGGGAGACACCTCGCAGGACACTCACATCAGCAACTCCGCCACAAGGGATACCCCCGGCTCCGGTATTAGTCAAATCATTAACTACGTATTAGATTCGGATTGAAACCGTGCTCAGTTTCTTTTACCGCCTCCTGAATCGGTCAAATCTTTGAACCCAGAATAAATCATCGGGAGGTGAAAGCCAAGGTATTTTTGACGCAGGCGTCGGAGAGTCGCGCGCAAGTCAAGGCAGCGATCGAAAACGTCGCTACCTACTACCTACCTACCCTGACAAAACACGTGTCTGCGGGGCGGCGCTTTACTACAGCACGAATCAATCACGCCGTGATGACGCGTGCTTCAAGAGCACCGAGGTCGCGCTCTTCCAGGCGGGTACGCCCAGCGGGCATTGGCACTTGCGGCATGCGGCGCAGCGTTCGACGCCTAGCTTGCGAGCCTGAGCTACGCGATCCGTCTGGTCGCGCGGATCAAAATGCAACTGAGCCAGCTTCACGAAAGTGTAGGTTCCCCCGAAGGAGGCGTCGCGGTAATCATAGTAGGGACAGGTTGCCAAGCAGGCCAGACATTCGGTGCACTGCATCAGCCGCTTGTGTTCTTCCGGTTCAAATATCCGTTCCGGCAATTCCTCGTACTCCATCTCCGGAATAAACAACTGGAGGTTGCGCATGGTATCGAAAACCCAGGATCGATCTAGCACCAGGTCCCGCAGCACCGGTAAATGGCGCAGGGGCTTGAGCACCTGGCCGTCTTTGAGCGGCGTGAGACACGCCAGGCACGGCTTGTCGTCAACTTCCAGAGCACAGAGTCCGCAATAGCGGTAGCGGCAGCCGCAGCGAAAGGCGAGGCTGGAATCCTGTTCCTCGTAGATATGCATTAGCGCCTGTTGCACGGTGGCGCCCTTTTCCGTCGGCACCACGAAGCGCTGCGGCCGAGGTTCCGCGTCCTGGGTGGGGTCGTAGCGTATTACCTCAATCGTGACCGTGTCCACTTACTTCTCCTCGCGGCAAAATCAGCTTGTTGCGCGTCTGATCCCCGCAATCGCCTCGGATGCTGCCGCAGACCGCCGTACGGCAGTCAGCATTGACTTGCCGACGCCGCGCACGAAGATGTTGGCGAGCCAGTTCTTGTCATCCCGCATGGGGTAGTCGCTGCGGGCGTGTGCTCCGCGTGATTCACGTCGCTCCAGAGCTGACCGGGCCGTGGCCCTAGCTACTTGCAGCATGAATGCCAGCTCGAATGCATCCTGCAGATCTGTACAATAGCCCGGCCGACCTCGGAAGCCCATTTCCGCGCTTTCCGCCTCGATGCTATCGATCTCACTCAGAGCACGCATTCCCTTGTCCTGGTCTCGCACCAACCCGACGTTCGTCCACATGCTGGTTTGCAGCCTGCGCACCAGTTGAACGGGGCGCGCACCGCGTTTTGCGTGCCATTGCGAGATCCGCTCGTGCTCGAGGTCTATATCGTCCGCACGTTTTAATGGTGCATCCGCGCCCGCGGCATATTTGGCAGCATCTTCACCCGCTCGTCGGCCGAAAATGAGGATGTCGGAGAGCGCTACAGAGCCCAGCCGGTTCGCGCCATGAATTCCCCCCGCAACCTCTCCCGCCGCATAGAGCCCTTTGACACTCGTACGGCCCCACTCGTCTATTACGACGCCGCCCATAATGAAATGAGCGGAAGGAAGAACCTCCCATGGCTCCTCGCATTTGAACGCTTGGGGCCCGTAGGCTCGCTTCACCACATTCAGGCCTGCAATGTTTGTGTGGGCGTGAGCAAGATACCGGCGTCCGATTTCACTTGCGAAGTTCGGTGATAAGTCCAGCAACAGTCCGCCGTGCGCTGCACCACGTCCACGCTCGACCTCGCGGGAGATGATCACCGCCACCTGCGCGCGCGTCATGACATTGATCTCCGTGGCGACAACATTTCCGTCCTTGTCCAGCAACCGCCCGTGGGGGCCGGCGGCTGCTGGATCGCCGATGATCATTCCCGCCAATGAACGCGGGTGCGTCACGGCAAACGGAATGAACTGAACCTGCTCCATGTCGACGAGCTCAGCTCCGGCGTTGAGGGCCAGCGCATAGCCATCGCCAGTGCAGACCCGGGAACAGTCGGTGTGCGGATAGTACAGCCAGCCCGCGCCGCCCGTCGTCAGGACCACCGCTTTCGCAGCAATCACTTCCAATGTTCCGTCTTTCGTGTGCAGCAGGACGAGGCCTCGAATTTGATTCCCCTCGGTTAGCAGTCTGGTGACGACCACTTCTTCGAAAACATCCCACTGCCCCCGCGCGCCCGCGCTGCGCAGTGCCGACCCAATCGGAACGCCGCCGTACGGGAATGGCACCAGGCTGCGGATCAAGCTGTGTCCGCCGGAGCGTCTGGCGACCTTGACGCTGATCAGGCCCTCATCATCCCGCCGGAAAGTGTAACCGAAGCTCTCCAGCATCTGGCTGGAGAGGCGCGATTCTTTCGCAACGATGCGCGCAAGCCGTGGGTTGTTCAGGTATTCTCCCCCCGCCAGCATATCCTCGTAAAACAGATTTTCGCTGTCGCCGGCGGTAATACCTGGGTGGACTTTTATGCCAGCCGCGATACGCGTGTTGCCGTAACCCAGCGGCTCCTTCGAGAGCAGGGCCACCTTAGCTCCATTCCGGGCCGCCGTTGTTGCGGCAGCGATCCCAGCACCGCCACCTCCTATGCAAACTACATCGTACTCTCTTCGATCTATCGTGCTCACCTCCTGCCCCCGGGACCACACATAGGATAATGGGTCCGAAGTCAGGGGCTCTAGGCCATGTTTCAACTGGGATTCTTTTCTGTCCGTCGTCGGCTACGTTGTAGGCAGATTCTGGATCGCTTTTTGTAGTGATCGATCATTTTCTACTAGGCTTGCCTTGTCTACTCGCTGGTTGCTTCCAGTACACGTATTCGAATTTGCCCCGGCGTTACCATTGTATCGGAATCTTCGGAGTGGTATCGATTTTGTGTCGGTCAAACGCATCAAAATTCAACAGAGTTCAACAGGCTCGATGCTTGTTGACCGCAACAGCAAATCAGAAACGGTGATTATCCTGGGCTTATGGGTTGGTATACTGTCCAATCACTTTGGTGCGCAGGAATTATGTTGTCTGCCGATTCCAATCGTAGTGTGACAATCGTCGGAGTCATCCCGGCGCGTATCGAATCCGAGAGGTTACCGGGCAAAGTGCTGCGGCCGATCTGCGGACGTGCCATGCTGCACCGCGTCTACGATGCCGCAAGCGCATGCAAGCTTCTGAACGAGCTGTGGGTAGCGACCGATTCAGAGCAGGTGCGCGATTATTGCGCCGCGAATCGAATACCAGTATTGATGACAGCCCGCACACACCGCAGCGGCACGGAGCGCATTTACGAAGTCAGCCGGTTGCGGCCCGCGCAAGTTTACGTGAACATTCAGGGCGACGAGCCGATGCTGCAGACGAGCCATCTGCAACTTCTTCTCGAACCTTTCCTCCGCGATCCTGCCACGGCCGGTACAAAGTTCGTAACGACGTTGAAGACGCCCCTGGCGCCGGAAGAAGCTTCCAATCCTAATGTTGTAAAAGTGGTGACCAATCCGGGCGGGCTGGCTCTGTACTTCTCCAGGGCGGCGATCCCTTACAATCGAGACGCGTCCTCCGCCGTGCCGTATTACAAGCACCTCGGCCTCTACGCATACACTGCCGCTGCGCTCGAGGCTTACATGGCGCTACCGGCGTCACCGCTTGAGCAGATAGAAAAGCTGGAGCAGATGCGCTTGTTGGAAAACGGCATACCTATCCAGGTCGCCGAAACGGCTCTGGACACTATTGGCGTGGATACAGAGGAGGACTTGCGGGCGGTGGAGAGGTACTTTGACACCCTACGTGGCAGGGGCTGAGCGACGGGTCACCTTCTTTCGAGCCAGGGAGCGGCGGAGCAGGCGAAGGGCGCCGTCGTGCAAATCATAAACCTTCCACTCTCGCTCATTGAGCAGTTGGACGATCTGCTTCCAGTTCAGCTCGCGATGGTAACGCATTTCGATCACTTCACGGCTGCGCTGCGGCAGGCGGGAGATGGCCTTTGCCAGTAGCTGCGTCCGCTCTTTGGCATCATAGATGGTGCCCGGGTCGGGAGCGCTTCCGCCGCTCCACCCGCATTGCTGAGCGACTTCTTCGAGTTCTTCCAGATTCGCGGAGCAAAACGTGAACACTTGCACTTGGTTGCGGCACGCGCGGCGGGACAGCCACCTCATTGTCCTAAGACCGTCCAGAATTTCTCCGCGGATTCGATACTCCGCGTACGTCTTCAAGAGAACCCCGCGGGAGCCGTCGAAGCTTCTGATCGCTTTAAGCAGTCCGAGCGTTCCGTCTGCTACGAGGTCGTCAATATCTGCATGGTGGAATCGCCGCCTGATTTGCAGCGCAATGGCGCGTACTTGCGATAGGTGCTGCAACAGCAGCTCATCTTCATCTGCTTGATGACACCTCCCGACAATATTACTCGCGGGCTCCGTGGCCTGCCGCTCACCACCTGGGCGGATTTTGTGCCGTGGTTTCAGTCGCGGCGGCGGTTTTTGGCTCTCCAACGCTCTCAAGCTTACGGTTGCGATGCGCATAACGGTGACGCGACCCCTCTCGTGCAGTAGCTGCGGCTCTAGTGCAAGCTGTTCCCCAAATCAGCATTCCTGATCATCTGACGCAAAACGTTGAAACCACAGCCGCCGGACAGCGATGCGCCTGGTGGCGCAGTTCTGATCAGGACCAGAATGAACACTTCGGCCCGGAATGGAACGGCTGCTGGCCAGATGTTCAATGAGCGTTTCTCTCACGACAGGCAATCGCTATACTAGGAAGCTATGAGCAAAACAGCGACTTCCAACAAAGCCCAGAATGAGAAGATCACGCCTCGCGCTCAGGACTTCGCGCGCTGGTATCAGGATGTAATCATGCAGGCCGAACTTGCCGAGCCCGCCGAGGTGGTGAAGGGATGCATGGTCATCCGCCCGCACGGCTACGCCATATGGGAAAGGATTCAGGCCGAGCTCGACGCGCGCTTCAAAGCTACCGGCCACAAGAACGCCTACTTTCCTCTGCTCATCCCGGAGAGCTTCCTCAAGCGCGAAGCCGAACACGTGGAGGGGTTCTCACCGGAGCTTGCCGTGGTGACCATTGCGGGAGGCGAGCCGCTGACGGAGCGCTACGTCATCCGTCCCACCTCGGAGACCATCATCGGCCACTTCTACGCGCGATGGATCAACAGTTGGCGCGACCTGCCGCTGCTCATTAACCAGTGGGCCAACGTGGTGCGATGGGAATTGCGTACTCGTCTGTTCTTGCGCACGACGGAGTTTCTCTGGCAGGAGGGGCACACCGCGCATGCGACCGAGCAGGAGGCCCAAGAGGAAGTCCTGCGCATGCTCAACGTCTACGCCGACGTGGCGGAGAATGTGATGGCCATGCCCGTCATTTGTGGCAGGAAAACGCGCGCCGAGAAGTTTGCCGGAGCCGTTACATCCTACTGTATTGAAGCAATGATGCAGAATGGGCTGGCGCTGCAGGCCGGAACGAGCCACGACCTGGGCCAGAACTTCTCAAAGGTGTTCGACATCAAGTTTCAGAACCAGGCCGGGACTTTGGAGTATGCCTGGCAGACCAGTTGGGGCGTCAGCACGCGCCTGATTGGCGGGCTCATAATGACGCACTCGGACGACAAAGGTTTGGTCCTGCCGCCGAAGCTCGCTCCCATCCAGGCGGCGTTCATTCCCATCTACCGCAAAGACGAGGAACGCAGCGCCGTACTCGAAAAGGTGAATCAGCTTGCGGCGGAGCTAAAATCGGGCGGCTTGCAGATTGAAGTGGATGATCGCGAAGGCTTCACTCCTGGCTCCAAGTTCTTCCACTGGGAGCAGCGAGGAGTGCCGCTGCTCATCGAGCTAGGCCCGCGCGATCTGGCCTCCGGCAGCGTGGTGCTGAAGCGCCGCGACGGACAAAAGCAAAACGCCTCGGCGGCTGGACTTCTTGAGACCGTGCGAGCCGTGCTGGACAGCATGCAGTCGGACCTTCTCGCCGCAGCCAAAAAGCGTCTGCAGGAGAATACCGTCACCGCGAATAGCTTTGAAGACGTTGCCGCTCTACTGGCCAACGCCACAGCGGAAAAGGGCGGCGGGAAGTTCGTCGCCGCGCACGTGAAGGACGATCCCGCCTGCGACGCCAAGCTCAAAGAGCTGAAGGCCAGCGTGCGCTGCATTCCTTTGCAAGACGAGTACGACGGCCCGGGAACTTGCATCATCACCGGCGAAAGCGTCCCGCAGCGCGTGATCGTCGCTAAAGCGTATTAGAACATTTTTACAATTGGTGTGGACTGTAAGGGCATGACTTCAGTCATGCCGAAAAACGGCATGAAACGGTACGGCTTCAGCCGCTGAGGGCTTGAACCTCAGGGCCTAAAGGCCCCGCTAGTCTGCTCAGTGGCGGCACGGCTGAAGAGGCTCCTGAAAAATGCAAATTGATGATGTCATGCTGAGCGAAGCGAAGCACCTGCTTTTCCGGCCAGATGAAAACAAAAGCGGATTCTTCAGCCCGGCAAAAAGCGCCGGGCTTCAGAATGACAACATCACGACATTTTTCAGCAGCCTGTGAAGCCGTGCCCTTACG
>JACPPJ010000033.1 GCA_016191085.1 Acidobacteriota bacterium | reverse complement strand
TGGCTCGGCATCCAGCCGCAGCTTCTTGCGCCTTTTTGTATCTCTTCCTCGAAACCTGCCGACGCGCTCGCCCTCACCCCATTCTCATTCTCAATTCCGTTTGAGAGAGTTTTTCAGGGCCAACTAACGAATTCCGAGAGAAGGTTGCGTTACGGGCATACGGAATCTATGAGGCGGGCGGCGCCCAGCACGGGCGGGATATCGACCATTGGCTACAGGCCGAAACCGACGTGCTTTTAGAGGCAGCGCAGCAGCAGGAAGCGTCTCCTGCGCAAATGCAGCCATTCGGGGCAAGATCAAAAGCACCCCAAAGAGCACGTAAAACGCGAAGGGCTGCCGGCAGTTCTGACTAGTATATCGCTCGTACCCCGATCCACCCTTGCGTAATCAGAGCCAGCGCAAAGTTGTATCGGCCAGCACGCTAGTCAAGAGCTCCTATCCAGGTTCTCTGCCAGAGCCCCAGATGTCGCTATGCAGCACACATGTTTCTTTCGGAGTACCGCGAGTCTACTGCTTGACTGCCGCGACTGGAGCGCGCGCCGACGGGCTGTAGGTTAGGCGTGCCGGTTTCAAGCGAGCCGCAGTTTGGGCTCGAGTTAAGTATCTGCTGCCGAACAGTTCTATCTCAACCGTCGAAGATAATCGAATGAGCCAGATCGCCCGCGAACCCGGCCTAATGGAGGAGCATGAAGTCATGGAGTTGTATCGTTCTAACGTCATTAAATGACCGGCGGCGGCACGAACCACTCCGGCAACCTACTAATGGATGCGACCGCACTTGCGGTCTTTGCATTCATTAATTTCCCTCGGAGTTCCTTTGCGCCAGCCCAGCCTGTCACATAAGCTTGATAGTGCTTTTTCATGATCGCAAAAGGCTTGTGCGGCAATAGTTCCGCATAGACTTTAGTATGTTCTACCAAGACTTCCAATCTCATCTGTGGAAGATTCGCCGGAGGTTGTTTCGCGAATAGCCAAGGATTTCCAAAAATCGCCCGTCCTATCATTACTCCATCACAACCAGTTTCGACTACCTTCCGCAAGCCATCTGCGACTGAAGTGACATCACCGTTTCCAAAGATGAAAGTATTGCTTCGCTGCTCATTGCGAATCTCCACAGCACGTTTTACGTGTTCCCATCGAGCGGGCACACTCGACATTTCGCTGCGCGTTCGTGCATGGATGGTGATGAGAGCTGGCTCCGGTTCCAAGAGAGCAGGAAGCAAAGTTTCAAGTTCGTTCTTATTCCACCCGATGCGAGTTTTCACAGATACAGGCAGGTCACCAGCTCCCTGCTGAGCCGCTCGAATTATTTCTTGGGCAAGCTGAGGACATTTTATCAAGTGCGCCCCACCACCTCGCCTTACAATATGTTTATCAGGGCATCCCATGTTTATATCGACGCCATCAAAACCGAGTTGCCTTGCAAGTGATGCCGCTTTGCCCATCATGTTCGGGTCAGAAGTGAAAAATTGCGCTACAATCGGTCGCTCCGGCTCGGTAAATTCAAGCTCTTTTATGAGAACATCATAACCACTCGAGAACAGGCCATCCGCGGATACAAACTCGGTCCACAATACATCCGGCTTGCCGTACTTCGCGACAATGCGTCGAAAAGCCGGATCAGTTACATCGGCCATAGGAGCAAGCACCATTATCGGTCTTTGCAAATTGCGCCAAAAATTCATATGGAGATACCGCTTGGGTTTTTCTACCGCACTAACACCTCTGTTTCGAGTTGCGAGTTGCCCGAATACTCCGCGTACGTGCCTTTGAAGTCCTGGATGCGACCGTCTTCGAACCGCCAGATCCGAGTGGCGACTTCCTCGATCACATCGTGATCATGCGTTACAAGTAGGACCGTGCCTTCATAACGCTGCAATGCGATGTTGAGGGCGTTGATCGACTCCAGGTCCAGGTGGTTTGTCGGCTCGTCGAGCACCAGCAAGTTCGGTTTCTGTAGCATCAGCCGGCAGAAGATCAGCCGCGCCGACTCGCCCCCGGAAAGCGCATCCGTGGATTTCAGGGCGTCTTCGCCACTGAACAGCATCTGACCCAGCAGCCCGCGGAGCTCCTCCTGACCCGCCTGCGGATCGAACTGGCGCAGCCAATCGATTACAGTCGAACCCTTCTCGATAGAATCGGTATGGTCCTGCGCAAAGTAGCCTACCGCCACTTCGTGTCCCCAGACAGTTTTGCCGCCATCAATTGCGAATTGCCGATCCGCATCATCGATGTACCCGGGCGCGTTGCGTATGAGCGATTTCAGCAGCGTGGTCTTCCCCGAACCGTTGCGGCCCATCAACGCAATCTTTTCCCCGCGCCACACAGTTGCAGTGAAGGATTGGATCACCTTCAGATCACCATAAGATTTCGCGAGCTCCTTCACCTCAAGAGGATGCCGCCCCGACGGCCGCTTCATATCAAAACGGATGAATGGCCGCTGGATATTCGACCTGGCCAGTTCTGCGGTTTGCAACCGCTCCACTTCCTTTTTGCGCGAGGTTACTTGCGAAGAGCGTGTGCCCGCCGAAAACCGTGCGATGAACTCATTCAACTGTGCAATCTTTTTTTCGCGCTGGGCGTTTTCCGCTTCGATGCGAGACCGGATCTGCGTCTTGGCTACGAACATATCGTCGTATCCGCCTGTGTACATAATGATGGTTTCATAGTCGATGTCAGCCGTATGCGTGCAGACGCTGTTCAGAAAATGCCGGTCGTGTGAGATGACGATCAGCACGCCTTGGTAGTGGCTCAGATAATCCTGCACCCAGTGCACCGAATCGAGATCCAGGTGATTAGTAGGCTCGTCGAGCAGCAACGCGGGCGGGCTGCCGAAGAGCGCTTGCGCCAGCAGAACACGTATCTTCTGGCCTCCCTGTAGCTCGCTCATCTTGCTCTCGTGGAGCTTGCCTTCCACCCCCAACCCTTCCAGCAATACGGCAGCATCGGACTTAGCTGTGTAACCACCCTCTTCGCCGACGATCCCTTCGAGCTCGCCAAGCCGCATGCCGTCTTCATCAGTAAGGGAATCGTGGGATTTTGCGTAGAGAGCGTCCCGCTGTGCGAGAGCTTTCCACAGCACTGGGTTGCCCATAATGACAGTATCGAGCACCCGGAATTCGTCGAAGACAAACTGGTCCTGGCGCAGGATGCCGAGTTTCTTCGGCCGCGTGATCAACCCCTTGGACGGTTCGATTTCACCCGTCAGAATCTTCATTAGAGTCGATTTCCCGGCGCCATTCGGCCCGGTGATCGCATACCGGCGCCCCGGCAGGAACGTGCAGGTTACGTCCTCGAACAGGATCTTGGCGCCGAAGCGCATGGAGACATTGTTTATAGAAGGCATAAAACAACTCTGGCACATTGCAGGGCGCGTGCATGTGAATGCGAGCCCAGTAACTTGCGTTGCTATGATTTGATTTAATACGCCGAAAACGTACGGAAGGAATTCAAAGCGGCAATTCTCCGGTCAGGGGCAATTCGAACAACCGCACTACGCAACCGAGGTATCAAGCGCAAAACCAGTGTATCACGTCCGAAGCGAAATGGGGTCTGGAGCATTCCGAATGGCGTTTCCGGTTTTGCCGGCTTACGCGGCCATTGAGAAGATTAGGCACTTGGGCTGCACGGGTTTTTGGTCAGACTACTTGAAACGTTCGCTAAATATCCCGCTCAAATCCTGTTTGCCATCGCGCGTCCTGTATGCCGGGCGTCGGAGACATCAGCAGCATTGGCGCTTTTGGGAACTTTTCTCGCCCCTCTGCCGCCGTTTGGATGTAGTCGTGATTGAAATGCTACTCGGGTAAACACCTGACTTGAGAAAGGCGGGAAGCGGGAATAATATTCAGGCTTCATGACAAAAACCGGCAACAGTTCCCGTCGATCCGCGCCGTATATGACCGTTTGCTGCAAACAAGCGATTGTGATTAACGATGGTGACAGGTTTCCCCTCTGCCCTTCTTGCAAACGAATCGCGACTTGGACTCTGACTAGTTATCCAATAACGAACTCTTCTGACTCGGAAGGCTCTAAGAGCAAGAAGATTTCCAATAACCGTGGTCTTGATCTAGGTCACCGCTAGATTGGACCTTTCACGGTTTGTCCGCGCGTTGTTAGTGTGTAGCGTGCGTAGGTTGCGGGGGGAAGCAGCTAAAGCCCTGCGAGAGCCAGATGCTGCACCCACCAAAAACCTCAAAAGACCAACAGCGCGATCCCGAACAGCGGAAACGCGATTCCCAGCGCTAACAAACAATAGCCCATCATCTCCCTGATACTCAGGCCGCCGATGCTCACGATCGGCAGCGCCCAGAAGGGTTGAACGAGGTTGGCGGTTTGCTCGCCGAACGCGACGGCCATGGCGGTCTTCGGAAGTGACGCGTCCAAGGCTAACGCGGCCTTCACCATGATGGGCCCTTGCACCGCCCAGTGGCCTCCTCCCGACGGCACGAACAGCGTGATGACGTTCGAGCTGACATACGACCAAAACGGCAGCGTGTACGCGGTCGAGAACGAAACGAACAGTTGCGCGAACCAATCGGCGAGGCCTGTATCGCGGATCAGCCCCAGGATGCCGCCGTACATCGGATAAGCCAGCATCAACGGCCCGGCTGCCTTGCCGGCCTCGTGAAAGGCGCGCATGTAGCGAATCGGCGTGCCGTGCAGAATCCAGCCGATCACCAGCAGGAAAAAGATCATCATATTCAGGTCCATGCTGAACGTGCCGGTGTGAACCTTCGAGTAGATGTAGCCAACCGCCATCACGGCCAGCAGTGCCGTAATCCACCAGCTCTGCTCGATGCGCTCCGCGGGAGTAGTTACCCCGGCCTGTACCTCCGTTGCAACTGCAACAATGACTGGCGCGTGCGATGTGGCTGTCAAGGCGGCGCTGCCCGTTGCAAGGGTTGCTCGCCCTTGCCCCGCCAATGCAACTTCATCGCTATTGCGGCTCGCGTCGGATTCGACAGGCAAATGGATGCGCCAGAAAAGGATGGGGATCAGCACACCCATGCCGACCACGCCGAAGATGTTGTACGGGGTCCAGAGTGTGTCTTTCAGCGGAATAGTGCGGTGCGCCAACTGCTCGATGATGTTCAACGGACTGCCGGGTGTGGCCGATACCAGCGCGATCGAACTCGACAGCCCCGATGCCCACACCGCAAAGCCTGTATAGCCGGCCGCCGCAAGGTAGCCTTTGGAAACTGTAGGCAGGCGCTTGGGCATCTCGCGGACCAGGACTCCCGCAACGACCAGGCAGAAGCCCCAGTTGAACAGTGCGGCGGCCCAGCTTCCCAGGAAGATCAGCACGCCTGCCTGGCGCTCATTCTTAGGAAGACTGCTGAACCAGTCCAGCGCGCGCTTGACGACGGGAGCATCCACCAGCGCGTGACCGCACATGAGCATCAACACCATCTGGGCAGTAAAGGCCAGAATCTCCCAAATGCCGCCGTACCAGAAAGCGACTACTTTCGCGGGCGGTGTTCGCGTCACCACCAGGGCCAGAATCGCGGACAGGAAAGTCAGCATCAAAGCGAATAGATAGGGTGCGGGCATATACCTTCGCGTAAGATAAAGTGCCTTCTCAGTGAGCCATTGAATCCGCATGCTTTCCCCTTTCTGCCGAACGGTTCCCGTATCGTAACCTAGAGAACAGGGATTAGGAAACAGGGATTAGAGAGATGGCGAGTGGCAAATTGCGGGTGGCGAGTAGAGGCTACAAGCCGTTTCCTGTCGCCTGTGCTCTCTTTTGCTATACTGCGAAACAGAAGGAGTAATTTGTCCAAGACGATGGCCAATCGAAGTTCACGCTGGCGCTGGCCGGTTTTGATACTAGTTCTGGTCGCCGTCGGTCTCATCATCCGATGGGACATGCAACGCTCCGTTGAAGCCATTCCTATGGCGGTCGCCGAGCGACGCGACATACATACGGGCGTGGTCACCAACGGCAAAGCCGAACCGGTGGAATATCGCGACATTCGTTCTGAAGTGGATGGGCAAATCTCGGCAGTTTTGGTTCGCGATGGCGATGAAGTGCGACAGGGTCAGACACTGATTGAAATCACTCAGAAGCAGATTACGAGTGACATAGAACACGCCCGGGCCGACGTGGCGGAAGCCGAGGAAGCGTTGCGCGTGCTGAAACAGGGCGGAACGAACGTGGACCTGCGGCAACTCCAGATACAGATTGACGCTGCGCAGCGGGAGCTGGATGTCGCCGCCAAGACAGTGGCGGACAATGAACGCCTGGTCGAAAAGGGCGCCGTGTCGCGTATGGAATTGCAGCAGAGCCGCGACCGGCTCGCCAAAGCAGAGGCGGAGTTAAAGCTGCTGCAGCAGAAGAAGACCAGCCCGTTTGACCCGGAGGCGGTTGCCAAAGCGGAAGTAGCCATCGCGGCGCATCGGGCAAGTCTGACTCTCGCGCTAGCGCGTCAACAGTCCTCTTCAGCGGTAGCGCCGCTGCGCGGCACCGTCTATTCGCTTTCCGTACGGCTTGGCGACTTCGTCCATGCTGGAGATATGCTGTTGCGCGTCGGCGACTTCCGCAAGATTCGAGTACGCGTATACGTCGATGAACCCGACCTCGGCAGGGTGAGCAACGGACAGGCAGTGACAGTTTCCTGGGACGGATTGCCTGGACGGCAGTGGCGCGGCGAAGTGAACCGTCTGCCATCGGAGATCAGGGAACTTGGAACACGCAAGGTGGGAGAAGTCTCTTGCGTGCTCGACAACCCCAGCCAGGAACTGTTGCCGAATATGAACCTCAACGTGGAGATCGTCACGGCCAGCAAACCAGGCGTCGTGACCATCCCACGGGAAGCCCTCTTCGGCACCGAAAACAACCGGCAGGTGTATGTCGTCCATGACGGCAAGCTGCAGGCGCAAACTGTGAAGACCGGCATCAGTAATGTAAACCGCGTCGAGGTCATACAAGGCCTGAAAGAGGGCGATCAGGTGGGCTTAGCCAGCGAGAAACCGTTGCGGGAAGGAATGCGAGTCCGGAATGCAAGTTGATCTTCAGAAGCAATCGCCCTGGTGGACGCGGTGCCACGGACCGGTCTTCGGATTCTGGTGCCGCTTGCGCGAAGCTCTGGGATTCGCGTTCGACGCGTTGCGGGCCAACAAAGTTCGCACCGGCCTAACGGCGCTGGGCATGGTGATCGGCACCGGTTCGGTGATCCTAGTCACCACTATCGCGCTTACCAGCCGCGATTACGTCCTAAGCCAGATCGAAGGGGTCGGCTCGAACATGATTTACGCCCACCTCGAAGGAGACGATTCGGTCAGCGGCAGCGGCTCGATATCTGACGCGCTGACCCTGCAGGACCTCGCAGCGATTCGCCAATCCGTGCCGCACCTCAGCGCCGTGGCGGCGATCATCCTCGGCCGGGACCGCCTGATGCTGGATCACATCGAGCGCGATGTCGCTTTGATTGGCACCGACGCCGATTTCCGTACTGTCCGCAATCTGAAAATACTGCAAGGGCGGTTCCTGGACGCCGAGGATGTGGCTCGCAGAAACAAGGTGTGCACCGTCACGGAAAAGCTTGCCAAGACCCTGTTTCCGGACGGCTGGGCGGAAGGCCGCCTCGTCAAAGTACACGGCCTGGAGTTCACTATTATCGGGGTTTTCAAAGAAGGGGCGCAAACTTTCGGCCAGTCCGAAATCACCCAGGAAACCATCATCCTCCCGATCTCGGTGATGACGTACTTCACGGGGACGGACGCCGTGGACCAGATCTATGCGTCTGCGGACCATCCCAGCAATGTGGTTGCGGCAACCAAAGCCATCGGCGCTGCCATTAGATCCAGACACCGGCCCAGTGCCGTCTACCGGGTCGAGAACCTCACGGAGATCCTCGCCGCGGCCGGCAATATCGCCATGGCTCTGACGCTGGTACTGCTGTTGATCTCCGCCATTGCACTCATCATCAGCGGCATCGGAATCATGAATATCATGCTCGTGACTGTCTCCGAGAGAACTCACGAGATCGGATTGAAAATGGCGGTTGGCGCGGGCCGCCGCGCCATACGTTGGCAGTTCTTATCGGAAGCGCTCGTGCTGAGCATCGTCGGCGGCTCAGTAGGCATTGTCATGGGCGTCAGTGTTCCTCTGGCGGTGCGCTATTTTGCCGATCTGCGGATTCCGATTTCAGGACTCTCGATTCTTATCGCATTCTTGGTTTCCTGCGTGGTCGGAGTCGTCTTTGGCATGATTCCGGCCGAACGCGCCTCCCGTCTCAACCCAACCGAAGCCTTGCGGCATGAGTAGACCTGCATGAAAAAATCCACCCTGTTCCCACTATGTCTCACCGGCGCGTTTCTTGTTGTGTATTGTTTCTTGCCACGTATGCTTTTAGCTCAAGACCCCGTAGTGGACGGCGTCGTTACGCCAAACGGTGTCTTGGGAAGTCCGGGCGCCCGTCGGCTAACGCTGAACGAAGCCGTCGCTCTCGCGCTGAAGAACAACCGGGACGTTTTGCTGGCGCAAAGCGAGGTGGCGCGTGCCGCTGCGGCTCACAAGGAAGCCAAAGCGCCGTTCCGTCCGGCAATCTTCCTGGGATCGGGATTGGCCGCCACCAAAGGATTCCCGTTGAGCATCGAAGGCTCCGCTCCTTCCATCTTCCAGGTCTCTGCCCAACAATCGTTCCTCAACCCCAACCTGCGTAATCTGGAACGGCAGGCTGGCCAGATGGAGGCCGCTGTAACGAAAACCCTGGAACAAAAGCGCGATGACGTGGTGGCGCAAACCGTGCTCACGTACTTGGATCTGGATCGCAGCCGGCGCTCGCTGCAATACGTTAAGGGGCAGGCGCAGAGTCTGTCGGAAGCCGAGCAGATTATGGCAGAACGAGTGCGAGCGGGCCTGGACGCTCCCATCGAAGACACGCGCGCCAAGCTCAACACAGCCCGGTCGCGCAGCGCCATGACAGGCGTTCAGAACCAGATCGCCATGCTCGAATTTACGCTGCGGGATTTGACCGGAATTCCGCAATCCGACTCTCTCGCTTTGGAACCAGCCGAGGTTCCGGCATTGCCAGCCGACGACACGCTGGAGCAACTGATAGCACGCGCACGGGAAAACAACGAAGGCATTCGTGCGCTCGAGGACGAGGTGCACGCCAAACAGTACCAGGTCCGCAGCGAAGAAGGGAGCAACTGGCCGCGCGTGAACCTGGTTGCGCAGTACGGCTTGTTCAGCGAATTTAACAATTTCGCGCGCTACTTCCAGAGGTTCTCGCGCAACAACATCACAGCGGGCATTTCGATCATGGTGCCGTTGTGGGATCGCTACCGCACCTCGGCTCTTATCAGCAAGGCGGAAGCCGAACTGGCGGCTGCGCGGCTGCGGTTGAGCGATGCCAGAGCCACCATCGCGCGGCAGATCCGTCAGATATGGGCCGATGCGCAGCAGCAATCAGCGTCGCGGGAAGTGGCGCGATTGGAACTCGAACTCTCCCGGCGATCTCTCGATGTAGTTTTAGCACAATTCGAGGAGGGCCGGGTCAATCGCCTGTCCGTCGAGCACGCCCGCGGCGACGAGAACCAGAAATGGATCACCTTTCTCGATGCGAGCTACCAATCCGAGAAGGCGCGCCTGGAACTGCTGCGGCTCAGCGGCGAGATTCGGAACGTGTTTCGTTAACCGGAGCTAACGGTACACATCCTGATGATGTCATTCCGAGCGTAGCGAGGAATCTGCATTTGACCTCTGGCGGAAACACCAGCGAATTCTTGAGCCCGGCTACGAGCGCCACGATGGCTGCATCCAAAGCCCTTCCAGCAATAATCGTCCTCGGTGTTCTGGCCATCTATTTGGCCCTGCCGACCCAAAATTATTATTGGGACGGGATCGGCTTTGCTCAGAACATCGAAGATGCTTCGGAGATCTCACCCTCGCTAATTCATCCCAACCATCTCATATATACAGTCGCCGGTTATGTCGAATACCGCCTCGTTCATGCCCTCGGTAGCGATGCTCGCGCGTTAACGATATTGCGCATTGCGAACAGCATATTGAGCGCCGCGGCTGCTTATGTGATGTTCGAAATTTTGATTGGGTGTTTCGGTTCCACGTACATAGCTGCGGTGCTGGCAGTCGTATTCGCGTTTTCGGCGACTTGGTGGAGGTTTTCGACAGATGCGAATGCGTACATTCCGGCGGTTCTGTTTTTGCTGCTGGCATTTCGCACGCTGCTCCCGGGACGGCCGAGCCGGCCGATCGTTGCCGCGCTGTGGCACAGCTTCGCGATGCTTGTTCACCAGCTTTCGATTCTGTTCTATCCCTTAGCCGTGGCGGGTCTGTGGCAGCAGACCGCTGGATTGAGTTTGCGCTGTAGAGTGACGCTCCTGATTCAGTACAGTGCCATTACGTTTCTCGTAACGGGCAGCGCGTACCTTGGTGCGTACTCATGGATCGAGCGTACCGTGGAAGCGGGCGGATCATCACATATTGGGTTGCTAAGGTGGATCACGTCGCATTCATCCGACTCGTCGTTCACCTGGGATTTGGGCAGAAATCTGCTGCTGTCGGTGCGCGGACACGTGCGACTGTTCCTGGGCGGCCGAGTAAGCTGGAGCGTGCGGCAATGGCCGTACTTTAGCGCCGTGATGATCGTGATCCTGCTCGCCTTGTTAGCAGCGTGCATTTATCGTCTGATGAAGTTGCGGAAAACCAAACAGTCCGCCGATTCGGGCACGCGAACGCGGCCTGATGGGATTCTGATTCTGGTCGCAATTTGGATAGTTTGCTATGCTGTTTTTTTGTTCTTTTGGTTGCCGGGTAACACGTTCTATCGCTTGTTTTACCTGCCGCCGCTGGTGCTTTTGGGCGGTGCGTTGTGGAGGCGGCAGCAATCCACACGGCAGCCCGTGTACGCTGCGGCATTGCTAGCCGGCATGATGGCCGTAGCTAATTTCACATTCGCGATTTTCCCGAATTCGCGCCTGGAGTCGAACCCGCCGCTGGAGTTCGCGAGGCGTTTGGACCATTTCTGGAGGGCTGGTACACTTGTTTATTATGGGTCGTTCAATACAGATGATTGGACCATCCGGTATTTCCATCCCGAGACTACATGGCGAAAATTTGAGCTGTCAACGGGAGGTGCTCCCCAAGCGCCGCAAATGACGGCCGCTGGCGAAGCGTGGCTCGACACGACAGCTCTCGATATGCTCTTCTCGACCGCGGATGGATTGCAATGGCTGGCTGGGCATACACCTGAAAAGGTCCGGGTGGAACTTGTGAATGATCGCAATCGCATCGTCTTCCAGAAGGTGGCGCTCCGCATGCGGTGATGCGGCCTCACCTGTTTATTGAGCAAGGCGAGCAACAGAAACGAGGCGGCTGATCCAGCAATAGGGGTTGTCCATTGATGTTCAATGCCCAGCAGCATTGTAGAGCAAGAAGAATGTTCCTCGTGTTCTCGCTGCTCCTCCCTGTTCCTCTTCGTGCCGAACAATGGGACGCTGTTCACCATGAAATGCTCCACCGCCTGGCAGAACTTTCCAGAAACCATTTTGCGTTCACCGCCATGGAGAGCCCTTCGGTCTCGGAAGAAAGCAATCTTCTACAGCCCTATATCGTTGTGGTGGGCTTTACTGGCGGCATCGAAAAGAAGGACAGCAAAGCATCCGGCATCGCCGGAATGGGGAAGAGCCTGCAGGCACGCCTCGCTGGAGACAGCGCAGTCTTGCCGCTGACCTTCAACAATATGCGCTGGAGAAGGGCCAGAACCGAGGTGCTCCGCATCGTGCAAGACATGCGTCAGGGTACCGGCTTCCCGCATGCCATGCGTCAACCGCTGATCATCGTGTACGGGCATAGCTGGGGCGCTGGCTCCATATCGAAGTTTGCCCGCGAGCTGGAAAAAGAAAACGTCGAGATTTCGCTGGCTATTTACATCGATGCTTTTGTATGGCGCGGCATCTTTGGCTGGGGCCGCAATCCGAAGGTCCCGGGCAACGTGCGTTACGCCATCAACTCTTACCAGCGAGCCGGCATTTTTCGAGGGCTTCCCATTCGCGGCAAGAGCAAGGTGGTCCCAGAAGATGAGCAAGCCACGCGCATACTAGGCAATTTCAAGATCACGCCTCAGACTGAAGCCTGGGGATGGAATTGGCGGAATCCTCTCCAGGGGTTGCTTTACAGGCAGCATCACCTCATTGCGCATGACCATCGCCTGGAAAGTTTCCTGCTGGATCTTGTAACAAGGATGCAGTTGGACGTGGCGAAGCAGATGCAGCCCGCCCCTCAGCTTGCCTCCGCAGATTTCCGGTCCGACCAGCGGAACATGAGCGAGGCCGGTAAAGAATCACGGCGCCAGTAAGTTCTGACCCGACGGTTGCGGAACCGTTGCTGCTCAACGAAAAGCGGTGAATACGGGGCGAACTCCGTGTTAGGATAAAAGGCTTACCTGTTCTCAAAACTATGAAAACACTCTTGCTGAATCCTCCCTCGTTCGAAGGCTTTGATGGCGGAGCCAGTTCTCGCTGGCCGGCAACGCGCGAAATCACGTCATTCTGGTATCCCGTATGGCTGTGCTATCCGGCTGGGTTGATCCCGGAGAGCAAAGTAGTGGACGCGCCGCCGCACGGGGTGACCGTTGAACAGGCCGTGGACATGACGCGCGACTATGAATTCGTAGTGATGTTCACCAGCAGCGCAGGTTTTAGCAGTGATATCCGCCTTGCGGGAATGATGAAGGACGTCAACCCCGCCGTGAAGATCGCGTTCGTTGGTCCGCACGTGACCGCCTTGCCCGAGGAAAGCCTGCGAGCTTCGAGCGCCATTGACTTCATTGCGCGCAAGGAGTTCGACTACTCCGTCGCTGAATTTGCTCAAGGCAAACCGCTCGAGGAGATTGACGGCATCAGCTACCGGCGCAATGGCAGTATTGTGCACAATCCGGAGCGCCCGGCGATCCAGGATCTGGACTCGCTCCCGTTTGTTACCGATATCTACAAGCGCGATCTGGACATTCACAAGTATAACGTTCCGTTCCTGCTGCATCCTTTTGTGGCCTTTTACACTGAAAGAGGCTGCCCGGCGCTGTGTACGTTTTGCCTGTGGCCGCAGACCCTCAGCGGACACCCCTGGCGGATCCGCAGCGCCGACAACGTAGCGGCGGAGGTGCGGCGCACGCTGGAACACTTCCCCGATCTCAAAGAAATCTTTTTCGATGACGACACATTCAACATCCGCAAATCGCGAGTGGTTGAACTCTGCGCCAAGCTGAAACCGCTGAACTTCACTTGGTCCTGCACGTCGCGAGTGACGGTAGACTATGAAACGCTCAAGGCCATGAAAGAGGCCGGCTGCCGGCTGCTTATAGTCGGTTATGAAAGCGGCGACCCGCAGATTTTGAAAAATATCAAAAAGGGCGCCACCGTCGAGCAGGCCATCACATTCACAAAGAACTGCAAGAAGCTCGGCTTACTGATCCACGGCGATTTCATCATGGGGCTTCCGGGCGAAACGCCCGAAACCGTCCGGTGCACCATCGATTTCGCCAAGAGGCTCGATGTGGAGACGATCCAGGTTTCCATCGCTCACCCGCTGCCGGGCACTGAGTTTTACGATTGGGCGCGCGCGAACCACCTCGTCACCACGGACACCTTGACGGACTCGCAGGGTCACCAGCTCGCGAACATTTCCTATCCGGGGCTGAGCAGCGTGGACATCCTGGAGGCGGTGGAGCAGTTTTACGGCGAGTACTATTTCCGCCCCAAGGTAGTCTGGCGTGTAGTTCGCAAGGCCATATTCAACGGGCAGGAGCGCAAACGGCTTTACAGGGAAGCCCGCGAATACCTGTCGCTCCGTTCCAAACGGAAGAAGATTGTGGCGGATCATCGTGCGGAGGAACGCGGCTTGCCGCCTTCAGGCCTGTCTGTGCCGAAGGAACTTCCACGGGAAGAAGTGGCCCAGTAACATTTCACAGCGCATGAAAACGGCGGTCGTGCTCACAGTGGCAATCGTTGCCAATTCAGTGGGGAATCTCTGCCTCAGCAAGGGTATGAAGCAGTTCGAGCAGGGCCAGGATCTGGGCGTCGCGTGGCTTCATAATACGGCTTCCCACGTGATATCGAATGGCTGGATGATAATAGGCGTCTTGCTGCTGATCGTTTTCCTGGGCGCTTATTTGACCGCGCTTTCCTGGGAGGATCTGAGCTTTGTCTTGCCCGCCACCGCTCCGGCATACCTGCTGAACGCCGCCTTATCGAAGGTCTTTCTGCACGAAGATATCTCGCTCACACGATGGGCGGGGACAATACTAATCGTCACGGGGACATGGCTAGTCGCGCGCACCTGCTCCGGCTCTAGCGCGTCAGCAGGAATGAATGCCGGGCCGCAGTGTACAGCGGTGGGTGGGCCGGTAGTCGAGAGCATCTCGGCTGATGCCGGGAGCGAATCCTGATGCTTTTTGCGCTGCTGGGAATCGTTATCTTGACTGGCGCCGTCGGCGACCTCAGCGTCACGCGCGGGATGAAGAACATTGGAGAGGTCACGGACTTTCACATTGGACCGCTGCTGCGGCTCATCGGCAACATAGTTCAAAATGGGTGGATTTGGCTCGGAATTTGTTTCAAGGCAATCGCATTCTTCAGCTTTTTAGCTTTGCTCGAGCGCGCCGACCTGAGTTGGGCGGTGCCCGCAGCAGCCAGTACCTATATTGTCGATACGCTTGCCGCAAAGTACATGTTGAAAGAAATCATCAGCCCCACCCGGTGGGCCGGGGCGCTTTGCGTGGCCCTCGGGGTAGCGTTTATATCCCTGTAACCATCGGCCCATGCGTTCCGATGCCGTCTGCGCTATTAGTCATCCCGGTCCAGCGCCATGACATTGGCCCCGAGTTCTGCCGCATTTGATATCTTTCTGCTGCTTGCGGCAGCTTCCGCGTTCTATTACCTTGCGGTCTTCATCGCAGCTGTAAAATTCCAGTATGAAAAACGCGCCGTGACGGAGTTTGCTCCGCCTGTTTCCGTTCTGAAGCCTCTGAAGGGCGTAGAGCGGGACCTTTATGACAATCTGGCCAGTCATTGCCGGCAGCAGTATCCCTGTTTCGAGATCGTGGTTGGTTTTGGTGATCGCGATGATCCTGCGCACCCGATCATCGCGCAATTAGAACGCGACTTCCCGAATGTACGTATCCGGACCGTGATCGCATCGCAAACGCATGGTGCTAACAGAAAGGTGAACAGCCTGGAGACGATGCTGCGTGAAGCTTCATTCGATGTGGTAGTGATCAACGATGCGGACATACGGGTGGGCCCAGAATACCTGAGGACTGTCGTGGCGCCGCTGAGCGATCCCACGGTGGGCTTGGTTACCTGCCTCTATCGCGGGATTCCGGGCCGCACTGTCAGGTCCATCTTCGAAGCCCTGGGGATCAGCGCCGAATTCGCAGGGCAGGTTTTACTGGCGCGTTGGGTTGAAGGCGTAAAGTTCGCGCTAGGCGCCACAATCGCAACAACGAAAAAACAGATCGCCGCAATCGGCGGCTTGTCCCCGTTGGCCGATTATCTTGCCGATGATTACGTTCTGGGGAACCTGATTGCTGCGGGAGGCTATCGCATCCACCTATCGAGCACAGTTGTCGAAACCGTGCTGCCGGAGCGATCCATCCAGGGTTGGATCAGCCAGCAGTTGCGCTGGGCAAGAACAGTTCGTGTCTGCCGTCCAGGGGGATACCTTGGCCTCATACTTACGTTCGGAATTATTTTTGCTGCGGTCGCTATCATCCTGCGGCCGCATTCGGGAATCGCGCTTTCGTTACTTTTTGTAACGGTGAGTTCGCGTTTCCTCGCGGCGTTCGGTTCCGGGCTTGTGGTCTGTCGCGATAAGACGGTTGCGAAGTTCTTCTGGCTGCTCCCAATTCGTGATCTTGTTGGATTCTGTATCTGGGTGGCGAGTTTCTGGGGAAGCCAAATTGTCTGGCGCAATAAGCGTTTCAAGTTGGAGAAAGGCGGGAAGATGACGCCGAGTTAGGGTGCGATCCCTTCGACAGGATATCTGTCGTGGCCTTGGATCTACGCAGACGGGGTTCTAACCTTGGCGGACTTTCTCTAGCGCATAATTCGCGCGAGCGTTCTTACTCGTTGATAATGCCGTGCTGGCGCAGCCAATCGAGCAGGACGGGCGCGAACTCCGGTACGAACCGCTGCAGCATGGGGTACTCATTTTCCGCGCCGGTGCGCGCTTCGAGCAGCATGTGGTTAGCGTTGGGGAATATTTTGATGGTGTAATCCTTGTTTCCGCCCTGCTTCAGCGCCGTCCTCCACCGCTGTGCGTTTTCTGCGGGTAGAACCGTGTGGTCGAGGCCGCCGAAGATCGCCAACAGCGGAACGCGAACTTTGGTGATGTAAGGCGCTGGATTGAAGTCGAGGGGCAACCGCCGCCAGTGCTCCAGCAGCCAACTATCTTGAGTGAGCGGTACGGAGACGTATCGCGCCCAAGCCGCACTTCTGCTCTCGCGCAGAACGGGGTAGTACGTTTCCCATTTCTGCTTTCCTCGCGCCACATCGTTGCCCATCTGCAATAGTTCGAGGGCGCTGGTAATGTCCGCCTCCTTGAATCCCTTGGAGCGCAGATCGTGACTGAGCCGGACCTTCTCAAGTTCGGCAGGGCCCATGCTCGGGCCAGAGACGGTGATCGCGAATGCCACGTGCTGTGATTGCGATGCCGTAACGGGGACGAGCCAGCCGCCTTGGCTCGCGCCGAGCAGGCCAATGCGCTTGGGATCGATATCCTTCCTGGCGGCCAGAAACTGGACTGCAGCGAGCGCGTCCGCTGCTAATTCTTGCAGACTCGCGGCGCGCCAGTCACCGCTCGATTCGCCAGCACCTCGTTTGTCATATGCGAGCAGCGCGATGCCGTGCGTCAGCAAAAAATGAGAGAGCGGCAGCACGTTGTTGCGATCGGTGTTGCCTGACCCGTGAATCAGCACCAGCGCGGGGTGCGGGGCCTTATCCGGGGGAGTCCACAAGGTTCCTGTCAGACGCACTCCATCGCTCTTGAACTCGGTCGCCTCACGCTTGTACGCACCCAGCTTCTCTGCCGATACATCAGCGGCGCCGTTGCGCTTCCGGATCAGGCGCGTGACGTTCCCGTGAGTGTCCTCGCCAAAAAGAACTTTCAACTCAGCGGGAGACGCCAGCAGCAGTCCGGGTCCTCCCACGAAGGCGTTCTCCCCTGCGCTAGAGAGTGCCCGCAGTTGCCCGTCCTCGCCGGTATATAGCAGTTTGCCCTCGCCGCCGGGCCACGGTTGGATGTAGATGAAATGCCGGGGTGAGACTTGGTAGATGCCTGAGAATCGGTCCAGGGGCAGTGATGAGGGACGAGTGATCGGAAGTGGCGAGTGACTAGTGACGAGTGACGAATCCTCTTGTATAGAATTTCTCAGAACGCTGCTCTTGAACGGCTGGAAGGGCATGGCTTCAGCCATGCCGAAGAGTCGCCTCTCAGAAGCGGCTTCAGCCGCTGAGGGCAAACACCGCACGTCAGCCGCTAAAGCCCTCGAATTGCATCTCGCCTTCGGCACGACTGAAGTCGTGCCCTTACGCAATTCTGAGGACATTGCGCAGCGACCGCTAGCGTTAGCGGCCGGAGCCACAGACACGAGACAGACAAGTACCACGAAGGCGCGGAACGAAAGTCTCGAATGTGTTACGGCTGCAATTCTCGTCACTTGTCACTCATCACTCGTCACTGTTTTTGCTGTTTTCGATATGTATTTCGATCTGCGCTGGAGGCAACGCCCATAGGCGCAGTCGCTGGCCGATGAAGAGCGTCATGGGTTGTGCATCGGCGATGCGAGCGTCGTCCTTGGCAATCACATACGAAATCGACTCTGGGCTATCTTGCGGATGCCACTCGGGAAGCAGGCGCCCCGTATAAAAGCTGAGGCCGAACGACTGATTTCGATGAAGCTGCCATATTGCAAGCTGGTTGGCTTCTATCTGCAAGGTCTCCAAGCGCTGTGACACACTTCTGACGGAGGCGACGCGGTTGATCGCCGGGGAGACATATTGCACGATCCCCAACATGCTCATCGCTACCCCCACGAGGACGAGCAAGCATGCTTCCAGTATATTTCTGCGCCACAGCATAAAAAGGCCGAAGCCAACCGGCAGCAGCAAAAGCAGCGCGGCTTGCGGTGGCACAGGCCCGTTCCGAAACGGCGTCCACCAGTGATCTGCATTTGAAGACGCGAGCGCATGCCGCAATCCGGTCGCCAGCGAATCGCCCAACACTGCGGTGACCAGCGGAAGTGATAACAGGAGCACCGCAGAAGCGCCAATCAACCATACCGCCAGGCGCTGGAGGTATGTAGCTTCGCTCACGGCGCTTTGCACTTGCAGGGCTGTGGCGTGCTCACCAGTTGCTAATGCAGTAGAGCCTCGCGCTGTGCCTTTCTTCTGGCTTCCGGCTTCTGACTCCTGACTCCCCAACTCCATGCTCTCGCCGAATTTTCCATGCTCAATGATCAGCGCAATCCAAAGCGTCAATGGCGGAAGCGCCGGCAGCACATAGCTGGGCAGTTTGTTTTTTGACAGCGAAAAGAACACGAATATGGTAGCGGCCCAGTAGAACAAGAATGTTTTCCGGCGATCCGCGAACAGCGCCCCGGCGCGCGTCAATAGCTCCGTTATGGGCAGCAGCAGCATAGGAGCCCACGGAAACAGGCCGGCGGCGATGATCGGGAGGTAGAACCAAACGGGCTGGGGATGTCCAAGCGCCGTCGAGGTATAGCGCCCTAAATTGTGCTTGATGATAAATTCCTCGACGAAAGCGAGGCCGTTGCGCTGGTAGCAGAACACGTACCAAGGCGCAGCTAGTACGAAAAAGAATGACAGCGCCGGTGAGTAGATGGTCCGCCAGAGAGTTTCCCAGTCTCGATACGTCACCACATACGCCAGCGCGATCAAGCCGGCCAGGACCACGGCTACGGGGCCTTTGGCGAGCGTTGCAAGCGCCAGCAGCACGTAAAAGCCGTAAAGGTACTGCTTCTGTTTTTGCCAAAACCAGATTCCGAGGAGAATGAGCGCGCCGTCAAGCGTTGCTGAAAAGAGCATGTCCATCGACGCCGCATGCGCGAACCCAATCCAGCCCAGAGTGGAGCCGAGCAGGATCGATGTTAATGCCGCCGTGCGGGTGCCAAACTGGCGGTTCGACAGTGTGAACCAGAACCACACGAACAAACATGCCGCGAGCGCCGAAGGCAGCCGGGCATTGACCTCGTTGACACCCATATGGAAGAAGAGGGCGGCCAACCAGTAATACAGCGGCGGCTTTTCAAACCACGGTGACCCGAACAAACGAGGCGTGACGTAATCACCGGACTGCATCATGCCGCGCGCGACATCGGCGTAGCGAGGTTCATCCGGCCCGACAAATCCGACGGCGCCCAAGCCCAGAAAGAAAAGTGTGAAGGCCAGCAGCAGCCACAAGAGCGGATTGGAGATATGTTTCATGCGACGCGCGGCTCGGTACTTTCGTGTGGGCCGGAAGGGCATGGCTTCAGCCATGCCGTTAATTGGGTATTAAGAACGCGGCTTCAGCCGCTGACGGCGATCTTGGATTCGGAACCTCAGCGGCTAAAGCCGGGTTCACATTCGCGGTTTACGGCACGACTGAAGTCGTGCCCTTCCGCGACAACGACGTTTCCACAGCAGTCAAGAGTTCAGGATAACAGAGCGGCGACTCGCGGCAAGTCGATCCCGCTGAAAGGGAGCGGTTGCGAGGGAATTCACAAGCGGGCTCATTCGGCGACTGTGGTGGCTCGGGTGCCGGCGAGCGCGCGAAGCAATTTCTGGTGGATGCCGCCGAATCCTCCATTCGACATCACAATCACGGCGTCGCCCAGCTCCAGTGACGGCAGAATGGAGGACACAATTTGGTCCGCGGAGCCGCCCGGCTCTGCCGCAATGCCGCGCTGCCGCAGTCCGGCCAACACTTGTCCGGGATCCAGCCGTTCAGATTCGGCGAGTTTGTCTTTGTTATAGACTTCGGCGATAACCACGTGCTGTGCCAGAGCTAGCGCGTCCACCAACTGCTTCTCGAAGACGTTCCGTCGCAGCGTGTTGGAGCGCGGCTCGACCAGCGCCCATATCCGGCGTCCCGGAAACCGAGCAACCGCGGCGCGCAACGTCTCGCGGATAGCGGTGGGGTGATGCGCGAAGTCGTCCACCACCACCACGCCGTGTTCTTCGCCGACCACCTCCAGGCGCCGACGCACGCCTCGGAAGTCTTCGATGGCTCGCGTGATCTGTTCCCATGAAATGCCGTAGTGCTGCGCCATCGCCGCCGCCGAGAGCACGTTCAGCACGTTGTGTTCGCCTGAGAGTTGCATGCTCAAATGGCCTTTGGGCTGATCACGATGCTTCACGGCGAAATTCGTAATCCCGCCCGTAAATCGAATGTCGCTTGCTCGCCATTCGCCTTGCTCAAGTCCGAATGTTTCTACGGTACAGAATGCGCGCGCGACACATTCGCGGACTGTTTCGCTCTCAGCTTTAGCGATCATCCATCCCCTGCGCGGCACCAGGTTGACGAGACGCTTGAAGGCCGTTTTCACGGCGCTCAGGTCGGCGTAGATGTCGGCGTGGTCGAATTCAACCGAGGTCAGCAAAACGGAGTCGGGACGGTAGTGCAGGAACTTGGGGCCCTTGTCGAAAAACGCCGTGTCGTATTCGTCGCCTTCCAGAATGAAATATTTTCCCGAACCGCTGGCGAAGCTGCGCGAGAAGTTCAAAGGTATGCCGCCGATCAAGAACCCCGGCTGTAGTCCCGCCGATTCGAAGATCCACGCCAGAATTGAAGTGACCGTGGTCTTGCCATGCGTACCGGCAACCACCACGGTCTCGCGGTCTTGCAAGAACAACTCACGCAGAGCCTCCGGCATGGAGGCATAAGACAGCTTGCCATCGAGCACGGTTTCGACTTCTTCATTGCCCCGCGATAATGCATTGCCAATCACGACCAGATCCGGGCGCGGCTCGAGATGCGCGGCGCTGTATCCGTCAAACACCGCGATTCCCAGTTCGTGGAGGAGAGTCGAGATGGGAGGATATATCCCCGCGTCCGATCCGGTGACGCGGTAGCCGCGCGCTTTCAAGAGCCCAGCCAGGGCGCTCATTGCCGTGCCCGCAACCCCGATCAGGTGGATGTGTGCGCCAGGTTTTGGAGCAATCATCGCGCATCCCTCGCTGAGTGGCGCCTTGGAAGCGATGGCGGCCCCACGGCAGACTCGAGCAAAGTGAGTTTCACGTTTTTCCGCGCCGCCAGCCGCGCTCGCACTCCTATGGGTAGTGTGAGGCAGCCTCCCGTAGTGTGTCCGAAGCGCAAACCAAAAACGATGGGCGCTTTAACTCCGCTCAATGCTTCCGCGATCACGGGGCGCAACTCCTCGGCGGGAGTCGAGCCTTCGGCGCACCCGAGCATTTCTCCGAATACAACCGCTCTTACTCCTCGGAGTTTTCCGGCTCTGCGCAATTGAAAGAGCATCCGGTCTATGCGATACGGCTTTTCCGCAATATCTTCCAGCAGCAGAATCGTTCCGCGGGTATCAATCTCCTCAGCCGTGCCTAGCGTTGCGACCAGCAACGACAAGCAGCCTCCATACAGCCGTCCTTCGGCGAAACCCTGACGCAGCGTGATGGCATTCGAGCGAACGTGAATCTCGGATGAGCGTCTCGCAAGCACCTGCTCGAGGAGCTCGCGATCATATCCCGTCTCGCCTGCGGCAAAATCCTTGGCGATCATGGGGCCTTGAAACGTCACCCAGCGGAGCTTTTGCTGCAGGAACAGCAACAGACTACTCACATCACTATAGCCCATGATGATCCGGGGTCGCAGACGCTTCAGGCGGCGCAACACCGGCGGCCGCGATAGATACTCCACGACGTAGTTCGCCCCGTAGCCGCCACGCGCGGCAAGTATTGCTTTAACGTCGGGGTTGGCCAGCATCGACAGGAACGCTTCGGCGCGATGTACATGTTCTCCGGCGAAATAGCCCCGCTGCGACAGCACGCTATCGGCTAAGACCGTTTTGTAGCCGATGCGGTGCAGTTCCGCGATGCCGCGATTCAGTGCCTCAGGGTTCACTGGCCCAGCCGGGGCGATGATGCCAATGGTGTCGCCGGGTTCCAAAGCGGGAGGTTTGATCACAGCTTCTCAAGAGAAAGGAAGAATTTCACACAACCTCGCAGAGGCGCCAAGCACCGTACGCTCATCACTTGTCACTCGTCACTTGTCACTGAGCTGAAGTATTCGCCGCGGCAGACGATTTCCGCCGGTCCTTTGAGGATGACTTCTCCACCATCCCAATGCACGCCCAGCGTGTCCGATAAAGTTCTCACCGTTGTCGGGCTTTCGACGAGTTTATTGAGAATTGCCGCGACAGCAGCCGCGCACGATCCTGTTCCGGAAGAGAGCGTAAACCCGACGCCACGTTCCCAAAAGCGCACCTCGATGCCGTCACGCGAAACCGCGCGATAGAACTCAACGTTCGTGCGGTTCGGAAAATAAGGATGACGCTCGATCTGCTCTCCTAGAGTTTCCCAATCCCATTCAAAATCGTCCACCAGAATGGAGCAGTGTGGATTCCCCATAGAGGTAACGGTCACCTTCCGCGAGCGCGAGCCGATGGGCAAGATATAGCCAATCACAGGCTCGGGTACCGCGTCTGGCGGTCGAAACGGAATCTTTTCCGGCGAAAACACGGGAGCGCCCATGGCCATCTCGAACTCGAAGCGGTTCTCGCGCCGCGAGACTACTTGCAGGCGCTTGCAGCCCGCACCCGTGCGGATGACCAGCTCCGAGCCGAATTGGCCGCTGTTCACCAGGTAAGCCGCGGCGCAACGCGTGCCGTTGCCCGAGATCTCGACCTCGCCGCCGTCGCTGTTGAATATGCGGAGATCGGCGTCGGCCTCGCGGTGTTCCGTCGAGCGGCTCAAAAATAATATCCCATCGGCGCCCACGCCGTAATGCCTGTCACACATGCGGCGCCGCACGTCGGCGCTGGGCAGGCGCACATCGGGCCCGCTCTCGATAATGAGAAAATCGTTGCCAGCGCCTTGAGCCTTGGTAAATGGAATGACGATCATCGTTGAATAATGGCGAACGGTTTATTGCAAATCAAGCAGCAACTGGAAACCGCGATTCTTACGCCAACCGTAGAACTCAAAATCAGGATCAAGAGTGAGAATATCACCAGACGCAATCTCAACATTCAGTAATCTTTTTTAACATCTGCCGATAACGTAATTGGTGACAACCCTGCGTTAGGCTGGCGCATCCAACAACCGGGCCTGAGGAAGGGCTACGACCATTAAGGAGTCCGCCATGAGGAGCCCTAGAGTTCTCCTATTATCCGCCAGTGAAACAGAAACCGCGGAACTGGAGCAGATTCTCAGCGAGTACGTCTCTCTGACGCTGGTGAGCGATCCGTCGAAGCTGGACTCCCTACTGGAGAACGAAGTCTACGATGCTCTGTTTTGCGCTTGGGCACTTCCACGTGCCACCTGGACCGACGTGCTCGATGACGTACGGGAATTCCACCCCGATCTCCCGGTCATCGTCCTGGCTCCGGCGCCAGAGGTCAGACAGTGGGCCCAGGTGCTGGACGCTGGAGCATTCGATCTGCTAATCCCACCTTATCAGCAATGCGCCGTACTTGCGACGCTGGGACACGCCTCGATCTCGCAGCAGGCATGGAACTCGCTTCAGGAATCACAGTTCAAACTGCGCGCCTGATGGCTGTCCCTTGAATCTATCGCCACCAAACGAGCAGTTGAGTCTCTGTTTTCAGACGCTTACCGTGTGCATCCGATAGCATGCCCAGAGTTCCTGCCACTGCCTGCTCGATCAACCATCAGTGTCGGCAAGCTCGCAGAGTTCCCGCAGCCGCCAATGTAGCGTGTGTAGGTACACGGTATCGCTATCGCCTCCGAGTAGGGCGCGGGCATAGCCCGACGGACGAAGTGAATAGGCTATGCCAAAGACGTTTCGTTGTTGCAAAATGTCGGTGAATATGAAAAGCTACCGACTGATTGCAGCATGGTGGCATTGAAACGACAGCAACAAAGGAATTGGCGGCAGCTGCGTAATTCGCCCGAAGTGTGGAAGCCCGGTCGCGTCATGACCCAGGCGTGCCTGAAACGTTTGTCGCGCCGCTCGCGGCTGAACGCCAAAACGTCACGCGCGGAAACACACAGATGCTCCAACTCGTTCACGGACACGGTCCGTTCGCTGCGTCCGTCGAGCAGGCGCATCGGCGCTGCCGCGCATCAGCTGACTGCCTACCCACATGCCACGCGCGCGCACGCCCTGCTCCGCCGCTGCCTGACGAAAGACGCTACGAACAGTTTCCACGCCGCTGTCGACGTTGAACATTGCAATCCAGGATTTCGCCGGCGCCAACTTCGCGCTGCTGGCGACCGAGCACGCGGGGCATCAGAGCCCGGGGCCGATAGATCTCAAGGCACGTTGTAACCATGATTTCAGAAGGGAATACGTGATGACACTTCAGTACGTACGTTCATTTGCGATCGTCCTGTGTTTAATTGCTTTCAGCCAGGCGGGACGAGCGCAATCCGCGAAGGTGGTGAGCATCCCGACGGAAGACGGGCTCAGTGTTACTGGTACACTGCACATGCCCGCCAAAGGCGTCGGGTCAATCGCGGGCGTGGTGATGATTGCGGAACCAAGTTGGATTCTACGGTCCACTTATGACACCAGCAATTTAGCCAGGAACCTCGCGAAAAAGCATGGCATGGCATCCTTGACTGTGGACCTTCGCGGCACTGGCGCCAGTCTCAACGGACGGCACTATAAGACCTACTCACCCGAGGAGCGTGAGAGAGTACAACTTGACATTCGAGGCGCGATCAAATTTCTCGCGGCTGGAGATAACATGAACGCACATCGCATCGGCCTGGTGGCAGTTGGCGAAAGTGCCAATTACGCAGTTCTTGAAGCGGCCGAAAATACGGCTGTCCAAGCTGTCGTCTTGCTTTCAGGAACATTGAGCGACAAAGCGCGGCGGCTGATCCAGTCGCGCAGCGATCTTCCTTTTCTGTTCATAGCCGGTAGGGATGATAAAGAGGGATTTCGTGAGATGTCGGAAGCGTTCTACCGGTCCAGCAATCCATCCAGCGACTTTCTGCTCACAGTTGGCCACGGAACCGTCATGTTCAGCCACACGGCTGGTCTGGCCGACAAAGTCGAAGATTGGCTGGCGGAAAACGTAAAGGCGCTCGGGACGGAGGAGGCGATCAATTTCACGTCGTCAGATGGATGGAACCTCCATGGACGTATCTTCCTGCCGGCGGAGGCCAGCGAAACGGCAAAGGTGCCTGGCGTCGTGTTTGTCCACGGCGCTATGCACGATCAGGAAACCTATTACGATCTAGCGCGCGCCGTTGTCAAGAAAGGAATGGCGGCCCTGACCTTCGACTGGAGAGGCAAGAACCGCGACCTTGACGAGGGGAAGGGTCATTATGGCGTGGATCTGGCGCCCGGTGAGGAGAAGAAGATTTATCTGGATATCAAGGCTGCCATCCAGTTCCTGGCATCGCAAAACGCGGTGGATAATTCCCGCATCGGAATTGTCGCGGCGACCATGCCCACCAACCAATCAATGCAGGCATCCATCGGCGACTCCCGAATAAAAACGATTGTAATACTCACGCAATACATCCTCTCGCCCGAAGCCAAACAGTTCCTAACTACCAGCGACGTGCCGGTGTTCTTCATCGCCAGTTCCTCGGATTTGAATTTTCAGGTGGGCAGCCTGGCCGAATCCACCCGCGAAGCCTACCGACTGTCGAGAAGCAAGTGGAGCGAGTTTCTGCTCTACGATGATGCCGGACGGGGGTCGGAGATGTTAAAAAAGAAAAAAGAACTGCAGCCCATGATCGTGCGCTGGCTAACGGAGAAGCTCGTGCAATAGACAGGCGGCGGAGCGCGGACGTCTTCGCGCTCACAACGAATAGCTCACGTCAACGCGAGAACTGTCGGCATATCGTTCTATAGCAACGCCAATACTCCTTTTTGGGGCATCCGGGCGACAATCCGGCAATGTGAGGCGCATCCATACAGGTTCCCGGACACGCGGGTGGTGCCGCCTCCCGCTTTTAATGACAATATTCCGACTGAGTCCAGTGACACGCTCCGGGAATGTCTTCCCTGGACGCGCCAGGAGCGGAAATGGTTACCCACCAAGCCAGCTAATCCGCTTCTCCTCTTCTGACTAACACACTTCGACTCCACAGGGGGATACGAAGTGAATAGGCTATACCAACGCCGCCCTGAGTTTGACACTTCTTTGGCGCGTATGATAGTTTAATTGGTTTGCCGCCCTCGTCTTTAATCCGCTGAGGGAATTGCTCTTATGCAAGCTCTGAATGCCTTAAAAGAAATACTGATCGGGGCCATTCCCACCTTTATTCTGCTTTGGATTCTGTATCTGTATATCAGTAAAGTTTTTTACCGCCCCCTGGAAGAAACCCTGCGGAAGCGCCGCGAGGACACGGCCGGATTGCGCCTAACCGCCGAAGCCGCTGTTGCCGAGGCTGAGACGAAGACGGCCAGCTACCAGGCGGCGTTGCGTTCCGCGCAATCGGAGGTCTACCGCGTCCAGGAGCAGGAGCGGCAGCGCGCGCTGGAGGAGAGGGCGGAAGTGGTTCGTCAGGCCCGCGCTCGCGCCGAGCAGCTCATAGCTACTGCGCGCCAGCAGATTCATCAAGAAGCTGAAGCTGCCAAGGCGACCCTCGGAGCCGAGGCCGAGCAGCTTGCGGCCTCCATCACTCGGGCGATTCTCAGGCCGGCGGCCTTGGCCGCTCCCGCGGGCAGATCGGAAACCGCCCCGTGAAGAGAAAGCATCGCATCTGGAACCTGGCCGCCACGTTGATCGCCTTGTTGGTGCTTATCACGGCCGCAGGCAAAGTGAAAGCATACCTGCTGCAGACTGAAACTCCTGCCACGTCCTCGTCCGGGCACGCGGCGCATAGCGCGGAACAGACCGGCGCCGAAGGCGAGCCGCACGCGGCGGAAGGACACGAAGAGGGCGGCATCAAGAGCGCGATTTATAAGTGGATCAACCTCCTGCTGATCGTCGGGGCGTTCTGGTATCTCTCCAAGAAGTACTTGGGGCCGTTTCTGCGCGGACGTGGCGAGGCCATCCGCGAAGATATGCAGCTCTCGCGTGAAGCTCTGAAGACCGCGACGGAGCGTCTGAGCGTGGTGGAGCAGAAGCTAGAGAAAATCGACGAAGAGATCGGCGCGATGCGCAACTCCGCTTTGCAGGAAGCCGCGGCGGAGCGGACCCGAATCGAGGACATGGGAAAGGCCGATGCCGCCAAGATCTCTCAGCGCGCCGAGCAGGAGATCGCCGCAGCGGCGAAGCTGGCGCGGCAGGAACTGAAGAAATACGCTTCGGAACTCGCTGTGGAACTCGCCGAGAAGCGCATTCAGCAGTCTATGTCGGTGGAATCGGACCGCGTCATCTTCCGGTCATTCATCGAAGACATGGCCGACGGGCATGCTGATGGGCATAAGCCGAAGGGAGGCGCCTAATGCCTTCAGCCGTTTCCTTCCGCTACGCGTCAGCCCTCGCGGACACGCTGGCGGCGCCCGGCGCGGGTAGGCCAACGTTCAATCCAGAGACGATTGCCACGCAGCTCGAGCAGTTTCATCAACTGCTCGGCGAGAGCAACGAGCTTCGCATCGTCTTCTCGACGCCCGCCGTCAGCACCGATAAGAAAAAGGCCATTCTCGCAAAGCTCGCTCCGGGCGCGGGCCTGGATTCCATCACCGCCAATTTCCTGAGCGTGGTGATTGATCACGATCGCATGGGACTGCTGGGCGAAATCATCGAGGCGTTTCAGACCATTCTGCACGAGCGCATGGGAACGGCGATCGCCGAAGTGACTACAGCACGGCCGCTCGAAGAGAGCGAACAGAAGGAATTAACCGCAGCGCTCAGCGCCAAGACCGGCAAGAGTATTCGATTGAATTTGTTGCTCGATCCCAACCTCATCGGAGGCGTGGTGGCGCGCATCGGCAGCGTCATCTATGACGGCTCCATTCGCGGGTACTTGAGCCGCCTGCGCACGGAACTGACGAGCGAGTGATCAGGGCCGCTTGCGGAAGGGCACGCCTTCAGGCGTGCCGCCAAAGCAGTATAAGCGGCGCCTTTAGGCGCTGAGGGGAATTGAGAATGGCAGTAGCGCACCTCAGGGGCTAAAGCCCGCGTTTTTCCACTCGTTCCGGCATGGCTAAAGCCATGCCCTTACGGGTCCGTGACAACGGTCGGAGATTTGATCAATAGGCGCTGTCTTGCGGGACAGCGCCTCGGTCGGGGAGCAAACATGGCACAGATCAAAGCGGACGAGATCAGCAAGATTATCCGCCAGCAGATTGAAAACTACGAGACCACCATGGACGTCTCTGAGGTGGGGTCGGTGATCTCGGTCGGCGACGGTATCGCCCGCGTCTATGGCCTGGAACGCGTGATGGCCGGCGAGTTGGTGGCGCTGCCGCATGGAGTGGCCGGACTCGCCATGAACCTGGAAGAGGACCAGGTCGGTATCGTCCTGCTCGGCGAATACACGGAAATTAAAGAGGGCGATGAGGTCAAGCGCACCGGCAAGATCATGCAAATCCCGGTTGGTGACGCCATGGTAGGCCGCGTCGTGGATGCCCTGGGCCGCCCCCTGGACGACAGGGGCCCTGTTCTCACGGAGAAATTCAACCCCATCGAGCGTATCGCTCCCGGCGTTGTAGACCGGCAGCCGGTAAAAGAGCCGCTACAAACCGGGCTCAAAGCTATTGACGCCATGATCCCGATCGGGCGCGGTCAGCGCGAGCTGATCATTGGCGACCGCCAGACGGGCAAGACCGCCGTCGCGCTCGACACGATCATCAATCAAAAAGGCGGCGACGTGATTTGCATCTATGTCGCCATCGGCCAGAAGCGCTCGACCATTGCGCAGGTGGTGAAGACGCTGGAACAGTATGGCGCGATGGATTACACCATCGTCGTAGTGGCCTCCGCCAGCGACCCCGCGCCCATGCAGTATCTCGCGCCTTACTCCGGTTGCGCCATCGGCGAGTTTTTCCGTGACAGTGGGCGGCACGCGCTGACGATCTACGACGATCTTTCTAAACACGCCGCGGCCTATCGCGAGATTTCGTTGCTGCTGCGCCGTCCGCCCGGGCGCGAGGCGTATCCAGGTGACGTGTTCTATCTCCACTCGCGGCTGCTGGAACGCGCCTCCAAGCTGAGCAATGAAACCGGCGGCGGCTCGCTCACATCGCTGCCGATCATCGAGACGCAGGCCGGCGACGTTTCGGCGTACATTCCGACCAACGTCATCTCGATCACCGATGGCCAGATCTACCTGGAAACCGACCTGTTCAACTCCGGCATCCGCCCGGCCATCAACGTAGGATTATCGGTGTCGCGCGTCGGCGGCAACGCCCAGATCAAAGCCATGAAGCAGATCGCCGGCACGCTGCGCCTGGACCTGGCGCAGTTCCGCGAGCTGGCGGCATTTGCTCAGTTCGGCTCCGATCTCGACAAAGCCACGCAGGCGCTGCTCGCGCGCGGCCAACGCCTGACGGAGATTTTAAAACAGGATCAGTACAGCCCGCTGCCGGTGGCGAAACAAGTGCTTCTCATTTATGCGGGCACCAATGGATACGTGGACGATCTTCCGGTGGAAGAAATCAAGGCGTTTGAGACCGGCCTGTACCGCTTCGTGGACAATTCGCATCCGTCATTGTTCCAGAAGCTCATGCAGAAGAAACAGCTCGACGACGAGTTGCGCAGCGAGTTCAACAGCGTCCTGCGCCAGTTCAAAGAACGGTTTATGGCCGAGCGCGGTGTAGCCGCAGCGGCTCGATAAAGCAAACAGTAACTATGCCCAGCTTGATTGACATGCGCCGGCGGATTCGCTCGGTGCGCAATACACAGCAGATCACCAAAGCGATGAAGATGATCTCCGCGGCCCGGCTGCGGAAGGCGCAGGAGCGCGCGTTTAATGCACGGCCGTATTCGGGTTTGCTGAAGGAAGTTCTGACCAGCCTTGCCGCGCGCGCGACGCATCAGCCTGGCGAAGAGCCGCATCCTCTGCTGCGCCGCCGTCCGCAGGAGCGGATCGTGGCACTGGTGCTATCGGGCGACCGGGGCCTTTGCGGCGCATTCAACACAAACATCCTGCGCGCGGCGGAGCGGTTTCTAATCGAACACCGCGACCAGAAACCCGAGTTGATCCTGGCCGGTCGCAAAGCACGCGATTATTTCCGCCGAAGAAATGCCAACATGAAGAGCGAGCATGTCGGCATCTTCACGCGCCTCGATTACAGCCACGCGCGTGCAATTGCGACCGAGATCATCACCGCTTACAGCGAAGAGACCACCGACGCCGTTTACCTCATCTATAACGAATTCAAGAGCGTCATTGCGCAGCGCATCGTCGTCGAGCAACTGCTGCCGCTGCCGGAATTCAAACCGCAGGGCGACGCTAACGCTCCCATGGTGGACTACATCTACGAGCAGTCGCCGGAGGATATCTACGGTCACCTGCTGCCGCGCTATGTGGAGGTCCAGGTGTATCGCGCTCTGCTCGAATCCGGCGCCGCTGAACACGCCGCCCGCATGACAGCCATGGATTCGGCTACCAACAACGCCGGTGACATGATCGATAGTCTCACGCTACGCATGAACCGTATCCGCCAGGCAGCCATCACCAAAGAGATCATCGAAGTCGTCAGCGGCGCCGCCGCCGCACAGTAGCTAAGATCGCTGTCTCTTTTCGAAAACAGACGCTGAGTTACCATGCGATGCTACTACCATCACGACGTGGACGCGGTGGGCATTTGCAAAGCGTGTTCAAAAGGCATTTGCCCGGAATGTTCGGCAGATGTGGACAACGCTCGCATGCAAAGCAACCTGCGTTGAAGAGGTACGCGGGATAAATAAGCTCGTTAGGACTAATGTTGCGGCCGTGTCCCTCAACCGCAGAGGTCTGCATTTTGCATTCTGGCCACTCTTTATAATGATCGTCGGAATTTGCATGATCATCGGACCGGTTGTATCTGGTCTGCCGTTCCAAATCGATTTCGCTACAATTTCGGGCACAGTGTTTATAATCTTTGGCTCCATTCTCGCCCTGATGCACCGGTCCTGGAAGAAGGCCATTAAGAACTAAGAGAAGTCCGACACAACAGATGAAAGAAAGCGCTCGTCACGTCAAGATGGTGGAATGTCGTGGGCAGTTGTCCGGGATTGCCCTAGGGCGGCGGCCATGGTGAACCAGCGAGAGGGCAGACGGGTAACGCCTCCAACTAGCGGGAAAGATTACGCGCTGACTGTAGTCCGCGGCATCCAGCTTGGAAGCGTCATCGAGCGCAGTAGGATTGATCGTAATAATGGAGTTGATTGTCGGTCCCTTCTTGTTGTACTCCGCTATACGATCCAGGTACATCTGCACCAATTGGCGGCTGGTAAGCGGTCCCGATTTGTAGGCCGCATGAATTTGTTCGATGGTGGCCTCTGACAGTTGGAATGCCTTGGAACCCTCTATCTGGCTGTAACCGGCAGCCGGGAACATCAGAGCTACCGCCACCAGCAGTAAACAGCGCGTACGCTGAGCACTTCGCAAACAGAGGCACCTTTGTTTTTGCATGAACCGCTCCTTCCGCCTGATGGGCACTCGAACTATGACGCCGTCCCGCTCCGCAGGCGGAAGCATTATACTGAATAAGATTATTGCTAGCCACGGCATGCTCTTGTTATGTGAGCGGGCGGGTCCGGAATTGCCGACGGTAGGAGACTCGGCGCAACAGCGCGCCGTGGCCTACCTGCATTTAAGAGTCAGAAGGGCATTGGGTTTATAATGCAGACGTTCGGTAGTCAGGCGGGCAAACAATGAAGAAAATCGCTATCGTTGCAGTGGTGCTTATCGCGGTGGGAGTTTTAGTTGTGCTCGGCCTCCGCGATATCCGACACTTCGGCTCAAGCCCCTCGCCCGGTTTGCCCTTCTCCTCCGCGACCCCAGCCGACTCTGCCACGAACGGTGGTTCAGGCGATGGCGCGCTTATCAAGTTCGTAAAGAATCCACTGCCTGTCCCGGCGTTCAAGCTCAAAGATCTGGACGGCAACACGATTTCATCAAGCGATTGGCGCGGGAAAGTCGTGTTGCTGAATTTTTGGGCAACCTGGTGCCCACCCTGCCGCGAAGAGATTCCGGATTTGATCCGACTGCAACAGAAATACCAAGGCAAGTTGCAGATCATAGGGTTATCTGATGACACCGGGCCGGTTGAGCACGTAAAAAGTTTTGTCCGCGAAGCCAAAATAAATTACCCGGTTGCAATCGCCAGCCCGGAACTGCAGGCTAAGTTCGGTGGCATTATGGGCCTGCCAACTTCGTTCGTGGTGGACACGGAAGGAAAGGTGGTCCAGAAGCATATCGGCCTGCGCAGTCCCGCGCTCTATGATATGGAGATTAGAGCCTTGCTGAATCTGCCGGTAAACGCGAAAGTGGAGACCTTCACCGACAACGGGCAAGTCTTCCTGCCCAACGCCACGAACGCAACGGAGCTGCCGGGAGTAGATTTTTCCAGGCTGACTCCGCAGCAAAAGAAGGCCGCGCTGCGCCAGTTGAATGAGTCAAAATGCACCTGTTCTTGCGGGCTGACGCTTGCGCAGTGCCGCATCAACGACAGCACTTGCGAGATGAGCGCAAGACTAGCCGGCCAACTCGTGAGCACAATGGCCAGCAAAAATCGTCCAGACGAAAACCCGTAGTCGCGCGGTTTCGATTAGCGCCAGCGT
This sequence comes from Acidobacteriota bacterium, assembly GCA_016191085.1. Lineage (GTDB taxonomy): Bacteria > Acidobacteriota > Terriglobia > 2-12-FULL-54-10 > 2-12-FULL-54-10 > JACPPJ01. Next base: position 31,025 of record JACPPJ010000033.1, on the reverse strand, counting down.
GTCCCAACTCTGAGCGGAGGGTTTCGAATGATTACGCGGATGATCATCGTGACGGTTCCAGTGGAAAAAATAGCGGAAGCGGAGAGGCTGTGGAAGCAGGAATGCGCTCCGCTGATGATCCAGCAGGAGGGTTGCGTGAGCGAGGAGTTACTGCGCAACCGCGACAATAAAGGTGAGCTGATATCTGTACAGCAATGGGAAAGTCAGGACGCCATCGACAAGTACCGCTCCAGCCCCGCACACCAGGAAATCTTGAAGCACACCCGTGGGCTGATGGGAGTTTCCAAGGTGGAAGTCAAGAATTACGAGGTAGTAAGCTAATAGCGAGTTATTCGGGGAATTAACGCGGGTTTGCCGTCTAGGTGGCGAGCCGGAGCACTCCCGGCTCGCCTGGGCCAATCTACAAGCAGGTAACGTTCGATGCCTGCAGCCCCTTAGGGCCGGACGTAACTTCAAACTCTACGGACTGGCCCTCGTTCAATGTCTTGTATCCCTCCGACTGAATGGCTGAATAGTGGACGAAAATATCCTCACCCGACTTCCGCTGGATGAAGCCAAAGCCCTTGCTGGCGTTGAACCATTTCACAGTACCTTGTTCCTTCACAAAAAACCTCTACTTCGTTGAAATTGACCTTGTCGCCGCCTACAGGGACCGCGATACAAAGCAGAAGCAGTATACCAGAGCTGATTCCACACACAACAAAACTTTTGGCGATTCTCGGGGCCCCAGTGATTCGAAGGATACCCGTCTTTACGGACGTTTTGACGCGTTGGATGAGCTATCAGCGGCCTGAGACTATTCGCGGCGGTTCGCGAAATCTATCTGCTGCTCTGCGCCCGTTGAGGGTATCACTCGCCAGCGTAAAGCGGAGCAACACGTCGTTGCGGTGCTGCGCGCACTCATCTAATCGCCTTGACCGTCGTTGCGACTCTAATCCAGACGGAGGCTGTGATGCAAGCAATCCGAGTGGGCATCTTGTTGGCGATTCTGCTGCCTGTGTTTGGCTATAGTTGCGTGCGTTTGGCGTGAACATCAGCCGGACCGTCAAAAATCCCCGCTGGGCAGCGCATTCAAGGGTGCGTTCGTCGGAGATGCGTTGAGGCGAATGGTTCTGTAGTGCCTCTTTACGCGCGAGAAATGGCGCAAGCTGCGCACTCACTCGTCTAAAGCTTTGAAATCGTCGATTTTCAGTTCGTATGGTGTTTCTGAGTCGTTGACTACGGCCATAACGCCGATGCGCGCGCCAGCGGGAACTTCCGGCGGATTCGGTATCAGGAATCGGTTCTTACCTGCCAACAAATACTTCTTGCCATCCTCTTCCTGCACCTCACCTCGTGCGGCAACATGGAAGCGAACGACGGTAATACCAAGGGGTGAGACCGCGTCGCGGACGGCCTTCGGTTGGAAGCTCGCATCAGGTTTGTAGATCACCGCAAACATCTTTTTCTTAGCGCTTGAGGCAGCATTGTTCACGCCTTCCAGGCGTAGGAGAGCCTCTTCGACCTGCCCTCCACAGCCGGAGATCTCTCAGGTGATCCCTTCGGCTTCCGCTACAACCCTATTTACCTGAGCAAAGGCAGAAGTGCCCGCCAGGAGAACTGTAGTGAGAATCAAAACGCTTTTTAGCAAATCTCCGCTCTTGTACCGCATGCTACTGCCTCCAACGCGCATAATGCGGACGTAATTCGGATGCTGAGCCTTCGGCGCTAATTATACGCCGAGTGATTCACATAATGATCATTTATTCGTGAGGCCGTAAAGGATTCAAGCGACTCGGACCTCATCGACTTCCCCGATAGGGGTGGCCGGAGAGCCTCCATTCAGGCGCGCTCCAATCGATTGCGAGGCTGCAAAGAGAGCGGAAACAGGGATAATTCCGGCCAGTTTGTATCGTGCAATGGACGCAAAGCCCGCCGACGCCATGCAGCCACACTCGCTACAGTCCGGTTGCCCGCCGAATTGGCATGGCTCAATGCGGGTTCTTAGATCGGCAGAGACGCAATCGGTCACTTGGGCGAAGACGCATTCCTGCGGCGAGCGAGGCGGGTTCAGATAGCCCTCCAAAACACCGCGGGGCACATCAACTTTCGGGAATAAGTGCATCATTCCCGCGATTTCGCGGACCACGGCGATACGGTCTGCCTGCGTCAAGCGCTCCTCACTTTGCTGCCCGCGCTGAGGCGTAAATAAGCTGAACCAGATCTTTCGGACTTCCTCGCGCTCTGACCAAAGCCGCGCAAATTCAGCCAAATACCCAGGCCGCCGGGCCTGCTGCCGGGTAACGGTACAGTGAACGACGATCCGGTGCCCCGCGATGTGCTTTAGTATGCGGTCGTAAGTAGCAGGAGCGCGCCGAATATCATGCTCCTCCTGCAACCCATCAACGGAGACAACCATGTGAAGATTGGAAAACTTGCTCCAATGGCCGGGAATAGGGCGGACCGCGCTCGTCACCAACTGGACCTCCACGTCCATATCTCCGAGTTTCGGGATCAACACATCCAATTCCCTGAAACGAACCAACGGCTCGCCTCCGACGATGGAGATATGCAAGGGTCGCAGACGGCGCACGAGCGCCAGGACACCATTAATCAACTGCTCCCCCTGGTAGTCCGCAAGCTCCCGTAATGGACCAGCGTTTCCTAGATGCTCCAGGTCATATGCATAGCAGCCCGAGCAACGCAGCGGGCATTCCCGCGTAATTTCAAGCGATAGCAAGGGTCGGCGGCCGCATAAGATACTGCCCCAGGCTCGAATAATATCCTGCTTCTTCATGTGTTCTACTGCTTCAACGCGTGCGCCTGTGCGACTCGAGACTGTTGCGGATCGGTCTTGCTGATCGTTCTTCCTTCAATATACGTTATTGGGATGCTCACAACAATATCCCGGCGAACGTACTGGTGGTGTTCGTTAGCCAATCTGGATGATGAAATTCGCCGTTTCCCGGCAATCGAGAATGAAGCCGAGATCTACTCTAGTGTTTACCGCGCCACCCATAGTTGAGCCCCGCCGCTCAATTTGAGCTGTGGCTCCATTCTAGGATGGCGCGAATTGCAGGTCAAACGGAGATGTGCTGAGGCGGGCCAATGGAATCCGGTCACGCCACTCTAGTTGCGGTGCCCTCGCAGCCGGCGTGCCCGCAGCCGCAGGCTATTTCCAGGCTGTCCTCAGCCGCTTCGCAGTATGTGCTGCAATAATCGCTGTCTTCTGCGGCCATACAGGTGCAATTGGGGTGCTCACAGTTGGTTCCCTCAACCATTTTGCTCTCCTCCCAGTGGACGGGTGTTGGTCAATGCTTAGATGAACGCTGGAACCCAGTTAGTCCGCATTCGGGAACTCAAATTCCATGGCAGGGACTGCCCGGCCGACAAAGATCACGGTCAACGCCAGCACCACGAATACGCGCAAACTCATAGCGCTCAATTTCCAAAAGCTTCGCTGCGTGGCCAAGTAGCACGCTCGTACGAACCTAATGGTGAACGGCGTCGCGCTTCTTCTTTATCTCAATGTTCAGACGCTTGATTTTTTGATTGAGGGTGGAGAGAGGAACCTGGAAACGCTCGGCTGCTTCCGTCTGATTGCCGCGCGTTTGCTCCAGCATGTCGGTAATGATGCGGCGCTCGCATTCGTCGAGAATGGTGAAAAGCGATTTCTGGTCGCCTTCCGCAGGCAGGAACTTCCAATATTTTTTCCCATCACGCAGCAGCGCTTCCGGCAACAACTCGGGGCCCGCCTCTTCGCCGCTCGAGAGAATCACAGCGCGCTCCACCGTGTTTTCGAGCTCTCGTACATTTCCGGGCCAGTCGTAGTCGAGCAGCAGTTGCATGGCTTCGGGAGAAAATCTAAGCGGCGGCTTGGCGTTTTCCTCGCAATACTTCTTAGCGAAGTGCTCCACCAGCAGCGGAATGTCCAGTTTGCGATCGCGCAGCGGCGGAAGATGAATACTAATCACGTTCAAGCGATAGTATAAATCCTCGCGGAACTTGCCTTCCTGCACCAAGCGGTGCAGATCCACATTGGTCGCGGCGAGGATGCGCACGTCTACTTTCACGGTCTCGGTGCCGCCCAGATACATGAACTCGCGCTCCTGTATCACGCGCAGGAGCTTGGTCTGGGTTTCGGGGCCGACCGTGCCGATTTCATCAAAAAAGATCGTGCCGTGGTCGGCGACTTCAAACAAACCTCGTTTCGATGTGACGGCGCTGGTGAACGCTCCGCGCACGTGGCCGAATAAGGTGCTGTCGAGCAGGTCCACCGGCATGCTGCCTGTGTTGACCGGGACAAACACATTCCCCGCCCGGGGGCTGTTGGCATGGATTGCTTTGGCGATTAATTCCTTCCCGGTGCCGCTTTCTCCCTGGATCAGAATCGTGGCGCGACTCGGCGCAACCTGAGCGACCAAATCAAAAATCTTAAGCATGGGGTCGCTCTTCCCTATGATCTGCGAGAAGTTATATCGCTGTTTGAGAGTCCGCTTGAGTTCACGGTTCTCCTCGGTCAGGTGCTGCTGCCGGATCAGGCTGCGAATTTCGGCCAGCAGTTTTTCGTTGTCCCAAGGTTTGGTGATGTAGTTCGAGGCGCCCCCCTGCATAGCGGCCACGGCGTTCTCAACGGAGCCGTACGCAGTAATCATGACAACGGCGAGTGATGGATCGGAGGTGCGGATTTCGCGCAGCACTTCGAGCCCGCTCTTGTCGGGGAGCGAAACGTCCAGCAGAACAGCATCAAACGGCTTTTTTGCGAGCGCACGCAATCCGGCTTCGCCTGTAGCTGCCGTGGTGATTTGATAACCTTCGTGCTCCAGCAGTAGCTCAAGGCTTTCACGAATTCCTGGCTCGTCGTCGATAACGAGAAGGGAACCGTTCGATTGCGAGGTCGTCGGATCGGGCATTGAATGAGAAACTGGCTACGAGATTAGTACAGTGCGGGCATGGACTCAGGCATGAACTTCCTTCGCCATAGCCGGGAATTCCAGCCGGAAGCGCGTGCCGAGTCCCGGCAAACTCTCAACGTGAATCTTTCCGGCGTGCTCGTGGACAATGCCGTAAGTTACCGCCAGACCCAAGCCTGTGCCGCGCCCGGAGGCTTTGGTCGTGAAGAACGGATCGTAAATGCGCTGCAGATGTTCCGGTGGTATCCCCACACCGTTGTCGCTGATCTCGATTTCAATGTGAGCGTTCACCGCCCAGGTGGAAACGCGCAAGCACCCGCCGTCCGGCATGGCATCCTTGGCATTCAGGAACATATTCAAGAAGACCTGCTGCAGTTTGTCGCTGTTTCCGGAGACCGTCGGCAGCGATGGATCGAGCGAACTTTCCACTTGAATGCGGGCCGCCTTGAATTGGTGATCCAGGAGCAGCAGAGTTTCCGAAACAATCTTGTTGATATCAACGGGCGCGAATGCAGAGCCCTTCGTACGCGAGAAGTTCAGCAGACTGTTGACAATTTGCGAGGCCCGGAAGGTCTGGCTGATGATCTTCTCCATCATTTTTTGATTCTTGTCCCCGGGCGGGAGTTGCTTCGCCATCATCTGAGCCTGTGTCGAGATCACGGTCAATGGCGTATTGACTTCGTGCGCGACGCCAGCCGCCAACAGCCCGATCGAGGAGAGCTTCTCGGCTTGCGTGAGTTGCGCTTCCAGCCCAACTCGATCCGTGACATCGTCAAAAATAATCAGCCGTCCGATCCAGTCGCAATTTTTTGAGAGCAGCGGCGCCACCGCGATGTTGAGCACCCGGTCCTCACCCTGGCGGTTCTTCACGCGATAACGGTAAATGTTGTGGATACCGCCATCATCTCGGAGCCGATCGAGCTGCTCGGCGAGATCGAGAGGTAATACGTCGCCCAAACGTTTCCCGTGAAGGTCCTCGTTCGGGTCATTGAAGTGTCCCTGGATGCGGATGGGCGCCATCAGCTTGAGGGGCGTGTTGACTGCTTCGACGCGGTCCTCAAGATCGACAGCGATCAGCCCGACATTGATGGATTCCAGGATATTCTCGCTGAACTCTTGCAGCCGCTCGAACTGGGTCGCTTTTGCAACCAGCGACTCCAGCAGCGTCACGTTCTCGACTGCGATAGCCAGGTAGCCCGCCAAGGTCTCGACCAGCGCGGCATCCTCTTCCCAGAGGAATTCGCCTTCAGCGGTTTTTCCCAGTCCTAGCACGGCGACGACTTTTCCGCGCGCCCGGCACGGGAAATAGTAGTGCAGTCCAGCGTCGGCAATCGCCGCTTTCCAGGCCGCATCCTGAATGCCCGCTCGTTCGATGGAACGGTCCAGATCATCACCCGTACCTTGGAAGAAAAGATAATCTCCGTGCCGCCACGATGCATGTTGTGAGAGGAGGCGCAGAAAACCGAAGTCTCGTCTCGAAGTGTCCATCAGTGCGTTGCGGTCTAATCCAGCGCTTCCGCGTAGCACGAACCCCTCCGAGCCGTTTCCGCGTGGCACGAATACCGCCGCTTGCTTCACGTTCAGGGTCCGCGCGAGCTGGTCGAACAGCGAGCGGATCATGCGGTCCAAATCCGTTTCGGTGCTGAGTTCACGGCCAAAATCGAGCAGCGCCTGCCGGTAATCATAGCGCTGGGGCAGAAACCGGCGCTCCAATCTCCCCTGTATCCATTGCTGCAATGGTTGGAAAAGCACGCCCGTAGCGACAACGGCGCAAATTACGCCGATGGTGCCTCCACCTGGAAAGCTGGAGCCGAATAATATTCCCGCGAGTGCGGCGACTCCGAAGTAAGCTCCGACCAGCGCGGCCGTCGCCAGCGTATAGGCAGCACCCCTCTGCAACACCACGTCAACATCCAGAAGGCGATAACGGATGATTGCGTACCCGAATGCGAGCGGCAGAACTACAAGTGAAAAAGCGGAAAGGTTCATCCACGGGCCCGGCACAACCCCCAGGAGGTACGGTATGCCGTACATGATGGCAAACGGCGCCACAGCGATGATCGAACCTGCCAGGACCCACGCCATTTGCTTGCGCATATAGAGAGAACGCGTGCTGCGCCAAGCCCGGACCAGCAGCCCGATGCCGAGCAGGAACATCCCGATGAGATATCCGATTTCAAGCCGGTCGATTATCCAGCGCAGCTCAGCCAAAGAAGCGGAGAAGCGCAACGCGCCAAGTGCAATCGAAACATGGAGCGCGCCCAAAATCGCCGCTGAGCCGTAGATCACGAACAGAATCAGCTTGCGATTGAAGCTCCGAACCGCAACGCTGCGCTCGCTTTCTGCGCCAGGATATGCCAGGCAGAAATGAGCGAAAAGCGCCGGCTGTAGCAGCATCGCGGCAGCGCTGATCCAGTACACCGTCCAGTCAAAGTTGTTCAGCTTGCCGGTGTAGGAGAACACGAATAAGACGAACGAGGCGAGGCAAAAGAGGTAAAAATGCGTAGCTCGGCTGGCAGTGAAGCGGCGAAGCAAGACGAAGCCGCCGATGATCAGATAAAGCAATCCTACGAGCTGCAACGCGGCGTGTACCGGCGGCCTAGCCGAAGCTGCCAGTTGGACATTCAGGGTCACCGCCTGGCCATCGCGCAGGACTACGTACGGTACTTGAGCACCCACGCCGGAACGGAAAACCTGCCGGGCCACATCGAGCGATTTACGAATGGGGCCTCCCCCGATGCTGACAAGCGTGTCACCTGGCTTTAGCCCTGCGATGGCGGCGGAGCTTGGCGCCGCGACAGTGGCGGCAACTACTCGATTCGCCGACTCCACCCAGAACACGCCGTCATCAGGCAGTTGATAACGGTGCTGCTCTCGAAGGTTGACAGCGCCGATTGCGACAACCGCCACAGCCATCAGTGCCAAAATTATGATCCGGGATTTCGTCCGTAGTGACCACATGTTACTATCCGTCGGTCTTCCAGAGACACTCCTAGCCACACATTCCCAAGCACGTACATTGCCAGGAGCGGGGCGGCATAACTGGACGTAAGCTGTTGTCACCACAGGTAATTATACATCTTTATCGGAGCAAGTTCCCGAATTCCATAGAACATTACACGAATTGGTAGTACGCTTCGCGCGAACCGGCAAGTTCAGCCGAATATTGGTGTTACGTGGTTAGAATATGAAACTGAATCCGCCTCTGAACGACCGGGCGGCGGGGAAGAAGTAGCTAGTGCCACCCTCGGCGTTGTGCACCGGAACGTAGCCCTGAGCGAGCACGTTGCTGAAGTCAGCGATAGCTCGAAATTGACCGGGGAATATCTCGGGCGATGGAATCGGCTGGACCAGCGCAAAGTTGAGATAAGGTTCGGATCGACCCATTCCGCTGTTGTAAGGATCTCCGACCACTAGGGTGTTGTTCGGTAGCCACTGGTACGAGGTGATGACCTCAGTTCGGCTGCCCGGCACAGTGGAATGCACGGCAACGGTGACCGAACTGCTTTTTCGGGCGTGGACCATCTCACGAAGCGTCCGGGCATCATCAGCGACAAGGCGATCCGCCGCGGCTCGCAATCCGCCAGCATAGGCATAGCTCACATATACACTGGTATCTCCCGCGACGTGCGCTCCGATCGAAGCTCTGGCGCCACCGGCAGCGTAGCCTCCCCCGTCCATAAACCGCGTATTGGAAAATGGGTCTCGCAACAGCCCGCCAAAGAGCGCGATCGGCTCGCCTCCCAGAGAAAGCGCCACATCGGAAAGTTCATCGTAAAATGCGGCAGCCTGCACACGATACCTGCCCAGTTTTCTGCCCCACCCGATCTCCACGTGCGTGCCGGATTCCAGCGCTACGCGGTTTCGATCGCTCGTGTCAGTACTAATTTGCGGGATGGAAAGCGAGCCCGTTCCGCCATCACCCCGATCGCTAGGAAGAAACTTTGGGGATTCTGACGAATACGCCAGGGTCCATCGCGTATTCACATCGGGCGTATAGCTGAATTGCGCAAACGGACTTAATTGGCTGACGAAGGTATTGACGCTGACGCTGTCGAAGACGGCGCCGTATCGAAGCGTCAGGTTCTGTGCCAGAGGCATCTCGTTCTCATATCGGCCGCTAAACGACTGCACTCTATTGTCTAAACTCGGCAGCGGCGAGGAGAACTGCTGCCGATAAGTCGTCGGCAGAAACACTTGACGCATCGCCACCGACAATGAAGAGTTCGTGCCAGTATCGGAACGGCGGTCCCATGCAGCGCGGAAGCTGGCCGCCGGAGTGCCACGTTCCCATCCCGCAGATCCGGCCAGCGTCGCAGTGTTGCCTCCCATCCAGTCGTAGTCCATCTTGAAGGCTGTCCTGACACCCGGATCGGCGCCGAAGCCGCGTGCTTCATTACCTGCCGAAACGAGCACAGTCCCGTGCACCGGCCGTTCCTGCAGCTCGGACGCATCTGCTGTTTGAGACGGGTTGATTTCTTCCTGGAATCGTAAGATCGGCCGCGTTGGAGAGGCGGTACGCAGGGTCCATTTCCAATCATCGCGCGCCTGCGCTGCGTCGTGAGGCATGCCGATTTCCATGGACTCGGCTAACGTACGGAGTTGTACGTCAACGACCACCTGAGCGCCCGCCTTGACGGGAATGGGAGCCTTGGAGAATGGCAGGTGATTTGGCAGGCTGACATCGACGGCATACAGGCCTGGAACTAAGCGGCTAAGACTAAACTTCCCATTTTGGGTTGTATAGACTTTCCGAACGAGTAGTCCATCTTGCCGGGTAATAGTGACGGGGACGCCGGCTTGAGCCGCGCCGCGCGCATCCAGCACGCGGCCCATGACGGTGGCGGAAGCAACAGCGCGAATTGGCGATGAGGTTGCGGCAACGCGGTGCTGCGCCCACGAGCTGACGGGACCGACGGACAATGCCAGCGTCACAGCCAGCAGAACTCTATTTCGCATACTCATCAGAACCGCCCCCCCAAGAAGCGAAACGCGCGCTACTGCACCACGAAATCCGCAGTGGGCGCGATGGTCCTCTTACCGATGGTATCCGTCACAGTCACTTTCATGGTGTACTTGCCGGGATCGAGCGCAGCCAACGGCATGGTCTTCTCAAGAATCGTCTGGTTGGCCGACGACTCCGGCAACTTGGAGACATCTTCTTCAAGCTCCACTACTGGCTGATTGTTCTTGAGCAATGTGTACTGGATCTTCGCCGCCGGTTTGTGTCCCGCCGGATCCGGCTTGAGGTTGTAAATCTCCATGTAGATGCCCAGCTTCTGATCGCGGGTGAACGATTCGCCCACCGCCGGACGCACCTTTGTGCCGCCGATGACGAACTGCCCCGCACCGATCTTCTTGCTCGGCACTTTCTCGATCAGGTCGGCCAGGATCAGAGAACTGGTCGCCAGCTTTTCTTCTTCGTAACGTGGGACCTCCAAGCGAAGTTCCATAGTTCCCACATTTCCGCTATTGACGTCTTTCAGCGCCAGGCTCAGCCGATATAAACCTGAACGCAGCGGCAGCGACTTCCAATACACGGACGGCTTGCTGAGGCTCTGATCCAACAACGATTGTGGAATGTCCAGAGTAATATTGTCTTCGAATGTCTGCACCACTCGCCGCGTCAGCGTGGTCACGCGCCCAAAGATGTTCACGGCCGCATGCTGCACACCGCCCTTTTCTTGGAACGACAGTTCCTTGTTCTTGAGCGAAACAGTAATGGCAGCAAGCACGGTATCATCGGTGACCTTCACGTAGTCGGTTCGAACCTGGAACGGCAGCATGTTGAAGCGGATGTTCGAGGTAACTGCCTCCTCCAGGTCCTTGTACTTGATGACCGGCGGCTTTTGAATGTTGGCGAAAAGCGCCAAGCGGCTGAATTCGGTGCTGTGCGTGCTTTCGTAGCCCGCGCCGGGGCTGCTGTCAATCATCCGCTTGGGCAAGCGTGTTCCGTCGGTGCGGGTGAAACGATCCACCTTGCTGGCAAGGCCCATCTGTTCCATCAACGACAGACCCGCGCCGGGAACATAGAGCAGAGCATCCTTCTCCGAGGGATCCATCGTCATGCGATACTCGCCTGTCATCGTTGGATCGACGAATTCCAGCACGATGTTCTGTCCCACGCCTTCGATGTAGCGGTAACGCCATTGCTCGAATGGATAAGTGGAGGTCGAGCCTCCACCTTCTTCTATGGGCCGCTCATAATGCCCGCCGGACGGATGCGCCTCAATCTCGTCAGGAGGACCGTACATGATGTAGATGCGCCCGCGATCGGTTTTCCATCCAGGTATGCCGCTGGGGTAATGCTGATTCGCGTATGCGATGCGGCGGTAATGCTCTTCTTTATAATCGTTGTCCAGGGACTCGGGGTCGGGATTCCGCCGCAGCCAGAATTGCTCGATGAACTGTTCGCGCTCTTCGTCGTTCTGAAGCGTCTTGAACACCTTGCGCTCTTCATCCGTGATGATGTATCCGACGTCTTCTTCCAGCCATTTCTTAAAGGCGCCTTGCAACTCCTGTTTCAGCGATTCCTGCCGACGCTTCTTTTCTTTGTCTGTGAGGCCGGGAGCTTCGGTCTGCACCTGCGATTTGGAAGCCTGACGATTAACCGCACCTGTGATGTTGTCCTGAGCTCCAACACCAGATGGCAGACACAGGATTACCGTCAGTACACCGAACCAAAATTCTTTCCGGAACATACTTTCCACCGCTTTCGAAGAACACTTCTCCCTAATGCCATCTATTGTATTCATCGCACTCTGAGCGAGTCAAGTGTAAAGCGCCTTAGGCGGCGAGATCCCGGGCCCTAGAACGCGAGCACTGAACGCCGTAAACCAGCAGCGAAATCCACGCTGCCAAGCAGGGCTGGATTGGGGGGCTGGTGGGGTGCAGGAGCGGGTTTCGGGATTTGGCGAGAAGGCCTCATCCAGGTGTTCTCCTTTAAGTTCTTGAAAATGCGCATTAAAATCTATATTGACAATAATAGACTAAGATTTTATTATTGGTATGTACTTAGATTATTGGAGCTCTTGACTCCTTAACGATCTCGGCTAAAGTATGGAGGAAAAACAAAATGTCATCTCTGATGCGCTGGGAACCCTTCCGGGATATTGCGACGCTGCGGGACCGCATGGAGCGCGTATTCAACGAGCTGCCGGGTCGCGGCGATGAGGGGCTTACGGCAGGCGCTTGGGTGCCGCCCGTGGATGTGTATGAAACCAACGACGCCATCGTGCTCAAGGCCGATCTCCCGAACATGAAAGAAAATGACGTGGACATTTCCGTAGAAGGAAACACGCTCACGATCAAGGGTGAGCGCAAGCGGGACAAAGAGGTAGAGGAAAGGAATTATTATCGCGTGGAGCGGTATTACGGCGCATTCACGCGCACGTTCACGCTGCCACCCACCGTCGATCACGCCAAGATCGAAGCCACCTTCTCGCGCGGAGTGTTGAAGATCTCGCTGCCGAAACGCGAGGAGAGCAAGCCGCGGCAGATCAAGGTCAAGGTGCAGAGTAACGGAAACTAAAATTTCATCCTCGCGGGGGCGCTCTGCGGACAGCGGAGCGCCTCCATTTGCCTCCTCCGGCGCGTCCAAATCAACAGAGACGAATCTACTGATCAGAGAATGAGTAAAGGACTAATATCATGCCAATGATGAGATTCGATAAATTCACATCCAAAGCGCAGGAGGCGCTGCAGCAGGCGCAGCAGAAGGCTTATCAGGGCGGTCATCAATCGGTCGAACCGATCCATCTGCTATTCGCCTTAGCCACACAGCCGGAAGGTGTGGTGGGCCCCACGCTGCAGAAGATGGGCATTGCGCCCGATCGCGTGGCACTGGATGCCGAGCGCGAAATGCAGCGGCTGCCGCGCGTCAGTGGAACTTCCGAACAATATCTCTCGCCGGGGTTGAATCGGCTGTTGCAGATGTCATTCGAAGAGGCGGAATTCTTCAAAGACGAATATGTCTCGACGGAGCACCTACTGCTCGCGATGAGCCGCCTGAAAGGCGACACTGCTGAGGAGATCCTGCGGCGAAACCATGTCACGCATGACGAAATACTGAAGGCGCTTGCCAGCGTGCGCGGAACGCAGCGCGTCACCGATCCCAACCCGGAAGAAAAATATCAGGCGCTGCAGCGCTACGCGCGTGACCTGACGGAACTCGCCCGCCGCGGCAAGCTCGACCCGGTGATCGGCCGCGATGAGGAGATTCGCCGCGTCATTCAGGTTCTGGCCCGGCGCACCAAGAACAACCCCGTGCTGATCGGGGAACCCGGCGTGGGTAAGACCGCGATCGTAGAGGGCTTGGCGCAGCGCATCATCGCCGGAGACGTTCCCGAGATCCTAAAAAACAAGCGTGTGGTAGCCCTCGATCTCGGCGCGCTGGTCGCCGGGGCAAAATATCGCGGTGAATTTGAGGACCGCCTCAAAGCGGTGCTGAAGGAGATTGACGAGGCGGCCGGGCAGATCGTTCTATTCATTGACGAGATGCACACTCTGGTGGGTGCCGGCGCCGCCGAAGGCGCCATCGATGCCGGCAACATGCTGAAGCCTGCTTTGGCGCGCGGAGAACTGCACTGCATAGGCGCAACCACATTGAACGAATATAAAAAGCACATCGAGAAAGATGCGGCGCTCGAACGGCGCTTCCAGCAGGTCTATGTCTCCGAGCCCACCGTGGAGGACACCATCGCGATCCTGCGCGGTCTGAAGGAGAAATACGAACTGCACCACGGTGTGCGCATCAAGGACGCCGCCATTATCGCCGCGTCGACGCTTTCACATCGCTACATCAGCGACCGCTTCCTACCGGACAAAGCGATTGATTTAATAGACGAAGCGGGCGCTGCGCTTCGTATGCAGATCGATTCAATGCCAGTAGAGATTGATCAAATCGAGCGGCATCTGCGGCAGCTTGAGGTCGAGCGTCAGGCTCTGGCCCGCGAAAAGGACGCTGGGTCGCTCGAGCGCTTGGAGCTGATTGACCGCGACCTGGCTCGCCTACGGGAGCAGGCCGCGGGCCTCAAGTTGCGCTGGCAAACGGAAAAGGACTCTATCGCCAAAGTGCGCGAACTGAAAGAGAAGATCGAAGCGCTGAAACTCGAAGAGCAGAAGGCCGAGCGTGAAGGCGATCTCGGCAAAGTGGCGCAGATCCGTTACGGTGAACTGACGCAACTTGAGAAAGAACTGGAGACCACGACGGCTCGTTCTGCCGAGGTGGCCAAAGTTCCGCGTATGTTGAAGGAAGAGGTGGACGAGGAAGACATCGCGCAGATCGTGGCCAAGTGGACCGGCATTCCGGTCTCGCGCATGCTGGAAGGCGAAATCGCCAAGCTGGTCCACATGGAAGAGCGCCTGCGGCATCGCGTCATCGGGCAGGAAGAGGCGTTGGCGCGCGTCTCGAATGCGCTGCGCCGCAGCCGCGCGGGTCTGTCCGATCCGCGACGGCCGATCGGCTCGTTCATCTTCCTGGGCCCGACTGGCGTCGGCAAAACCGAGCTGGCACGCGCCCTGGCCGAATACCTTTTCGAAGATGAACGAACCATGGTGCGCATGGAAAAGACCCAGTACATGGAGAAGCATTCCGTAGCACGGCTGATCGGCGCGCCTCCGGGATACGTTGGATATGAAGAGGGCGGCCAGTTGACCGAGCACGTCCGGCGCCGGCCCTATTCCGTGGTGCTGTTTGATGAAATCGAAAAGGCACACCCCGACGTTTTCAACTCGCTGTTGCAGATTCTGGACGACGGGCGTCTGACCGACGGCAAAGGCCGCACCGTGCACTTCAAGAACACGATCCTGATTATGACCAGCAACGTCGGCAGCTCTTACCTGCAGCAGTTGGGGCACATCGGTTATAGGCCGGTTCAGGAACACGATGCTGCGGTAAGCGACATCCGGCGCCGCCTCGACGAAGCGCTGCGAGAAACATTCCGGCCGGAGTTCCTGAACCGCATTGACGACATCGTCTACTTCAATGTGCTAGGCGAAAAGGAAATCGCTCAGATCGTGGAGCTGCAGATCGAGTCGCTGCGTAAGGTTTTGGCCGAGAAGAAGATCAAGGTTGAGTTGACGGCGGCTGCGAAGCAACTGCTGTTCCGCCGCGGCTACGACCCGAACTTCGGAGCTCGTCCGCTGCGCCGCACTATCCAGACGCTGATTCAGGACCCGCTCGCTATCAAGATTCTTGACGGCGAGGTCCTGCCCGGTGACACGGTTCTGGTGGATGCGGACCTTGAGAAGGGTGAGATGAAGTTCGAGAAAGAGGCTGTCCCCGCTCCTGCTGCGGCAGCAAGCTAAATCCCGCCGCGCTAAATTAAGCGGCGGAGCTGCCCCTCGACATCTGCCGCAGCTCGATCTGCTGTGGAAATTCCATCTGCATCTTCTTTGTGAGAGGCGTTAAGTCCAGGAACGCTCGGTACGGCGGCTCTATCCGGACGGAAATTAGTTGGCTCCCCAAGGACGCAAACGAAATAGCGAATGCAGAAAGTCCGCGGGGAGAGCCGCTTCTTCTCTGACCATCACCGACGCTGCCGTTTGTCGTTGCTGCTGTTTTGAAGCGCAGGAACGGAGTGTTCGGTCCACTCAACGAACGACCTTCAGAAAGCGCATAAATGATCCAAATGGACTAGAAAATTAGTGCCTTTGTGTTATTGACGGTGCTCGTTTCGGTGTGTAGCATTCCTCGTCATGGTACATCAGTTGGCGGCTTCGCCGATGGGGCTCTGCACAATTTCCAATTCGTCATTCAACTCCCTTACCGGGGATTTTCATTCCATTTACTTCGAACCAGGTCATAGAGTGTGGGGAAGCCTTCGCTTGGACCAGAAAGCCATGAGACGTTTCGAAACGAGCCAGTGAAATGGCCGGCAGTTGGAATACTGGAGCCATGACAGGCAACTTTGAGCCAAGCGCGTCATCAATGGCGTGTGCTCGACCCGACGAGATCAAACTGGAGGTCTATATGTACATGAAATGGCAAAAGGCAAACAGCCGAATCTGCGTTCTAGCAGTTCTCATTCTAATCCTACTTCGACCAGCCGTAGCTGTCGCACAGATGCCTACGGCCACAGTTCTCGGCATTGTCAAAGATAAGACAGGCGCTGTAATTGCGGGTGCTGCTGTGATGGCCCGTAATTTGGAGACGGCGCAGGCGCGCAATGGTATATCCGCAGCAGACGGCTCTTACCGATTATCAGCTTTGGCGGTGGGGACATACGAAATTCGGGTGGAAACTCCCGGCTTCCAGCCTGCAGTGCGCACTGGACTAAGCCTCACAGTAGGGCAGGAAGCTGTGGTTAATTTCACGCTAGACGTCAGTGCAGTCGAACAAACCATTGCGGTGATGGCGGAAGCTCCTATTGTTAACACCACGAGTGGCTCTTTGGGAAGCTTGGTCGATGAACAAAGAATGGTGGACCTGCCCTTGAACGGTCGCAACTATCTTGATTTAGCTCTTCTACAGCCGGGAATCATGCAGCAGAAAAATCAAAACCATACGACGGCGGGTGGGAGTGGGCTGCGCTACAGCAGCAACGGGGCATCACCCTATTCCAATTACTTTCTGCTGGATGGGGCTCCTGTCAATAACGCTTTTGGTGCGGCCGCATCATCTATCACGGAAACGACATTGGGCATAGACGGTATCCGCGAATTTCGGGTGGTAACCGGGGCGTACAGTGCTGAGTATGGCATGGCGATGGGAAGCCAAATGACCATCGTGAGCAAAGGAGGTACGAACAATTTTCATGGTTCGGTGCTGGAGTACTTCCGCAATAGCGCCCTCGATGCCCGGAATTTCTTCGACTACAAGACCATTGCGAGCCAACGCCGCCTGCCCGCTTTCACACGGAACAACTTTGGAGGTTCGTTTGGCGGTCCTATTAAGAAGGATCGGATCTTTTTTCATACCGTATATGAAGGATTACGGGAACGGTTGGGGAGACCGATCATCAACCAGACCATCCCACTGTCCGCCAGGGTTGACGGTGGTTTGGTCCCCCAGATCAATCCAGTCATCAAACCTTGGCTAAGCCTTTTGCCAGAACCTAATCTGCCCGGCGATCGCTATACATATGCTTTCAGTCAGCCAACAACGGAAAATTACGGCCAAACTAGGTGGGACTATAACTTTTCTGACATAGACACTCTGTTTGGTCGCTACACCATAGATGATGCTGAGCGCACAACACCGGCACTGAATGCGACAGGAAATCCCCATTTCATAGCAATCTCAACGAGCAGGTCCCAGTACGGTACGTTATCGCAGAATCACGTATTCTCTCCGGCCCTCTTGAACACATTCCGAATGTCATACAGCCGCAACGGCATGATCAACAATAACCCTTCGGTATTCTTCGGTCCTCAGTTCTCGTTTGTTCCCGGCCAGGGATTCGGCGCAGTTACCATTGGGGGAATCACTGCGGTGGGTCCTGGATCTATTGCTCCGTTTGGGATCAGGCAAGAAATCTTCACATGGAGTGACGATCTATTCTATACGCGAGGCAAGCACTCGCTCAAATTTGGCACACTCATTAACAGGTATCAGTGGGGAATCGTAAACAGCATCTACTCAAAGGGTGTAATTGCTTTTGCTGACGTTCGTAGTTTCCTGCTAGGCACACCGCTGAGCTATCAGGCAGCTACTCAGGGCTCAAAATTCGATCGCAAGTATCGCTTCTGGACTTTGGGCTTTTATATTCAGAATGATTACCGAGCTAGCTCGACATTCACCCTCAACTTAGGGCTCCGCTACGAGCCAACTACGAATATAAATGAAACACATGGCAACCAAGCGAATATACGTGATGCGCAACGTGATGCCACAACGACTCCAGGCATCTTGTTCATGAATCCATCGCTTCATAATTTCAGCCCTCGATTTGGCTTTGCCTGGGATGTCCACGGAAACGGCCGAACCTCCATACGGGGGGGCTTCGGCCTGTTATACGATATCGCTACTCAAGCTAGTACATTGGTAATGGCTACCGCAGTTCCGCCCGTAAACGGTCAGGCCGTAGTCACAAATCCTCCTCCTCTGACTTCGTTGCCATTAGTGTTCAGCCCTGCGAACACGCTGCGGACACTTCGTACTAACGATTACAATTTGCAACAACCGCACTTGTTTTCCTACAACCTGACGGTGGAGCGTGAATTACCGTTTAACATGGGCGTCACATTAACTTACGCGACATCGCGCGCGTTTAACCTGGTGACAAATACAGATGGGAACCCAACGATTCCACAGGTGCTGCCCGATGGCCGAAAATTCTGGACAGGAACAGAGCCAAGAACAAACCCGAACTGGAGTTTCCTCGACTTTAGAACCGGCAGTTCGCAATCATGGTACAACGCCCTTCAATTCGGAGTCTCCAAGCGGCTAAGCCGGGGTTTACAATTTCAAAGCTCATATAGCTGGGGCAAAGTTCTGGACACAATACAGTCGCGCATCGGGACGGATGCAGTGGGCGATAGCATCGGCGTAGATCCTAACAATATTAGAGTGGATAAAGCGGCCGCTGGCTTCGATGCGACTCAGAACTGGAGATTTAATGCTCTCTACCGGTTGCCGGAGATATTATCTGGTAGTCCTCGGCTTGCGAAGTTGCTGACGGGATGGTGGTTTAGCGGCATCTTGTCCTTACAAACCGGTTATCCAGTATCAGCAATGCTGGCGACGAATCGCTCGAGGTCGGCGGTTCGCAGCACCAGCCCAGACCGGCCGGATTTATTGCCAGGACGGCGCGGTAACACTTCGGGGACTACAAGCGGTTGCTTGGGGGTCACGCCTGGACAACTGCTCGGCACGCCTGACCTCTATTTTGATCCCTGCGCGTTTGGGATACAGCGGGCTGGGTTCTTGGGAACGGCGGGCCGGAACATCCTGAGAGGCCCCGGTCTCGCGAATTTGGATTTCTCGCTCGCAAAAGATACTTCGCTTAGCTTGTTGGGGGAAGGCGGAAAGCTCGAATTTCGCGCAGAAGTTTTCAACCTTCTAAATCGAGCAAATTTCGATTTGCCGAGCAACATTATGTACACGGGGCGACTCGATACTGAGCCAGTGCTTAGAAGCGCTGGGAAAATCGGCATCACGGGTACCAGCTCTCGGCAGGTTCAGTTTGCATTGAAACTCTTATTTTAGATACCCCGAAGTGGCGTTCGCGTTCTGGCTCAGAGAACGGTTTCAAAAAACGGTCGCGATAAAAGAAACTGAGGTGAATCATGGCCCAAGCAAAACAATACGACTTGATTGTGGTAGGGGCAGGCTTTGCGGGACTCATTTGCGCCGCCCGAATCGCCGAGAAAGGTGTACATCCGAAAACGGGTGAAAAGTTGAAGATCGCACTGATCGAGGCTGGACCCAATTTGTTGAAAAATCGGCAGAAACACGGCTTTGGGGACCCTCTGCACCGGCAGATGATCCCACAAATTCTGTGGGAAGAGTTTGACACCGGGGGGCTACTGAAAAGTTGGCCGTGGACTTTTGGGTTGAAGGTAGTGGGGGGCTGTTCCATCCATTGGGGAGCCCATATGCACTTGCCTTACGACGTTGATTACGAAAACTGGTCTGCCATGGGAATCTCCTGGACAAAAAAGGATATGAAAGAAGCGGTAGATGACATGGTGCAAACATTGCACGTTCATGCGGATCCGGAGGAGGCATGGACTCCTGGTGAGAGGATGTTCCGAAATGCTGCCGCAGAGTTGGGTTACAAGTTCCGCGATTTTGATGGAGCTCAGGTAAATGCCGTGGAACCGCTCCTTACCATGCGCAAGAATTGCATATTCTGCGGGTTTCACAATGAAGGTCACGGTTGCAAGTACGATGCGAAGGGGACTTCCCTGTGGTACCTGCCGATAGCGGAGGCGAATGGCGTTGAGCTGATTGCCGACGCGGAAGTGAAAAAAGTGAACATTGAGAAACGAGGAGCAGGAGGCATCGTGAATGGGGTCACTTACGAGAAGAACGGCCAGGTTCTCGAAGCCCGCTCCGACAAAGTGATCGTTTCTTGCGGTTGGGCCGGTAGCCCAGTGCTTTTGGGGAAATCGGGTTACGGACCTAAGGACGAGTTAGGCAATGATCTGATCGTGGGAAACGACAATGTAGGGCGAAACTGGGATGGCGAGACGAATCACTCATTTGCGATGCTGTTTGATCAACCGATCAAGGAAGCCGGAAGGGGAACCAATACCAGCATCTGCATCATGGATGTGGATCGGAAGTACACAGACGGTACGGGTACCCTGAGGATTAACACCGCCGACCTGAGTTCCATAAACTATCCTCACCAAAGTGCGCTAAGTGCGTTTGCTCCTGCATTCGGAAAGAAGCACATGGACTTCATGAAAACCGCCATAACGCATTTGGGAGAAATTACTCTGAAGTGCTCTCGCCCACCGACGCACATAACCGGCCGCGTCAATGTGCGCACCGGAGCTGCGACATATGGGGGCGATCCCTATATAGAAAAAAGGATGCGAGATGCGAGAGAAATTGCGATTGAATTAGCGAAAAAGATGGGTGCCAAGTACTTAGAACGATTTCCTGCGAACTTTAAAGGCCGGGGTGGCGGCCATCCCAATGGTACCTGCCGCGCGGGGAGTGATAGGCGAAATTCAGTCATCAATGGTGACTTCGAATCGCATGACGTAAAAGGACTGTTCGTAGTGGACGCTGGCTCCTATCCGAGGTCCTCCATCAATTCCGGCAGCTTTGCGGCGCTGATGGGTGCGTTCGGAGCTCGCAGAATTATAGCCACCTATTTCTCCCGAGGTCTGTAGGCGATGAAAACAAATGGGGAAACCAGCCAAAAAATGGAGGTGAGTTATGGCAGGAAGTAGAATTAGCCGGCGGGAGTTCTTGAAGGAGACCGGAGCAGGAGCTGTGGGCGTCGGAGTAGCTCTTCCGTTCGCTGCCTCGGCGGTTGTCGATTACACGCAAGCTGTGGCTGTTGATCGGAAGCAGTTAGTGGCAGCCTTGGCAGATACGATCATCCCCACGGCGAACGGCTATCCGGGATACCGCCGCTTAGAGCAATACGGGATAACCGATGAAGTACTGAAAGGTTTGACGGGAATTCGGCCGGACGAATACAACACGTTTAACGCGGCGGCCCAGGAATTTTTCCCGAAACCATTTCTCGATCTGAATGAGCTCGACCGAGCTGCCTTTTTGGAGATCGTGGCCGACAGTTTCCCTCCCCAGACTTGGGACGCGGGAAGCACAAAGCAAAGCAAAGGCGCCAGTGCACAACTTTATACCAAATTGAACAAGGACGTCGTCGAAAAGATTCAGAAGGTCTTTCGGATGACTCGACTGCGAGTGTTGACGATTTTTTACCAAAATTTTCCAGAGAACAAAATTGCACGGGACAAAAACAGAATACCCATCCTACGACCCGGAGATACACACCAGATCCTAGACCCGAATACTCCCGTGTTAGTAACAGGGTGGGATGTCGCAAATTTTCGGGGTCCCTTGAGCTGGCAGGAGGAAGAATCCCGCCGCGCCAAATGGATGAAAATTCATTGGCACAAGGACTAGCCGACAGCGTTTCGCACTTCGGAAGCGACTGAGTAGCCCGGCAATCGCCACTTCGCAAGAGGTGTGATGGCTCGTCTTTCTTGATCTTCAATCTTCACGAAGCGTGAGAAAGCATTCAAACGAGGAAAATGAGCGAACAGAACGAAGCATCTCGAAGAGATTTCATTAAGAGAACCGCCGTGGCAGTCCCTGCTACGGCGGTAGGGATGTGCCGGTTGGTAGACACCGCACTTGCCCAGCAGTCAGGTACTGCAAATGACAGAACTGCTGTGGTCTCAGCGCTAGGAAATACGCTGATCCCATCAGCTGCGGGCGACCCGGGCTATAAGCACCTCGAGCCATACGGGATCACAAAAGAAGTGCTGAAAAACTTGGCGGAGCTGAGCGATGCCGATCTCAGAATGTTCAACGAAAACAGCAAGAGCCTCTTTGAGGGACAGAGTTTCCTGGGGCTGGATGAAAAACGGCGTGCGGATTATGTGAGACTGATTATTGATGGAAGTAAGTTTCAGGACAAGTCGGTCTTGAATACGTTGCAAGACACTTACCGTACGATCCGGCGCAGCATTGTCCGGCTATTTTATAGCAACTTTCCTGAGAACAACTGGCCGCGCGATTCGAGCGGCATTCCTGATTTGAAACCGCTGGGGTGGGACAACGGCATCCCTCTTTTGAAGCCAGGAGACTTGCATCAGATCACCAATCCGAATACAAAGCAATTAGTCACCGGATGGGACATAGCGCGCAAAACGGGCACTTTTAGTTGGGAAGAGGAAGAAGAGAAGAGGAAGTATTACGAAAAGCTCGACTGGAAGGTAGAACCAGGAGACGCCAAAGCGCCTGTGAGCGGCTTTGAGAAACAAGAGGACTTTACAAAGGCGATCGTCGCTGCCCACAGCAACAAAGGAAACTCGACTGCGAGGTATGACGTCATCATTGCCGGCGGAGGTCATGCCGGTTGTATTCTGGCCGCGCGCATCGCAGAAAAAGGTATTAACCCGAAAAATGGAGAGCGGCTGAAGGTAGCAATGATCGAGTGGGGACCATATCTCAAAGGCGATCCGATGCCCGGTTCCGGCCATCCGTTGCGGCGACTAGTGTTCAACAGTGAACGTGAGTTCGTTGTCAATGGCAGGAAAGACAGGCTTCGTCCCCCCTGGTTCGGCGCAAAGGTGGTCGGGGGCAGCTCTGTGCACTACGGCGCGTTGGCACCCCCTGTAATGCGCAGGGATTTTTTGCATTGGCAAAATGAGACGGGACTAGATTGGACAGAGGAAGAATTCAAAGAACCAATCCGTGAGGTCGTGGAGATGTTTAATATTCATCCCATGCCTGACGCGATGCTCACGGAGGGCCAAAGGCTATGGGGACAGGCCGCGAAGAAATTGGGATATTCGCCGCAACGGTTTCCACATGCTCGCAGGAATTGTCTCCATTGCGGTGTGTGCGAGGGTGGCGGCGAGGAGAGGTTTTGCAAGTATGACGCCAAGATCGGCTCGAATCTTAACTACGTTCCAATCGCGGAGAGAAACGGTGTCGAGATCATTCCCAACACCAGGGTAGAAAAAGTCATCCTGGAAAAACGGGGATCCGATTTCTTCGCTACGGGTGTATGGGCTGAACAAGACGGGAAGAAAGTTCAATTTTTCGCCGATAAAGTGATCGTCTCTGCCGGCACAAACGGTACACCGGTCATCTTATACAACTCCGGTTACGGTCCCAAAGATCTATTGGGCACTGAGTTGATTGTTGAGAATCCAAACGTGGGACGACATGTGGACGGCAGATTGTATGGTCCCCGGTTTTCTGCGCTGTTTCCATTTCCGATCAAGCAGGGAGATCGCGGGATGGCCCGAGCATATTTCATGACCCAGGGTGGGGATAAGGATTGGTACGATTGGCTCCTCTTTAGGGAAGGTACTAGTGGGGCGGAGTATCCGGGCACTATGGCGCTGAGTGAGTTTGCTCCGGAATTCGGATTGGAACACAAGCAGTTCATGAAAACGCGAGGGGACCAACTTGCCACCGATGTGGTCCTTAATTACTGTCCGAAAAACGCGATGGAAGGGCGCATCGCGAGGAATGGACGGTCTGTCCCATTGAGCATAAAGGACCCGTACTCCGCAAAGCGTCTGATCGAGGGAATAGAGATTACCCGGGACATCTATCGTGAGATGGGAGCCACTAGGATTCAGAACGTCGACCGATCGTTAAAACAGCTGCGAGACGTGCAATCAGGCAAAGAGGGTTTCAATGCCTCGCCTGGAGCCGGCTCTTGCCGTGCCGGAAAGGATCGCGGGAACTCCGTTGTCGACGAAAGATTCGAATCCCACGACATTCGCAATTTGTTTGTTTGCGACCGGAGCGTTGCCCCTCGAGATACCTTAGGCGATGGCGGAACGAATTGCGTTGCACCCATCGCTTGCTTAGCGTGGCGCCGCATCGTGAAGGATCATTTCTCGAAGGCTTAGGTTTGCCGGAGGTTGGTTTTATATGACTTTGGGTACAAGATGTGCCAATGCCAATCACGTATTTTTTATCGTCTTCGCGATCGTCTGTTTATGTAGAGATGGAATAACAGCAGCGAGATCGTTAGAATCCGGCGAACAGATGATCGATTGGGCAATGTTGCTTCCTGACGATCAGGGAAAAGATGTTGTTCTCTCCTCCTGTACTACTTGCCACGGGCTTGATCTCATTGTGACAAAGCAACGCAGTAAAGAATCTTGGCTGACGGTGGTGGGTTCCATGACTGGAGAATACCAGGCCGACATCCCCGATAAAGATGTTGATGTAATCGTTGATTATCTGGGGCGTTACGCCGGAGAGAACAATCCGGTGACGGCGGTTCCAATGGACGTCAATAGAGCTTCTGCCGATGCACTCAAACGGCTTCGCTTCTTAAGCGGCGAAAACATCCAGGATATCGTGGAGCGTAGGTCAAAAAATGAATTCCGCAGTATAGACGAACTACGACAGTTCCTTCGTTTGGATCAGAGCAAATTCGATCTTGCCACAACATACTTGCAGTGCGGCAAATAAGCACCTAACTCACAAGTGAACTGATTCCCTTAATACGGTTGCCGTTGAAATGACCATTAATTGGAGGCTCTATGCGTGAAACAGGTAGTCCGTTTTTATATGCGATGCAATCTGTGCTTGCAATACTAGTCGTGAGTGCCTTCGGTGTAGGATCAGCTGCACTGGCACAGAACACAGGAAAAATCCTTCTCGGGGATATGGTGGGACTAGAAGCGCAGCAACGGTTTTCGGATGATACCCTGTTCATTTTGCCCTTCGGCGACATAGAATTTCACGGGCCAGCAGCACCCTTTGGAACGGATAACTATAACGTCGGCGAATTAGCTGAAAGAGTGGCGCGCAGAGTCGACTCCGTGCTGTTGCTGCCCATAATGCCATTTGGCATTACACCTCCTGAAATCATGCGCCATGCCGGTAGCCTCACGCTTAAGGAGGACACATTTAAGGCAGTGGCACGGGAGTTATTGGAAAGCCTCATCAGCCATAAGGCGCG
Organism: Acidobacteriota bacterium; assembly: GCA_016191085.1. GTDB lineage: Bacteria > Acidobacteriota > Terriglobia > 2-12-FULL-54-10 > 2-12-FULL-54-10 > JACPPJ01. The sequence continues at coordinate 6,046 of JACPPJ010000033.1, read as the reverse complement.
GAAATTCCTTGTCATCAATGGCCATGGAGGGAACACGAAGCCGTTAAAAGAGGTTTGTGCCGAGATAGAGAAAACTCACACCGACCTGTTTCTGAAATGTACTTTTTGGATCGAATATGCGCCGGACAAAGATTTGAAGGATTTGTTTACCGTTTCTCCCGCCGGACACGGAGCGGCCAGAGAAGTGGCATCGGCACTCGTGTCCAGGCCCGGAGTTGTCGATCTGAAGACAATAGATTTCAGCAATTTCCCGGGTCGAGACACCATATGGCATGGGAAACCGGAGGAAGCATCGAAAGAAAAAGGAGAGAAAATCTTCGAGTTGGCGGTTCGCAATATTGTAACAATGCTAAAGCAAAATGGCATCAAAGTAAAAGGCTATTGAAGTGCCACTGCGGCAAGAACAAAGAGGTCCACGATGCGTAAGAAAATGCGTGAGAAGATGCGTAAGAAAAGGATGTCGTTAGTAGTATTGGTGATATTGAGCTGCACCGGTGTTGCGGTAACCGTGTTGAGCGGGGCGGGTGGAGTTCTGGCGGCTCAGGCTCAGAAAGTCCAATCGGGAGCGGAGAAGCGTCCGGTGGTTGTGATTGACCGGCCGCCCCTGCGCAGGATCAGTGACCCGAATCCGGTCTTTAATGGGATCGCAATGGATGTCGAGCGAGGCGAAGTGTTTCTGGCTAACGACAACCGCGCTAGCGGCGCCAGTATCTCTGTTTATCCCACGGAGTTTCCTGCGACGGACGACGTCATGGAGCCGAAACGCAAAATCGCGGGCCCGAAGGCGCGACTGGGAATGGTCTGTGGACTGTCCGTCTCTCCAGAATTCCGGGAGATGTATTTCGTGAACAACGATGCCGGAGACAATCTGGGTGTGTTCCCTTACGAAGCCCGAGGGAATATGGCTCCTTCGCGGGAGTTAGACGTGCCTCATGGCGCCTGGGGCGTGTTTCTTGATCGCCGCCACGATGAGTTGTTTATTAGTGTCGAGCACGTGAACCAGATAATTGTGTACCCGAGAACCGCCCGGGGCGATGCCAACCATCTGCGCTCCATTCAAGGCCCTAGGACGGAACTGGCTGATCCGCATGGAATTTATGTGGACAACGAAAAGAATGAAATATACGTAACCAATCATGGCCACGCGCGGCAAACCCGGGTCGGCGAAGGATATGCTCTTTTCGGCCAGGGGCGGTGGTCCAAATTACGCGGCAGCCTCGAGGAGCATGGGCGAGGGATTGTTGAGCCGCTCCAGCCTTCGACCGGCAAATCCATGCCCCCGTCGATCACCGTCTATAGCCGAACGGCTAGTGGAGACATCGCTCCTTTGAGAACGATACAGGGTTCCCGGACCGGAATGAACTTGCCATTGGGAATTTTCCTGGATTCTGTGAGCGGACAGCTCATCGTCGCCAATTCCGGCGATGACTCCGTTCTCTTCTTTGACCGGAACGCCAATGGGAATGCAGCGCCGGTGCGAGTTCTCAAGGGGCCCGCTACAAACCTGAAGGGTACCAGCGGCGTCTTCGTAGATACCAAGCGCAACGAGCTGTGGGTAACGAACTGGGAGAATCACACGGCAACGGTCTACCCGAGAACGGCGCAGGGCAATGTAGCGCCGTTGCGGCTGATCCGCAGCGCGCCGAAGGATGCTCCCCTAGCGAGCTTCGGCCAAGGCGCACTGGAGTTTGACCCGCAACGGAACGAAATCCTGGTTGCGAACTGAGTGAGCCATCCGAGGGTCTCGGTATTCGCCGGTTCGGCGAATGGAAATGCCGCTCCAGTGAGAACACTTGCAGGTCAGGCCACTCTCCTAGCGCGCACGGTTCATGACATTGCTGTGGACAATCTCCACGATGAGATAGTGGTTCCCAATCCCTTTGCGCAAGCGATCTTGTTCTTCCGGCGCGAGGCCCACGGCGAGGAACTACCGATCCGAGTCATCCAAGGACCCAAAACGATGCTGGGCTACAGTGATGTTTTGGACGTAGACCCTGTCCATAACGAAGTCATAATCCCCCAAAGCTTCTCCGATGCGGTTTTTGTGTTTCGACGAGATGTCGGTGGCGATGTCGCGCCAATCCGGGTCATCCACGGGCCAAAGACGCGGCTCGACCGGCCCGAGGCGGTAGCGGTGGATCCGGTGAACAACCTGATCGCGGTGATGACGCGCCAGGGTGTGATGGTCTTTAATCGCACCGATAGTGGCGATGTGGCTCCGCGTTGGGTCATCACAGGTCCAAAAACAGGAGTCAGCGGGGCCGGTACCATCCGAAGAATTGTACTTTACCCGGAGGGCAAGAAAATTTTCGCAACCGGAGGAGTCCGTGGCGACTATCTCGACGTGGAAAACAGAGGGGCCTTCCTTGGCGTCTGGAAGTATGGAGATCAGGGAGACATCCCGCCGTGGGGTGTTCTCAAAGGAGTCAGCAGCGTGGCTCTCAACCCGGAGGCCAAAGAAGTGATTGGAGGAGGTAGCCGTGGGGTAAACGCTTACCATGTGCCGGAGCTATTTGAGTGATCCGGTGTTCCTCAGGGAACCCTCAGCCATGCGCAGTTACTGCGGATATAGTTCGTGAATAATTCTTGCCATCGAAGGTAAAAAGGAATTCCGACATAAAGCACCGGTTTAGTAGGAGGTTTTTGAAATGAACAAGGGACTACTGATTTTAACTTTGGGTCTCTTATCTCTGTTCTTCTCAGTTCAAGTTGCAAAGGCCCAAGTAACCACAGCAACAATCTCTGGGACCGTCCGAGATGAGACAGGAGCTGTGCTACCGGCTGTGAATGTGACAATCAAGAACCTCAACACGGGTATAGCACGAACAATGGTCACCGATGATCGCGGGCGATACAATGCACCAAACCTGTTATTGGGCAATTACGAAGTGCAGGCAGAGCTATCAGGATTCCAGACTGCAGTGAGAAGCGGGATCACCCTGACTGTGGGGCAAGAGGCAATCGTGGACTTCACAACTAAGGTCGGGTCGGTCACGGAGAAGATCGTGGTGACCGGAGAGGCCCCCATCGTTGAGACGACCACAGCAACGGTTGCTGGCTTGGTCGAGAGTCGGCAGATTCAGGATCTGCCTCTGAACGGTCGCAGCTTCGCGGATCTTGCTGTTTTGCAACCCGGAGTAACTCTTTCCCGCTCCGGATCGAAAGGTTTTATGGCCGGCAATGTACAGAAAATCAGTATCGCAGGGGCACGGAATACTTCCTCCAGTTTCCTTCTCGACGGAACAGATATAAAAGATGTTTGGGGAAGTACTCCGGGAAGTGTGACGGGAGTTTCTCTGGGAGTGGATACCGTAAGGGAATTTAAGGTATTGGTCAATAGCTACAGTGCGGAGTACGGGGGTAATGGCGGGGGAGTCATTACCTCAATAACAAGATCCGGAACGAACGAGCTGCACGGCTCCGCTTTTGAATTTCTGCGGAATAGCGCTTTAGATGCCAGGAATTTCTTTGACCGCGATGCGCGGAATCCCACAGTCCGTAGCCAGCCCCCCCAATTCAAGAGGAATCAGTTTGGTGCTACCGTGGGCGGGCCCATTCGGACCGACAAAACGTTTTTCTTCGGCAGCTACGAAGGGCTGAGGGAGAGACTAACCACAACCGGATTCCAAAACGTGCCCACCGCCTTAGCTCGGGAAGGCATTTTGCCGGCAGGTCGCGTGGAAATAAATCAGGCGGTGGTACCTTATCTTAACCTCATACCTCTGCCGATTCCAAATAGTGATAACCGGGACGGCACTGGAGAATTTTCGGCACAGGTCAATACACCCGCCGATGAGAATTATTTCATGGTAAGGATTGATCACAACATTTCTGAAAATGATTTCTTCTTCGGTCGCTACACCTTTGATAATGGTACGAAGAATAATCCGGAGATTCTTGGCATCCGAAGCGTGAACGATCGCTCCCGCAATCAATATCTCACCCTAGAGGAAACAAGAATTTTCTCTCCTGCTCTTCTGAACGTCTTCCGTTTTGCTTACAATCGCTCCCTGGGGGAGAATGACTGTGTTGTTCGAGTCAGCCTACCGTCGTCTTTGGAGCTGGTTCCCGGGCGTCCCTTTGTGTGTGGTGGTGGCCTTATCCTGCCCAGTGGGATAGTTGGATTGGGAGCCAGCGGCTCCATACCGCGGCTAAATGCCTACAATTTGTATCAGGGGGCCGATAACTTGACGATCAACAAGGGCACACACTCGATCAAGACTGGCTTTCAGATCAAAAACATCCGCGCTAATACGGCAGCGTGGCAATCGCAAGCGGGGATGTATACTTTCACTAACCTCGCGAATTTTCTTACTGGGCGGGCGAACAACTTTATAGCTGCATTTCCGGATGCCTCCCCAGTACGGTCGTGGCGGCAGACGGTGTATGGGTTTTACCTGCAGGATGAATTCCGCTGGAGACCGACCGTAACGCTGAACTTTGGGTTGCGGGAAGAATTTGTTACTGGTCCTGTGGAAGTCCATGGCAGGGCTGCGCGGTTCGTTCATCCCTTAGACGGGAACTCCACTATTTTCGGCACACAAGCTCTCTATCCCACGGACAAGGATCTCCTGGAACCGCGGATTGGGCTTAGCTGGGATGTTTTTGGTAATGGGAAGACATCTTTGCGAGGGGGATTTGGAACCTTTCACGACTTATTGCTGCCGTGGCTCTATGCAACCGTAGGGGGCGCCAGAGTGCCGCCGTTTTTTGAGCGTGCGCAGATTGCCAGTCCTCCGTTTCCCAATGCCTATGCCTTATTGGACAGACGGCTGTCGCTAAAACAAATAGAAGATATCAATCCTGACCGTACGCCAACAACCCTGCAGTATAACTTTACACTCCAGAGAGAAATTCTGCCTAATTTGATGCTGATGGCAGGCTATATTGGCTCCCGCGGCAGTCATCTGGTGAGTGCTGTAGACTGGAATAAAGCCATTCCGGTGACCCTTTCCGGCGGTAGGAAGTTTTTCCCGGAAGGATCAACAAATCGAAATCCGCTTATCACTGAACATGCCACTAGCCTAACGAATGCTAGCTCTAGTTATAATGCTATGATAATCAGTGTTAACAAACGTTTTAGCAAAGGATTTCAATTCCAAGGGAACTATACTTTTTCTAAAGCGATCGACGAGACGTCGCAGCAATTCGCTCCGGAGGTGCAAAGTGTCAGCCGTCAGGCGATGGATCCGGATGATCTTCACCGAGACAAAAGCCTTTCTGCTTATGACGTGCGCCATAACTTTCTATTTAACTACTCCTGGGACCTCCCTTTCGGCTCTGGCCTCAGCGGTCTGCCGGGGGCCATCGTGGGCGGCTGGCAACTCAATGGTATTATTTCCCTAGCTGCTGGGCATCCTGTAAATGTGGAGGAGGGATTTGTTCGCTCGCGAAGTTCGTCTACCATAGGCATTGCAGGTGCTCACGAACGTCCAGATTTAGTGCCTGGCAAGAGCAACAATCCCGTGCTCGGTAATCCCGACCAGTGGATGGATGCAGCGTCCTTCAAATTGCAAGATGCCGGATTCTATGGCAACCTGGGGCGAAACACGGTTATAGGCCCAGGACTCGCCAATGTGGATCTCTCCCTGTTCAAGAATATTAATGTCGCCGGGGAGAAAACGCTTCAGTTCCGAGCAGAGTTTTTCAATCTGTTCAATCACGCCAATTTCAGTTCTCCTAGTCGAGTGGTTTTCACTGACACCAGTGGCAGACCCCGGGGGGATTTTGGCAGAATCAGAAGCACAGTAACCACGTCGCGCCAAGTTCAATTTGCGCTAAAGCTTCTATTTTGATGATGCCCTCATAGAGATAATTCCAGCAGCCAGGAAGTAGAGCATTTCTCCTGTTACTGTAGATCATAGCCGCAATGGCGAAACCAAGCGGACGCGTCACTGGGTGTGATCGTTACGATGGCCTCGGTGACCTGCCCCCCGAAAACTCAGCCAGTGAAAACTAGAGAGCTCCGGTAAGATAGCAAGGCCCGGAGGAGCTCAAGATGAAGAAGACGCGGTACAGCGAGGAGCAGATCATTGGTGTGTTGAAG
>JACPPJ010000031.1 GCA_016191085.1 Acidobacteriota bacterium | reverse complement strand
GTGAACCTGGAAGCGCGGGCGTTTGACAAACCATCGCTGGATGGCCGACGTCTTGTGGGTAGCGTAATTGTCCATGATGAGATGGACGTCCAACTCCAGCGGCACACGGTCTTCGATGGTGTCGAGGATCGCCGGCGGGATCACTACCAGGGGTGGGACGGAAACCAAAAGTTCCCGGATAGCCGTGATTGAACTGGCCATCGAGCTTATCGCCGATCAGATTTCCAAAGGCATCGTAGGCTCTGCTGCCGTCGGGAACCCACAGCCCGAGCGGGCCCTCACCGACAACACCCATAGCCTCATAGAAGTCGCCCTCATCTCGCCCAGCCGCAATCTTCGCATTCACTGGCATATTGATGTCGGTGTAGATCTCCGGCACGATCTCGTCGTAGAGCGTCTCAGCAACGAGTGAGACGCTGGTGATCGAAGAGCGGCCGAAGGCCCAGACGCCTGTGGAATTATCTTTGACCTTTACCGCCTGCGGCTCGGCGAGAACTCCTCCGAAATAATGCTTCATGCCGTGGGCCAGGCAACCATTCGCGGCATCGTAGCTTTTGTCACACTTGCTGGAGTCAGCATCCGGGAAGTGGACTAGGTCCATTCCAGTGCTTTGCGTTGAGAACGGGCAATTCAGGCCATCGTTGAAGTCTTTCCAGCACTGACGGGAGATCCGGCGGGTCGGGTACGGCAGGTTGAGTTCGTACAGGCCGTCGGCGGCAGTGACGTGAAATCCCGGGCCGGAATCCATGGACCAATCGATCATCTCGCCTTTCCACAAATCGAGCTTGATGCCTTGTCGCCACATGAAACAGGCTGAACTCAATCGAGGATCTGAACAGGTCCACGTCGTTGGCAAGATCACGCATCACACGGTCTGCATTGCCGAACGTGAAACGCGCTTCATCTGCTTCGTTACCTATCGACTGCGAGATGCCATCCCAGTCGAGAAGCCGTGCGTGGTAAAGCTGCGTGCTCGGCGGTGGATCGAGGAGCTGCGTAGCGATAAAGCAGCGCCGATCCGAGATGTAGATGGCCGGGTAATCCTTCGGCTGGATTTTGATCAGTGGAACGAGCTGTTGGACTTGGCCGAAGAGGGCGTTTTGGAGACCGGTGCTTGGGAAACGCAGGAGAGACGAATTCAGGATATATGTTGGCGACGCCTGCGCACGGAATCTCGATTAGCGTCACGCCCACCGAGCACACGGCGTCGGAGAGCATTTCCCAGGACAGTGGCTCATTGGCAAAGCGGCAGACGTAGGGGTGTCTGACAAAAGCGGATGGGAAGGCCGCAGGCAGCAGTTTCGGGACTCGCGATGGGGCAGACGGGACCCTGTACCGAGCCCTGGGCCCAGCCAAAGAAAAAATGGTGTGCTGTGCTGGAATCCCTCGATAGTGTGGGGCCGGCGAGCTAGAATGGGAATTCCGGCCGATATCTTCAGCGCTTCAAGACTTGAGACTTGGGAGTTTAGTGGATGATTGAACGCATTGGCGCCTTGGTGGTGGCCGCGTTAGCCTGGGCGGGAGAGGTAGGCCTTTTTGGACTACGCGCTCTCCGTGAGGCTTTGAGGCCTCCTTTTGAGGCGAAAGAGCTGCTTCGCCAATTATACGACATCGGTTCGCGGTCGGCGCCGCTCATAGCCGTGGCTGGATTCTCTGTTGGGATCGTAATGTCCATGCATTCCCGCTCCTCTCTGGAGCGTTTTGGAGCGGAGGCCTTGATTCCTAGTGTGCTGGCTCTTTCCTTGGCGAGAGAGATCGCCCCGCTGGTGGCGGGGTTGCTTGTTTCCGGGCGGGTGGGTGCAGGCATCGGCGCCGAGTTGGGTGGGATGCGGGTGACCGAGCAAATTGACGCCCTGGAATCGCTGGCGGTCGATTCCTTTAAGTACCTCGTCGTTACACGTGTGCTTGCCTGCATGATTGCTCAACCGATTCTTACCACCTTCATGAGCTTTACCGGTATTGTCGGGGGTTTTGTCGCCGAGACGGTGATCTCCGATTTGTCGTTCAGGTTGTATTTCGATCGCGCCTTTTCCAGCATGCAGTTTGTCGATTACGTTCCGGCTTCCCTCAAGACGGTAGTATTCGGGTTCATTATTGGCACTGTTTCTTCTTATCTTGGTTATAACGCCGCAGGGGGCGCTGAAGGTGTTGGGAAGGCATCCACTAAGAGTGTCGTGTATAGCTCGATCCTCCTCATCCTCGCCAATGTGGTCCTGGTAAAAATGATCATCTTTTTTTTCCCGGAAGAGATTGGATGAGCGCAAACGAAGCAGTCATACGCTTTGAAGAGGTTTCGAAGTCCTTTGGCAGCAAGAGAATCCTGCAGGATGTGTCTTTCGATATCGCGCGTGGTTCAGCATTCTGCATTCTTGGTCGCAGCGGCACCGGCAAAAGCGTAACGCTCAAACTGATGATCGGCTTATTAAAACCAGAGCAAGGAAGGATCTTTGTTGAGGACCAGGAAATTACTGCCTTGCATGCCCGAGAATTGCCGCCGGTTCGCAAGACAATGGGTTTTCTTTTCCAAAATGCCGCGCTCTTCGATTCTCTTTCCGTGGGTGAAAACGTGGCTTTCCCGTTGCGGCGCCACACCAATAAACCGGAGGCAGATATTAAGGATCGCGCGCGTGAAAAGCTTGCCCAGGTAGGTTTGGAACATGAGTACGATATGATGCCAGCCGACTTGTCAGGCGGGATGCGAAAACGCGCCGGCTTGGCTCGTGCGCTCGCTTTGAATCCTTCGATCTTGCTTGTGGACGAGCCCAGCGCAGGCCTGGATCCCATGACATCGGCCGAGATCGACAGTCTGCTGCTCAACCTCAAATCGGAGCGGGATACTACGCTGGTGGTTGTTACTCACAACATTCCCAGCGCTCGCCGAATTGGAGACGAACTGGTGGTCATGCACGAAGGGCATTTCATCGCTCACGGGACGGCTAAGGAGCTCGATCAGAGTGATCACCCTGTGGTACGAGAATTCATGAAATCGGAAGGAGGAGGTTAAGAGATGCCTTCTTCAAGAAATTTTGCAGTGGGCCTTTTCCTGATAGTTGGGATTCTGTTGTTTGCTGTTGGACTTTTCATGATCGGCGATCGGCGAAAGCTCTTTTCCCAAGATTTCGAACTTTACGCGGAGTTCAAGGAACTGAGTGGGTTGCAAAATGGCGCCGACGTCAAGGTCGGTGGAATGGCTGCCGGCGAAGTAATCGACATCGAGGTGCCCCCACAGCCCCAGTCGAAATTTCGCGTCAAAATGCGAATCATTGAAAAGCTTCATCCCGTGGTTCGCACCGATTCCATCGCTACCATTCAGACAGAGGGAGTCTTGGGAAATAAGTTCTTGAAAATTGATCAAGGCGCTCCGCAGGCGCAGGCCGCTCCGCCCGGCAGCACTATTCCCAGTCGAGAGCCTTTTGACTTCGCGGATCTCCTGCAGCAGATCAGAGACACCGTGGAAGAGGTCCAAGGCAAGATGGGTGACGTGTTTGCGTCGATCTCCACAACATCGGGAAACGCCAACGCTTTGATTGAGTCCGTCCGGGGGGATGTGGAAAACATCATCTCCACGAGCAGGAAAGTTACTGACGACGTACAAGAGATCACTGACGGGATCAGAGCCGGACGCGGCACTGTGGGCAGGCTATTGAACGACGAGAAAGTCGCCGACAGTGCCAGTAAGGCTTTCAGCGACTTCGAGAAAGCGGCCGGCAACACTCGCGAGATTTCTCAACAGTTCACTCACATCCTTTCAGAATTTCAAGAGCGGAAAATCCTGCAGGAAATCGAACAAATTACGAAAAATGTTCGGCAACTGACCGGACAGGCCAAAGATGCGATAACCGATTTCCAAGCCAAAGGCGGAAAGGGGGAAAGTTTGACCGGGAACCTAAGCCGCACCATCACCAGCGCCGGTGAAGCCATGTCGAGTTTGGCGGAAAACATGGAAGCACTCAAGCGCAGCTTCTTCTTCCGCGGGTTTTTTAAGAACCGTGGATTTTACGATATCAACAACGTAACGGTCGCCGAATACAGGGAAGGAAAGTTTGCCGCTGGCAAATTAAGGCAACAGGCCTGGATTTATGAAACCGAACTGTTCGCTCACGGCTCGGATGGATCTGAAGAACTGTCGGCAGCCGGGAAGAGTCGGCTCGATGCGGTCATGGCGGAGTTTCAGCGCTATCTGCGAAACAGTGCCATCATCGTTGAGGGTTATAGTGGCAAAGGATTAACGAGTGAACAATTTTTGCTTTCTACAGACCGCGCGCTAAAGGTTCGGGAATATCTGGTGGAAAAGTTTCGATTGGACCCCAACTATGTGGGCACGATGCCTATGGGCGCCGTGGCCTCCAAGGATAACAGCGGCACCTACTGGGAAGGTGTGGCCGTCGTAGTGTTCTACGACAAGCCCGATTGACCTTTATGTCTCAAATGGAACATTGTTTCAGAATGGACGCAGATTTTCGGTCTCGTACTGATGACGAAGCGTCTAATTGAGCCACACTCAAAAGAGAGTGCCCGCTGAAAGACGCCCAGCATTGTATGACATTAGAACGCCCAAGGACGCCTTGGAAGCCGCCGCTCAAACCTCTCTGTCGACATTGGTAACGAGTAGTCGCCTTCTGTTTAGTAATGTTTGTAAACCCCCACTCAGCTCGTGAGCGTTCCCGGGCTCAACTGTAAGCTAAGTAATTCCCGCCGACCTGCATTGGCTTTTGTCGCGGAAAGAGTAGCGGACTGGACCATGCGCGGGTTATCCGCAATGGCGTGGACGGCCGCTCCGCGCAGCAGGCTCGTCGTCGCCGGTCCATCGAGCTTGATCACAATCGGTCCGGCATTCTGGGGCGTGCCCGTGCCGATCCGATTCAAACCAATTGTCGGCAAACCGCCGAGCGAAGGCATGGGGCTGCCGTTCGAAAGCGCAGCCTGCTGGAACAGCGAGCCACTTGATTCGACGAGGGACACCGGGCGCATCGTGCCCGGCATCCCGGTGGTCTTCTGTCCCGTGGTCATCGCATAGAGTTGAATCAGGTCCCGGATCTGCGGGCTCTGGATGGCGACATCCAGATTCCCGCTGAAGGCCTGCTTCGCAGTCTGGACGATCTGCGACAGGATTCCCTTGTCGGGGATGTCTACTCCGTAAACCGCCTTGATCTTTTGCCGCGCCTTCTCCTGTGCTCCCTTTGACGGTCATTTCCTTGACGAATGCCAACGCTTCCTTAATGGAATCGGCCAGCAGACTCGCGCACACCGTTCGCGAGCGCGTTCCGAAGCGCTTGTAATTGCTCGTCCGTGTAGGGCATTCACCTAATGTTCGGGCTCGTCGATGCCCGCGAAGAAAGATGAAAAAAGGCGTTGCTATTCGATCAACCCGAAGTGATGAATGTGATCGAAAGGAGGATTGAGATGACGAGTGTCCGCGCCGGAGAGAAACTAGACCAGGAAGCGCCGCGAGAGCGGCGGAGCCTGGCGGAGTAAAAACAGACCGCCGGAGAGCCATCTCAGGAAACGGTTCGGGAAGGAAACGTTTGGTGGGATACCGGAGGGATGTACACAGTGGAGCTGTATGCGCGAGTTCGACGAGCAGTGCAGGTGGAGGGGAAGAGCGAACGGCAGGTAGCGCGGGAGTATGGGCTGGCGCGTGAGACCGTTCGGAAGATGTTGCAGTATGCAGCGCCGCCGGGCTACCATAGCGCGAACGATACTACAGTGATACGATTCGAGGCAAGAGTTGCGCTTGGCGCAAATTACTGACGCGAGTGGGACGGACAAGAATGGCAGCCGTATCCATGTTTGTCCAGCGGTGATTGCAGGCGGTGATGGAGCAGGCGCGGAGCAAGGACTTGTTGAGCGAAGAGCATTTCACGGTGGACGGAACGATCCTGGAAGCCTGGGCCAGCCGGAACAGCTTTGTGGCGAAAGACCCGACCACGGTGGTGGGGGCGGGAGCGCGCGGAAAGAAGTGTTTGCGGGACACGCATGAGTCCAAGACCGACCCGCAAGCACGCTTGTATAAGAAGAGCACGGCGGGAGAAGCCAAACCCAGCAACCTGGGACATGTGATCATCGAGAATCGCAACGGGTTGGTGGTAGCGGCCCGCGCCAGGCAGTGCAGTACAACGGCGGAGCGGGAGGCGGCCCTGGCGATGCTGGACGAAATGAGTCTGCGGCCCGAGAAGATTCCGCGAGCCATGGTGAAGTGATTCCTGCGCAGTAAGCGCAGCGAGTAGTGTCTCTGCACCAAGGCAATAGGCCCGTGCAGAGGCGGAAATCCTATCAGAGCTGCGGCGAAACCCGAAAAAAGTGACAGCTGAAACAATTCTACCGCCAACGCAAGCGAATTTTTCAGCAGCCTGTTCAGCCGCTGAGGTCCGCACCTCAGGCGCTGAAGCGCCTTGCTTGCTAATTGCACCGGCACGACTGCAGTCGTGCCCTTCCCTTTTCACACTGAGCCACTACCAGCAATTCGGCGACATGGGCTGCCGGTCCAGCTTTTGTGATATGATCGTCTCGAGTTAAGGAGGGTTCGTGATGCCGTACTTGTACGTTCTAGTGGCAATTGTGCTCAGGCTTCTTCCTCATCCTTGGAATGTAACTCCGATGGCGGCGATGTTCTTTTTCAGCGGCGCCACGTTCCGAAGCAAGCGCGATTCTTTGCTGGTTCCCTTTGCGGCTCTCCTCCTCAGCGACTTTGCCGTAGTCCATTTTCTATACAAGGGCACCTATGCATGGTTTAGCCCTTACACCTGGGCCGGTTTCCTGATCATCGGGGTCATCGGATGGGCGCTGCGCGACCGAATCACTTTGGCCCGCGTAGCTGCCGGCTCCTTGGCGGGATCATTGCTGTTTTTCCTGATTACGAATTTCGGTGTGTGGGCATCCGAGGGGATGTATCCACATACGTGGCAAGGTCTGACAACGTGCTACATAGCCGCGTTGCCATTCTTCAGGAATTCAGTGCTCGGTGACCTGGCCTACACGGCGCTTATGTTCGGTTCCTACGAGTGGTTGCGGCACCGTCGTATGCCTGTGGCGGCGGCCGCCCGATAATCCATCGAAACACCAAAGATTTCATATATGAAAATCAGCACGTGGGCGTTCCCCGCCCCTGCCCTCGCGCAGGCGTTCGTTCGTCAGATTTGCGTCCCTAACGCTGTGTTGACAAATCGCGGAGAACCCACGTAGCCTGAATGTCGGAGGAATCAATGGCACAGAGAATGGTCCGTTGCGTGAAGTTTCAGCGTGAACTTCCCGGGCTGGACGAACCGCCTTTCAATAATGAGCTCGGCCGGCGCATCTATGAGAATGTCTCGAAGGACGCCTGGAAGATGTGGCTCGAGCACATGAAGATGATTCTCAATGAGTACCGGCTCAACTTAGCCGAACGCGAGTCGCAGAAAATAATGGCTCAGCAGATGGAAGAGTACTTTTTCGGCGAGGGCGCGGCGCTTCCTCCCGGTTATGTGCCACCCCAGACCAAGCAGTAGGGAACGAATACTTCCGGGCTGTGCTTTGGTTTCGCTGTACCAGCAAGGATAAGCCGTGACAGGGATTCAGTTTGTTACAGATGCGAAGGTTCGGAACGTAGCCGTCCAGATCCACCTGAAGAAGTACGGAGCGATCTTGGAGCATTTCTGGGACGGGCCCATTTCGGAGTAGCGCCGCAAGGAGAAGGGTATACCCTTCGAGAGGGTCAAGGCAGACCTCATCAAACGCGGCATCAAACGCGGCGGCTTCGTGAGTAACTACGCCATCGAGGTAAAGCCTTCCGCGCGGAGCTCGAAGACTTATCGGACATGTTCTGGCTCGTGTGATGCGCAAAATCGAATCTCTCCGCAACAATCCGCGGCCCGATCCGCCGGGCGGTCCTGCCCACCTCGCTTTGGGTTCGAATTGCACCGTTAGCGGCCATACCACCTGTTCAATCTGACCTATAATCGGTCCCGCTGCATCTCAGAGGATGTAGCGATGGGCGGAAATCCTATGCTCCTTTTAGGAGGTTCACGTGTGGTTATCTGTCGTTGTTTTGCTTCTGATGCTATCAGTGCTGCCGTTTGCCAATGCCCAAGAGAGCGCGGCTGTACAGGAACTTCGAAGTGAGCTTGTCCGGCTCAAACAGCAGATAGCCAAGCTGGAGGTGGTGTTAGCACGCATCGCAACTGAACAGCCTCAGGTGGAAACGCCACGCCCGCCGGCGATTCAACGAGCGCCCGCTATGAATACGCCTCCCATGCTGCCTCCGTCGAGGCCAGAAGCCTTCCAGAAAACGCCCCCACGATTCGACGTTCTCATGCAGGTCCGGGGAGATTTCTTCCCCAATACCGCACGCAACCATACTTTCTTTCTCCGAAAAGCAGAGGTCGGACTCAAAGGTCACATTACCCCCCATGTCGATTTTTCACTGGAGCTTGACCCAGTGCGCCCCAACGATCCGTATCGCCGGACCTATTTACGTTTGAGCCATTTGGAGAGGCTTCACCTGAAGCTCGGACTGGAAAAAGCCCCCATCGGCTTGGATGAGTTAACTCCGACGGGACAGTTGCCGTTCGTAGACCGATCGGAAGTAAGCGACCGCTTCGCGGCTGCGGAGGAACTCGGCATTCATCTGGAGAGCCATTGGGATCGGTGGCTTTTTCAGTTTGCTGTCACCAATGGCGGCCGTCGCCTGCTTCGGGACGACAATCGCTCCAAGGACGCCACAGCGCGTGTAGTCTGGGCGCCACGGTCCTGGTTCTCGTGGGGAGTTGCCGCGCTGCGCGGAAGCGCTGGAGTGGAGAGCCGGAACCGCGACCGCTATAACACAGAATTGAGAATCGGGTCCACTTTGTCCGGCTTGCAGAGTGAATTCTACCGCGCCCAAGATGGTGAGATCTGGAGCACGGCATATTATGCCGCAGCGTACTGGGCATTTCGCGTCCGTTCAACTTGGCTCACACATATCCAGCCGGTGATACGATATGAGCAAATCGGACGAAGCGACCGAGTTAAGGACAATGAGCTCAGACTCGTAACAGCCGGGTTCAGTCTGCTCTTGAACGAACATAGATCGAAACTCCAAGTGAACTACCTGAAAGACCTGCTGACCGGCACTCGCAAGGACGAAATTCGTACACAGTACCAGCTCGAATTTTGAGGCGTTCATCAGCTCAGAATGTCGCTGACGTGAGCAGGTTCGAAGTGATCAACTCCATGAGCCAGCAGCGCAGGAGCGTGACCAAACGAAATTTGCGATAACGATTATCTCAAAACCGGCAATGCCGGCGAGATTGCAAACTGCAGTTTCGCGTGAGCCAGTCTTAAGCTCGACTCGACCTCTTCGGGCCTCTCGCTCCGCGCAAAAATGAAACCGAGATAGCTCGACCCTTCGGGCCAGGGGACTAACCTCTGATGCAGTTTGGCAGTAATGCGGATCTCCTGGACGTCGGCAACGCGTGAGGCTTCCTCCTCACCGCGAATGGCTTCCAGAATACCCTCGGCCGGGACTGGGATCATCATGACGCCCGCCGCCGCGTGTTCGCGCTCAATGGAATTCACTGGTGCGCCGAGCGCGTGGCGAATGAGTAATTCCTCCAGCGAGAGCCCTCCGTCAAAACGTAGCGCCTTGGAGCAAAGCCCGCCGATCGGACGAGCCGCTATCTCTAACACAACCGGGCCGCCGGGCGTCAGCCTTACCTCGCCGTGAATCGGGCCATGCTGGAGGCCCACGGCCTGGATGGCGTTCTCCAGCGCGTAAGTGAGCTCGGCTTGCACGCGGACTGGCAACCGTGAAGGCGTCACGTAGATCGTCTCCTCGAAGTAAGGACCGTCGAGCGGGTCCGGCTTGTCGAATATAGCCAGCAACTTTAACTGGCCGCGTGTCACCAGGCCTTCGACTGCGACTTCGCAGCCAGTTAGGAAACTCTCAATCTGAATCCATTCCGCCGCTTCGTCCTTGAGCAAGCGGATATCGGGCGTTTGCAGCAAATCGCGAACGCGTCGAAACGCTGACGTGAACTGCTGCGCATCATCGGCGCGAATTACGCCACGGCTGGCCGACAGGCACAGCGGCTTCAATACGCAAGGGAATCCTATGTGAGCAGCCGTTTCGACAGCTTCTTCGGGATCGGAACTCGCGGGTAGCCGCATGTATGCAGGCCCGGGCAGGCCGATAGCGCGTAGACGCTCGCGGAATTGGAACTTGTCGCGGCAGGCGCGCACCGAAGAGACGGGACTCCCGAGCAGGCCAAGGGCTTCGCTGGCTAGGGCGGCAGTCAATGTCGGTTTGTCACCGATGGCCAAGATCGCGTCGTATGGATGCTGCCGCGCAGCTTTGACGATGTTTTCAGCGGCTGCTTCGGGATTCTGAAATTTCAGCGGAATGGCGCCGTCGCGCCACGGGTCATCGAGGTTCTTACAGCGATCGCTTCCTGCTACGATTGTGACGCCGAGTTTCTCGGCCGCCTGACGAAACGATCCAGCTTGATAGCCGGTCGTCGTAAACAGCAGCAGGACGCGCTTGCTTTGCAGATTGTAGCTCCCGTTCATGGAATGCGACGCAGACGACATAATCCTAAGGCCTAAAAACTTGAATTCTAAGTCCTAAAAACTAAATCCTAAACAAGACCCAAATTCAAAGTCCAAATTCGAAAACCGACTCCATTTAGGCTTTGGCTTCTCGGATTTGGAATTTGTTTAGGATTTAGAGCCTAGAATTTACAGTTTTTCCACTACAGTGCCTCTTCAAAATTATAGCCGCTTTCGCCGTGCTGCGTCTGATCGAGGCCCGTTCGCTCCTCCTCTTCCGTGACACGGAGCCCGACCACGGCGTCAACGATCTTGATGATGATGACCGACATCACGCCCGCGAATACCCAGGTGGTCGCGACGGCCAACAATTGGATCAGCACCTGGCGGGGATTGCCATAGAGCAATCCGTTCGTGGCTGCTGGATTTACAAGGGTGGTTGCGAAAACACCGGTCAGGATAGCGCCGGCAGCCCCTCCGATACCGTGCACGCCGAAGACATCGAGCGAGTCATCATACTTGAACTTGCGCTTCAGCGAAGAAGTGGCCCAGAAGCAGATCACTCCCGCGATCAATCCGATGATGATTCCTGCCATAGGCGTGACGAAACCGGACGCCGGCGTGATGGCGACCAATCCAGCCACTGCGCCCGAGGCTGCGCCCAGCGCGGTAGGTTTACCGTTCGCGATCCACTCGGCAAACATCCAGGACAGCGTGGCTGATGCGGCGGCGAAATGGGTAGCAATGAAGGCGCTGGCGGCAAGTCCTCCCGACCCGACGGCGCTGCCCGCGTTGAATCCGAACCAGCCGAACCACAGCAAGCCAGTCCCGATCAGCGTCAACGTGAGATTGTGGGGCATGATGTGTTCCCTTCCATACCCCAATCGCCTGCCGATCATGATTGCCACAACCAACGCCGAAATGCCCGAGCTGGCGTGCACGACTGTGCCGCCGGCAAAATCCAGCGCGCCGAAGATGGCGTTGGGATCCCCGTAGCGCAGCCATCCGCCGCTTCCCCAAACCCAGTGCGCCAGAGGGCAATAAACCAGCGTGGACCAAAGCAGCATGAACAACATCATGGCGCTGAACTTCATTCGTTCGGCGAAGGCGCCGGTGATCAATGCCGGCGTGATGATCGCGAACATGAGTTGATAGACCATGTAGACTTGGTGAGGGATGGTGCCGGCATAGCCGTACGGATCGGGGTCGACGCCGACTCCGCGAAGGAAACTCCAGTCAAACCCGCCCCAGAACGATCCCTGGTGAAACGCCAGGCTGTAACCGTAAAGAGCCCACATCACGCTGACTAGCCCCACCATAATGAAGCTGTGCATCATGGTGCCGAGGACGTTCTTCCGCCGTACCATGCCGCCGTAGAACAACGCCAAGCCTGGAGTCATTAGCATCACGAGTGCTGCCGAAGTCAGCATCCATGCAGTGTCGCCTTTGTCGATCTTGCTCGCGGCCGCTGCGGGAACTTGCTCGCCGGCCGGCGCTGCGGCGGATAGATCAGACGGCGCAGTTGGGTCCTGTGCGGCTCCGGGCCATGCGCAGCTTAGAATGAGGAACAGTGATGCCGTGCAAACTACGCACAATGTTCGATTCGACATTGACATCTCCACGAGGGCGGTTGTATCCATTAAGAGTCGTCACTTGAATCCGCTTAATTATGCACGATTTGAACATCACACACAAAGCAGAAATATGCGCACGATTGCTGGCTGTGGCACAACTTTGGTTCCTTAGGCGTAGATTCCGCGTAACTGGATGGCAAAGGCTACGCGGTCTATGGCGAGCATGTAGGCGGCGATCCGGGGGCGCACGTCGTGCTTGGCTGCATAGTTCATCACGTCGTAAAACGTCGCGCGCATCACGCGCTCCAGGCGCTCTCGTACCTGCGGCAGTGTCCAGAAATATCCTTGCCGGTCCTGCACCCATTCAAAATAGGAGACGGTGACTCCCCCAGCGTTGGCAAGGATGTCGGGGATAACGAACAATCCCTTCTGCTGCAGAATCTCATCGGCGGCAAACGTGGTGGGGCCGTTGGCGCCCTCGCAGACGATCTTCGCCCGCAGGCGGTCGGCGTTCGCGCTGGTGATTTGGTTCTCGGTGGCGGCCGGGAGAAGAATATCGCAGTCGGCACAGAGCAGTTCGTAGGGATCGTAGGGCTCGCTTTCGGGAAATCCCAGGATGGTTCCGTTTCTTGCCTTGTAGTCAAACAGCGCCGGGATATCCAGGCCGCGCGAGTTGTAGATACCGCCGCTGAGTTCCGCGATGCCAATGACGCGATAGTCTTCCGAGTGCAGGCTGCGCGCCGCCTCCGAGCCGACGTTGCCGAATCCCTGGATGATGACGCGCGTGCGGTCGCGGGACATGCGGAACTTTTTCAGCGCTTCGTCGCAGACGATCATGCAACCTCGGCCTGTGGCTTCTTGGCGGCCTCGTGAGCCGCCCAGATCGAGCGGCTTGCCCGTGACCGAAGCCGTGGAGGTGTGGCGCACGTGCATGGAATACGTGTCCATGATCCAAGCCATTGTCTGCTCGTCCGTATTCACGTCGGGAGCGGGGACGTCGCGCTCCGGTCCAAGGTAGTCGAGCAGTTCAGCGGTATAGCGCCGGGTGATACGTTCCAGTTCAGCTTTCGAGAGCTTCTTGGGATCGCAGACGACTCCGCCCTTGGCGCCGCCGAAGGGGATGTTCACCACGGCGCACTTCCAGGTCATCCACGAGGCCAGAGCGCGGACCTCGTCCAGCGTAACATCGGGGTGATAGCGGAGGCCTCCCTTGCAGGGTCCACGCGCGATACTGTGCTGCACACGGTAGCCGGTGAAAAGTTCCAGTTCGCCGTTATCCATCTGGACGGGGATGTGGAGGATGATTTCCTTGTTCGGCTCGCGCAGCACTTTGACCAAGCCCGATGCGAGCTTCAGATGCCGGGCGGCTTCATCGAAAAGGTGTTCTTGGGATTCCCAGGGGTTCAACTCTTCAGCGAGCGGCACTGCCATGAAATTCCTGCCTGCATGAGATAGAGCGTGAGTTCAAGATCAGAATAACATTGCAGCAGGCGCGAGGCACTAGGCGACCGCATGACGGGGTGTGATGTTGGTCGCGCGACCTGCCGGGTTCGGAATGCAAAAACCTGATCAATGAGTGAAGAAGAAGCAGCTGACGTAGGGAACCGCCTCCGGCGCCAGGATCTCGATGCTGCCGTTCTTTGAAACGAGCGGCTCGATCGGTTTCGATTCCAGGTTTACTGCGCCAGCTTTCAGGATCGATAGATTGACGGTGTTTCCGGCAGGAGCGTCGGGTTCGATGCGGAAGATCAGCGTCAGGATCAACCCTTCGCGCAGCGGCTTGCGGGGCTCTCCTTTTGTCGAGACCTCGAGTTGGATCACCGATTTGGAAGGGTCCTTTGCGTCTTTATCGTTTTGGACCTGGAAGTCGGCATTCACACCATCGAGCAAAAAGCTCTTTTCAGCTTTCAAAAACGTGATGCCTTTGTTGGGGTACTCAATGGTCACTGTGACGCTGCCAATAGCAGTCCCGGCAGGGTAGGGCGTGAGAAACACCGGCACCATGACTTGGCTCTTCGCACCACCCGAGACGCCTCCAAGCGCTATGCGTGTAGCTTTAACCTGCTCTTCACCGGATTGTTCCTGTGCAGAAGCCGACGGTGCGGCCAGAGCGAGCAGGACGGCAAGATAGAACGAGAGTTTGGAAGAGTTCTGCATCATAAGGCGAAGCTCCGCCCAGAATGATTAGAGATTCATCACCGAGATGGATTGTAACACTTTGTGGGTTTCAGTTCACGAATGGGTAGCCACGACGAAGGTCTTTTCGTCGTGGGCTTTTGCTGCGGCATCAACAGAACAAACCCACGGCGAGAAAGACGCTCACCGTGGCTACACGGTCAGGGGCGCATTAGACAGTGATCGGGGCTCCCCGGCGCAACTGGAACTAGAACTGAACATGAACACAGCGCAACTCAATAAGAGTGGTTGAAGTGAAGTCAACGGGAACTGAACTCAAATGGAACGGAGCGGAACAGGAGCAGTGGCAACAGGAACGGAATCGGGAGCCCCGAGATCCGACGCCTCTCCGGACTGCTCCAGACGAGGCATAATGATTCATCTGAGGACTAGAACTTCTGGGCCACCTGGTCAACTCGGGCGCTGCACGCACAGCATCCCCTCAGGATCGTCGTTTCGCTGCGACTCTGCACCCTCGCAACGAAACAGCCCTCAGAGAAGCCGTATGCTGACATAGCACTGTAAGCAAGTCAAGGTAAGTTCACTGAATTCGCAAAAATTATCAGCGATTACAATACGAGTTACTCCCCGTGAACATCATCCACAGCACGAACTTCTGTTGACTGCCTGATAGCAGTGAGTTAATCTTCTGAGCGCCTGCCCTTACGTGCGCTGCTCTCTCCCCAAGGGCTCTGGTTCAGGAGGCGAGGATGAAAAAACCCCGTGTGGTGGTTCCCGACTGGGCGGTGGGTGGCGGCATCACTGTAATTCTGCTGGCGCTTTTCCTGCTGCAGTTCGGACCCCTGGAAACCATCGAAGCAAAACTCTACGATCTGCGCGCGCGGCTGCGTAATGTGCAGAACGCCGGCGACAAGATTGCAATCGTGGCAATTGACGAGTCCAGCGTGGCGCAGCTAGGCCGTTATCCGTGGCCACGTTCGCGCATTGCGGAGGGCCTGGACGTCATCTCAGAAGCCGGCCCCAAAGTCATCGGCCTCGACATCCTTTATCCCGATCCGGAGCAGAACCAGGGACTAGCCGCGCTGAAGAACATCGAGAGCCTGGTTTCCCAGAACAGCGTCACTCTCGCCGGGCGCGAAGTGAAGTTGAGCCCGCCAGGAGACGATGAAGCGGAGGCGAAGCCGCAATCCTCTGACAAGCGCGTGCAGGCGCTTGAAAACATTTTGGGCGCGATCAACGAATCGGCGCAAAAGTTGGATTCTGACACGCGCCTCGCCGACTCGCTCGCTCTAGCGCAAAACGCAGTGTTGCCGGTGTACTTCACGATTGGAACACCGCTGGGCCGGCCTGACGGCGAACTGCCTGAGAAGTTGCAGCAGAACTTCGCATCGCAAGTCGAGACGAGCGGCAGTTCGATCCTGGCGCTGCAAGGTATCGAGATCAAGCCTCCGATTTTGCCGTTTATTGAAGCGGCGCAATCGCTCGGGCATATTAATATCCAACCCGATCCCGACGGTGTGCTGCGATCCCACGTCCTGCTGGTGGACTACAACGGGAAATACTTTCCGTCATTCGCAACACAGATTGCCGCGTCGTACCTGAACCTGAGGCCATCCGACATCAAGGTGAGGCCGGGGCAGGAGATTCAAATGGGTCAAGTGGCCATCCCGACTGATGCGCAATCCAAGATGCTGGTGAGCTACAGTCCTCCGAGCTGGACGGCGGAGCACAACCCGACGTTTACCTATTACTCATTCGGAGACGTGCTGAACAACAAGATTCAGGAGCAAGCCTTCAAGGACAAGATCGTGCTGGTTGGAGTCACGTTGATTGGCTTGGGCGAGCAGAACGTCACGCCTCGCGCGCCGCGTCTGCCGGGCGTGGAAGTGATCGCCAACGTGATTGAAAACATCCTGGATCAGAATTTCATCCGCCGGCCCTCTTGGGCGAGCAAATTCGAACTCTTGCTGATGCTGATTTTCGGGGCATTCATTGCTCTTGCGGTGCCGCGGCTTGGGGCCGGAAAGAGCGCTGCCGTAACCGTGTTGCTGTTTGTAGTCGTTGTCGGACTGGCCACGTACCTGTTTGTCGTGGACGGCATCTGGATCAAAATGCTGTATCCGGGCCTGACACTGGCGCTTGGTTACACCGCGATCATTTCCAAACGCTACCTGATCACGGAGCAGGAAAAAGAAGTGCTCGAAGTGGACAGCATCGAGACGAATAAGATGCTGGGTCTTTCCTTCCAGGGGCAGGGCATGCTGGACCTGGCGTTCGAGAAGTTCCGCAAATGCCCGGTGGACGATGCCATGAAGGACCTGCTGTACAACCTGGGACTCGATTTCGAACGCAAGCGCATGTTCAACAAGGCTGTCGCGGTGTACGAGCACATCGCCAAGGTCGATCCCAAGTTCAAAGACTTGACAACCCGAATGGAGAAAGTGCGCACAGCGGGCGAGACGGTCATCTTCGGCGCAGCAGGCGGCATGAAGCGGGGTGCCGACTCCACCATCATGATGGAAGGCAGCTCGACGGCTGCGACGCTCGGCCGCTACGAAGTGGTTAAAGAGTTGGGCCGTGGCGCGATGGGAATTGTCTACCTTGGCAAAGATCCTAAGATCAACCGCGAGGTCGCCATCAAAACCCTACGCCTGGATGAAGACGCGCTCGAACCGGACGAGAGAAAAGCGGTGCGGGAGCGATTCTTCCGCGAAGCGGAATCTGCCGGCCGCCTGTCGCATCCGAACATTGTCACCATCTATGATGCGGGAGAAGAGCACGATATAGCCTACATCGCCATGGAGCTGCTGGATGGCGGGGATCTGAAAGATCACTGTCAGAAGAATATGCTGCTTCCTGCGGCTGACGTCATGGAACTGGTGGCCAAGGTGGCCGACGCGCTCGATTACGCTCACCAGCAAGGAATCGTGCACCGCGACATCAAACCCGCCAACATCATGATTCTCAAAAATGGCGTGGTGAAGGTCACTGACTTCGGCATCGCGCGCATTACCAGTTCGTCTAAGACGGCGACAGGTACTGTCATGGGAACTCCGAGCTACATGTCGCCCGAGCAGCTCGCCGGGAAGAAAGTGGACGGGCGCTCGGATCTGTTCTCGCTATCGGTGCTCCTGTATGAAATGCTGACTGGGCAGAAGCCGTTCGAGGCGGAGAGCGTGGCCACGCTGATGTTTAAGATTGCCAACGAACCCGCCCCTACTCCCACTCTGTACAATGAGACAATCCCCGCCGAGGTGATTCAGATCATTGAGAAGGGCATGGAGAAGGACGCGAACAACCGGTTCCAGCGCGGCTCGGAACTAGCTGCAGCGCTGCGCCAGGCCGTCCCAGCATTCGCGAAGGGAACCGCCGCGACAAACTAACCACAGCATAGGGTAACGCACAAGGAGAGGAACGGTCCCGAGTAAATGGCGAAGGCTGGTTTGCGCGTCGAGGTTGGCGCAAGATCCGACGTAGGGATGGTGCGCCACAACAACGAAGACTGCTTCGCCGTCGATCCTGAACTGAAGTTGTTCGTACTCTGTGACGGCATGGGCGGGCAAGCGGCCGGGGAAGTGGCCAGCAAGCTTGCCGTGGACGTGATTAGCGAACATTGCCGGCACGCGACGAAGAATCCGAAGTTGGAGTATGTTGGCGAATACAAAAAGGAATTCTCCGCCGCGACGAACCGGCTGGCCAGCGGTATCCGTCTTTCAAACCAAGCCATTCGTGAAGCTGCGCAGAGCCGTCCCGGAACCAGCGGCATGGGTTCTACTGTGGTAGCTGCGCAGCTCACCGGAAACGTTCTTAGCATCGCGCATGTCGGCGACAGCCGCATTTATCTGCTCCGTGACGGACCACTGCGGCAGCTCACCCGTGATCATTCGCTGGTGATGGAGCAGGTGCGCAAGGGATTGATGACCGTTGAGGAGGCGGAGCACTCGGAAATGTCTAACGTCATTCTGCGCGCACTGGGCGCCGAGCCCACTGTTCAGGTTGACGTGGACGAATTGTGGGTGCAGAGCGGTGACCAGGTTTTGTTGTGTTCCGACGGCCTGACCCGCATGGTTTCCGATGCAGGCATCGCACAGGTGTTGGCGGAGGCTAACACGGCGCAACACGCCTGTGAGCGGTTGGTGGAAATTGCGAACGACAACGGAGGAGAAGATAATGTTACGGCAGTGGTCGGCCGGCTCAAGCCTTCTTCCCGCTGGACAGAATGGATGAATCGTATAAGATCGCTGTTTGGAGGAGACTAGGCATGGCCAAAGTGATTCTCAAGTATGAGGCTGCAGTTTTGAAAGAAATCCCTCTGCAGAAAGCGACTATGACCATCGGGCGGACGCCCGGAAACGATCTCGTCATTGATAACCTCGCCGTATCCGGGCTGCATGCGCGTCTGGTGCTCGAGGAAGATCATTTCCTGGTGGAGGATATGAACAGCCTCAACGGCACGTTCCTGAATGGCCAACGCATCCGCAAAAGCCAGCTCTCCGACGGCGACGAAATTCTAATCGGTAAGCACACGCTCATCTTTCGTGGCGAGGGCGCCATTCCGAAGGCCGACTCCACGATGGATCGCACCCAGCCGATCAAACAAATGGATGCAACAGTCGTGCTGGATACTAAGAAGCGCCGGGAATTTCTTGCGAAGGCAACCAGCATTGCAACCGAGGGCGTATCACAGTCGGTGCAGGAGAAGATCGGCACGCTGACCGTCCTGGATGGGAAAACGGATCAGAACGAATACATCCTCACAGGCAAGCTCTGCGTCATAGGAAAGTCGGATATGGCGACCGTAAAGCTGAAGGGTTGGTTCGCGCCGAAAGTCGCCGCAATTATCAACCGCCATGAAGGCAAGTACACCATCTCGCCTTCGGACAAGGCAGGAGCAGCCAAAATCAACGCGCAGACCTTGACCGCACCGCACGACCTGCACGAGGGAGATACCATCGAAGTGTCCGGCATTAAGATGCAATTCTTCTTCCGCGAGTAGCGACAGGATTTCTGGAGCTGGAACCGTAAGGGCATGGCTTCAGAGTATGTGTGAGAACCTGCTATGGCTGAACGAAGCGGCTAGAGTCGGAATTGTTATTGCGTGATTTACGGGCCGACCGAAGTCGTTCCCTTTCGCCAGTCCGCCGTTCCAACGAGCCAGTTTTGCTGCCGCTACAAGCCGCCAGGGCGGCGGCGCTAGGTAGTGGGTCAGTTTGAAAACGGAAGGGCACGACTTCAGTCGTGCCGGTACAATTAGCAAAGCGAGGCGCTTGAGCGCCTGAGGTGCAAACCTCAGCGGCTAAAGCCGCGTCGGTGCATTCCGTTTCGGCATGGCTGAAGCCTTGCCCTTCCGGATTTCACGGATCAGAAGCGCCGAAATTCAAACTGACCCAGCACTCGGCGCTACTTCATCGTGACTCCGCATGCATCCTTAGGTATGATAGAAGGAACTTCAGGCAGCGAATCTAGTCAGCCAGGGGGATGCATGAACGGCAAAAGCGTTTTGCGGCCCGCTATTGTTTTGATTGCGGTACTGACGGCAACTGTGGCATGGCCACAGCAGAGGCGCATGGGAGGGATCCGGCCGCCTAGCGTCACGGACGATATCACGCCTTCTCCCAGCCGCAGCCTCAACCGGAAAATGCTCAAGGCAAGCTACGAGCAGTTACAAAAAGACGTGCAGCGCCTTTCCGATTTGGCCTCGGAGCTGGAGGAGCAGGTTACCATCACCGATGATGAAGATGTTCTCTCGCTCTCTGGAGTGAAAAAGGCGGAGGAGATCGAGAAGCTCGCCAAGAAGATCCAAAACCGGATGAAGAATTTGTAACGATAGCCTCGGCTGGGCGGCTACGCAATCTGTACCGCGACTTGAGTGCGCGCGCATTATGCTCCTGGCGGGAGCGGATTCGTGGCAAAATCGATTGGTCCGGGGACGTTTGGCGGAAGTCTAGAGGAGGACCACTAATGAAACGGGTCGTGCTGTATTCGTTGTTCTTAGCCGTAGGCATGGCGCTGGCGGTCAGCCAACTTCGCGCTGCGGATATCATCGCAGGACCTTTAAAAGCGCAGTGGGAGATCACCCGTGGGCTAGTGGTAGGCATGGTGGAAGCCGTTCCGGAATCCAAATGGGGCTATAAACCCACACCTGAGGTCCGGTCGTTTCGCGAGCAATTTACGCACCTGATCAGCGAGAATTTCTACTACATGAGCATGGTGGCCGACGACAAGGCGCCCGACCGTGCGAAGCTGGAAGCTCTAACGAACAGGGATGAGATCATCAAGACGCTTAAGGACAGCTACGACTACGGTGCTAAAGCGCTCTCTGCGCTCACGGACCAGAAGGCCACCGAGATGATCACCATTCGCGGCCAGCAAGTGCCCCGTTGGACCGCGGCGCTCTACAACCTGACCGACAATATGGACCACTACGGAAATCTAGTGGTGTACGTGCGCCTTAATGGTATGGTGCCGCCCAGAACGGCTGCCCGAGCGGCGCAGCCCGCGGCACAACCGGCGAAGTAGTGTTGATCTGACGCACAGCGTCAACCTTCCCCCGGCCTACCCGGGGCTACTCACTATTGGAAGACAGAGGAGCTGATACCTATGGACTCGCGCATTGGACCTATTGTGAGTGAATACCGCACCGGAAAGATCAATCGCCGCGTCTTCTTCGAACGCTTGATCGCGGTGTTGGGAACATACCCGCTGGCCCATCATTTCCTGGAGCAGACCGGGCTGGCGATGACGTTGTTGTCGCCTGCCGAATCGGACCAAGCGGACGTGGATTCTTCCACGGTCAAATTTCCATCCGACGGCGCAACTATCGAGGGGTATTTCAGCAAGCCAAAGGGAAATGGGCCATTCCCGTCCGTGATTTTGATCCACGAGAACAGGGGCTTGAACGACCACATCCGCGACGTGGCTCGCCGCCTCGCGGCGCAAGGTTACGCCACCCTGGTACCCGATTTTCTCTCGCGGGAGGGCGGCACGGCTTCCTTCGCCACTTCTGAAGACGCCACGAAGGCCTTCAGCAAGGTGACAGACGAGGTCGTAATCAAAGACCTCGATGCAGCATATAAGTACCTGCAGTCCAATTCCGCGGTGAAGAAAGACGACTGCGCGGTATGGGGCTTCTGCTGGGGAGGCCAGCGCAGCTTCCTTTACGCCACGGCAAACCCGAAGCTGAAGGCCGCTGTGGTCTTCTACGGCTCGCCGCCGTCTGAAGAAAAGCTGGCCAACATAAAGGCTCCCGTGCTAGGCAACTACGGCAGTGAGGATGCGCGCGTCACTTCGACCGTCCCCGCCACAACCGAGAAAATGAAGAGCTTGGGGAAGAGCTACGATGCGAAGATTTACGACGGAGCGCAGCATGCCTTCTTCAACGACACCAACAAGGAGCGCTACAACGAAGCCGCAGCTAAAGACGCCTGGGCTCGCTCCCTTGCGTTCCTGAAGAAGCACCTGGGGTAGACGCAATTGCGTAGCCACGGCACGAACGCTCGCGCCGTGGCTACGCCTGCCCCAACGCTGTCCGGATCGCCGCTTGAACGCGAGCCATTTCGGCGGCATCGTGGTACTGACGCCGCGGCCAGAAGAATCCTTTCAGACCGTCGCCCTTGCGCCGGGGCACGATGTGCACGTGCAGGTGGGGCACGCTCTGGCTCACCCGATTGTTGATGGCCACAAATGTCCCTTCGGCATTTAACGCCTGCTCCACAGCAATCGCAATCTTCTGCACCTCTGTGAAGAACTCGCGCACCTGATCGGATGGCAGGTCGAACAACGTCTCATAATGTTTCTTCGGAATCAGCAGACAGTGTCCCGGAAATAAAGGCCGATGGTCCAGGAAAGCGACGGACTGGCTGTCTTCGAACACAATCGCGGCCGCAAGCTCACCGGAGAGAATCTTGCAGAATTTGCAGTCGGGCCGATTACGCTCGGGCAGGTTCATGACATGTGGTGCCGTGCCTCCGGCGCGTCTTTGTGGAGCTGCATCAGCAGTTGGCTGATAGCTGACCGCTGAATGCTGCCTTCAGATACTGATCACCGGACAGGGCGACTGCCGGATGATAGCATATGCGTTCGTACGCAAACGTCCGGTGTCATCCTCCCTGGTGCCGCGCCCGATAACCAGCAGGTCTGCGCCGATCCCTTTGGCTACGGTCGCAACGGTTTTGGGCGCATCGCCTTCTTCTATATAGATTGGCGCTTTCTCCGCTCCTGCGGCGACTTGCAATTTCTGCAGCTCGGCGCGCACAGGCTTTGCCATCTGCAACTCAAATTCGGGCGAGAGCAGAAGCGTTACTCCGGGATTTAGCGCGCTCATAGCATGAACAATACCCAGCTTGGCGCCGAAGTCGGAGGCGAGTTGTGCAGCCCAGGACAACGCTTCCTGGCTCTGCGGTCCCAGGTCTACCGCGCATAGGATATTTTTGAAGATCCCTTCTCTGCCGGGCGAATGATTCTCGAGATGTACTCCCGTCAAAACAGGGCAAGAGACATCGTGTAATACCTTGGCAGTCACCGAATCAATCAGGAAGCGGCGCAGCACGCCGTAGCCATGCGTGGGCATGGCGAGCAAGCCCACCCGTTCGGCGCGAGCAAACTCCACGATCTGAGCGGTCGTATCGCCCTCGTAAACGAACCGGCGCACTGGAAGCCCCTGAAGCTCCGACACTGCAAATGCATCCAGTTCCTTGGCCTTGTCCTGTAAGATCGTTGGGGAAATCGGGATCATGGCAGGTCCGGAGATTCCGGTCGGCGGAATTCCATAGAAAGGATTCACGACGTGCAGGAGGATCAGTTCCGCATTGTAGGTCTGAGCCAAGGAGCGGACGTAGGGCATCATCCGCAGACAGCGGTCGGAGAAGTCCACCGGCGCCAGTATTCGGGAAATCGGTAGCATGTTCACCTCCTGAATAGGGGTAAGGTGGATTAAACCTGCAGTACCGCCGCCCCACGAATTGCGTCGTTCTTCAGCGAATTCAGCGCGCGGTTTGCTTCTGCCAGCGGGAAAAGCTCGATTTGCGTCTTGATGGGGATCTGTGCGGCCAACCGCAACAAATCATCGCCGTCCTGCCGCGTGTTGTTAGCGACGCTGCGAACCACGCGCTCGTAATACAACAGATCATATGCGAGTGGAGGTGTGGGACTCATATGGATGCCGCCGAGCGCAAGCGTGCCACCCTTCTTCAAAGCGCTCAGCGCTGCTGGTACGATCTCCCCGGCGGGTGCGAAGATTATAGCGCTATCGAGCTTCACCGGCGGCTGGTCCAGCGCGCCGCCGGCCCACGCCGCTCCCAGTTCCATAGCGAGGCGCTGATGCCGCTCGTCCCGTGTGCAAGCGTAGACTTCGATATCCCAATAGCGCGCAATCTGAATGACGACGTGCGCCGCCGCACCGAAGCCGTAAATGCCCAACTTCCCGCCGCGCTCGATTCCCGACAGGCGCAGTGAGCGGAAGCCGATGATGCCGGCGCAAAGAAGAGGGGCGGTTTGCTCGTCGGGGAAGCTGTCAGGAAGAGGATAAACAAACGCCTCTGGCGCGACGGTGTATTCAGCGTACCCGCCGTCCACGACATAACCGGTAAACTCGGGATTATCGCACAGATTTTCTTTGCCAGCGCGGCAATACTGGCACGTTCCGCAGGTGCGGTGCAGCCAGGGAATGCCGACGCGCGCACCGGGTTGGAAGCGGCTGGCCCGTGACCCCGAGCGTTCCACTATACCCACGACTTGATGGCCGGGAATCACAGGCATCTTTCTCTGTGGCAATTCGCCCTCGATCACGTGCAGATCGCTACGGCAGACACCGCACGCTTTCACTTTCACTAACACCTGATCCTGAGCCGGCTGAGGATTCGGTACGTCGGTAAACTGCAGAGGATTCATTTCGATCCTCGATACTGCAGAGAGCAGGCAAGCCTTCATTGGCCAATTCTATGGCGTTTCGCGCGCGACTGCCAGCCAGACCCATAAGTATTAACGCTCGCGCAGGTGCTTGACCGTGAGCACCGGAAACCGGCCGTCCCTGACCACGGCAGAGACGGTCGATCCCCACGTCGCAACGGGGCCTGAGTAGCGTCCCCCGCGGCACCCCATAACAATCAAATTAGCTCGTAGCTGCGCCGCCACTTGCAGTATCTGCTGCCGCGCGTCGCCGTGCCGCACCTCGCAGTACACCTCGCATCTACCAGCTAGGTCCGCCGGAACCTGCGTTTGGATGGTCTGCCAGGCTTGCGCAAGCTCCTGTTCGAAATATGGATTGTATTCAGGAAACAGATCCACTCGGCCGCGGATCTCCGGGGGAGTTTGCTCGACCGCATGAAACAGCACTAGCTTCGCCGGCCACTCTGAGGCCCACTTCAACGCGTACGCCAGCGACCGGTCCGAATGAGGCGAGAAGTCGGTCGCGAGCAAAATAGTCTTCAGGTCGATTTTTTCTGGCTCTTCCTCGTCTACAAATCCGCGCTCGGGCCGCGACACCACCAGCACTGGACAGCGCGCCTGACGCACCACTCGCTCTGTTACCGATCCAAGGATGAAACGGTTGAAACCCTTGTGCCCGTGAGTACCCATCACCAGCAAATCCGCATGGTACCTGTCAGCGCTTTCGAGAATATGTGCCACCACGTCGCCGCCGTTCACGAGCAAATGAACTTCCGGGAAATCTGCGGCGCGAGAGCCCCGTTTCTGTGGGGGAGGAACGCTGGCGCGTTGGAGTTCCGCTTCCAGAACTTCGCGAGTTGCCACCTGCTCAATCTCTCCGAGGTATGACTTGGGCGGCAGGTCAATCGTATGCTGAACGAAAATCCGCGAGCAGAAATGCCGGCCGATTGACGCGGCATAGGTCAGCGCGCGAAACGAGAAGTCGGAGAAGTCCACCGGACATAGGATGGTTTGTATGTCGAGCCGACGGGGATCGCGCAACAATTGATGTTCGGCTGCTCCCACGAGCTGTCTTGCAGGCATCGAGATCGCTCCTTTCCGTGTGTATCCGGGCCGCCACTCTTCACGCCGGGACTCGATGCAAACTCTTACAGCTTGAGAGTAACTCATAATAACAGCGCAGCGCGGTGATGCTCATCACATAAGACAGAGAATCGAGAGTGTTGGAAGGCCGTAACAGAAAAGATTCAGCCGTTCCTCACGGGACTACTGTGCGTTTGTGTTGGGTGGCCCAGCACGGTAGTGCTGGGGTAATATTCCAAGGTGAAAGCCAAGCCCCGTAGGGATGCTTATGCGGAATCGCTGACTTTTTCGACCGTGACGGCAGTGACTTTGTACTCGGGAGTGTCGGAGAACGTGTCGCGGTAGGGGCTGGTAACGTGGTTCAAGAAGACCTGCGGAGAGTGAAAGGTGGTGAACAACTCGCCAGGGCGAAGGGCAGGGCTGATCTGCAGCGGCAGTTCGGCCTCTCCGAAGCGGCTTCGGATGCGAACCCGTTCGCCGCTGCGTACGCCTAGCCGTTGCGCATCGGCTGCCGCCATCTCCAGAACATCCGTTGGCCAGAGTTCCACGTTGGGTGTGCGCGACGACATGGTCCCGGCATTGAACTGATACGCCGCTCTACCCGTTATCAGCAGAAATGGAAAGTCCTTCGCCACTCTCTCAGGAGTGGGACGATATTGCACTTCGCGGAGCGCTATCGTTTTTGGAGAGCTGCATTGGGTGTGCAGGATCTCTGTGCCGGGATGCGTTTCATCGGGGCAGGGCCACTGCAAACCGCCCTGTTCCAGCCGGCCATAGGAGATACCCGCGCCCGCCTTCCATACTGTCCGAATCTCATTCCAGATCTGCTCGGCGCTGGTATACGGAAACAAGTTGGCTTTACCCATAGCGCGCGCCACCAGGCATAAGATTTCCCAATCTGCTTTCGCTTGCCCAAGGGGTTCAATCACCTGCCGCACCCTCTGGACGCGGCGTTCGGCGTTCATGAATGTACCGTCCTTTTCGAACGATGATACCGCCGGCAGGAACACCGAACCGAATTCGCGCGCCGTTTCGTTCAGGAACATATCCTGAACGACTACGCAGTCCATTTCCCAGAGCGCCCTGGACGTCGCGTGCGCCTGCGGGTTCGTGAGAAATACGTCAAATCCAATGGCCCACAGCGTCTTCAGCTTGCCTTCAGCAGCCGCATCCATCATTTGCAGCAAATTCAGACCGGGTGTTGAAGGAAGCGACGTGCTCCATGCGTCTTCAAACAAGGCTTTGCCGTCGTCAAAAGCGACTGCGCCCGTAAGGCTCCCGGGATCGCAGCCCATGTGAGCAGCGCCCTGGACGTTGTTCTGGCCGCGCAGCGGCATCACACCCCCGCCGCGCTTACCGACGTTCCCGGTAAGCAGAGCGAGATTGACGAGCAGCATCACGCCTTCGCTACCCTGAGTGTGTTCCGTGACGCCCAGCCCGTGGATGATCATGCTGGGCTTTTCCGTGGCATATAGGCGTGCCGCCTCACGGATGCACTGAGCGTTCACACCGCAAACGGTCGCCACTTTTTCCGGCGCGAAGTTCTGGATAAACCGCGCGAAGCTCTCCCAATCCGAGACACGCTCCCGCATGAATTCTCTGTCGAAGAGGCTCTCTTCAACAATGGTGTGAGCGATGGCGTTCAGGAGCGGAACGTTGGTGCCCGGCCGAACTTGCAGGTGATGGTCGGCGTAGTCGGCCAGTTCGATCCGCCGCGGATCAATGACGATCAGGCTGGTGCCCTTCAGCACCGCCTGCTTGATGCGCGCGCCGATCACGGGATGGTTGCTGGTCGGGTTTGCGCCGCATACAAGAATCGTCCGCGCCCGCTCGATATCATTAAACGAGTTGGTAGCCGCGCCTGTCCCAAGCATCGCCTTCATCGCGGTAGCCGTTGGAGCGTGACAGACCCGCGCACAGCAATCCACGTTGTTGGTGCCCAGCACCACGCGCGCAAATTTCTGAGTCAGGTAGTTCTCCTCATTCGTTGCCCGCGCCGAAGCCAGAATCGCGGTACTTTGAGGACCTTCGCGCTGGATGCTTTCGCGGAGCGCCTCGGCCACAGTATGAATGGCGTACTCCCACGATACAGGCTTCCATTCGCCGTTGCGCCGGATCATCGGTTCGGTGATCCGGTCTGGCGAGTGCACAAATTCAAAGGCGTACCTTCCCTTCACGCACAAGTGCCCGCGATTCACCGGGGCGCTGACCACTGGCTTGATTGCTACGATGCGGCTGCCGCGCGTGCGCACTTCCATCTCGCATCCCACGCCGCAATAGGGGCACGTCGTGCTCGTGCCCGCCAATGCCGAGCCGCTCAAGAGAAGTGTCTTGTCTTCCAGGGCACCCGTTGGACAAGTATCGGCGCAAGCGCCACAGGCCACGCAGGAGCTTTCGGCGAGATTGGTGCCCGAGTCGGGCAATATCCTGGTGGCGTCTGCTCGATCCCACACCTGCCACACAAACTGTCCTTGTACTTCCCGGCATATGCGTACGCAGCGCTGGCAATACATGCACCGCGACATATCCACACGAATGTATGGATGCGATTCGTCCGCAAGCGTGGGGTAATAGCCGTGAACACAAGCGTCCTCCACACCATAGCTCTTCAGATACCGATGGAACGGTTTATCGGGGAACGCCTTCACAGCCTCGGCGGGGTACGAATGCGCCAACAGCTTCAGCAGCGTCCGGCGGAGCTCTTTGATCTCCGCGCTATGCGTTTCGATCTCCATCTCCTCGGCAAGCGGCGTGCTGCACGCAGGCACGGGGCGATCGTGTCCCTTCACCTGCACTATACATAACCGGCAGCCGCCGTACGGTTCCAGCCGGTCATCATGGCAGAGCGACGGCATCTTAATATTCAGCAAGTTCAGAGCGTCCAGAATGCTGACGCCCTCGGGACACCTGCATTGTATGCCGTTGATTGTCACGCTCAGCATAATGCAAGCTCCTCGGCATAATAACGAATCGCGCTCTGCGCGAATTCGGCGAGCCCCGTCCCCATTCCGCAGAAACTGGTTAGGGACATCGCGCGAACGATCTCGCGCCACTCGGCGTCTTCTGCTTCGTTGAACCAGGCGCGAGCGAACAGCTTTTCTATGCGGCGCGTGCCTACGCGGCACGGCGTGCATTTGCCGCATGATTCATAAGCGCCAAACTCGAACATATGATGGATCAGCTCGCGAATGCTGGTGTGTTCGTCGAAAGCTACGATGCCGCCGTGGCCCACGCTGGCGCCGATCAAGCGCAACTCCTCGAACGCGAATGGAGTGTCGAGCAGGTGCGGCGGAACAATTCCCGCCAGCGGCCCTCCGATAATCACACCTTTCAACTCGCCCGCGAGGCCGCCGCCGATCTGTTCTACTACGTGCCGGACGGTCACGCCGAATTCCACTTCGTACAGCCCGGGCCGCCGGAACAGCGAGTTCAGCGAGATCAACTTGGTCCCTTTGCTGGTCGAACACCCCAGCCTGCTGTACGCGTCGGCCCCGTTGAGAATAATCCAGGGGACGTTCGCGAATGTCTCCACGTTGTTGATGAGTGTCGGCTTGCCATAGAGGCCGCTTTCGCTGGCATAAGGCGGGCGCTGCCTGGGTTCGGGGCGCTTTCCTTCCAGCGCGTTCAGCAGAGCCGATTCTTCTCCGCAGACATAGCTGCCGCGCCCGATTGCGAGTTCCACGTCGAAGCAAAACCGCCTGCCCAGGATGTTCGAGCCGAGAATCCCTTTTCTCCGTGCATCCTGGATGGCTTCGCGCAGCATGACTGCCGCTCGCGGATATTCTTTGCGGAGATAAATGATTCCCCGGGCGGCGTTTACCGCGAATCCGGCAATCACCATCGCTTCGATCAACGAGTGCGGGTCCTCTTCCAGCAGAACGCGCTCCATGAACGCGCCTGGATCGCCTTCATCGGCATTGGCGATCACGAACTTCTCGTTTGATCGCTCGCGAAAAACGGCATCCCACTTGCGACCGGTGGGGACCCCGGCGCCGCCGCGCCCTCGCAGACCCGATTCGGAAATAGTCTGAATTAAGTGCTCAGGAGACTGCCGCAACGCCAGCTCGAGCGCTCGATAACCCTGGCGTTTTATATAGCGGTCAATACCGGGAGCGCCTCCGCCAAGCACGCGGCCTAGAAGCACCGGTGTGGATGCGTGCACCTCGACGCGGGGGCGCTGATCCTCGTCCGTGCATGCCGGGGCCGCATAACACTTGCCCAGGCAGTATACGCGCTCGCTGTGGGCCGTCGCTTCCCGCCATGCCGGCGCATTCAGGTGTCGCGCGACAAAGCAAGCCAGACCGCGACAGGCTGTCGGGACAGGATCCGCATCCAAATGATAGAAGGAATCCAGGTGGGAGCGGGATGGCAGAAAGGTTAACACGAAACGAGCCTCCAATCACCGAACCGTACTGCCAGGACAGTGTTGCCGGAAGAGGGTCCCGGCCAGACGCTCACTCGCAAATCGCCGCTCGTTGACTGCCGTCACGCCGCTGCGCGGACCACCTCTACGGAACAAGGCGCATGACGCGCTACGAACTCCGAAACGCTGCCCATGAGAAAGCGGTTTAGGCCCTTACGCCCGTGCGAACCCACAACGATCAGGTCGGCAGGCCATTGGGATGCCAAGTCGACGATCTCCGACCTGACGTCCCCCTCATACACCGCTGTTTCGACATTAAAGTTCGCCGAGCGCAGCTTGGCGGCCGCAGCTTGAACCAAAGCCTCGGCTTTCTTCAACTGGTCCTGTCGCAGCAAGGTTAAGTGAGGTGTTGCGGCATATTCAGCGGCTATTTCCGGTGGGAAGGCGAACGTAATCGGCTCGGTAACATGCACGACGCGAATTGTGGTGTCCTGGAGCCGGAATTGGTTGATGAGCGCTTGGACAGCCGCCTCAGAGTACTTTGAATCGTCAATGGCCAAAAGAATGTTCATATGCACGCCTTCCGTGGCGGGATGCTTCCATATTAAAGAGTAGCAACTGCGTTACCAAAGGAGCTTTTCCAATGAAACAGCGTGCCCTCAATAGCTTTACCTTTTGGGTGGGGCTCTCACGAGCGGAGATTGGGCCAAATACCCCTGGTGTTGAGTGAAAAACCTGAAAATGTGAGGGTTATGCGGCCCAGAGCACCGCGCGCCAGAGCCAGCTCTCGGGAGCGCCGGCATCTTGCCCGCTGTCCATGTGCGGGCGAAACGCCCGGCTCCCAGGATAATGGGGGCTGTCGTCGTGGGTACAGGCGGGCCGTCTGTGCGACCTATTACCGAAGTTCGCTAAAACAGCTCTGGGAAGGCGAAAGTCATCACCGCATTCAGACGCTTATCGCTGACAAGGACGTTCTTGTTCTTGGGATCAAGGGTTATACCGCGGGGCATCTTCAACACTCCGTTCGGTCCGCCGAACCTCCAGCGGGGCGGCACATCGCCGTTGTCTTCCACACTCCAGACGCCCACGTACGCTATGTCGGAAACCAGCTCTCCGTGTCCGCGATCCGAAGCGATGATCCAGCCCTTCGGCGGATACACGGCAAATGGGCCGCCCAGTTGGCGGAACCCGCTCTTGGGGCCGCCAATCACACGCAGGGGCTTAGCGTTGCCTTCATCGGTGCGGTTGTAAATCTCAAACCGCGGATCGTTTCGCTCGCCTCCCATCACGACCAGCAGATTACGCACTGTGTCCACGGCAGCAGCGCTGGCGCGTAATGAGGAGCCCTTGCCGCCCAGCACGCGCACGGGAGCAACGTTGCCGTTGGCGGCGCGCGGAAACACCAGTACCTTTTCACCTTCGGGCACGAAGATTTCTCCATGCACGGGGTCGTAGGCCAGCCGGTCCAGGGAGACAAGCTGGGTTTTAGAGCCTTGAATGACGCGCACCGGAGCCTCTTCGCCCCTTGCCGCGCCGCGGAAAGTCAGAATTGCCTGGGCGAACTGTTGCGGGACCATGAACTCATCGTGAACCTCATCGTAGGCGATCGCGTGCATGGTGCGTCCGAGGAGAGTTTTCTGTCCTTCAATCTTTCGAGTGGGCGCCGCGTTTCCATCCGCCATCCTGGCGAAGACCGCGATCTGCGGGTGCGCCACTCAGTTGGGAACCAGAATCTCCTCGCGCTTGCTGTCGTACGCAATCGGGTGCGGGTTGCCGATGCCGAGCGATGGCTCGTTGGTAGGTCCGCTGCGGATCACGCGCAACGGCGGTGTGTTGCCGGATGCCGTCCGCTTGAACACTGTCGCGGTGTGATTCCCGAAATTCGCGGACCACAGCTCGTCGTTCTTCGTATCGAGGAACACGCCAGTAGGATTCTTGAGCATGGTTGCCGGCCCCTTCAGTACGCGCTTCGGCGCCGCGTCGCCTTCGGCAGTGATGTCGAAGACCAGGATCGAATCATCCATATCGTTTGCAACGTAAAGCTCGCCGCGATCAGAATCCACGGCCAGGCCGGAGGGCCAATTCATTCGTGTGTTCGGACCGGAGATCACGCGTATCGGAGCGGTGTCGCCCGACGCGTTCTTTTCGTACACGGTGATGGAAGGAGGCAGGCTGCGGCCCGATCCGGGCACGGCAAACGCTCGCTCCAAGGGGAAATTCGGCCGCCTTGTGTGTTCGCTCAGTTTCCCATCCACCGAGTGAGTCGCGCCGTGATTGGCCACGAAGATCACATTGGTCCTCGGATCAACGGCGATGCCGTGCGGGTCTGCCAGCATGGTATTGTCGCCCTGCAACAGGCGCAGAGGCGAGTCATTTTTCGTAGCGTACTTCTTGTATACCACCACCGCGCTGTCGTGCTGCACCGTCAAGTACATTTCCTGAGCCTGCTCGTCAACGGCGATACCGAACGTTCCATGTGGAGTGTACAGCTCGCGCGTAGGCGGCACATTGCCCTTGGCCTGCCGGTTGAAGATGACCAACGTGTCCACCGTGTCGTTGTTCACTGCGAAAATATCGCCGTTCGTCGGGTCGATGTAGAGCCCGCACTGAAACTCAATTTTGGTATTCAGCCCTCCGATCATGCGTTTGGGCTCGGTCATTTTGGCGTTAGGAGGAGTATTCGCCAGGCGGTCGTAAACTAGAATGTTGAAAAGGTTCTCATCCGTCAGCACCACCTCATTGTGGACGGGATCCACTGCCACGGAACTGTATGCCGCGTAAGGGTCGCGAATGGTCCTGATTGGTTTGCGCTTCTCCACCTCCGACTTCTTCGCCTCGTCTGCTGCAGATGAGGGAGAGGATGTGCCGGCCTGCCCCTGCGGCGCGCTGAAGCTCGCCGGTTGCCACTCACAAACCTCACCGTCGGCTTGCGGCAGCGGATCAATCGCAATCAATCGCGGCTGGCCGTTGGGGCGGTCTTTGCCGAATTGAAATTGAGTTCCGGATACCAGACACAAGCCGCCCGTTGCGATTAGAACCGCGACGATGGTCAGAAGAGCCTTTCCAGACGAATTGCAATGCATATAACAAACCTCCGTAGCGCCGCAATGAGCACACGCTTAACTCAGCTACTATACGATAGACGATCTGTCCCTGCGAACTGTTACGAGTTTATGGAGTTCAAGCGTCAAATTCCGGAACCGGCCGCAGCCCTGATGT
The DNA here is from genome assembly GCA_016191085.1 of Acidobacteriota bacterium. Lineage (GTDB taxonomy): Bacteria > Acidobacteriota > Terriglobia > 2-12-FULL-54-10 > 2-12-FULL-54-10 > JACPPJ01. The sequence continues at coordinate 32,172 of JACPPJ010000031.1, read as the reverse complement.
ATAATGGCGGCCAACGGGGAAGGTCTTTTACGGAGCATTGAATAGCGGAGCGGCTGGGATTAAAGGAGGAATACGAATGGCGCGTGTACGTTTGTTTCGAAACAGGGCGGGCGGACTCGGCATATTAGCTCTCCTCGCGCTCATTGCTACGGTTGTACTCTGGGGCGCGGGCGGTCAATTGAGACCAGCACAAAAGGCCACAGGACAGCCACAATTAGTTTCGGTTGAGCCGCTGCCGCAAGCCGATGGTGAAAGGTGCGAGTGGGAACCGGCCAGCGCCGCCAACTCGTCATTGTTCGCTTCATTCCAGCAGCAATTTGCGCCGCCCGCCGCGGATGTGACCGAAGCAGAAAAGCTCGCCGCGTCACGACGGAAACCGATCCGAGTCATCAATGACCCCTGGGGTGCCTTCAGCGCCGTTGCGGTTGACCCCATCCACAATGAAGTGCTCATGACGGATGAGAACAAGTTTCGCATCGTCGCTTATGACCGCCTCGAGAACACTCCGCCCAATGCCAAGCTGAGCGAGCCCAAGCGCATGATCCACGGCGAGGATACCGAGATCGAGTTCCAATGCTCTCTCTATATCGACCCCGCCAACGGCGACATCTACGCCGTGAATAACGATACGCTCGGCAAGATGGCTGTGTTTCCCCACGGCGCAAACGGCAACGCTAAGCCGGCGCGCTATCTCAATACGCCGATGGCCACGTTTGGAGTCGCGGTGGACGAGAGGACGCAGGAGTTGATGCTGACCGTCCAGGACGATGCCGCCGTGGTGACGTTCAAAAAGACGGCGACGGGTAAGGACTCGCCCATTCGTACGCTGCAAGGTCCGCGTACTCTCATGGCTGATCCCCATGGCATTGCATATAATCCCAAGACGGACCAGATTTACGTCAGCAACTGGGGTTCGGTAAACGTCCACAAACGGCCCGCATCCGGCAAGTACAGCGGTACGCTGAATCGCGGCATCGGCAGAGACAACTGGCCGGTTGGCCGCAACGATGCAGTGCCAGGCTCCGGCAAGTTCATGCCGCCTTCCATTACGGTGTATCCACGCGACGCTAGCTGGGATACCCCGCCGATCCGGGTCATCCAGGGACCGCGCACACAGCTCAACTGGCCCACCGCGCTCAGCATTGATCATGAACGCGGCGAGTTGTATGTGGCGAACGATCCGGTGGATTCGGTGCTGGTGTTCAAGGCTGATGCGAACGGCGATGTGGCTCCGATCCGTGTCCTGAAGGGACCCAAGACGTTGATCAAGAATCCGACCAGCGTTTTCGCTGACCTGAAGAATCAGGAGCTCTGGGTGGCCAACTTCGGCAACCACACGGCAACCGTGTACAAGCTGGGCGCTTCCGGCGATGCACCGCCGCTGCGCGTCATCCGCAGCGGGCCCATCGAGGCTCCGGCTCCCATGATGGGCAATCCGCACACGCTGACCTGGGACAGCAAGCGCGACGAGTTGCTCGTCGCCAACTGAGTGGCTCATCCGCAGATCGCGGCATTCGCCAGGTTGGCGAACGGAAATGCCAAGCCCACCCGTTCAATCGCAGGTCAGAATTCGGCGATCACCCGCACGATCCACGACATGGCCTACAACCCCATCACGGATGAGATCGTCATCCCGCAGTTCTATGCCCAGGCGATCATGACCTACCGCGGCGGTGCGAACGGAGACGAGAAGCCGATCCGCATCATCATGGGTCCCGATACGCAGATGACCACTCCGGCGAGGCTCGCCCTCGATCCGATTCACAAAGAGGTCTTCATTCCGCTGGAGGACACCATCCTGGTTTTTCCCAGTGACGCTGAGGGCAATGTGAAACCGATCCGCACCATCAAGGGGCCTGACACAATGTTGGGCGCCACTGCTCTGACTGTCGATCCGGTCAACAATCTGCTCATTGCTTCGGGCCAGCGACCCCGGAAGGGAGACGAGCGCGCCGTAGAGAGCGGCAGAAACGGCCACATTCTCATCTTCAACCGGACGGACAACGGCAACGTCAAGCCCAAGGCGCAGATCTTCGGTCCCAAAAGCAAGATCCTGCTCACAGCCCTGATCACCGTCTACCCGCCGACAAAGATGATTCTGGCCGGAATGCCCAGCCGGGAGAAATCGTCTCCCAACAACTGGGTTGGCGTGTGGAGTGAAACCGACAACGGCGACGTTCCACCGCGGTGGATGATAGGAGGCCCGAACCAGATGCTGCGGCAGGTGCGCGGCATCACGGTGGTGCCAAAGACTAAGGAAGTAATTGTCTCGGATAAATACGTCAATGCCGTAATGACGTATCACTTCCCGGAGATATTCTGACCATGTGGCTCCAGCCCAGGGCTCTCCCGCCTGGGCTGGAGCTCTCCGACAGCAAATCGACTTTCAATCTGACTCAATCCATCACATCCGCACTGCTGGTTGATCGCAACGAACTCGCCAAGCTCAACGTGACTCCATCTGAGGCGCGGTCGTTGCAGGAGCGCATCGCGCCGATGGTCAACCGAAGCGATCGCCTGGGGCGCGTCCGCACTGTTGCGGCAGCCGACGTCGCCCTGAGTGAAAACACCGGGTTCGCCGCCGTCATCGTCTACTCGTTCCCGAAGCTGGAGGAGTTGGAGCGCGCCTCGTATTGCGCTGATCTGAGCTTCCCGTACATTCCGGGCCTGCTGTCGTTCCGGGAGATTCCTTTGCTGCTCCACGCATTCGCGAAGCTCTCGCGGCGTCCTGACCTGATTCTTGCCGACGCCCACGGGTACGCGCATCCTCGCCGCGCCGGACTGGCCTGCCATTTGGGTTTGGTGCTGGATAATCCCGCGATCGGCTGCGCCAAATCTGTCCTGATCGGCGATTACGAAATGCCCGGTTTCGCGCGAGGCTCCACGTCGCCGCTGCGACATCGCGGTGAAGTCATCGGCACGGCGCTCCGCACCCGCGACGGCGTGCGGCCAATCTTTGTTTCCTGCGGGCACCGCGTTTCGCTGCGCACCGGGGTGCGCCTAACACTCGCCTGCTGCGACGGCTATCGCATTCCCAAGCCGCTGCGCGAAACCGATCATTGGACCAAAGAGATGCGCCGGGAGTTTCAGGACGGCGTTGACCTGCTCCGCTTGAATCCGAGCCGCGACCGCAAGGGAGCGGTCCGCCACCGAGAGCGTCACTCGTAACTGTAATGTCACACGTGCGAGTCCCGCAGCGGCAACTGAATCGATGCCCAACCAATGTCATAATCGAATCAGATACAGGTCACCACTGGAGGACTCATGAAGCTGTTATCGAACCTGTTCAAACCTCAGTACCTGATTCTTACGTCGGTGCTGTTTGCTAGCGCCGCAAGCGCGCAATTTGTAGCAGTCTCCGGAGGCGGGCTGCTGCCGCAAGACCTGAGCGCGAGCGCGCCCGCCGGAATAATCGGCGGAATTACCCGCGCCGGATTCTCAAACGCGTCCATCGTCGCAGTTGATGGCGGCGTCGGTTTTCTTCCGTTCATCGGGATCGGTGTTCACTACAGCCACTCTACGCCGGAGCTGGATCTGCGCCGCGGCGATGCGTTCGGATCGAGAGCGCTGGTGGACCTCGAGTCGCACACCGTTACATTCGACGCCCGTCTGAACACGCCGCGATTCTTCGGGTTTCGAGCCTACGGTTTTGGTGGAGTTGGCCTCAGCCGATTCTCGGTGGACGTAAAAAGTCAGGTGGAAGTCCCGTTCCCGAGGGGAGTTCCCGAAACACTCACAGCGCCAGTGGGCACCTTCGGCGGCGGGATAGAGAAACGAGTGCTGCCTTTCATATCGACCAAGTTCGAGGTGCGCGATTATCTGACGCCCATCCCCAGCAGCATCTACGCTCCGGCAGGACTGTGGCACCGGGTCGCAGTGCTAGGCGGGGTAGTGCTAGGCCGCTAAGCTCGCGGGTGCGGGAGAGTGTCCGGCCCGCGCCCGCGTATCAGCCATTCCGGGTGGCTACCAGCTCCCGGTAAATTCCTTCTAGTCGCATGGCGGCGGCGGGCCAATCGTAGAGTTCTTCCACAAGTTCGCGGGATTGTGCTGCCATAGCGGCGGCCGTTTCGGGGTGTTGCAGCAGGCGGAGCGTTTGGTCAGCGAACTGGCGTGGGGAGTTGGCCAGCAGAAAATGAGTGCCATCTTCGCCCGCGATGCCTTCGGCGCCCAGAGGCGTGGAGACCACCGGGATGCCGGCGGCGAATGCTTCCAATATCTTCACCCGGACACCCGCGCCGGTGAGGATGGGGCAAACGAACACGGCATATTCGGAGAGCGGGTCGCGGATATCAGGCACTTGGCCTAGAAACTCTACACCGACGGTGGGCAGCAGGCGTTGTATTTCAGCGCGGGGATGCGCTCCCGCCACGCTGAACGTCACCGTTGGCCGCGCCGCGCGGATCAGCGGCAGCACCTCGCGGCAGAAATAGAGCAGTCCGTCCACGTTCGGCTGATGTTGAAAGTTTCCCACAAACAGCAGCGAGTCGGGACGGCGCGGACCGCCGTGGTAGGAATAGCTGTGGACGTCAATCGCGACGTGGACTCCGGAATACACCGGCGGCTGGCGCCCGTTCAGAAATGATTCCAGCAGGCGCTTTTCATGTTCGTTGCAGGTGAAGAGCGCGTCGAACTTCTCGGCGGCAGAGACCTCGAAGCGCAACGCCCGCAACCACTCGACAAATTCCCGGGCCTTTACAAACACTCCTCCTGGGCCCGAAGCCAACTGGCGAGAGACCGAGTGGAAGTAAACGTCGTGCTCGAACAGGCATTGCGGCGTGTGCTCCAGCGGCAGGTGGTACTGCGCGAGCTGCGCGTACTCGAATTGGATGACGTCAATATCGTAGAGGTAAACCGCCTTGTCGAGAAGCGCCGCGAACTGAGGATCGCGGAAAGTTTCTTCGGCATTGGAGCGCAGGCCGAAATTGCGGCGCTGCTTCCAGCGGCGCACGTGTACGTCCACCTTCCGCACGAAGCTCTCCAGCGAGCGGTTCGGCTCAACCTCTTCGGCGCGGTCCACAAACATGAGCACGAAAATATTGTGGCGCTTGGCGAGTTCGCGGATCGCCTCCAGCATAAATACGGCGCCGCCATGTATGGGCGGGTACATTGAATACGGGGAGACGAAAAGGATGTTAAGCGGGCGGTTGGTTGGCCCGTTGGAGGCAAGCGGTGTCAAAGGGGCTCGGATTTCCGTCTTGCCATTCGTTCCCGCGCGCGCTCCCTCACGGCTCTGAAATACGTCGCGGAAGATCGAAGGCCGGGTGCGGGCGAATACGGCGGGATCGTTGATTGTGGCGCGCTCCAGCGCATGAAAACGCTGGCGCAGCGCTCGTGGAAAATGCTTCAGGGCCAGAATAAATGAACCAATAGTGGTGCGCGTATCGGTCTCTTTGCCTGCCCAGCACAGCGCCATGTGACCGTAGAGGTAAACAAGGTGTGACGCGAGCCAGCGCCAGCGATGGATGTTCTTCCACACCATCAGCGCGTAGTTTTTTTGCAAGTAGGCCAGGATCGCCGCGCGCGAGTAGTGTTTCCCGATGGTGGCGCGATGCTCGTGAAACACGTGGCTTGCAGGCTGGTAAAACACTTTCCACCCGCGCCGCCACGCGCCATAGGAAAGGTCGGTGTCCTCTAGATAAAACGGCTCAAAGAGCGAATCGAAGCCGCCCAGTTCCAGAAACTTTTCGCGATCGTATGCCGTTGACCCGCCGCCCGCGTAAAACGTGGGGTAGAGTGTCGGGATGTCCGGGTCCACCTCATGACGTACCCTGACAAAGCCTTTTTCAAACCGGCCGGAGATGAGGCCCGTCTCCTCACGCCGGCGGCTCGGGTCGCTGAAAAAGATTTGCGAGCTGACCGCGAACACGGCGGGGTCGGTGAATCCGTCAAGCAGCGGACGCAGGAAATCAGGCGTCACGCGCATATCATTGTTCAGAAGGACCGCGATGCGGTTTCGCGCGGCTTGAATTCCCAAGTTGGACCCGCCGCCGAAACCCAGGTTGCGCTCCGTCTGGATCACGCGCACACGCGGGAAACGCTGCCGCAGGAATTCGGCGCTGCCGTCCGTGCTGGCATTGTCCACAACAATAATTTCGTCTTGCTCCGAAGTCGCTTCTACTATGCTGGGAAGGAACTTTGCCAGCAGTTCCTTCCCGTTCCAGTTGGGAATGACGATGCTGGCGCTTCGTGGAGGAGAGTCCAGAGTACCGTCGGAGTCAAGTTCGGCAGGACGGTGTACGGAGAAAAGACGCGTGAGACGGCACAGTAGATCGGTTGCGAGAAAACCGACGAACATGCCCAGGAGCAATAGCGGGGCCGCGCACAGAAAGAGCAGCTTCGCGATTTGCTTCAGGATATGTAAGGTCCTGCCCATAATCCAACGATTCCGTCACCGCTGGTCAGAGGGCGGAACAGGACTGACGCGCAGGCTCTTTCCCAGGCGATACCAACGCGAATCGACTAAGAGCCCGAGTTCCGTCCTTAGCTTTTTTACTTCGGAATCCAACTGCAGCGCCCAGGCGGTGCGCTCTTCGAATTCAGCTCGCAGCGCCTGCAGCGCGGCCCGAGCCTGTTCCAAGTCCTTGTTGACCGAGACCGCCCATTGCACTTTGCTGTCATAGTCGGCCTGTAGCTGTGCCAGATACTCACTTTTCTGCTTCAACTCGGCATCCAGGCTGCGAGCCCACTCGGTCCGTTCGGCGACCTGGGCCTCGTAACGCGGGCGTAGCTCCGCGACCTCCGCCTCTTTGGCGTCGAGTTTCTGTTGTGCCTCGGCCCGGACGCGTTGCTCGGCGGCCATCGCGAGCTGAGCTTCGGTCCTGGCGCGCTCGGCCTCGGCGTCCGCTTCGGCGAGAAGCTTTGTTAGGTCCCGAATATGTTTCTCCCGTTCTCGAAGGACGTTTCCGGTAGAAGGTAGATACAGCAGCGGTGCGACGGCATCCAGCGGCTCGTGCGAGCACACAGCTACGAAGAAGTAAGCCCCGCGTTGCGCCTCTTCCCTCGAACGGGAATCGGAAATTGGGGTTCGGAAGTCGGAGAATTGAGACTGTTGAATCCCGATTCCCGATTCCCGAATCTCGGGGCGCCCGGCGACCACATCCGATGCCGAAGAGAACACAGGTCGTTCGCCTGGAGGCGCAATCAGCAACCCCGGCACGTGGTCTTCGCAGAGTATGCACCAATGACTGAATCGCGCGAGAATTTCATCGAATTCCGAATATGTGAACTCACGCTCGTGGAACGGGTTGATCTCGCCGCGTTCCTCGGTGTAGTAGAGGCGGTTGGGAGTCGAAATAATCAGCAGCCCGGAGGGGTTCAGTACGCGCTCGAGCTCTTTGAGGAACGCCGTGGGATCGTGCAGATGCTCGATGATTTCGAACGCGACTACTAAATCAAAGTGAGCGCCGGGGAAGGGAAGCACCATGCAATCGGCGGTGCTGAAACGCAGATTCGGCGCGGTGTAGTGCGCGCGGGAATAGTCCACCGCTTCTTGTGAGATGTCCACACCGACAACGGCCTTCGCGTTTTCCGCGAGCATGGCGGAGCCATACCCGGAACCGCAGGCGGCATCCAGCACGATCTTTCCTGAAGAGAATCGCTGCGCAAAATAATATCGCGCCAAATGCTCATTGATCAGGTCCTGGTCGCCCTGACCCAAAATGACACGTTCACCGGTGAAGTTCACGGCTGCCCGCCTCCTGCGCGGACCCGCGCCGGAGTGATCGCGTTCACATAGACATGGCAAGGAAAGTGGAGATAGCCGTAGACGGCTCGGCCCTTCTCCGCTTGCAGGCTGATGGCGTTGTCCACCCAATCGCACATGTCAAACGCCTCCAGAGTTCCGGTTGCAATGGCGGGCGTGAAGGAGAAGTGCGCCGGATATAGCTCCGGCAGTTTCAGGTGGAAGTCTATGGTGTAGACATCGCCCGGGCTGAAGGCGGGCAGTTCCACCTCTTCGAGAGCCGTGTTCGTTCCGGCGAGCTCGATGCCAAGATGGTTGCGTATCAGGAATCCCACAATCGGCATGGCGACCTCCGCGTTAGCGCGAAGGCTGATGCGCACGACGATGGTCGCAGCTTGCGGCAACAGCGCCAGCTCTTCTCCCTGCTCATTCAGGACCGCGATGCCGATCACCTCGGCGGCACGGTTACCGTACCGGAAATCAATGTTGGGGATGCGCTCGACAATTTCCGGCGCAACGACCGCGGCGGTCGGGCTCTGTTGCTTGACCTCGGCATCGGCCGCCTGCTGTTTGCGGTAGCGGTCGTCCTTGCTGACCATCGCGGCTAGATATTTTGTGACAACCCGATCAGGATCGCCCTGCTCAACCATGCGCCCGTGCTCCAGCCACACGACCTCTTGAGCCAGGCTCTTGATATCGACCGCGCTGTGCGACACGAAGATGATGGTGACTCCACGGCGGTGCAGCTCATGGATCTTGCGCATGCAGCGCTGGCGAAAGTAGATGTCGCCGACGGCGAGCGCTTCATCGACGAGCAAAATGTCAGGATCGAGATTAATTGCCACGGCGAAAGCAAGACGCACCATCATGCCGCTCGAATACGTCTTTACAGGCTGGCGGATGAAGTCGCCTATTTCGGCGAATGACTCGATCGCGGGGTAAAGCCGCTCGATCTCCTTGTTACTGAGTCCCAGGATCGCGCCGTTCAAGAACACGTTCTCGCGGCCGGAAAATTCGCCGTTGAACCCCGAACCAAGCTCGAGCAACGCCGACACGCGCCCTTCAACTTGCAGCGAGCCGCGGGTGGGCTTCAAAATCCCGGCGATTAATTGCAGCAACGTGCTCTTGCCCGACCCGTTCTCGCCGACAAGTCCGAACGTGGACCCTTTGGCAATTTCTAATGACACATCACGCAGTGCCCAGAAGTCTTGATGGTATGAGCGCCGGTTCCAGGTGAGCAGTTCCTTCAAGCGGTCCGCAGGACGCGCGTAGATCGGGTAACTCTTCGACACGCCGCGAATGTGAACAGCACCCATTGGGTCAAATGCCTTTCACCACAGAGAACACAGAGAGCACAGAGATTTTCTAAATAACGCCATTGATGAAACGCCGGATGCCATTCTTCAACAGCCTCTGCTTTTCTGTCATTTTAGATTCTTCAATCTCTGTGTGCTCTGTGTTCTCTGTGGTGGATCCTTTCACAATACGTCTCCAAAGGCGCCCTTGCTGTGGCGGAAGAACAAGCCGCCCAATATAAACGTTCCAATCGAGAGCACCGCCAATTGACCGAGTTCCGCCATGGACGGCCATCGTGCCAGCAAAATGCAGTCCCTGTAGGCACTGACCACCGCTGCCAAAGGGTTCCATACCGCCAAGAACCTAACCTGCGGCGGCAGGCGGTCCGCAGTGAAAAAAATCGGCGTGAACCAGAACCAGAACGTAAGCACAATCAGCAGCGCTTGCGCGGTGTCGCGCAAAAAGACGTTCAAGCTGGAAACAAGCCAGCTCACGCCCAACGTAAACAGGCCGAGCAGGAGGATATAGAGCGGCAATATTACTACGACCGGACTAAGCTGGTGCGTGGCGATCAGAACCACAACGAATAAAATCAGCAGGCCCGCGAGATGGTTCAGCAGATTGGATAGAAAAATGGCGATAGGAATCAACTCCGCCGGAAACACGGATTTCGTAATCAAGTTGGCGTAATCCACGATCGAGTTGGCCGAGCGCTGCACGGTTTCCTGGAACAGCAGCCACGGTAGCATACCTGCGAAAAGGAAAATGGCGAAATTCGAGGTGCCCGCCTCGGGTCCCAACTTGACCTTGAATATCACCGCAAACACAAACGTATAGCTGGCGAGCAGCACGACTGGATGCACCGCCGCCCACAACCATCCCATCGACGAGCCGATGTACCGCTGCTTGAAGTCGCGTACCACGAGATTAAAAATCAGCCCTCGCCGACGGCCTAAGTTCCGCGCGAATGTCGAAGCAATCTGCCAGGGCGCCGAAAGGGCGATCATGATGATCTCCCGCAAATGTAGTCAGGAATCGTTTCCGCAGTGATTAGTGTAATGGCATTCATATGTCACGGCAAACAAAGTGTTATTCGTGAGCCCGGGGGTTTGAATATCGGCGGGCCGGCATGCCATGAGGCTCGGGTCTGGTTTCAATGTTAAAATGCATCATCAGCAGGAAAACTGGTAAGGGGGAAATGTGTCGCTAAACGAGATTGAGCAGCGAATGTCGCGGCCGCTGGCCGAAGTTGACCCGGAGATCGCCGAGGTAATCGAGCGTGAAACGGAACGGCAGCACTCACATCTGGAGCTAATCGCCAGCGAGAATTTCGTATCCCAGGCGGTGCTGGAGGCGATGGGTTCCGTCTTGACGAACAAGTACGCCGAAGGCTATCCCGCTAAGCGGTATTACGGCGGCTGCGAGTGGGCGGACCGCGCCGAGACTCTGGCAATCGAGCGCGCCAAAGAGCTGTTCGGGGCCGAGCACGCCAACGTGCAGCCTCACGCCGGCAGCCAGGCAAATATGGCGGCGTACGCGGCGGTGCTGCAACCCGGCGATGTCATCCTGGGGATGGACCTCTCGCACGGCGGCCATTTGACGCACGGCAGCCCGGTGAATTTCTCCGGCAAGACCTACGCGGTTGTTCCCTATGGCGTGCGGCGTGACACGGAGACCATTGATTACGACGCGCTGGAGCAATTGGCCATTGAGAAAAAGCCTAGGCTTATCCAGGCCGGGGCGACGGCGTACGCACGCATCATCGATTTCCCACGCCTGCGGCAGATCTGCGACAAAGCCGGCGCTCTGCTCATGGTAGACATGGCGCATATCGCCGGACTGGTTGCCGCGAAAGTTCACCCCAGCCCCGTTCCCTACGCGGATATCGTCACGACCACTACGCATAAGACGTTGCGAGGGCCGCGCGCCGGTTTGATTCTGTGCAAAGCGGCATACGCGCAGCAGGTGGACAAGGCAGTATTCCCGGGGCTGCAGGGCGGACCTCTGGTGCACATGATCGCGGCCAAAGCGGTCTGCTTCCGCGAAGCAATGCAGCCGGAATTCCAGCAGTACCAGCGGCAGATCGCTGCTAACGCGAAAGCCTTGGCGGAAACACTCATGCAGGAAGGCTTCCACGTGGTCTCGAATGGCACGGATACGCACCTGATGCTGGTGGATGTTTTCTCCAAGGGCGTGAAAGGCAAAGAGGCCGAGACGGCGCTGCATGCCGCGAACATGACGGTTAACAAGAACACCATTCCTTTTGATACCAACAAGCCGATGAACCCCAGCGGTATCCGAGTCGGCACCCCCGCGGTGACCACGCGCGGCATGAAAGAGCCGGAGATGCGCCGAATCGGCCGGTGGGTCGCAGAAGTGCTGCGCGATCCCAAGGACGAAGCGCGCATTGCGGGAGTGCGCAGGCAGGTGTTGCAGCTTGCGGAGGAATTCCCGCTCTACCGCTGGCATATGGCGCGATCGGCAGTGTAACGGCGCAGCTATGAGCCGCCGATTGCTGCCGCGCCGAACCTGGCTGCCGGTCCATGCCGGCGGATCTAATCGAAAATGAAAATCGCGATTGATATCCGGCGGATTCAGGATTTTGGTATCGGCACCTACATCCGCAACCTCGTCAAGACGCTTGCGGCCCGCGACTTCGAAAACGAATACATTCTATTTGGCGAACTGGAGAAGGCAGCCGCGGCGGGAGCCATCCCCGGTAATGAGAACTTTCGTCTGATTCACTGGGGCGGCCACGACGGTTTGCGGATGCATCTGGAACTCTATAGGTTACTGCAGAATCACGCCGTTGACGTTCTTCACATTCCTCATCTCCACCTGGCGCCTCTGGTGCCTTGTAAGTACGTAATGACGGTCCACGATGTTGCCGATTTTGTGTACGACTCCAAGCGCGGTTTTAAGCAGAATATACGGTGGCGGCTGGTGCAGCGCGCGGTGCGCCAAGCGCATCGCATACTAGCCGTTTCTAATGCGACCAAGCGTGATCTGGAAGATCTTTTGCAGGTGCCGTCCAGCCGTATCACAGTGGTAGAGAACGCTATCGACGAGCGTTTTATTCACCCTTGCCCGGAAGAAGACAAGCTGCGGGCTCTGGAGCGCTACAGCGTGGACGATCCGTTTCTGTTATACGTGGGCAGTGCCAAGCCCCAGAAGAACGTGCCGAGGTTGATCGAGGCGTTCGCAGCGGTCAAGAGCCGCTTGCGCGAGCATCCCGTATACAGGAACCTGCGGCTGCTGATTATCGGTGACGAGATCAGCGAACATTCCGATTTGCGCCGCGCCGTTCTGCGCACTCGCATGCAGCACGAGGTCAGGTTCTTGGGGTTCGTGCCTGTGGATATATTGCGTGTCTTTTACCAATCCGCCGAGGTGTTCGTATTTCCCTCGCTGCACGAAGGCTTCGGATTACCGCCTTTGGAAGCAATGGCGCAGGGAACGCCCGTGGTGACTTCCAACGTTTCCTCGCTACCCGAAGTCGTAGGGGACGCCGCCGTTTTGGTCAATCCGGAAAACGTCTTCGAGATTGCGCGTGCTATCGAGCAGGTTCTCCTGGATCCTGATCTGCGTGCCAAATTATGTGCCAAGGGCCGCCGGCAGGTCGAACGCTTCAGTTGGGACCGCTCAGTAAGCAAGGTGCTGGATATCTATGCGGAAGCTGCCGGCCATGCCAGCGCTGCGGATATGGCCTCGCCGATGACCACCGTTGATTGAGCGCTCTCCCGTCCATGCCTACTCTCCAGTTCACCGTCACCCACCACGATGCTGAAACCAAGGCTCGCACCGGTGTTCTCCAAACCGCTCACGGCCTGATTGAGACGCCTGTATTCATGCCGGTTGGCACTCAGGGTACAGTCAAGGGGCTCACTCAAGACATTCTGGAGCAATTAGGTGTTCGCATTCTTCTGGCGAACACGTACCACCTTTATCTCCGCCCAGGCGAGGCGGTAATCCGCGAAGTCGGCGGCTTGCACCGGCTGATGTCGTGGAAGGGAGCAATCCTGACCGACAGCGGCGGGTACCAGGTGTTCAGCTTGCGGGATCTGCGGAAGGTCACCGACGAGGGTGTGGAATTCCGGTCGCATCTGGATGGCTCTCGTCATCTGCTCTCGCCGGAGAGGGCAGTGGAGATCCAGTCTGCGCTTCGTCCCGACATAATGATGGTACTCGACGAGTGCACCGAATACCCGGTGAGTCATGCGATTTCACAAAGGGCGATGGAGCGCACGCTCACCTGGGCAGTGCGGTCCAAGGAGGCCTGGGAGCAACTTTGCATCAACGACAAAGACCCGGCGACGGGATCGCTGTTCGGGATCGGGCAAGGTGGCGTCTCTCCTGAGTTGCGGCGTGAATGCGCCCAAAGGCTGACTGAGATTGGCTTCCCCGGCTACGCGCTGGGCGGGTTGTCGCTCGGGGAGCCCCGTACGTTAACATACGAGCTTGTCGGAGCCACGACCGAATGCTTGCCCAAGGATCAGCCGCGCTACGTCATGGGTGTTGGGCTGCCCGAGGAGCTACCTCACTATGTTGCGCAAGGCATAGACATGATGGATTGCGTGCTGCCGACGCGCAACGGCCGCAACGGAATGCTATTTACGTCTCACGGAAGGCTGCACATCAGGCAGGCCCGGTTCGCCCGGGACACGCGGCCACCCGATGAGTCCTGCGGCTGCCCGACGTGCCGCCGTTACACCCGGGCCTACCTGCGGCACCTGTTTGTCTCGGGTGAGATGCTTGGCGCGATACTGAATAGCTGCCATAATCTCTTTTTCTACCTTGACACTATGCGCAATATACGTCAGACTATCGCGGCTGGTAACTTTTCCTGCTTCCTTAAAGGTTTCAGCGATCGGGTGCAAGGGGAAGTTTCGTAGGGCCGCACGTGGTGCTAAAAACGCTGCGGCTTGTATCGACAGAGAAATCTCGCTGGGTTTTGGGTACCCCAGTGGGTTCCGCAGAGCGAGCCGGCAAGAATTCGAGCATCGACAAACAGGGGGCTGAGCAAGAGTTGCTTTGGGGCCAAGTTCTGTGGCAAACTGATGGCACTGGCAGTCAATTTCTGAGTCTGCTGCCTATAGTTGCGATCTTCCTGGTATTCTACTTTCTCCTGATCCTGCCAAATCAAAGACGACAAAAGAAGTTGCAACAGATGCTGGCTGGTTTGAAGAATGGTGATCGGGTAGTTACCAACGGCGGAATTCACGGTACGATTGTCGGTATTAAGGATCAGTACATAGTCCTGCGTGTGCCCCCAGACCAAGTGAAGCTGGAAGTCTTGCGCAGTGCAATCGGAACCGTCGAGAGCGGGGAGCAGTAAAATTACGTAGTTAGGTAAGGAATGGCTCAGAATCTTCTCAAGAGAACCGTCTTTATAGTCGTCATCATTCTAGTATGCCTGTGGGGAATCTTCGGGATTCCCAAGAATGGGCGTGAGTTGCGCGAGAATTTGCAGCAGCGCATTCGCCTTGGCCTGGACCTCCGCGGCGGCACCCACCTGGTCCTTCAGGTAATGGTCAACGACGCCATCAATGCGGAGGCCGATCAGACCATCGAACGGCTGAAAGCAACCTTCAAGCAGAAGCAAATAACCTACGGCGACATAACGCGAATTGATGCCGTCGATATCCACGATGATGGTGGAATCCTGGTGCAAGGGATCCCTGTCGAGCAGACCAGTGCCTTCCGAGAGGCGATTGATCAAACTGAGCCGACCTGGACCTACAGTCAAACGCAAGGTGGCGCCTATCAATTAACATTGCGCAAACCGGCTTCCGCTGAGCTCCGCGAACGCACCCTGCAACAGGCTCTGGAGACTATCCGAAACCGTATTGATAGCCTGGGCGTGAGTGAACCGACGATCCAGGAGCGTGGCCAGGGAGAGTACGAGATCCTGGTGCAATTGCCGGGCGTTGACGATCCTGCCCGCGTCAAAGAGATCATGCAGACGACGGCGATGCTGGAGATCACCGAGGTCAAGGACGGCCCGTACCCCTCTCGCGAGCAGGCTCTTTCGCAGTTGGGTGGCGTCCTCCCGCCGGGAACGGAGTTGCTGGAATCGGTAGAAAGGCCTGAAGGCGCTAGTGGCTCAGTTGCCAACGAATGGTACCTTGTCAACCGCATGCCTGCCGTCTCCGGCCGTGATCTGCGGACAGCCAGCCCGGGGCGCGATGAAAACAACCGCCCCGAAGTAGACTTCAAACTGACAGCGGATGGCGCCCGCCGTTTCGGCACTTTCACACAGAACAACATCGGGAACCGCTTGGCTATCGTATTGGACAACAAAATCCAGTCCGTTGCCACGATTCGCAGCCGCATTGACGATTCCGGCCGAATCACCGGCCGTTTCAGCCAGCAGCGCGCCAGCGATCTGTCACTGGTATTGCGCGCAGGTGCTCTGCCGGCCTCCATGCGATATCTCGAAGAACGGACCGTGGGCCCTTCACTGGGCGCAGATTCGATTCGCGCGGGAATAGTGGCTTCTTTGGTCGGGCTGGCAGCAGTCATTTTCTTCATGGTGCTGTATTACCGTGTATCCGGAATCAATGCCGTCGTAGCTCTGTTCCTGAACCTGATAATCCTCCTGGCGGCGCTGGCGTATATTCGGGCTACGCTGACTCTGCCCGGCATCGCTGGCGTGATTCTGACCATCGGTATGGCGGTGGACGCCAATGTCCTTGTCTTTGAGCGCATTCGCGAAGAATTGCGCAATGGGAAGACTGTGGTCTCCAGTGTGGATGCGGGCTTCAGCAAAGCATTTCTCACCATCATCGATACGAACGCGACGACCCTGATCGCGGCATTCTTCCTGTTCCTGTTCGGAACGGGACCGGTCAAAGGGTTTGCGGTCACGTTGAGCATCGGCCTGGTAGCGAACGTCTTCACCGCGATCTTTGTTTCCCGAGTGATTTTCGACTATCTCCTGCGACGGAAGCCCCGCGCGGCGGAGCTCAGTATCTAAGCGGCCGGGGCGACCGTTTCCCGCTGGGAACTTTTTATTTTATGGAGTGTCTAAAGAGTTCATAGACAGGTTCTGTGGGCTGGAACCGCGGCACTCCGGATCGAGCAGTGGAAAGATGGAGTTTTTTCGCAATCCGAAGATAGATTGGATCCGTAATAAGTGGTATTTTGTCGGCCTGTCTCTCCTGTTGAGCGGGTTGGGCGTGGCTTCCTTGCTTGTCAAGGGCGGCCCGCGCTATGGAATTGATTTTAGAGGCGGGACCATGGTGCACGTGAAGTTCCGCCAGGCGCCGCAACTCGACCGCCTGCGCGCCGCGTTAGATACGCAGGGCCTACGCAATAGCACATTGCAAAGATATGGTGCGGAGAACTCAACTGAGATTCTGGTGGGCTTGGATCTGTCATCCACCAGCGAGACGGATCTTGAGGCAGGCAAGCAGTCGATCGTAAACGCTTTGAGGAAGGAATTTGGCGGGGGTGCCAAACCCAGTTTGAATGAGGCCAGCGCTGCCTCCGTTGTGGAACAGTTATCGGCCGATGAGGCCGTGCGCAATGCGCTTTCCGGCGACCAGATCCGGCAGTTGGCGCAAAGCATCCTCGAGTATCGCGATACGCCGCCGCGGAGCGGGTTGCTGGGCAGTTTTGACGAAGTGCGCCAAGTACTGGGCGTAACGCCGCAAGTTGTCGCAGCCCTGCAGAATAGTTTTACGCTCTCCGATTTCGCCGTGCGCAACGTAGAGATCGTCGGCCCCAAGGTGGGCGCGGCGCTGCGCAAGCAGGCGCTGAACGCGACGCTCCTGGCTCTGGCGAGCATGCTGATTTACATCGCGTTTCGGTTCGAGTGGATCTATGGCTTTGCCGCGGTTATAGCGACGCTTCATGACGTGATCGTCGCCGTGGGTTTCCTCTCGCTGTTCAATCAGGAGATTACGCTCACGGTCATCGCTGCGTTACTTACGCTGGTCGGCTTCTCCGTGAATGATACAATCGTGGTTTTCGACCGTGTCCGCGAGAACGTAAGGTTGATGCGGAGGGACAGCATTTCGGACATTGTGAATCTGAGCGTTAACCAGACGCTCAGCCGGACGGCCTTGACCAGCGGTTTGACTTTTCTTTCGGTGCTAGCTTTGTTGTTATTCGGTGGGGAGGTTCTGCGCGGCTTCGCGTTTACGCTTGTGGTCGGGATCCTGGTGGGAACTTATTCGTCGATTGCGGTGGCCAGCACCCTGGTTGCGAGTTGGCAGGAGTACAATAATCGGGACAGGCGCGGCGGCAGGGTCGTTGCTATGGAGCGCGATCAGGCCAGGGCCAGACGCGCACAAGCTGGCGCGAAAGTAAAGGCGTGAGTGCGCTCGGGGCAAAAGACCTGTTGCCATTCGCGGGAATTTGGATTACTCTGTGGGACCGTTCAGTGCCATACGAGTTTTCAGCCGTGGCGTCGTTGGTTCCGGCTGGGCCTGCCCGGGAGAGTGGTTCTTACAGATCGACGAATGTGAATTAGAGTTGCAATAGTGATATGCCGCAATGCGGCGCTGCAGAGTTGGAGTCTGAATCACTGGCACCCGTTCGGAGGGTGCAGAGGGTAGCTCGAGATGTTTGAAGACAGTCTTTTCGAATCAGCGGGTAGAGTGAAGACCAAGAAGAAATTCACGGTCTTCGCCTCGTTCGTGCTCCAATGCGTTATAACGGGAATCATGATTTTGATTCCCCTGATTTACACGGAGGCCCTCCCGAAGCGCGAGTTGCTCACGTTCCTGATGGCCCCCCCGCCTCCGCCTCCGCCGCCGCCACCGCCGGCTGCGGCACCCAAGGTAGTGATTAAACCCAAGGTAGCACCCGCCCCGCAGGAGATGGTGCAGCCAAAGGTTATCCCCAAACAGGTAGCCATTATTAAGGAAGAAGCGCCCCCGCCATCAACGCTGGCATCCGGCGTAGTCGGGGGAACCGGACCGATTGGAGGAGCTACCGGCGGTGTTCTGGGCGGCTTGATCGCTGCCGCGCCGCCGCCTCCGCCGCCTCCGCCGCCGCAAGCGGAACGTATCCGCGTGGGTGGCGCCGTGCAAGGAGCGAAGCTCGTAGCACAACCCAAACCGGTCTATCCTCCCCTGGCGAGGCAGGCCCGAATTCAGGGCACGGTCAAGCTAGAGGCGGTAATCAGCAAGGACGGCAGAATCGAGAATTTGACTGTAGTGAGCGGCCACCCACTGCTAATTCAGGCGGCCCTGGAGGCTGTGAAGCAATGGCGCTATCAGCCTACCTTGCTGAACGGCGTTCCTGTCGAAGTCGTCACTACGGTCGATGTGAATTTCACCCTGGGCGGGTAATTGTCACGCGCAGTGCGGCCCCGGGCGGCAGTTGTATTTAGGTCACGATCCGAAAATAAACCGGTCCTCGCCATTCCAGCAGCGAGCCGGAGCCAAGAATCAACGGAGCCAATGGCTCTTGAGGAGGAGAACCGAAAATGTTAGGAGCGAAGTTAAATTTGGCAGCTATGTGGTTATTGCAGGAAGCCGCGGCGGTAGGATGGGATCCGCTCGCGTTGTGGCGTCAGATGGGCTGGCCGGCACGTCTCGTCGTGATCTCACTGTTCATCATGTCCGCGTGGTCGATCGGTGTCATGATTGATCGCTGGCTGGCGTTCTCCGCCGCCCGCAATCAATCGCGCACGTTTGCTCCACTTGTAGCGGGCGCGTTGCGCGATGGCAAGATCGAAGAGGCCATTCATGTTGCCGAGCGGCACAAGAAATCACATCTTGCCAAAGTCATTACGGCAGGGCTGCAGGAATTTCAGGCACACCAGGCGAGCGCAGAGCTTTCGGGTGAAGAGATAGAAGCTTCCAAACGGGCACTGGATCGCGCCGAAGCAATTGTTCACGCGGAGTTGAAGCGCGGACTCAGCGGTCTGGCTACCATCGGTGCTACTGCCCCTTTCGTGGGACTATTCGGAACGGTGGTTGGCATTATCAACGCGTTTAAAGGCATCTCGAGTGAGAAATCTACAGGTCTGGCGGCGGTCGCCGGCGGAATTTCCGAAGCTCTGGTGGCGACGGCTATCGGATTGTTCGTTGCTATTCCGGCCGTGTGGCTGTTCAACTACTTCACGTCCAAGATGGAAGCTTTCGACGTGGAGATGGACAACTCATCGTCGGAGTTGGTGGACTACTTCATTAAGCGGCGCACCGCCAACGCTGTGAAGAGATAAGGGAGTATTTCATGGCAATCGGAAGACAATTAAAGGATGTGACCTCTGACATTAACGTCACGCCGATGGTTGATGTCATGCTGGTGCTCCTGATCATCTTCATGGTGGTCACTCCGATGTTGCAAAAGGGCGTTAGCGTGGATTTGGCAAGATCCGCCAATCCGCGCTCTATGCCAGACGCTGATAAAGAGGACGCCGTCGTGGTCGCTGTTACACGCGACGGCCGAATCTACCTGGGCAGCGACCAGATCAAACTTGAAGACCTGACGAACCAGGTGCGCGACATGATCTCGCAGCGTATAGACAAGACCGTCTACATCAAGAGCGATGCGCGCGCTAAGTTCGAAACGGTGGTCAAAGCTGTTGACGAGGTGCGGTCCGCCGGCGTAGACCAACTCGGGCTTCTCACCGAGAAAGTGGAAGAGAGGGCCAGACGGCTGGCTCTTTAAGAGCCAGGGTGCTGCCGCTCCGCTCCTGGCTAAACGCGCGCCTATCCGGTTACAGGGTGGGCGCCGCTCACCACACCAGGCGCGGCCAGATTAGGGAGGAATCGTTATGTCAATGGCAGTCGGAGGGCACAAGGGAGTTAATTCAGATATCAACATGACGCCGCTCATCGACGTCTTGTTGGTTCTGCTGATCATCTTCATGGTGATTACCCCTTTGGTCCCGAAAGGTTTGGATGCGCTGGTGCCCCAGCCCAATCCGAATGCAGATAAGGCAAATGAGCCGGATATCCGTACCGTCGTGGTTTCGGTAGATAAAGACAACCGGCTGAAAATTAACCAGGATGATGTCACGATTGACCAACTCGGCTCCAGGTTGATTGATATTTTCAAAACCCGTGCCGAGCGTGTGATCTTCGTCAAGGGTGATCCCGACGTCATGTTCTCGTCCGTCGCCACTGTCATTGATATCGCCAAGGGCGCCGGCATAGACAAGGTCGGGTTGATCACTCAAAGACTTGAAGAGGGTAACTAAGCGGGGAATCCATTGAACGTGGCCACTCGAAAGCCGCCGAGCGACGGCTGACTGGCGGCTGAGTTGTGGAGGCCCGTCAGCCGCAACGGGCAATTCTCAGTCGGAGAGTCTCAGGATGAACTTACTAAAAAAGAACGTGTGGCTAGCATGCGCTATTGTAGCTGGCCTGCTACTGTCCGCCTCCGGGTGTGCAAAACTGCAAGCCAGAGATCAACTGAATAAGGGTGTGGCGTTTTATAAAGAGGGAAAATATCAGCTTGCCATTGAGCACTTTAAAAGCGCGGTAAACCTCGATCCAACGCTACTGAATGCCAAGCTATATCTCGCCACCGCTTACGCCAATCAGTACGTGCCTGGTTCGGAGCAGGAAGAGAACGTTAAGATCGCGGAGCAGGCCATCTCCGAATTTCACGAGGTCCTGCGGGACGATCCCAACAATGTCGGCAGCATCACCGGCATTGCGAACCTGTACTTCCAGATGAAACGGATGGACGAGGCTAAAGAGTATTACAAGCGGCAGCTGGCGGTGGATCCGAACAATCCCGAAGCCTGGTACTCGGTGGGAGTGATCGACTGGACGCTGGCGTACCAACCGCGTATCGAGCTGAAGACACGGTTGAAGATACCACCCGACCAGGCCATCAAAGATGCTAAAGAGCGGCAGGCGCTCGCCGAGAGGAACCTACCTCTTATCGAAGAAGGCATGAACTCGCTGAACAAGGCCATTGAGCTGCGGCCCGATTACGACGATGCCATGGCTTATCTCAACCTGCTCTATCGCGAGAAGGCAGACTTGGCGGACTCGCCCGAAATGCGGGACGCGGACCTCAAGACTGCTGATTCGTGGATGGACAAGACACTGGAGATCAAGAAGCAGAAGGCCGCCAAGGCACCTGGTACTCTCCAGGGGTAAGTCTCTTCTCCTCGGTAGCTACTGGCTTATAATGAACCCTGAGGGGCTGGTGCCTCTCAGGGTTTTTTCTTTTCCGGGCGGGCGGGGCCGTAGCCGCTTCTAATTTATGTCCACCTCGTTACCAACATCGTTTCGGCAGGCCTTCTCAACGAATCTTCTTACATTGACGAAGTTTCGCGACCTGCTGAAAAAAATTAAGCGGAACCGGCCGAACGAGAACCTCGACCTGCTCCGTCATGCCTACCAATTCTCGGCACATTACCACATGTCGCAGGTCCGTCTCTCTGGCGAGCTGTATCTGACACATCCCCTGGAAGTGGCACATATCCTTGCCGACCTGCGCATGGACGTATCCACCATCGCCACTGCATTGCTGCACGATGTTGTCGAAGATACCAGCGTAACGGTTGATGAACTGCGCGAGAAATTCGGTGAGGAAATCGCGCACCTGGTAGAAGGCGTCACCAAGATCAGCCGCCTGAATTTCACTACCAGAGAGCAGCGCCAGGCCGACAACGTTCGCAAGATGCTGCTTGCCATGGTTGACGACTTGCGGGTGATCCTGGTCAAGCTGGCCGACCGGCTCCACAACATGCGCACGTTACAGTATTTGCCTCCGGAGAAGCAAAAGCTGATCGCGCAGGAAACGCTCGAGTTGTACGCGCCTCTGGCGCACCGCATGGGAATGGGGAAGATCCGCGGTGAGCTCGAGGACCTCGCCTTCGCTTACATTGACCCCATCGCGTATCAGGAGATCGAGGGCGAAGTGGAAGCCAAGCGCCGGGCCAGTGAGGATTTCCTGAAGGAAGTCTCTTCCACCATTGACGAGAAGTTAAAAGAAAACGCCATTCAAGCCGCGGTGGATTGGCGCATCAAGCGGCTGTATAGCATTTATCAAAAGATGAAGCGACAAAGGTCGGAGATGAACCAGGTCTACGATCTGCTCGCCGTGCGCATCATCACGGAGAGCGTGAATGACTGCTATGCGGCGCTTGGTGTCATTCATCATTTGTGGCCTCCCATACCGGGTCGCATCAAGGACTTCATCGCCATGCCGCGGCCCAACCTGTATCAATCGCTGCACACAACCGTCATCGGCAGCAACGGCCAGCCGTTCGAGGTCCAGATCCGGACCAAAGAGATGCACCGCACCGCTGAGGAAGGCATCGCGGCGCATTGGAAATACAAGGAGGGCGGCCCTTCATCGCCCGCCGACGAAAAGAGCATGGCCTGGTTGCGGCAGTTGATCGAATGGCAGCAGGAGTTGTCCGATCCGGCCGAATTCCTTTCTGCGCTGAAGATTGATCTGTATCCGGACGAGGTTTACACCTTCACACCCAAGGGGAAAGTCATCGTATTACCTCGCGACGGCACTACCGTGGATTTCGCATACGCCATCCACACTGAAGTGGGAAACACCTGCACGGGCGCTCGCGTGAATGGGAAGCTGGTGCCCTTGCGTCATCGCCTACGCAGCGGCGACATCGCCGAGATCGTCACGCAGAAAGGCTCTCACCCCAGCCGCGATTGGCTGGCGTTTGTCAAATCGTCGCGCGCGCGAAACAAGATCAAACATTGGATTACAACTAACGAAAAGGCCAATGCCATCGAGCTCGGAAAGAAGCTGCTCGAAAAGGAGAGCCGCCGTTTCCACGTCGCTTGGAAGAAGGTTCCTGCGGATGATCTGCTCAAGGCGGCGCACTCTTTAGGGTGGCCAAAAGCTGACGAGCTTTACTGCGCCGTGGGCTTCGGCAAGATCTCTCCCCGGCAGGTACTGGCGAAAATCTTCCCCGAAAACGTTCATGAAGATGTTCCAGAGAAAAGGTCGCTGGCCAAAACCTTTAGCGAGGCGCTGGGCATATCGAAAGATGGTGCCATTCAGGTGAAGGGTTACGGCAACATGCTGGTGTATCGCGCAAGATGTTGCGAGCCGATCCGCGGCGAGGAAATTGTTGGATACATCACGCGCGGCAAAGGCGTGGCCGTGCATTCCAAGACCTGCCCAAACGTACAGAGCCTGCTTTACGAGGTGGAGCGGAGGATCGAGGTCGAGTGGGCCTCCGGCGAAGAGGCTTACGCGGTGCAGCTTGCTATACGCACCAAAGACCGTCCCGGTTTGCTAAAAGAATTGACGGCGGCCATCTCCGAGAAGACGAACATTCGAAAGATTGAAACCAAAGTAGGGAGCGGCGGCGATGCCACCATTGCGTTGACATTAGATATCGAGGATAAAAAGCACCTGGAGCGCCTCATAACCGCTATGCGGAAGATCCAAGGAGTGCGCGACGTGGAACGCATCCACAAAGCCCCGCCATCGAAATCGGCGCCGTCCCTCTAAATTTTTGCTCGCCCGGAACTGAGCTTAATTTACTTCCGGGTCGCGGCGGCGTTAGAACATCTCCGGGAAATAGTACGTCAGGACGGAGTTGAGTCGCATATCGGAGACGATTAATTCCTTGTGCTTTGGGTTCAATGCGACGCCACGCGGTTTCTTCATACCATTGCCAGGCTTGCCTTCAATCTTCCAGCGCGGCGGGACATCTCCGCTGTCGTTAATGCTCCAGACACCGACAAACGTCCCCTCCGGCTCCGCGATAGCGCCATCGGTTATCTGCGCGATCACGATATACCCGTTCTTCGGATAGATCTGCATCTGGCGTATCGCTTTGATGCCGGTCCGAGGCCCTCGGATGACACGCAGCGGCTTGACCTCGCCGTTTGCGGTGCGGTCGAAGATCAGAATACTATCGCGGCGATTGGCGCGCGCAGCGCGTCCGCTGGCAATGGTTTCCTCTCCGGGCAGTGTTCCGTCGGTCACTAATACGTTGTGGATAGGATCCACAGCGATGCCGCCGCCAGTTCTCCAGTAATTGTTCTCCGGCTTGATGACGCGCAGCGGCGCGATGTCGCCGTTCGCATCAATTGGATAAACCAGGATCCGATCCTCGGTGGGAATCAGGATCTCATCGTGTATATCATCGATCTCCAGGGTATCCTCGCTGCCGAGCTGCGTTTTGGGTCCTTGGATGACGCGGATCGGCGCCTCGTTGGCGCTTGCGGTGCCGCGGAACGCTAAGACCGCTTGTCCGAACGGATTGGTCACATAGATCTCATCGCGCTTGGCGCTGTAGCGGATGTCATGCATGGTTCGGCTGAGGTTGGTAGCCTGGCCGAATATCACGCGCTGGGGAGCATCTCCGCCTTTCGCCATCCTGGCGAAGGCCGCAATCTGCGGGTGAGCTACTCAGTTGGGAACCAGTATTTGGTCGCGTTTGGTGTCGTATGCTACCGCACCGGGATTGCCGATCTGGAGAGCGGGTGCACCTGAGGGCGCGCTGCGGATGGTTCGGATCGGCGGCACATCGCCCGACGCGGTGCGCTTGTAAACGGTGGCTGAATGGTTGCCCATATTAGAGACGAACAGCTCGTCCGTTTTCGAATCCACCGCCACGCCC
The DNA here is from genome assembly GCA_016191085.1 of Acidobacteriota bacterium. Classification (GTDB taxonomy): domain Bacteria; phylum Acidobacteriota; class Terriglobia; order 2-12-FULL-54-10; family 2-12-FULL-54-10; genus JACPPJ01. Next base: position 7,669 of record JACPPJ010000031.1, on the reverse strand, counting down.
GTCGGATTCTTTATCTGACTCTTTGGTCCTTTGATGAAACGAGTAGGAGCGACGTCCCCGGTATCCATGGACCGGAAGACCAACACCGAATGGTCTCCGTCATTGGCCACGAAAAGCTCCTGGTGCTGTTCATCATAGAACAGGTGAGCGGGCCAATTGAGCATTGTCTTTGGCCCTTGGATCAGGCCGATGGGAGCCGTGTCGCCCATGGCATCGATTTTGAAAACGGCAATCGACGGCGGTGCAAACTTGCCGCTGCCCCGGATCATGTCGTCATCGCTGCGCCCAGGCAGGTTGTTGCCGCCGCCGTCTCTGTACTGGGCGTAGTTTCCATAATTGGCCACGTATATCAAGCCGCCCTTCTTGTTAAGCGCGATTCCGTGCGCATCTTGCAGGCGGGTTTTGTTGCCGCGAATCACTCTCTTCGGCTTGTCGTTGCCTATCGCGTTCTTGTCGTAGATCACCACCATGGGCGGGTCCTGCACGGTAAGGTACATCTCATTCTGCCCTTCATCGACGGCAATTCCGTAGGTGCGATGGGGCGTGCGGAGCTCGCGTGTGGGCGGTTGGTCTCCTCTGACAGAGCGGTCAAAGATGACCAGCGTGTCCAGCGTGTCATTGTTGACGGAGTAAATGTCTCCGTTCTTTGGATCAACGTAGAGCGCGCAGTTGAATTCGATTTTCGTGTTGTGGCCGCCGATGATGCGCTTGGGCTCGGTGAAGTTTGCCGTTGGAGGAGTGTTGGCGTTCTGATCGAACGTCACGATCTGGAACAGATTCTCGTCTTGCAAAACGACTTCACGCGAAATGGGGTCCAGCGCTACCGCGCTGTAGGTCGGATACGGATCCTTGATGACTCGTTGTGGCGCGCGCTCTATCAATACGGCGGTTCGGCCGGTTTCTTCGGCCGCTGCGGTGGATGTCCGTGCCATCCTCTCCTGCGGTATAGCCACGAGCCGCTCCTGGCTGCTGGCCGGAACCCACTCGCACATCTCGCCCTCGGTTTGGGCCTGCGGCAGCAGCCCAACAGAAACCAGTTGCGGAGACCCTGTAGGCGGCAAAGGCGCGCGGTACATGACAGCGGGTAGGGTGTTGCCGGTCAGCGATACCCACGTGCCCACGCCAAGGAGTGAGCTGAGTACCAACACGAGTGCACTCGCGGAAGAGAAGCGTAACAGTCGGAGCATAGGACCTCTTGGCCGAAGCGGCGGTTAATTCAAGTAACTATTGAAGTTGGACGGTGCGCCGTCCGCGCCGGTTTCTCGTGGGCGTAAAAAAAGGTAGTTCTGATAGTTGGGCGAAAAAACGCTTAAGCTTTGACAATCTTGCCCGAGCGGATACAGGAGGTACACACGCGTATCCAGGCATGACCACGATTGACGATAGCGCGCACGAGATGCAGGTTCACATTCCAGCGCCGCTTGCTGACGTTGTGAGCGTGGCTGATCTTGTTCCCGAACCGCGGTCCTTTGCCGCAGACTTCACAAACCTTTGCCATATCAATCTCCCGAGTGAAGCAAAATTGTAACAGAAACGGCAGGGTTTCGCCAACTGGCCGGGTGTTCTGGCATTGTCCAGCAATTCTGTTGAAAGCTGGATGCTGCCTCGCAGGAGCGGTACTCTTACCTGCCGCAGTTCGCCCCACAGGGTCTGCCAGCCTTTGCGCACCGTATCTATACCTTCTCGCGGCCTGTTTCCGCTCCCGCAACCGCCGATCCCGTTCCGCTATCAGTAAAGCCTCGATCAACTGCTCCAGGATTTGCTCACGCAACTGATCCCATCCTTGCTCCACTACTTACCCCAGTGCTATCCCGGTTCTTCTCGGAGTACCCTCTACTTTCTTTCCCACTTTTTCAACAGAGAATCTCCTTCTGGAGTGAATCCCCGTCATTCCTGGATCTTTGCGGCTGTGCGCTGCTCTGCGAGGAGTTTGTTGAACAGGTCTTCGGCTTCTTTTATGATGGGTTTGCAACCGGCGGGATCAATGAATGGATTGGGTTTCTCGCCTTTCTCCAAGCGCGCCTGCTTTTCGGCCAGCTTCATGTTGGTTGCGCGAGTGTACAGGCATACATCGCATGGGATCGATGTCAAAAAAGCGAACGAACGCTGGTAGTCTTCTACGATATTGGGATACTTTGCGTTATTAATGAGCGGCGCGCGATCGGGCCCGGAAGGGGTCATGACGCAAACCCACACCACATTGTATTTCCTGCCGTCTTCTTCAACCGTAGTCGTCCAGGTGGTGCAGCCTTTGCTATGTCCTGGCGTGAGGTGTGCAGTCAGGACCGTGCCGCCCAGCTGTACCTTGCCGCCGTCTTCAATGATCTGATCGGCTTTGACAGGCGGATACTGTTCGCTCCCGTTCTCGCGGAAATCGGTGCGCCCGCCAACGGCGAGTTGGTCGGCAGTCGGCTTCGACGCGATCAGCTTCGCTCCGCTCAGTTGTTTGAACTTGGCGAGTCCAGCCATGTGCTCGGCATGCTCGTGAGAGTTAATGAGGATTTTGATGTCCTTCATCTTCACGCCCAGCTTATCGAGGTTTTCCCGCACCCACTCCGACTGCTCAAGCGAAGTGGTGTCCATCAAAATCGAACCGGCAGGCGTCTTGATCAGATACGCGCCGATTTCAGTATGTCCCACCCAATAAATATCCCCGATGATGCGGAATGGCTCCTTCCTGTAATTGGTGTTGTTGGCGCGAGGCGGTATGGTCAATTGCTGCGCCACCAGAGATTGGCCCGCCATCAGAATCATCGCCGCCGCGACAAACAGTACGCCGCGTCTCAGATCCCTGGATTCGTGTTTTCCGCACACTTGCACAGGCTTCGGAGTTTGTGTTCGCATCGTTCACCCCTGTTGGATGTGGAATTGCTTTTCCGCTAATCAAAACAGTTTACAACGTTCCGGGCTGTTGCGCGTAGCTATTCTCGAAACGGATCAGCACAATTTCCGGATTGGGTCCGATGCGCAATGGCGGACCCCATGTGCCTGCGCCAACCGAAGTAAACACTACCAGGTTTCCAATGCGATTTAGGCCGTGCACGAATTGCCCATAGATGTGCTTGGTGATTCTGGTAAACGGAAAGAACTGGCCGCCATGCGTATGGCCGCAAAGCACCAGCGATATGGCTGCCTGTTCGGACATTTTCAAACGATCGGGCGAATGCTTCAGCAACACGACGGGACGGCTGCGGTCCAGGGCAACCCGATTTAGCACAGCCCGGAACATATCCCGGTTCACCGACTCGGAGTAGTGCATACCCACGATTTGCAGGCCATCGAGTTCCAGCTTCTCATTGTTCAACAATCGCACCCCGGTTCGTGCAATAGCTCTCATGTATTTGCTGCGGTCAGTGAACTCCTCATGATTTCCGGTAACGTAATATACGCCCAAGGGCGGCTTCAACTCCCGCAACGGTTCGGCGAGACGATCACAATCAGCCGCGGTGCCATCGTAAATATCACCGGCGAGGAACACGACGTCCGGCTGCGTGCGTCGCAACAGCTTGACGATCCGATGCAGGAAGCGACGGCCCCTCACGTGGCCCAGATGTGTATCGCTCACCAGAGCCGCCACGCGGCCGCGCCAAGGTTCGGGCAGGTTCGGCAATTGCACGCTCACATGCGGACGCGCGTCCAGGCGGCGTTCACGACGCCATAGATGCTGACAGCGATTGCCAAGCCAAAGAGTACCTGCGCAACAACAGGCTGGCTGGGGCGGTATCCAAAGACCAGTGCCGCGCCATAGATCAGCCAGCAGCAGGCCGCTATAAAGCAAAAATTCAGCGCACCCAGCCACACGGCCGCAATCTTGTAGAACACTCTTGCGATCACGTGAGAATACCGCCAAGCCAGAAACGATCCGCTGACGAAGCTGACCGACAGCAGTACAAATATGAGTTGGACGCTGGAAATTCCTGGAGGGTCGGCCGAGGATGAAAAGCTTGTCCAGGTCCAATACACCACAGCGTGCGCCGCAAATATTGTCGCCTGTACCCGGACGACAAATTTAGCAAACCCAGATCGCATTATGTGAATCTCGTGCGCGCTGGTTTGAATCCAGCTCGGAGCGCGCAGACACGCCGCCGTAGCTCACAGGGTAGAGGCACGAGCCCCATTACCTCGGGGCCGCGGGTTCCGCTGCCCTCATGGTTCGTTGCCGGTGATGAAATCGGTGACGGCGAGGCTCCAATAATCTGGGAAGCGGCCTGCGTCGAAATCGTCGAGGAAGACTTGCATCTTCTGCAAGACGGTGGCCATGCGATGGCCTGGAACATGGGCGGGGTGACCCGCTCCGACCCGCAGCGAGCGAATGATCACGCTGCGCTCGTTAATCGGCAGCCTGCGCACGTTTTCTGCAAACGCGCCGAATACGCGATCGCCGAACAGAAACTGCTCCACGTTGGAAACATAGAATGCCGAAACGGTGTAGCCGTTCTCTTTCAGATAATCACCCAGCACTGCAAAAGCTTTCGAGCCGGCGAAGTCGCCCACCACGGGGATGATGCGGTTCTTGCGGTGCAGGTCGCGGATGAACCCAAAATCATTCTCGCTGGCCAAAAAATTCCCTTGTTTGCCGCGGAGGTCTTTCTCCAGCATCAGATCACGCAGAGTTGGAAACCCGCCGTACCAAGCGCCCATTGCTCCCGCAAACCGGAACGAGATATCTAAATTGCCACGCTGAAAAGCGCTGTAGACGTGCTCTAATATCTGGCCGTCACGCGCGGAAAGGGGGAACTCGAAATCTTGCTCGAGCATGTTGCGGAGAGCGGCCAAGGTCTCCTCGTACGCCTTGTCCTCCGTGGCTACATTGTTAAAGTAGTCCACCAACTCCGTCGCCGAGGCATCGCGGCCCGGCGCCTCCCCTTGCAGCGGCTTACTGAACAAGAGAGACAGAAAGTGCACACGATCCGACGCCATGTGGAATAGGGCCTTGTACATGAGGTGCTGAATCATGGCACCGCGGCGGATATCAACGATAAACGCGATCTTGGGCCGGACCTTGGCGATATAAGTGAAGTTCTGCTCCGGGCCGACTCCGATGTAGGCTCCGCCGGCTACTCCCAGTTCCTTCAGCTTGTCTACGATGTGCAGATAAGCCGTCTCGTTTGAGACGAAGTTGTCGGAAAAGAAGCTACCCTCTTCTTCGGAAAAATAGCGCACTATGCGCGAGAATTCCGCAGCCGTTATGGCTTTGTTGGCTGTGACAGATCGCTTCGTGACGGCACGCGCAGCAGGTGTGTTCTGCGCCGCCAGGCTTCCGAACAGGCCGTTGACCAAAACCAATGAGGCTGCCAGCAACAGCGGTCCGCAACGCAAGCTCAATGTCATGGTTCGTCTCCGAAGATGTGATGCGTGGTGACCAAGGCGCCGTAATCGGTGTAAGCGCCCTCATCGAAATCCTTGAGGAAGACGGAGATTTTCTGCAACACGGTGGTCATTCGGAAATTGCGGTACCGCCGCCCGCCGCGCGCTGCACGGATGAACACGCTCTTCTCATTGATGGGAAGTCTGCGGACGTTCTCGGCGAAATTATCGAAGACCTGATCTCCAAAAAGGTATTGCTCTACGTTCGAGGTATAAAATGCCGAGACCGTATAGCCGTTCTCCTTCAAATAGTGGCCGACGACCGCCAGGGCCTTCTTGCCGGCGAAATCGCCGACGACTGGGACGATGCGGTTGTTTTTGTGCATATTGCGCAAGAATTGATAGTCTGCATGCGTGGCTATGAAGTTGCCGTTCTTGCCGCTTAGATCCGTGGCCAGAAACAGATCCTTCAAGGTGGGGAATCCTCCATACCAGGCTCCGCTCGACCAGCGCGTGGAGATGCGCAGGTTCGCCTCGCGAAAGGCGTTATAGACGCGGTTCAGCAACTGCTCGTCGTGCGGCGAAAGGGAAATGTCGAAACCTTTTTCAATGGTCTTGCGGATCGTAGCGAGATTCTGATTGAAGAGGTCGTCTTGCGAAGGAGTAGTCGTGAAATACTGCACCAATTCTCCGGCAGAAGCGTCGCGCCCCGGAACAAACTTCCCTTCCAGCGGTTTGCTGAACAAGAGCGATAGGAATCGCGAGCGATCGGGGGCCAACTCGAAAATCGCCTTGTACATCAGGTGCTGGATGATGGCCCCGCGCCGAATGTCCACAATGAAAGCAATCTCGGGACGGATTTTCGAAATATACGTGAAGTTCTGCTCCGGACCCACGCCGACGTAAGCGCCGCCGCTTACCCCCAATCGCTTCAGCTTACCTATGACGTGGAGATAGCCCGTCTCGTTGGATACAAAATTGTCGGAGAAAAAGCTTCCCTCTTCCTCGGCGAACAGTCGCACCATCTCAGAGAACTCGGCCCGAGAGATGGCTGGCCGGCGTTGTGGTGCATTTTGGAGAATCGGCGCGCTGGATTGCGCCTCGCCGACGCTGATTGCAGGCGCCGCCGAAGCCAGCAGTACCGCGGTCCACAGTAGGATTTTGGTGCGGGAAGCCGCACAACGGAGCCGTTTCGGAGAGGGTTTCGGCATACGGTTATTCACTCCGCCACTTAACTGAGTAGGCCAATGAAACAGAACGACTCTGAGAAAATAGTGCCCTATCGACGTGCACGGGGTCAACTGAAATTCCACCGCCATTTATCCACAACGATTAGATGAAATCGACCAGTGAACCAGCAATATATTCAAGTGACTGTTCAGTGGCCAGAGTAGGAGCTAAGCCGGAGGCGGATTGAGGGTAAGGAGTACGCCTGTGATATTCTTGCGCAAGAGAGCAACACGTGAGATTCGACGAGTTGATTCGATTGCTGGAAGAGAACGGCTTCAGTCTCGTGAAAAAAAAGATCAGTCAGATACTATGGGAACCCGGGATCGGCGAAGCTGCTTCGGGTGGACTATCACGGCTCCAAAGAAGTCCCCACAGGGACGTGTCATGCCATCCTGAAGGCCGCCGGCATCCAGAAGCCCTGATGAGAGGACCATATGATCGACTTACCGTACTCCCTGGTTATCGAGGCGACCGAAGAGCTGGATTATTTCGGCTTCTACTCACCTGACCTCGAAGGCTTCACCGGAATCGGGCCATTCCGTGGAGGATTGCCTGTACCAGGCGAGATGGGGCATGAAAGAACATGTGTCGCTCCTGCTCGCTCAAGGGCTGCCCGTGCCGCCGCAGAATTCGAATCCAAGCATTACGATACGGAATGAGGAGAAGGTCCCCGCCGCCTGAACAGGCTGGACCGGCGGACAAAACAACAGCGGCAAAAGCTTTCGTCGTGGCTACCCGCTGTATTGGTTTTCGAGCAGTGGCATATTGAACCGAACGGGTACGATGACCCATGTCTTGGACTCGTCAAACCGGGCTCCTACACGGTTCTGTTCTTTTTCCCAGATGCGACTCTCCAAGATGTTGTACAGCCACTCTTCAGAAATCTTTGCGTTCGCGGCGACAACATGGGTTTGTTCAAAGCCCTCTTTGTTGGACTCACGCTTTATGAAGCCTTTCAGCGTCGCATTCAGGCGTCCGAATCGCTCCTGAAATTCGGTATCTTCAAGCTGACCGGTAAGCTTGAGGGCCCCCAGCCAACCGTTGCCCGTGAGCTCACACCTACACCAATTGAACCCGAAATCAGAAATTAGAGAGCACTGTTCTGTCCTAATCGGTTAGATTGAAGTTGCTT
>JACPPJ010000032.1 GCA_016191085.1 Acidobacteriota bacterium | reverse complement strand
GTACTTCCATTCTCCGGTCTTGATGTCTTGCTCCAGCGGATCGTAAATTCGTCCCGATCTGAGCACCTGCCAGGCATCCGCTATGCTCAACCCCTCCTGGGCGAGTTCCCGCCGGAAGTGCGCTCCCGGAATCACCGCACCCTCTTCCAGGCACCGCCGCAGCAGGTCAACCGCTTCCGGCTTGGAAAGGCACGGCACACTCTCCATGTTGGTAATTTACCAACTCCAGGATGGATTGTCAAGATAAGGATTTTGCCCTGGCAAGGGGATGTGCCAAGAGAAAAGGCGCGGCCGGACCAGCACACGGAAGGATAGCCCTCCCGCCGGGTAATGTGTCACTGCAAACCTGAGCTTGATACGGAGTGGCACACTGGCATATTCTTTGGGGCAAGAAGGGAGGCCAAATGCGTACCTTATGCCTCTTTGTTGTGTTCCTCTCATTCGCCTTTTTTCCCAGTGTCGGAGCACAGAACAGGCAGCCAGATGATAGCCAGACACCAGCATCGCAAAGCCAAGAGTCCGCACAGGAACCTAGGCCTGTTCCATCGAAAATCTCGACATCTCAGTCGCCCGCATCGCCGCCCGCCGCGCCGCCAACCGATGTCGCTGGCTGGCGCTCCGCCAAGTGGGGCATGACAAAAGCGAAAGTGCTGGAAGAGTTCGCCGCCAAAGGCGCTGCGGAAGTTGACGGGAAAATCTCGATTCGGTCCTACAAGGTTGGCCCGCTGGAATTCCGGGTGGCGTTCGTCTTTGGCGAAGAGGAAGAAGAGAGGGTCTGTCCCGGGGAGAAGGGGCTTTGCTCCATCCAACTTTACGGCGTTGGTGACACAAGGCTCCATGGCTGGACAGCCTTTCAGGGCTTGGAACCGCAACTCATCGAGAAATACGGCCAGCCGAGCTATCGCACCAAGAATGCTTGGACAGAACGTGTTGAAAACATGGGACGCGGGGGAACGTCGTGGGAAATGGCTGGTAAGTGACTTATTACACGCGAGTTGCGGTCGGGGGTAGGTGACGCGCGCGGGGAGCGTCATAGACACAACGTGGGCCAAATGTGCGCGATTTGTAAGTGAGTGTGAGAGGCCCGTTCACGGCGCATGCACGGCGCGTGAACGCATTGAAAACTCGCCAGATACCGCCCGGCTGCCGCGCCGCCGGCCGATCCGCGATGTGTCCAAAAACGGCAAAATCTGAAAGTAAGTTAGAATCAATATCCATCTTATTCACTCACAAATAGTTAAGGCCATTTTCCAGCCCTTGAAACTTACTTTCACATTTTTTGGAAAACGCCTGCCGGGTCAGTGCCGGGTCGATTTCAGTTGAGTCGTTACACTAACGCGGTCGTTGGCAAGTTGGTGTTCGAGGAAACTGCTTATGGAGTCTGTGCAGCCCGAAAAGAGTGGCGACGGGGATGTTCTTCGCGGAGGCCCAAACCGAATGAGGAGTTGCTAACTCCTCTTTTGCCGAACGTTAGAGAACGCTACATCGGGCTGAACTTGTCCGCCGCGAAGTCGCATCCTGTATCAGCACCGGCAACCGTCGCACCGCTGACGTCCTTGCCGACTTTGTTCGTCTTGTCGATGCAGAACGTGCTCTTTCCGGAGGCGCCCAGCGACACCGGTGTTGCCGTAGCGGAATAGCTACCGTTGGGCGAATCCGCCGCAGGTTCATTGATCGGCAAATACGTAAAAACATATCCGCTCTTTGTCGCAGGATCGACGCCGAGCGAGGAGTCGATCAAGTCGGCAGCTGCGGAACCTATGGCGGCGCCACCGGCGGGCGGTCCAAGAGCGGTCAACCCACCGGCAAAACCCACGTTGTAGGTGGACGAGTAGGTAAGGTTAGCGGTCGCTATCGTTCGCAAAGCTGCCGCCGCGGAAGCTTCATTCGCAGCCATCTTGGACTGCAGCAAATTTGGAATCGCGATGGCCGCAATGATCAAGATGATGCCTACGACAATGAGCAATTCTATCAAAGAGAACCCTTCTTCCCTTTTCATCTTGAGTTTCATCTTGAGTATTCGGCTCCCATCCGGTGATTGGCTGTGCAGCACGCTGCTGCCTACGTGTTGAACGGGGATCATCTAGAGCAATTCTTGAGCCAAGTCTCTGCTCGGTGAAAGCGTGCAGAAATGGTTCTTGTTTTCAATGCATTAGGATCAGTTCCCGCGAACAATAATGCAGCGGCGACGGTATTCAGACGGCTTGTAGCCGCCGGCCTGACAAATTTCGGCACCGTAATACGGCGGTACTTCAAGGCCAGCACCGGACGATACCTGTTAATGCGCTATTTATGCTCGGCAGGAGAAACGCTGCTGCTCTTGCCCACTTGCGCCGCTATCTGACAGAAATAACGGTGAACGCGGGTATCTGTTGTCAATTCGGGATGGAAGGTCCCCGCAAGCAGAAAGCCTTGTCTGACCAAGGCGGGATCCCCTTGCAGGCGTGCAAGTGTGCGGACCTGCGCGCCAGCAGCCGTGATAACAGGCGCTCGAATGAGCACCGCTTCCATCGGCGTACCGGCTTCCGGGCCGATCTCGGACAGTTCCGGCTCCGCAGTCAACGTACGGATCGAGCTGGATAACTGCCGGCCATACGCATTTCGGCGCACCGTGATTTGCATCAGACCCAAGCTCGGCTGCGCGGGATTCTCGACTGTTTCAGCTAATAGAATCGCGCCGGCGCAGGTTCCAAAGACAGGTTTCGTCCGAGCGAACTGACGAATGGGTTCGGCGAGTCCTTCCTCTTCCAGGTGTTTCAAGAAAGTTGTGCTTTCGCCGCCGGGCAAAATCAATCCGGAAACTCCATCAAGATCGGATGGCTTCTTGACGAGTTTCCAGCGCTCGCCTACTGCTCCCACCGCTTTGCTGTGCGCGTCGAAGTCGCCCTGGACCGCTAATATACCGATCACGGCCATCTGTTACCAACCCCGCGTCTGGAGCAGGTCCTTTTCGTCAATCTGCGCGATGTCCAGGCCGCGCATGGCCTCACCCAACTCCTCGGACGCCTCGAGCAGCACCGCAGGATCGTCATAGTGCGTGGTCGCCTTCACGATGGCCTTGGCGCGCCGCTCGGGATCCGTCGACTTAAAGATTCCTGATCCAACGAACACGGACTCAGCTCCGAGTTGCATCACAAGAGCCGCATCCGCTGGTGTGGCAATGCCGCCTGCCGAAAAATTCGGCACGGGCAAATGCCCTTCGCGCGCGACTTTTCTTACCAGTTCGTAAGGTGCGCCCAGCTTCTTTGACTCTGCCATCAACTCTTCTTCAGGCAATGCCGCAAGCGTTTTGATTTCGCGCACGATCGCCCGGATGTGCCGCACGGCTTCCACTACGTTGCCCGATCCGGCTTCGCCCTTGGTGCGAATGAGCGCCGCGCCTTCGGCAATTCGCCGTAGCGCTTCTCCCAGATTACGCGCTCCGCACACGAACGGCACTTCAAAGGCATGCTTGTTGATGTGGTGCTCCTCGTCGGCCGGCGTGAGCACTTCACTTTCGTCAATGTAGTCCACTTCGAGCGCCTGCAAGATCTGCGCTTCCGCCACGTGCCCGATGCGGACCTTCGCCATCACGGGAATCGACACGCACTTCATGATGTCGCGGATCACCTTAATGGAAGCCATGCGTGCGACGCCGCCCTCTTTGCGGATATCGGCGGGCACGCGCTCCAGCGCCATCACCGCCACCGCTCCGGCATTCTCGGCGATCTTGGCCTGCTCCGCCGTAGTGACGTCCATGATGACGCCGCCCTTCAGCATCTCCGCCAGGCCGGTCTTCAGTCGAAATAATTGTTCGTCCATTTGCATACCTCCTGCAGACCGAGATCACTCGTAGTTGTTTATGTGATCTCGCGCTGCAACCTTTACGAATCTTCCTTTGCCGCGCACCAGAAGCGTTCCGTTCGCGTCATGTATGGTGCACTCGCGCCAATAGCTCCGCCCGCGCTGCTGCGCCGGGCGCGCTTCTACGATGATCTTGCGGCCGAGCGGCACCGGGCGTAAGTATTCCACATTTAACTCGGCGGTCAGCGCGACCACCCCGTCCACCCTGCTCAGCTTGCCCATGGCCTCATCCACCAGCGTGGCGATGATGCCGCCGTGGACGCCGTTCGGCGGCCCCTGGTAGCGGTGCGCCATGCTGAATGTGGCGCGCACCACCGGGCCCTCCGGATCAACGTTGAATTTTAAACGCATGCCTTGCGGATTGTCGGCGCCACAGGCGTAACAGAAGTTCCTTCGAATAGTGGTCTTCGGAGCCTTTTTCATCTTGAGTTGGAACTGGCGCGTTCACTACCTTTGAAGAAATGGGTTTGAGTCCCGCTCGCGGCCGATGGTGGTGATGGGGCCATGTCCAGGAACTACGACCGTGGCATCGTCCAAAGCCAGCAACTTCTCCCTCAGTGATTGCATGATCTGGTGAAAATTCCCGCCGGGTAGATCGGTTCTGCCAATGCTGCCGCGAAACAGCGTGTCTCCGGCCAGCAAAGTAGCGGGCGCTGTGTTCTGCACCAGGACGCAGATGCTTCCCTGCGTATGCCCGGGCGTGTGCATGATCCCGGCTCGAATGATGCCGCACTCAAGTTCATCCCCGTCGCGAAGCATCACGTCAATATCCGTGGTCTCCGGCGTCGGCATACCGACCATGAGCGCCTGCTGATCCAGGTGCCGGTACAGCTCCAGGTCGCGCTCATTCATGTATACCGGAGCGCCGGTCTTCTCTTTCAGCTTCTTGGCGCCGCCGATGTGATCAATGTGTGAGTGCGTGATCACGATATATTTCACCTTCAGGTGGTGCTTGCCCAGAATGCCCAGAACTTCGTCGATCTCATCTCCCGGGTCAACGACAATGGCTTCACGGGAGGTCTCGTCGCCCAGTATGGAGCAATTACATTGCAGCCACCCAACGGGCAATATCTCATGAATCATGCGCTGTCCCTGTTGAAAAACGATTTGGGAGGCATTCTCCGATCACACACCGGCCACAGGTAAGTATAACATGCGCAGCGGAGTGGCACTTGTAAGCGCGATCGGCGGGCACTGTAGTGGAAGTGCGTTTGATGTTCAATTTTGCAGGTGGAGTTGGTCTGATAAACCGATGATCAGAGCCGCGACCGTGAGGAAACGGATACCACCCCCGGGGCCACCAGCGCCAAATCTCAACAGTGCCTAAGACAGAAGCGCATCCGCATGCCGCCACACGCGGCTCTGAACGGGATTGTCACTTGTCACTTTCACCCGTCACTTCTCTAACGTTTCCCCAAATTCATAGAGTCCTTTTTTCCCGCGCACCCATTCGGCGGCACGTAGGGCTCCGATCGCGAAACCTACACGGCTGCGCGCGGTGTGCGTGATCCTGAGCGTATCGGCGTCGGAGTCGAACCCCAACGTATGCTCGCCGGGATGCGCTCCGGCGCGATTGCTCGCGGGCACAACTTTCCTGTCCGCATACTCCTTCTCGACGATCAGTTCCAGTTTCAGAGCAGTTCCCGAGGGCGCGTCGAGTTTGGCGCGGTGATGAATCTCGTAAATCCACGGATCGTATTCGGCGTATTCGTGGAATATCTCCGCCGCCTGTTGTGCGAGCCGGAAGAACAGATTCACGCCGATGGAAAAGTTGGAGCCATAGACCAAGCCAACGTTGCGTTCGTTGATCATGCGGCGAACTTCTTCCAACCGGCTGGTCCAGCCGGTGGTGCCGACGATCATGCTCACGCCTGCGGCAGAGACTTTGTCAATCGCGAGCACGACCGAATCGGGCGTGCTGAAGTTCACGGCGACATCGGCTCCGGCAAGGTTCTCCCGCGTGAGCGCCTGCCCCTGCTCGTTGCCTTCGATGTCCACTTTGAACGTGATCTTATGGCCGCGCGCGGTGGCGAGTTGCTCCACCATCTGGCCCATTTTGCCGTAGCCTATCAGTGCGAGATTCATAATTTGTATTTCACCGCAGAGATCACAGAGACCACAGAGAAAACTTTTAAGCGCTCTTTGGAAGCTCAACGATCTTATTTTCTTTTTATCGTTTTCTCTCTGCGGTCTCTGTGGTGAACTATTTTCCCAGGTGGCTCCGCAGGATACGCAGCATGCGGCGCAGCGGTTCGGCGGCGCCCCAGAGCAGTTGATCGCCGACGGTGAACGCTCCCAGAAATTCAGGCCCCATGTTCAGTTTGTGCAGACGCCCCACGGGCACGTTCAACGTGCCGGAGACCGCAGTCGGCGTCAGACAATGCAAAGTAGATTGTTTATCATTCGGGATCACGCGCGTCCATTGATTAGCACCGTCCAGCATCTGCTCGATATCGCGCAGCGACACATCTTTCGTCAGCTTGATGCAAAGCGCCTGACTATGGCACCGCATGGTGCCGACGCGCACGCAGATTCCGTCCACCGGCACCGGCGGATCGAGGCCGAGAATCTTGGTGGTCTCCGCCATGCCCTTCCATTCCTCGCGAGTCTGCCCGCCGGGCATGCCGCGATCGATCCACGGCAGAACGCTGCCCACCAGCGGCACGCCGAACTCCTGCTTCGGCAATGACGGCGAGCGCTGCACCTGCATAGTCATTCGATCCACTTCCAGCGCGTTTTCTGATGGCGTCTTGCGCACCGGATCAACCAGGCAGTCCATTTGACTGACGAGTTCCAACATCTTAGCCGCGCCTGCGCCGGAAGCGGCCTGATATGTCATGGTGGTCATCCATTCGACCAGGCCGGCCTGAAACAGAGCGCCGACGCCCATCAGCATCAGGCTGACAGTACAGTTTCCGCCGGCATAAGTGCGAATGCCTTTCGCCAGCCCCTGCTGGATGACGGAGCCATTCACCGGATCGAGAATGATGACAGCATCGTCCTTCATGCGCAGTGTGGAGGCGGCGTCAATCCAGTACCCGCGCCAGCCGCTTTGGCGCAGCGGGCCGTACACCTCGGTGGTGTACTCGCCGCCCTGGCAGCTAATCAACACGTCGCAGCCGGCAAGTTGTTTCAGATCGCCTGCGTTCTGGAGCGCCGCGCCTCCCGCGGACTCCTGTGGTGCTGCGCCTCCCACATTGGAAGTAGAAAAGAAGATTGCTTCGATACCGGAGAAGTCGCCCTCCTCGCGCATTCTTTCCAGGAGGACGCTGCCCACCATCCCTCTCCAGCCAATTAGTCCTACGCGTAACATACGTGCCCGCCGATTTAACTCAGCTTCTCCTTCTTCAATTTCTTGACCATGCTCGCATAGATCTCCGCCGCCTGCACCAGCTCACCCTTAGGCACTCGCTCGTTATCCGTGTGCGCCACATGGATGGAACCGGGGCCAATCAAGTATGGACGACCCCATGCAGTCAATGACGGAATGTCCGTAGCGAATGAAACAACTGTTGTATCCAGGCCGTCAATGGTGCCGAGTTGAATCGGCGGAAGGTAAAACGTCATATTCACCTGAGCCAGACCACCGACTGCCTGCCGGAGAACGCTCACCAGTTCCTCACCGGGCACGACCGTGCGGTACATGAGCTCGGCGCGCGCGGAGCCAGGGATGACGTTGGGAGCCACGCCGCCTTCGATGGTGCCGATATTGCAAGTTGTCTTGCCTAAAACCGGGTCCTCCGGCAGCTCCAGCTTACGGATGCGGCCAAGCGCATCGATGAGCTTCTCAATGGCCGAATCGCCCAGCTCGGGGTAAGCAGAGTGGGCCATGCGGCCGGTCGCTTCCACAATCACGCGCAACACACCCTTGGTGCCGAGCGCGAGCTTGTTTTCCGTTGGCTCTCCATCGATCAGATAACGCGATCCCACAGGGCTGCTGTTGGCCGCTATAGCGCCGGCGCTATTGCGCTCCTCGCCAACGACAAAGAGCAATCCGTAATCGCTGATTCCCTCCGACTGCAACCGCGAAGCTGCTTCGATCTGGGCAGCGATGATGCCTTTGGCGTCACACGCTCCACGGCCGTAAATGAACTGATCATCTTCTCGCGACGCGATGAACGGCGGCACGGTGTCAAGATGCGTGGTCAGAACAACGTCCGGCTTTCCCCATTGCGCAAACACGTTGGGCCGGTCCGGTTCGGCATCCTGCAGCGTGACATCGGCCCCCATGGCGGCGAGATAGTCCCTCAAGTACAGCGCGACGTTCTTTTCGTTTCCGGTAATCGACTCGATCTCAATCAGGTCGCGGGTAAGTCGAAATAGTTGCATAGCAGATGCTCAGCACTGCAGCAGTAACGGCCAGTATATCATTTGCGCCCCTATACACTGGCATTGCGAGCGTGCGGCTGCCGCGAAACGCGGCCCAGTCATGGTGGACTCACACGTGTTTCTGGGGACTCTTCGAAAGCACCCGAACTATTACGGGATTGAACTAACATGAGGGGAGTCGTGGGGTATCTTGTCGGACGCGACTTCGATTCCATCGGCGAAGTCGAACTGATCAGAGTAGTTCCGGAGCCAACGCCCGCCTATCAGGAAAAGCTGCGGGGAGCTGCAACCTACCGCATTAAGGCTGGGGTTTGTTAGTGGCTGGCAAAGCTGGCAGACAGAGAATTGCAGAATTCCAAAACGCAATTCGTGCCGTTTTGCTGATGTCGATTGTAGGCTCATCGTTCTCGACATCCGCCGCCGACCTCAATGCGGCTCGTTTACGTCTTCTCCGCGAATTTCTTGATGTTAATGATGGCCCGCTCGTGAGTGCCTTCTCCGATCTTTTCCTTCTCGTTAAAGCATTCGACAGCAAAGACAATCCTGCGGCCGTTGATTTCTTTCACCGTGGATTTGGCGCGAACCTTCATGCCAATGGGGGTCGCCGCGATGTGGTTGATGTTGACCTTGGTTCCAACCGAGCCCTCGCCATCTTCGAGGTAGGGTTTGATCAAATGAATTGAGGTGCGCTCCATCAGCGCGATCATGGAAGGGGTCGAGAACACTGATCTTACTCCCGTCCCGAGGTGGCGCACACCCATTTCTTCGGTCGTTACTTCTTCCAATTCGGCTGAAACGCCGATTCCGAATTCCGGCTTCAACTTGCGTTCTCCCTGGGTTAGCTATCAGCGCACAGCAATCAGCTTTCAGCGCCGGTGGCTGGATGCTGAAAGCTGATAGCTCATCTATGAAAGCTGATGTTGTCACGCTCATATGATTAGCGCAAGAGCGGCCTCAATATTGACAGAGGCATAACACCGGCAGAAAATACCTATTCGTGGCGGCATTCAACTAAATAGGGGTGTAAGCATGTCTTCAACTACGATGGAAACTTGCGGCCGCACCTTCGATATCGGCGATCCGCTGCCCGACGAATACCGCGATCTGCTGGTCCGCATGCTAACCCATGAAGGCGAGCGAACCGGCAATCGCAGTTTCATGGTTTTCTTTGAAAGCGTCCTCGACAACGCTGGCAAATACGCGCCCAATGACGACGCCAAGCTCACCATGGCCAACTATGTCGCCGAGGAGATGAAGCACTGCATCATGTTCCACCGCCTGGTCATGGAGGTGGACAAGAGCCTGGTCTTCAAAGACACGCCCTTTCAGCATTACGCGTTCCACATCCCGCGCGACTCCTGGACCGATCAAAATCTTTTCAACCTGTTTCTCGATTTGAACGGCGCGTTTCACGCCGGAGAATGGCGCAGTTCCAGTTACCTGCCGCTGGCGCGCATGGCGCCCACCATTGAAAAAGACGAATACGGCCACTCCAATATGGGCTACCGCTTCCTACAGGAAACCTGCAAGACGCCCGAGGGCAAAGCGGAAGTGCAGGAGAAGCTGTATACTTGGTATCCGGCCGCCCTGGACACCTTCGGCACCTCGACCTCAAAGAGAACGCCGCGTTACATCTATTGGGGCCTGAAGCAGAAGGGAAACGAGGAGATGCGCCAGGAATACAAGAAGTACGTTGACCAGAAGCTGCGGGCCCTGGGGCTGACCATTCCTGATGAAAAAGCCAACCGGCGCTTTCTATAACGCAGCTCACCACAGAGATCACAGAACCCACAGAGGAGCAGAATTGGTTGAATTCATTTCCTCTGTGTTCTCTGTGATCTCTGTGGTGAATTCCTCTTGAGGACCTCGGAATGCTAGATGGTTGCACCTCCTGGCCGGAGGATTTTGCCCGGCGCTACATTCAGGAGGGTATTTGGGAACCGAAAGTTCTGTGGGACCCTCTCCGCGAGGCCGCAGCGCGCTATCCGGATCGCACCTTCGTAGCGGATGGCGAAAAGAAGCTTTCCTACGGTGAAATCGTCCAGCTCTCCGAGCGCGTGGCCGTTCACCTGTTGGAGTGCGGTATGCAGCCCCGTGACATCGTACTGCTGCAACTGCCCAACACCTGGGAATTCGTGGTGATGTTTTACGCGCTGCGCAGAGTCGGCGTGATTCCCATCATGTGCCTGCCGCCACACCGTCAGACCGAATTGACTTACTTTGCGCAGCTCACCGGCGCCAAGGGCTATGTCTTCGCACCCTCATATCGAGGTTTCGACTATTTGGCGATGGCGCGCGAGATCCAGGCCGCCGTTCCCAGCCTGCGTTGTTTGATCGCCGCCGGCGACGGCCATGATACGGGCGTTTCCTACCTGGCGCCCTGTATCGAGCGGCCCGCGCGCGACCCTCAGGTTCTTGCTTATTATCGTACCGATCCCTTCGATGTCGCCCTCTTCCTGCTGTCAGGAGGCACCACCGGCATCCCCAAGCTGATTCCCAGAACGGCCGCTGACTATCTTTACAACGCCAAACAATGTGTTCGGGTGCTGGACTGGGGGCCTGACACCGTGTTCATGGTCGTCATTCCGGCAGCCCACAATTTTCCTCTGAGTGCTCCAGGAATGATCGGGACAGCGATGGTCGGCGGCACCCTGGCCATGTGCCCGTCCCCGGATCCGGAAACAGTTTTTCAGGCCGTCCAGCGGCACAAAGGAACGGCTCTTGCGGCAAGCCCGGCCTTGCTCATCAGCCTTCTCAACTCGCCTCACCTAGGCAAGTACGACCTGAGTTCGCTGCGATTGATCTGCGTCGGCGGGCAGAAGATGCAGCCGGAATTGGCGGACCGTGTCTGGTCCACGTGGCCCTTCGCCACGCCCGTCCAAGTCTTCGGAATGGCCGAGGGCCTCATCAACATGACCCGGCCGGACGACCCCCGCGACGTGATTCTCCATACGCAGGGCAGGCCCATTTCTCCGGCCGACGAAATAAGAATTGTGGGCGATGACGGGCAGGAAGTCGCAAGAGGTGAAGTCGGGGAATTGCTGACGCGCGGTCCATATACCGTTCGCGGCTACTACAAGGCTGAGGAACACAATCGCGTGGCATTCACGCCTGACGGCTTTTACCGCACCGGCGATATGGTGCGGCAGGATTCCAACGGCAACCTGGTGGTTGAGGGCCGCCGAAAAGACATGATCAACCGCGGCGGTGAAAAAATCAGCGCGGAGGAGATTGAGAACCTGGTTCTGTCTCACGATAGCGTACACATGGCCGCCGTCGTGGCCATGCCCGATCCCGTCATGGGCGAGCGCAGTTGCGCTTTCGTCATTCCCAGGCCGGAGCGAACGCTCACGCTGGACGAGCTGACGCGGTTCCTGATCGACAAGAAGATCGCAAAATTCAAACTGCCGGAACGGCTGGAGGTCGTGCCGCAGTTTCCCCTCACCAGCGTTGGCAAAATCTCCAAGAAAGACCTCCGCGACCAGATTGCAGCGAAGCTGAAGGCGGAGGGAAAGCTGTAAGAGACGGGTGTCAGGCCTTGGGTGTTTAGGTAGCGCGTGAGGGAGAGAACAAGAACAGATCCCTCTCCCCGACAAGCCGGGATCGGGATGACACCCATCGTTTGCGGATGCTAATCATCATGTCTGATGTCATCCTGACGACCAACGGGAGGAAGGATCTGCTTTTCAGAGCCGCGCGCTCGCCTCGCTGAACCGGGGTTCGGGTTTTAGGCTTTCGGACTTGGAGGCTAAATGGCTGCGATTGTATTCATCCATGGCGCTGGTGACAGCTCGGCTGTGTGGGAGCGGCAAACTGCCGCGTTCTCGAAGCAGCATCAGGTACTGGCCATCGATCTGCCTGGGCACGGGGCGCGGCTGGCCGAGATTGGATTCGACAGCCACCAACAGAACGCCGCCGAAGTGTGCCGTCTGATGGACCAGCACGGCATGAAAAAGGCCGTAGTTGCCGGGCACTCCATGGGAGGCGCGGTGGCGTTGACGCTGGCGCTCAATCATCCTGACCGCGTGCAGGGCCTAGTGCTGGTCGCCACCGGAGCGCGCATGAAGATGCGGCCGGAGTTTCTGGAGCAGGCGCGGGAGAGCGCCGCCAAATACGGCAACACCAAACCCGGCGCAACGCATGTCATACCGGTAGAGCAGATGGTGCATCCCTCGATGCCGCCCGCGATCGTGCATTGGTTAGAAGAGAAGACCGGCAACGCCAGCGCGCAAGCCACCTACGGCGATTTCCAGGCCAACAACAATTTCGACGTGATGAGCCGGTTGGCCGAGATCAAGGTACCCACGCTGGTGGTGGGCGGAAGCGACGATCGCATGGCGCCACAGAAATTCGCTGAGTTCCTCGCCAACGCCATCCAGGGCGCGCGCTTGGAGGTCCTCACGCCCAGCGGGCATTATCCCCAAGTCGAACAGGAGGAGGCGTTCAACCGCTGCTTCGAGGCGTTCCTCGCAGCGGCCGTGCCGGCGGGCGCGACAGTTTAGCTCATGCCAAACTCATCACAGTTCCCTAAGCTGGTCGAATTGATGGCGCGCCTGCGCGGGCCGGGCGGCTGTCCATGGGACCGGGAACAGAATTACGACACCATCAAGCCCTTCCTGTTGGAAGAAACTTACGAGGTCGTGGACGCCATCAGCCGCCGCGACTGGGAAGAACTCGCCAACGAACTCGGCGATCTGCTGTTGCAGGTGGTGTTCTTCGCACAGATGGCCGCTGAAGACGGCCACTTCACCATTGAGGATGTCATCGAGCGGATCTACACCAAGATGGTCCGGCGCCACCCGCACGTGTTTGGTGAATCCAAGGCGGACACCGCCGCGGACGTGCTGCGCAACTGGGAGGTGCTGAAAGCTGAAGAGAAGCGGCAGAATCAATCTGAGCAAGGCAAGACGTTCGAGCCACCCAAATCCGTACTTGCTGGTGTTTCATCCAGTGTTCCGGCGCTGATGCAGGCGTATCAACTCACCTCTCGCGCGGCGCACGTCGGCTTTGATTGGAAAAAACTCGAGGATGTGCTTGAGAAATTGCGAGAGGAGGCAGCCGAACTCGAAACCGAGGCGATGACCGGCAATATCCTCTCTCCCGACGACAAGCATGCCAGCGCCGATGCTCATGCCAAAGTGGAAGACGAAGCGGGCGACTTGCTCTTCACCGCCGTGAACGTCGCGCGCTTTCTGAAAGTTGATCCTGAAAGCGCGCTGCGAAAAACCAACCAGAAGTTCCGCCGCCGCTTTGAATGGATCGAGCAAGAGTTGAGGAAAATCGGCAAGTCGCCACGCGAGGCCTCGCTTGAGGAGATGGACTCGCTCTGGAACCGCTCTAAAGAAATCGAACAAGAAATTGGCCTCTGAACCCGAGATCATCATCCGCGACTGCACCTCGCTCGAAGATTTCCGCCAGTGCGTGGCTGTGCAGCGCACCGTCTGGGCGTTTGAAGATCAGGACCTCATCCCGGTGCGCTTCTTTGTGGTCGCGCGCAAGATCGAGGGGCAGGTCCTTGGCGCGTTTGACGGCTCCGGCAAAATGGTGGGATTCACACTGGCGGTTCCCGCCCTGCACGGCTCGCTCGTCTACCTGCACTCTCACATGGCGGCGGTGCTGAGCGGGTTTCGAGGCCAGGGTCTCGGCCGCCGCTTGAAACTGGAGCAGCGGCGCAAGGCCCTGGAGCGGGGCATACGACTTATCGAGTGGACATTCGATCCGCTGGAGATCGGCAACGCTTATTTTAATCTGAACCGCCTCGGCGCCATCGTACGGCGGTACGTCGTCAATCAGTACGGCATCAGCTCCAGCCCTCTGCACCGTGGCTTGCCAACGGACAGACTCGTCGCCGAATGGTGGCTCGATTCACCGCGAGCGACTGCCGCCGCCGCTGGAAAAACTCCTCCTGAGGTTCCAGTCGCAAAGAAGATCAGCGTTCCAGCATCCGGGATGAGCATGCCGGAAATCCAACTGAAGCTGCGCAGCGAATGTCAAGCTGCATTTGCCGAAGGTCTCAGCGCGGTTGGATTTGAAAATGAAACGCGATCCTATCTGATTGGCCGCTGGTCAGAGGCCGAAAACTCAGACCGAGCGATGTAGAGGCGTTCTGGGAATTGCGATTGGAAGCTCTGGAGCAGGTTCCCGCCGCGTTCGCTGAAGCTGGGAAGTAAGTACGTAGATATGGATCACATGATGCTGCAACTCGCGCCCGAACCCCACAAGCGTAATCAGCGCTCCACGCGGTCAATCCAGCCGCCGCCGACCACCAGGTCGTCCTGGTAAAACACCGCCGCCTGACCGGGAGTAACGGCCCGCTGCGGCTCGTCAAACCGTACTCGTACTTCGTTGCCTTCCGCGGAGACGGTCGCAGGAGCGGGCACGTGCTTGTGGCGAATCTTGGCCTCTACTCTCAATTCGCCTTCGAGCGAAGGCATCGCAATCCAATTCACATCGCGTACGGTGCAACTGCGGGAATACAGCTCGCTATCCAAGCCTACGACGACTCGACGGCTAGCCGTATCCATGGAGATGACGTACAACGGTGTGCCCGTGGCGACGCCCAATCCCTTGCGCTGACCAACGGTAAAGTGATGCAGGCCGCTATGCCGGGCCAGCACCGCGCCATCCTGCGTCACAACTTCCCCTGCGGAATCGGGGATTGGCTGATCCTGCTCGCGCCGGTAGGCGTCCAGAAAGCGCGTGTAGTCGCCTCCTGGCACGAAACAAATCTCTTGGCTGTCGGGCTTGTCCGCCACGGGCAGCTTGTAGCTGCCGGCGACCTCTCGCACCTTCTGCTTCGGCAATGAACCCAATGGAAACAACGTGCGGCTCAACTGCTCCTGCGTGAGCCCAAACAGAAAATACGACTGGTCCTTGGATTCATCCACCGCTCTGCGCAGCAGGTAGCGGCCACGCTCGGAATCGAACTCCACGCGAGCGTAGTGCCCGGTCGCGATGAGGTCGGCGCCGATCTGCCGCGCTGTCACGAGCAATTGGTCGAACTTGACGTGATTGTTGCAGAGCGTGCAGGGAATGGGCGTGCGGCCCTCCAGGTATTCGTTCACGAAAGGCTTGATGACGGTCTCTTCGAAGTTGCGCTCGAAGTTCACCACGTAAAAAGGGACATTCAAGCGCTCGGCGACACGACGGGCATCGTATACGTCATTCAACGAGCAGCAGCGGCCCTGAACTGCCGTCGGAGCCGTCGGGTCAGACGAGGCGAGACGCCGCTGGTCCCACAACTGCATGGTTAGCCCGATGACGCGGCAGTTGCCGGAAGAAAGAATCGCGGCGACCGTGGAACTGTCCACACCTCCGCTCATCGCGACGACGACAGTCTTGCCGGTGGCGGTGGCGGCAAGTGCGCGGGTTGGAGTTTCCGTTTCTGCGAGCATAGTAAAAGCCCCCGCGTAGCGGGGCTCTATGGGCCGGCAAGATGCCGACGCTACTGCTTGGCGGTTTCCGCCTGTACCTCGGGTGTCTCGGGAGAAAGTGCGCGCAGGCGTGCCACTACTTGGCGCAAGGCCTGGAGCAACTCGTCTATCTGCTCCTTCGTATTCTGCCTTCCGAGGCTGAAGCGAAGACTTCCCCGTGCGCGCTGCGCTGGTACGCCTATGGCAGTCAAAACATGCGACGGCTCGACCGACCCTGACGAACAAGCCGAGCCGGTGGATATGGCAAGTCCGTGCAGGTCGAGCGAAATCACCAGCGACTCTCCCTCGACGTAATCGAAATGGATGTTCGTGGTGTTGGGGACGCGCAAGAAGCGGCCGTCTCGCATCCCGGCCCTGATGCCGTTCACGCCAGCGGCATCAATGGTGCGCAGAATCTCGTCTTCCAGGTAGTCGCGCAGTTCGCCAAGACGCTTGGCTTCGCTGTGGTTTAGCTCCGTGGCGAGCTGCGCGGCCGCGCCGAGACCCACAATGCCCGCCACGTTCTCCGTACCAGGACGAAGATCGTGCTGGCCATGGCCGCCGAAGAGCACCGGTGCAAGCTTTAAACCTTTGCGGATGTACAGCGCACCGATCCCTTTGGGACCATAAAACTTGTGGGCGCTGAGCGAGAGGAGATCGACGCCGAGCGCCTTCACATCCACAGGAATTTTCCCCGTACTCTGGACTGCGTCAGTGTGCATGAGCACGCCGGCATGTTTGGCTATCGCAGCAATCTCCTCGATCGGTTGCACCGTACCGATTTCGTTATTCGCGTGCATTATGGTGATCAGCACCGTTTCCGGCCGCAGCGCACCGCGAACGTCGTCCGGCCGTATGAAACCGTTACCGTTGGGCCGCAAATACGTGACCGCGACTCCCTCGTTTTCCAGCGCTTTGCACGAGTACAGCACGGCGGGGTGCTCGAACGCCGACGTGATCAAGTGGTTGCGCGGCAATAAACTTGCTCGCACCGCACCAAGTACGGCCAGGTTGTCCGACTCCGTTCCGCCGTAAGTGAACACGATCTCCGACGGTTCCGCGCCGATAAGCGCCGCGACTTGCCCACGCGCGCGTTCCACGGCGGCGCGGGTACGCTGCCCATAGCGGTGGATACTGGAGGCATTGCCGTACTCCTCCCGCAGATACGGCAGCATGGCCTCGAGCACCTCGGGCGCCAAGGGAGTTGTCGCGTTGTGATCAAAGTACAAGTTCATGCGCTTCACCTGGAATCAACAAACTCTGGCGGTTACAATAAGGCGACGCGATGCGTTCCTCATCCTCGTTGAATTATAGCATTCCAGTGAGCCCGGCAGAGATCACAGCGTTTGAGAAGGGACGGCAGCACAGCAGTTGTTAACCAGCGGCACATCCAAGAAACCACCTGCGGCCGAGTCCACGTCTGCGCTTTCCAGCCGGCGCGTGTTCCTGAAATCCGCCGGGATTGTGGCGGTGAGCGTGCTGCTCAGCCGCGTGCTCGGCTTCTTCCGCGAGTGGGCCATTGCCCACCAGGTGGGCTCGAACGCTCTCACTGACGCGTACTACGCGGCGTTCACGATTCCCGACGTGTTGAATTATCTGCTCGCCGGCGGCTCGCTCAGCATTACGTTTCTGCCTGTGTTTCTCGAGTATCATGCCGCCAACCGCGAGGACGAAGCGTGGTGCGTCTTCTCCATTGTCCTTAGCGTCCTCAGTGTCCTGCTGTTGGTATTTGTGATTGTCGCGGAGATATTCGCCTCGCCGCTCACGCACTGGATCGCTCCCGGATTTCAGCCTGAGCAGCATGCGCTTGTAACCAGGCTCACTCGGATCATGCTGCCTGCGCAGGCGTTCTTCGTGCTTGGAGGAGTTTTAAGCGCGGTGCAGTATGCCCGCCAACGATTCGTGATTCCATCACTCGCGCCCTTGATTTACAACGGCATGATCATCGCGTTCGGCGTACTGTTCGCCAAGCGTTTGGGTATCGAGGCGTTTTCATGGGGCGTGCTGGCCGGATCGTTCTTAGGAAACTTTTTAATTCAGGTGTACGGAGCGTCCCGCCTGGACGCGCGTTTCCGTTTTGTAATTGATCTAAAGCATCCAGGATTTCGTCGTTTCTTGCGCCTCTCTGTGCCCATTATGGTGGGCTTTTCACTCATTTTCATAGATGACTGGGCGATCCGTTGGTTCGGGTCGTTTCTGATTCCTGCTTCGATCACGTGGCTCAATTACGGCAAAGTTCTGATGCGGGTGGTCGTGGCAATTTTCGGGCAGGCGGCGGGCGTAGCGTCGTTTCCGCTTCTCGCAAAGTCGGCTGCTGAGAAGAAGTGGGAGGAACTGAACACGGGAATCGAAGACGCGCTGCTTCACGTCATCCTGGCGATGACTCCCGTTTCCATACTGATGGCGATCCTCAGCCGTCAGATCGTCTACATACTCTTTTCACACACCCGGCTCACGCTGCATGACATGGAGCAGACCGCCATAGCACTGATTATTTTTCTGGCGGGCGCAATTGCGTGGGGAATACAAAGCATCGTGGGCCGCGGGTTTTACGCTCTCGGGGACACGCTCACGCCGACGCTGATCGGTACGGGCATAGCGCTTGCATCGCTTCCCTTGTATTGGCAGCTTGGGAAGCACTTTGAATTCGCAGGTCTCGCGGCCGCAAGTTCTCTTGGCGTATTCGCATATACGGCGGTGCTCTGTGTCGTTCTTTATCGCCGCTTACAAATGCGTCTAACAAACCTTGCCTCGCTGCTGTTGAAGACGCTGCTCTGTGCCGCCGTGGCCGCCGTGGCGGGACTCCTCGTTCAACGAGAGATTGAAGCGGCCATCACGTGGCAGAGCATCGCGGGATCGTTAATTCAGGTCGCAGCGGTGAGCCTCGCATTCCTCGCGATGTTTCTGGGCTTCGGAACTCTCTCCGGCATGGTGTCATGGAGGGAGCTGCAATCGGCGTTGGGCAGGAGAACCACCTAAAATGATGATGGGCGCACGCCCATGACGTTCTTCCGGCATCTAAGTTAAAATATCCATTCCCCGGCACCTGAATCGAGAGGCGGAGATACACAATGGATCTGGGATTGCGCGGCAAGGTGGCGCTGGTTTGCGGAGCCAGCTCCGGGCTCGGCAAGGCTGTCGCTATGGAGTTGGCCAAAGAGGGCGCGCGCGTGGCGATCTGTTCCCGCACCAAGGAGAAGCTGGACAAAGCGGCTGAGGAAATTTGCCGTCAAACGGGCGCAGAGGTACTACCGATTGCCGCTGACGTGAGTGTTCCAGCCGAAGTGAAAAAACTCATTCAGCGAACGGTCGATCATTTCGGCAAGCTGGATATTCTGGTGACCAACGCCGGCGGCCCGCCGCCGGGCGAATTCTTGACTCTGCCGGAAGATTCTTGGCAAAAAGCCTTGGAGTTGAACCTGCTCAGCACGCTGCACTTGTGCCGCGAAGCAGTGCCGCACATGAAGACAGGAGGCTGGGGACGAATTGTGAACATCGCATCGTTCTCAGCCAAGCAGCCGCAGCCGAATCTGATCCTTTCAAACACCGCTCGCGCCGGTGTATTGGGCTTGTCCAAGTCAATGGCTACGGAGCTAGCGCCATACAATATTCTCGTGAATACAGTATGTCCGGGCGCGTTCGAGACGGAGCGGCATCTGGCGCTATCACAGCGGCGCGCCGAGCAGGAGGGAGTATCACTGGAAGACCACATGGCCAGGCGTGCCAAAGAAATTCCGTTGGGGCGCGCCGGCAGGCCTGAAGAGTTTGCTAACCTAGTCGCGTTTCTCGCCTCCGAGCGGGCATCCTACATTACGGGAACTGCGATTCAGATTGATGGCGGCGTTGTGCGCTCGCTGATATAGTTCTTCAAGCAAGGAGCCAGCAACCATGATTCGACTCATAGATGTTGCTCATGTGAACCTGAACGTGTCCGACGTGGCGCGGTCGGAGAAGTTTTATTCCGAGGTCCTCGGGTTCCGCACATCGGGGAAAGTGGAAGGGCAGGTGTGCTGGATGAACCTCGGTCAATATCGAGAAGGTCACAACTTGTATTTTCACGATCTGGCGCTGTACCACGTTCCCAAGGGATTGCCAGATGATTATCGCAAGCGTATCGGCCTGAACCATGCAGCGTTCCGCCTGAAGTCGCCGGAAGAGGTAGACAAAGCAGCCGAGTTTCTGAAATCCAAGGATGTCAAGATCCTCAAGGGGCCGGGAACGCACTCAGAGGATCACGACCGTTACCTTTATTTTGAAGATCCGGACGGCAACGTTTTGGAACTCGTCGCTACGACTTTGCCGGATTATCCGCAGGCGTATCTCAGGCCGGATTGGAGCAGGGATGACCACAGTTGAGGACAAGCTGCGCGAAATGGGGCTGGAACTGCCCGAAGCGCCGCCTCCTGTAGCCGCATATGTGCCCTGTGTGCGAACCGGCAATTTAATATTTGTCTCGGGCCAGGTGCCGCGCGTGAAAGGTGAATTGCAGTTCCGCGGCCATCTGGGCGATGAGTTAAGCGTGGAGCAAGGAATGACAGCGGCACGCGTGTGCGCCTTGAATGCGCTCGCGATAGTGAAGAATGAGATTGGAAGCCTCGACCGGATCCGCCGCGTCGTGAAGGTGACGGGATACGTGGCCAGTTCTGCCGGTTTTCAGCAGCAGCCCAGAGTCATAGACGGTGCCTCCGTCTTTCTCAGCGAGCTTCTGGGGGACCGCGGCAAACACGCCCGCGCTGCGGTGGGCGTGAACGAATTGCCGCTTGGCGTCGCGGTCGAGCTGGAGATAATCGTGGAAGTCGAGTGAGATTCACAGGAATGCCGGACGCGGACTGCCGCGCTCCGTCGTGCTACAATCAGGGCCTTAGAAACCGCCGCCTGAGGCCGGGAACGGCACATCACAAAGGAGTTTCAACGTGGCAAGAAGCGTCAACAAAGTTATCTTGGTAGGACACTTAGGGAAAGACCCGGAAGTGAGTTATACACCATCCGGCCAAGCGTTGGCGAAGTTTTCACTAGCCACGAACCGCCGCTCGAAGGACAAGACCGGGGAATGGCAAGATGAGACGGACTGGCACAATATAGTGGCTTGGGGAAAAACGGCTGAGTTCTGCTCGCAATATATCACTAAGGGCCGCCTGGTATACGTGGAAGGGCGCATCCAGAATCGCACTTGGGAAGACAAGGAAGGCAAGAAGCGGTACGCAACCGATATTGTCGCCAACGACGTCATCCCACTCGGCGGCCGTGGCGAAGCTGGCGCCGAGCAGCCAGCCCGCGCCGCCGCGCCTGCCCGCACTTCCAATCAGCGCGAAGACGATTTTGCCCAGCCGGAAATCACGGACGACGACATTCCGTTTTGATCTGGCGTTTTAATTTCTCCCATTGCCATCTGCCCGGCAACTGGCCCCGCACGCTCTTTGCGGCACGTGAATCCGATGTAAACTGGTATTACGAGGTCGGTTCATGCGAGTCAGGGAAGCCTTTGCTCGCCAGTTTTATCCCGGTGACTGCGGCCGCTCTATCCTGGATTTTTTGACGGGGTTCACGGTTCCGGCTGAACCGGCACAAGCAGTGGCGGGAGTGGTTCCGCACGCGGGGTGGATGTATTCCGGCGCGGTGGCAGCCAAGGTTTTCGAAGCGATTCGGCGCAAAGCCAATCCCAAAACGTTCATAATCATGGGTGCCGTGCATCGTTGGGCAACCATCAATGGCATCTACTCGCGCGGCGGCTGGGAGACACCATTTGGAGTTCTCGAAGTAGACGAAGCACTGGCTTCGCTCATTTTGCAAGAGACGCCGCAATGGACGGTTGAAGAGCCCAAGGCTCATTACCAGGAACACAGCATCGAGGTGGAACTCCCGTTTGTGAAATACCTGTTTCCAGACGCGAAGTTCGTCCCCATTGCGGTGAATCCCGATGCCCGCGCCGTTCCGCTTGGCGCGCGCGTGGGCGAGATTGCGAAAGCCTTAGAACGCTCCGTGATTGTCATCGGCTCTACGGATCTGACCCACTACGGCGACAATTATTCCTTTGCGCCTGCAGGCTATGGTGCGGAAGCACACAAATTTGTGAAGGAAAATGATGCTCGCATAGTCCGGCTCGCTGAACAGATGAAAGCGGCGGAGATTCTCGATGAAGCGCAGGCTCACCAAAATGCGTGTGGTGCCGGAGCTTTTGCCGCTACGGTTGAAGCCGCTCGCGTCATGGACGCAAAACGGGGCTGGCTCGTTGAATACACCACGAGCCACGATGTCGCGCCGGAAGGCGAATTTCTCATGGCGGTGGGATACGCCGGCATGCTCTTCTGAACTGCGGCTTATCACTGCCGCGCCTGGGTTCTGCAATGCCTCGCCGTGTGGACAAGCCAAAGTGCCCGATCTGCCGCAAAGCAGTGAAAAAGTCCGATCCTGAATTTCCGTTTTGCAGCGAGCGCTGCCGCTTGCTCGACCTCGGACGATGGCTGAACGGGGGGTACAGAATTGCCGTCCCGCTGCCCGATTCAGCGGAAGCCGCGCCCGACGCCGATGACGTCGAGCCCGGCTCCGGCGAGCGCAAATGAACGCTTGCATCCGCTCCTGGTTCCAAATGCTGCTTGGAATTCGCACAGCAGCGGCTTTATACTTTGTCATTACTGGGCAGAGTCATACTGCGGCTGAAACCAGGAGAAAAAGGATCTAAGTTTCCGGTCGAGAGCACGGTACCCTATTGGATCATGCATAATTTAGGATCGTCTTTTCCTGTTTCGCAAGGCCGAAGTCCTGGTTCGGCTTTATTTTCCGGATTAGTTTTTCATGAGCAAGTACTTTATGCAGCTTTTCAACCGCGGCACCATGAGTGACAGACCGCATATTGAGCAGATATTTCCTGGAGCCGCCGTCGCCGGTGGTGAAATACAGATCCGAGGCAATGGTTTTTGCTTCAACGGCAACAGCCTTCGTCCGCAAGTGAAATTCGGCGGCGTTCAAGCCACGCTGGTTGTCAGCTCGGATCGTTACCTAGTGGCTCGTGTGCCCGACGGGGCGGTTTCGTGCGAAGTCACTGTAGGCAACCCTGAGAACTGGAGCAATCCAGTACCCGTAGAGATCGGCGTCGTCATCGCCGACAACATGCATCCTATCGCTAACCCTGCCCTGGATCGCGACGGAAATATATTCGTGACGTTTAGTGGATCTCGCGGCCAGAAGGTTCCAGTTAGCGTTTACAAGATCGACACCAACTATAATGTCAAACCGTTCCTGACCGATATTATGAACCCCACAGGGCTGGCGTTCGATCGTAATAATTCCCTCTACTTGTCCAGCAGGCATGATGGCAGCATATACCGCGCCGCCGCCAATGGCACAGTAACCGTGTTCGCAGAGGGCATGGGCATCGCAACCGGTATAGCATTTGACGAGGACGAATATCTCTACGTTGGAGACCGCAGCGGGACAATCTTCAAGATTGCACCCGATCGCCAGATTTTCGTCTTCGCTACGCTTGAGCCCAGCATCTCGGCGTACCATTTGGCCTTCGGCCCCGACGGATACCTGTATGTAACCGGCCCGACCACATCGAGCTTTGACAGCGTTTGTCGAATCTCGAAGACGGGCGAGGTTGAAAAATTCTTTCGCGGTCTCGGCCGTCCGCAGGGCATGGCATTCGACATCGACGGCAATTTATTTGTGGCCGCCTCGCACGCGGGGCGCAGGGGAATTTTCCGCATCACGCCCGATTCGAAGATTGATTTGGCCGTGTCAGGTTCAGGCTTGGTTGGCCTTGCGTTCACCCGTGGCCCGGCCGCCATTTTGGTCAGCAATCAATCCGTCTACCATCTGAACTGGGGCGTTCGGGGCAGACCTCTTCTGGTCTAGAGCGGCGATTTTCTTGAAGCAAGTCTCTGCTTTTTCCCGCCCACTCTTCTCATGGAAGCAGAAATCATAGCCATAGGTTCCGAACTGCTGACCCCCTACCGCTCGGATACGAACTCGTTGTTCATCACCGCGCAGCTAAATGAGATCGGCATAGATGTGGTGTCGAAAACCATCATCGGGGACGAACGCGAGCGGCTGATCAATGCGATTTCACTGGCATGGGAACGCTCGGCGCTGGTGATCCTCATCGGCGGTCTTGGACCCACCGAGGACGATCTGACCCGCGACTGCGCCGCGGCGGCGCTCGGTAGATCCCTGCATATTGACCAATCCATAATTGGAACAATTGAGGCGCGGTTCCGCTCGCGAGGGCTGCGCATGGCCGAGATCAACCTGCGCCAGGCGATGGTGATCGACGGCGCCTCGGTCATCGAGAACCCGCGAGGCACGGCGCCGGGCTTGTGGATACAGACAGACGGCAAGGTGATGATGCTGCTCCCCGGCCCGCCGCGAGAGCTTTGCGCGATGTTTGAGACGCAGTGTATTCCGCGTCTGCGCGAAGTAGCGCCGCGTTCCGCGATCCGCACGCGCGTACTGCGAATGACGGGAATCACCGAGTCCGCCGCCGATGAAATCGCCGCTCCCATCTATACCAGGTACGCCAACCCAGTCACCACCATCCTGACCGCTCTCGGCGAGATTCAGTTGCATCTGAAAAGCTTTGGCAGGGATGAGGCGGAAGCGCTGGCTCCATTGCATGAGCTATCTGCGCAACTCGAGACGGCGCTCGGGAAGTATATCTTTTCTACCACGGGCGAGAGCCTGGAGGAGGTCGTCGGCAATTTGCTGCGGGAGCATGGTGCCGCCTTGGCAGTCGCCGAAAGTTGTACGGGAGGACTGCTGGCGCAGCGCATCACCAGCGTGCCCGGAAGTTCTTCGTATTTTTGGGGAGGCGTAGTGTGCTACGACAACACCGCGAAAACACACTGCGTTGGCGTCCCCAAGGAACTCATCGAATCGCGCGGCGCAGTGAGCAGCGAAGTTGCGTCGGCGTTAGCCGAAGGAATCAGACGGCGTGCAGGCACTACCTTCGGAATAGGTATCACCGGGATCGCCGGCCCGGGCGGCGGTACTGCTGAGAAACCAGTAGGCTTGGTGTACATAGCTCTCGCAGAGCCCCACGGTGCGCATGTACTGGAGCGGCGCTTTCCGGGTGATCGCGAAGTGATCCGCTCTCAAGCTGCGCAGGCAGGTTTGGACATGCTCCGGAGAGCTTTGATCGGGAGTAAATCAGAGCCGCGACCGTAAGCGAGCGGTGCCTGCGGCTATCAACATGCGCACATTCATAGCGATTGATATTCCAGAAAAAATCCGCGCCAGCATCGGTGAGCTGATGGCCACACTCAAACCCGCAGCTACCAACATCAGGTGGTCACGGCCGGAGGGACTGCACATCACGCTCAAGTTTCTCGGCGAACTTCAGCCCGCCCGCATCGAGCAGGTTAAGCAGAGTTTGTCGCAGATTCACCTTGCCGCTTCTTTTCAAGTGGCGATTCAAGGTGCCGGATTTTTTCCAAACGAGCGCTCGCCGCGAGTGATGTGGCTGGGCATAGCGGCAGGAGCCGAACTGGCCGAATTAGCCTCACGCGTAGAGGAAAGCTTAATGCCGCTGGGATTTGAAAAAGAGAATCGGCCATATTCTCCTCATTTGACAATGGGGCGAATCAACCCGCCCGGCAAGATTTTTACCGTACAGGAACTGCTCCGGCGGCGCGAGCCACTGGCGTTCGGCTCCTTCACAGCAACCGAGTTTTTTCTTTACGAGAGTAAGCCGTCCAGAAACGGATCTGTGTATAACAAGATCGCCGGGTTCGGGATCGCTCCCAGAACCTAGGACGACACACATGGATTGGAAGATTCTGCTCGCCGAAGTTTCGTCGTACCTGCTGGGCTCCATCCCGTTTGGGTACCTGCTGTACAAGGCAAGCCTCGGGGGCGATGTTCGCCTGACCGGGAGCGGCAATATCGGCGCTACCAATGTGTTCCGCGGGGCAGGCCTGCGCGCCGGGGCTGCCACCTTTCTCCTGGATGGGGGCAAAGGGTTCACGGCCGTCGTCGTAGCACGCTTGCTTCTCGGAGACGCTTCCGAATGGGTCAGTCTTGCGGCGGTGCTGGCAATCGCTGGACACGTTTTCCCGGTATTCCTACGTTTCAAGGGTGGCAAGGGTGTGGCTACTGCCTTCGGCGCATTTCTGCTGCTCACTCCGCTTGCAGTCGGTTGTGCCGCCGGTATCTTCGCGCTCGTTGCCGCCACGACACGCTATGTTTCGCTCGCGTCAGTCGTAGCGATGGCTGCTTTTCCATTTATTCTGCTTGCCTTGCCTGGACATCCCACACATTTATTGGCCGCAGCTATGGCTGCCGCTGTACTCATCATTGTCCGCCACGGCTCGAACATCCACCGACTTCTCTGCGGCGAAGAACCGAGACTAGGCGGCGCTAGATAGCATCATGTTCAAGACTCTCGCAATTATCGGCGCCGGCAGTTGGGGAACGGCTCTATCCATTCGCCTGGCGCACTGCGCCGAGAAAATCAGGTTGTGGGTCTATGAGCCGGAGGTCTGCGCCTCTTTGCGAAAGACGCGAGTCAATGATCTGTATCTTCCCGGTTTTCTTGTCCCGGAGAACGTGGAGCCGACACTCGACCTCAAGACTGCTTTAGATAGCGCCGAGGTCGTCGTAACCGTAGTGCCATCGCAGCACGTTCGCGCGGTTTATCAACGTATTCGTTGCGTCTTGGATTCCAACCGGGATGCCGAGCCGATCTTCGTGAGTGCTACAAAAGGTTTGGAGAGCGATTCGCTGTTACGCATGAGCCAAGTTATCGGAGAAATGTTACAGCAGAAATTCAAACCCAGGCTTGCCGTACTCTCCGGCCCGACATTCGCACGCGAGGTTGCGTGCGGCTCGCCGACGGCGGTGGTGATCGCGTCACCTCATGATGACGTGGCCTGCCTACTGCAACGCGAGTTTTCGACCTCCTCGTTTCGCCTTTATAGAAACAGCGATGTTACAGGAGTCGAAATAGGCGGAGCCGTTAAGAACGTAATTGCGATTGCCGCCGGCGTCTGTGACGGCTTGGGTCTGGGTTCGAATGCAATTGCGGCACTCATCACCCGTGGCTTGTCCGAGATTACACGGCTGGCCTGCGCCTGCGGAGCCAGGCGCGAAACTCTTTCTGGGCTCGCTGGAGTGGGTGATCTCGTACTGACGTGTACCGGCGCGTTGAGCCGGAATCGAACGGTCGGCGTCGAGATTGGGAGAGGACGGCCGCTTGACGAAATATTGGGTTCCATGCGAATGGTGGCCGAGGGCATCAACACTACAGCAGCGACGATCCAACTGGCGAGACAGACCGATGTCGAAATGCCCATTACGGAGCAGATGTATGCGCTCTTATATCACGGCCGCTCGCCGCAAGATGCGGTCCGGGGGCTAATGGAGCGCGCACTGCGCGCAGAGTGATTCGGAAGCGGAATGCTGACCGCCACACGCTATTCCGTCAGCTCAAAGTTCAATTTGCCACGTAATTGCCCATCGAGGAGCACTTCGGCTTTCCATTGCCCTTCCGGCATTCCGCCGCGGAGCGGAAGAACGCTCACGGCGGCGAACTCTCTTCGTCCAGCTTGATACTGTGTTTCAGAGTTGGATTGAGGGGACAACGCACCTTCCGGCGTATACCACCGCATCGAAACAGCGTGATTCCGGCGCGCTCCCCTCCATTCCGAATACAACACCACCTGACGATCGCGCCGTAACGAAAAAGTGCGTTTGGCGTTCACCGGCGCGCCGGCGGAGTACCGTTCGCAAAAACCCGCTTCGCGTAATACTGGAGGGCCGGAGGACCGGTCAGAGACGAAGTTTCGGAGAAACGAGTTGAAGATGGGCGCCAGCAGGAACAGCAAAATAACTATGATCTGAAACAACGAAACCGGACGGCGCTTCTCACGTTGCTCCTCGCCAGGCTGCGACGGTGCCGGAATGTCCAGTTGGTTGTGCATCTCTTCGGTCTCAATTTCCTCCGCTCCAAATACGGGAGGGCG
Organism: Acidobacteriota bacterium; assembly: GCA_016191085.1. Taxonomy (GTDB): domain Bacteria; phylum Acidobacteriota; class Terriglobia; order 2-12-FULL-54-10; family 2-12-FULL-54-10; genus JACPPJ01. The sequence goes on along the minus strand of JACPPJ010000032.1, from coordinate 53,310 downwards.
AGGATGCATATCCCATTTTGTGAAAACCGGTTCCGGCAAGTTTGTCTCATCCGGCGGAATGGGTGCACTTTCTGTCAGGCGGATCTGCGTAAGAAGCGATCCGCAATAGGAACAAATCTCCTGATTCTTTCTAACGGATTTGCCGCACGTGGGGCAACGCATTTTTCACCATCCATAGGGCACGGCTCTCGCGCGCGCGCTTCAGAAGCGCTTTTCGACAGTATGCTACAATTTCCCATCCTTTGAATGCTCCAGGAGCGGCAATAAGTGCGAATTCTCCACCGGCAGATTTTGAAAGAGACGTTGTCTCATGCACTGCTCGGGCTTCTTCTGTTCACATTCGTGCTGTTTCTGCGAGACACCAACCGGCTGATCGAACTTCTCTTACGCGAAAGTGCTTTCGCACGCAGTATCGCGTCCTTGTTTCTGCTGTCGTTCCCAGCGTTGCTGAATTTTACTGTTCCGGTGGCAATCTTAATCGGAATATTAATTACGCTAAGCCGTATGGCAAGCGAAGGGGAGGTTGTAGCGCTGCGTGCAGCCGGCATGGGCGTACGCTCATTCTTGCTTCCACTAGGGCTGTTCGCTTTGCTGGGATGCGCTCTTGCATTGTGGCTGTCCGTCTGGGCAGCTCCATCCGCAAATCGAATGCGCGTGCAAATCGAGCGGGAAATTGGTCTGCGGCACATCTCTGCGACGGTGAGGCCGCGTGTCTTCGAAGAGAATCTTCCCAACCTCGTCGTCTATGTGCAAGATGTAATTAGCGGGCCTAATCCCGCATGGCGAGGAGTGTTCTTGGCAGATGTATCGAATCCGGCAGGCCCGAAGATAACGATTGCGCAAGAGGGCATGCTGATGAGCGACTCGGCTCAGAACCAACTGCAGCTTCACCTGGCGCGAGGAAACATTCACGAAGTCTCGCCCGACAAGAACGAGTATTCGGTGGCCAATTTTTCCGAGACCGACATTCCCATCGAGATGCCTCCGCCACCGCCTACTTCCGTCAAGCCGAATGCGCAGCGTTCAACGGCTGATCTTTATAACGCTCCACGATCCGATCCGCAGTGGATCGAGGCACGCATCGAGTTTCATCGCCGAATCGCGATTCCACTCGCGTCCATAGTGTTTGCGCTGGCGGGAATCCCGTTAGGCCTGTCGTCCAGCCGCGGTGGCAAGTCCACGGGTGTGGTGCTCGCGGTTCTGATCGTGCTGATCTATTACTCGCTGTTCATCGGCGGCATCAGCCTTGCGCGCCAGGGCTGGCTGCCACCTTGGACGGGAGTGTGGATGGCCAACGTATTCTTTGCCGCCTTGGGAGCTTTCTTGATCGCAAGGGTGGATGCCGTAACGCCATGGTTCGGGTGGATCACATATTTATCTGAGCTGATGGAGTCGCTGAAGCGGCGAGTGTCTGCTCTGTTCGCGCGGAAGGGAGGCGCGGCAGGCGCTGCAAACCGCAGACTCTCAACTTTCCCGCTCATTCTCGATAGCTATATCACCAAGCTCTTTTTGTTTTACCTGGTAGTCACGCTTGCAGCACTCATTGTTCTCACGGAGGTAGTCAGCTTCTTCGTCGATCTGCTGAACGACGTCATACGTAATGAGATCCCAATCGGTCTAGTCGTCGATTACTTCATACATCTGACGCCTCAACTGATCTACGTGACAACCCCGTTGAGCGTGCTGCTCGCCATCCTTATCAGCTTCAGCCTGCTGACGCAGCGGAACGAGATCACGGCTATGAAGGCTTCAGGGATCAGCCTGTATCGGCTCAGTCTTCCCGTGTTTCTCATCTCTGGTTTGCTCAGCGCCGGAATGTTCTTTTTCGACCATTTTTATGTACCGGGGTCGAATCAAATCCAGGACGCTATCCGCAACCGCATCAAAGGCCGTCCGGCACAGACGTTTTACCGTCCCGACCGGCAGTGGATGTTCGGCAAAGGTTCGTGGATTTATTACTACAAAGTCTTTGATCCGGCCGAGCGGGTTCTGGGCGGCGTAACGGTTTTCGAGTTGGATCCCCAGACCTTTCAGTTAACGCGGCGCATCTCAGCCAGCCGCGCGGTCTGGGAACAGTCGCTCGGTGGATGGGTATTTGAGGACGGCTGGGTACGTGATCTACGCAATGACAATCTGCAGGATTATGAGAACTTTCAAGTACGGCTGTTCCCCGAATTGCGCGAAGATCCGTCCTACTTCCGGAAAGAAGTGAAACAGTCATCGCAGATGAACTTCATTCAACTGCGGGCGTATTTACAGGATTTGAAGCAGAGCGGTTTTGATGTTGTACCTCTCACGGTGCAAATTCACAAGAAGTTTTCCTTCCCGCTTTTTGCGTTCATCATGGCGCTGATCGGGATGCCGTTTGCATTTTCAGTCGGGAAAAAAGGCGCTCTCACCGGGATTGCGCTGAGCATCGGCATTGCTATCGTGTATTGGGCTGTCAGTAGCCTCTTTGAAGCACTCGGCAACCTGAACGAGTTGTCAGCCGTCGCCGCGGCTTGGTCGCCGAACCTGGTATTCGGATTAGGCGGTCTGTATCTGTTCTTGAGAATTGAAACGTAGCCTGAAATGTTGCGACCGAATCGCCGCTGCTACCGCGTGGCGTCCAAACTGATCACACCTTCGCTTCCCACCACTTCCGCACTGTGGCGGCACCCGGCCGGGATTTCAATCATATCGCCGGATTCAAGAACCGCATCGCCACCCTCCCATGCAATGTGAAGGCGACCGCGCAACACTGTGTTTTTCTTGTCCTGCGCGTGCGTGTGCATGGGGAACAAGACGCCAGGCGCATAGTGGTATTTTGAGACTGTGTAACCTTCGTATTCTAGAGCATTTCTCCTGATGGTGTATATTATGGTGAGGCGATTCGGTTGCGACAAACAAGGCGATGGCGAAGGCGCACTCGGACGATTTGCGTCGGCGTGACGCGTCCGCTTGGTTTCGCCATTGCGGCTATAATCTACAGTAACAGGAGAAATGCTCTAGCATGTGCGTCATCGCGTCCTCGGTAATCGGTCCCCATTGAGGGTCCCAGTGAATCACTTTTGGGCTGCAATGTCGGCATGAGGAGTGGCAGGTTCCGCAGACAAGCCAATCTGCGGAACCCAATCGCTAAGCTATGCTGAACGCTTTGGTGCCGTGCCGGAAGACCGGGTACCCTGAATGGCTGCGGAGACCTCGCGGCTCACTTCTCGAAACGCCTCTTCGACTTCGCTGGGCAACTGACCTAGTACCTGAGCAGCCTCATCGAACGTGAACCCCTCGAGCGCGTGGAGAACGTATATCTGTCGCTTCTTTGCCGGCAACAACGCCAGAAACGCGTCCACCGGATCGGTTTCTGCCGTGACTGCATAGTCGCCTGAGTCGCTGGCAGCCTGCCGGGAAGCCGACTCAACCCTGGGCAGCGCACCATTGAGGGCGTGAATCGCGTCCCTTAGCAATATGTGGTAAGGCGCGGGCTCATCGGAGAAGCCCTTGTGATTTTCGAGTGCCGAGGCTACAACCTCGTTGACGATCTCTTCTTCTTGCACTGCTCCAGGTGCCAACGTGCCGCTCAATTCCTGAAATCTAATTTCGCGTTGAATAAAGATTCGCAACTGTGGAAGCACCTGGTCGAGGTATTCGCGTACTTGCTGCCGGTCCTGAACCCGCAGCTCACCTTCCTGCGCTTTCGCCTCTTCACGTTCCCCACGGTATCGTTTGCGTTTCCATTCCCCCTCGCGGCGGAGCACTTCCTTGTGCTTTTTCAACTGGTCTTCAATGTGTTCAAAAGAGGCCCGCAGTGCTGCCGGAACGTCCTTGCCCCGCTCCCTGGCATGTATCCGCGCCGTGGGCAACCACAAGTTCAATGAACAACCCGTACCCGATTTGGGCGTGCCAAACTCGACTACCCCATGTAAATGCACCAGGTCTGGAGAAAAGCGGACCAGCAACTTCTCAAGTTTACGTATGTGCATATCAATGATTTTTTCTAATTCCTGATGGGGAGAACCGTGCTGATAACTGAAGTGTACTTGCATGGTACGGCTCCTGAAGTGACTTTATTAGAATCGCAGAAAAGGGGACCTGCAAGCTGAAGCGTGCGGATGAAGAAATGCGGCCATGGCAACTGCCGGATTTAAGCACATGCGTGCAACTCCGTTCCACAACTTCATTATATGCCAATACCATTCAGCCGTAGCGTCTCTTTCAAGGCGATCTGTTATTGCGTGCATTGCATGCGCTCCGCCACCAACTGCGATGAATCTAAACAACTGTACATTCACGCGGAGGAGACCATGCCAGAAAAGAGAACTTTGGAACGAGCCCGCAAGGACAAGCGGCAGGGGAAGGCGCCAAGCACCCAGGCCGGTGAATTCGTTAAAGAAGAGATGGAGCATATCCGGCGCGGCAAGCACGGGGCGCGGAACCCCAAACAAGCAATCGCCATCGGACTTTCGAAAGCCAGACGAGCGGGCGTGAAATTGCCCCCGCCGAGCGAAGGCAAAACATCGCAAGCCACCCGAGCAAAAGCGCAACGCGATTTGGAGCGCGGGCAAAAGGGCCAAACCAAGACTTCAGCGCGGCGTTCCCAAGCCAGAAGAACCGCATTAAAGCGCGAAGGGCGTTCAGCCGCATCTCATCAGGCACTGTCGCGGCAAGCACGTTCATCGGCGCGAGAACGCGGCCCGGCGAACCGTCGCGCAGCGGCGCGCAAAGCAGTCCGCACTAAAGGACAGCAGATTCACCGACGCGCGGCGTGATTACATCACGCACACTCACGGAGCGCCGCTTCGGCTGCGAAAAAGCCGCACATGCCGTGCACACCGCCGCCCGGCGGTGTGGAGGACGAGCAAAGGTACAGCCCTTTCACCTGTGCCGAGTACCAATGCCGTGTAGGCCGGAACAGTAGCTGGCGCAGGTCTTGGACTCCACCCATGAAGTCCCCGCCAATCAGATTGGCATTGTGCTGTTCCAGCTTTGCTGGGGAGAACACGTGCCGCGCCATGATCTGGCCGCGGAACCCGGGAGCGAATCGCTCTATCTGCGCTTCCATTCGCTCGGTCATATCGACAATGCAGCCATTGGGTACGTGGCAATATGCCCAACCCGTGTGACGGCCTGCGGGTGCGCGGCTGGAGTCAAACAGGCTTGATTGCGTCACGATCATTACCGGCCGCTCCGGTATTCTCCCGGACCATGTCGCGCGCTCCGACTCCGCCATTTCTTCCATGCTGCCGCCGACGTGCACCGTGCTTGCGTTAAGACATTCGGATGCTGTCCACGGTATGGGGCCGCGCAACGCCCAATCCAGCTTGAACGCTCCAGGCGCGTAGCGGTACCGGGCCAGCCCATTGCGATACGCGGACGGTAGACGATCCCCCGCAATCCTCAGCAACTGCCGCGGAGTCACATCGCACAGTACGGCTCGTGCTGGAGGAATGTCGCTGAGCGATCGTACGGACGTTCCTGTGATGATGCTGCCGCCAAGGGAGCGAAGGTAGGCCGACAACGCATCCGCGATTCGCTGCGACCCGCCGCGCGGCACGGGCCAGCCGACAGCGTGACCGGCCGCGCCCAGCACCAACCCAAACCCGGCGCTAGGTCTTCTGTCAAAACTTAAGTTGGAGTGAGCGGCGATGCCTGCAAACAGCGCACGCGCCCGTTCCGTCTGGAAATGGCTGTACGCCAGTCGCGAGATCGAGCGCACAGCGTGCATCGCAAAGCGCGCCAGCTTCAGCGGATACTCCGGCAACTGAGGCTTGCCGAGGAGAACACGCGACAGATCGTCCCAATCAGCTACCGGTCCCTGCATCAGGTCGAGGTAGGCAGCGCGATCGGCGCCTAATGATTCCGCCGTTCGCTCGACAGAGCGCTGCAAAACGGCAGCCGTTCCGTCGTCGAACGGATGCGCAACCGGATATGGCGGATATATCCATTCAAGACCGTACTCGGATAGCGGCAGGGTGCGAAAAAAAGGTGAAGAGATGGCTAGTGGATGGACTGCCGAGCACACGTCGTGTATGAATCCCGGCAGCGTCAGCTCGGTGCTGCGCGCCCCGCCGCCGATGGTGCCCTGTTCCTCAATGACGAGGACCTTCCATCCAGCTCGCGCCAATGTAATCGCCGCGGAAAGACCGTTGGGCCCCGAGCCGATCACCACTCCGTCATATTCACCGGAAGCCATGAGCACCTCGCCATCGGAGACTGGCGACGGGTCCGTGCTCAAATTGTAGCAGCCAGCCGCAGACGCTCACAACGCGCATGGCAAGCCGTGCTGCTCGATATTTTCTCTGCTCAGGCTGCGGTAGTGGTGGCGGGAGCTTTGAAGAAAAGAATGACCAGGCGAGTGTCTCCAGCGACCAAGCCATGTTGGCTTCGCGCTGGAACTAGAATAAGGCTTTTTGCTGTGATAGATCTCTCTTCACCATTGACGGTGAGTTTGCCGGTCCCTTCCAGCACATAAAAGATTTCATCCTGCTGCGGGTGCTGGTGCACGGGTGTGCTTTGCCCGGGCTCGTAGCAGAGTAGTTCGGCGACCATTTTCCCCGAACCGATCAGCTTCTTGCGAATGCGTTTGGCGGTTGAGAATTCTACGTGATCTTCTATTTGCAGATGTTCCACAATCGTTCCTTCTTCGGTTAAACCCGGAACTTGGAAATCCGAAAGGGCATGGCTTCAGCCATGCCGAATACCACCGCAAAAAACCGGCTTCAGCCGCTGAGGTTCTCAACTCATTCGCAGAGACCATTAACGCCCGAGAGTGGCCCTCAGTGGCTAAAGCCACTCGCTTTGGAATCTGGTTTCGGCACGGTTGAAACCGTGCCCTTCCGACTGGCAGGCAGATTCGCTACACACCCGCTCCTTCATAGTCGCGGCTCTGATATTGTTACGGCGCCTGAGGCGCGGGCAGGGTCGGTTGCCCAGCAGGCACCTCTCCCAGAAGCCTGGCGGCTCCAAGCTCCAGCAGTTTTTCCGCTGTTTTCCTTCCAAGCGCCTCGGCAATCGAGATAGCCTCCGCCCGTGAGGAATTCGCAATGGAGGTAGATAATTCTTCCATCGCGATCATCTCACCGCCATCGGGCCGCATGACTATGGCGGTAAGGCTAATGCGATTGTCCTGCCGGGCGACGGTGGCTGCTATCGGAATCTGGCAGCCGCCGCCAAGACTTTTCAGGAGCGATCTCTCGGCCGTCACGGTCAGCCGCGCCCAATCGTCCTCTAGCGCGGCCAGCGCATTGAGCGTGCGCGCGTCATCGGCCCTGGCCTCGATCCCTAATGCTCCCTGCCCCACAGCAGGGCACAATATCTGCTCGGGCAAAATCTCTGTGATCTCAGCATCGAGTCCCATGCGCCGCAGCCCGGCCACTGCCAGCACGATTGCGTCGAGCGCCGTTTCGCGAAGCTTCCGCAGTCGCGTATCCAAATTTCCGCGCAGCGGCTCGATACGCAGATCGGGCCGCAAGCGCTTCAACTGCGCCGCGCGGCGGATACTGCTGGTGCCAATCACCGCGCCTCGTGGAAGCTCGTTCAGCCGCGCTCCAGTGCGGCTGATCAGAGCATCGCGGGAGTCCTCGCGCCTTGGCACACACGCCAGCACTAAACCTTCAGGAAGATCTGTGGGCAGGTCCTTGAGGCTGTGTACGGCCAGATGCGCGCGGCGATCAAGGAGGGCATCCTCGATCTCTTTCGTGAAGAGGCCTTTGCCCCCAATCTGCGGCAGCGGCTGATGAGCCATGTTGTCGCCGGTGGTGCGGATGGTCAGAATCTCCACACGACTGCCCGGGACGGTGCGCTCGATTTCCGCCTGGACCCAGTGCGATTGCGTCAGCGCCAGCGCCGATCCGCGCGTGGCCAGAGTGAATGCAGAGTTTTCCAGGGCGTTTACTCCTTCAAGTTGAAAATCTTTCGCACCGTTTCGACTACCTTCAAGCCATCCGGCTCCTGGGCGAGATGCTTCAGGTGCGAGACAGGGGCATGCAGGATTTTATTGACCATGCCCTTGGTCAGCATGTCTATCGCGGCGCGCTGTTGCTCAGTCAGATGACCGAACTGCGACTGCAAGCGCGCCATTTCCTGCATGCGAATCTGTTCGAGATGTCCCTGCAGCTCGACAATGGTCGGGACCACGTCCAGAGTCTTGAGACGGCGGACCAGCTTTTCAAGCTCCTGCTCGGCGATCTCCTCGCCCCGCTGCGCCTCGCGCAGCCTCTCTTTGAGATTGGCATCCACAACTTTTTGCAGATCGTCAATGTCATAGAGGAAGATGTTGTCAAGCGAGTTGATTGCCGGATCAATATCGCGCGGCACGGCAATATCGATGAAGAACATGGGCCGGTTGCGACGCTCGCTGAGCAAGCGTTGGGCGTCCGGTTTGCGAATAATAAATCCGGGCGCGCCGGTGGAGCTGATGACGATGTCGCATTTGGCAGCGTATTCCAGCAGCTTCTCGAACGGCACAGCGCGGCCGTGGAGCATAACAGCCATTTCCTCCGCCCGCTCCGGCGTGCGATTCGTGACCAGTATGTTGGAGGCTCCGCTATTGATGAGGTGCTTGGCGGCGAGTTCGCTCATTTTCCCCGCCCCGATCACCAGTATGTGCTTGCCCTCCAGCGTCCCGAAGATCTTGCGCGCCAGCTCCACCGCCGCATAGCTGATGGAAACCGCCGACGAAGCAATCCCCGTCTCTGTGCGGACGCGCTTCGCCACGGCGAACGAGCGCGTCATCACTTCATCGAGAACGCCTGCCAGTGTGCCTGCGGCTCGGGCGCGCGCGTAGGCGTCCTTCACCTGTCCCAGTATTTGCGCCTCGCCGATCACCATGGAATCGAGGCTGCTGGCCACGCGGAAGATATGCCGGATCGCCTCGCGCTGCCGGTAGTGGTACAGATACTGGACGATGTCGTGATAATCGAGTCCGTGGAAGCTCGCCATGAAGTCGCCGAGGGCCAAGGGCGCGTTCGCCTCATTGAACTCAGCGCGCGCAAATACCTCTACGCGGTTGCAGGTGGAAAGAATGACAGCCTCGGCGATACCGGGCAGCGACACCACGGAATGCAGTGCTTCGGGCAGACGCTCCTCGGGGATGGCGAGGCGCTCCCGCACTTCCACGGGCGCAGTCTTATAACTGAGGCCGACCAGGCAAAAATTCATACGCGCTCACGGTGAGACGAACGAGTGCATGCCGGTGTTGGTGCCCCAGGTCACCAAAATCACGGCGAATCCGGCGATTGCGAAGTAGGCGGCTTTGCGCCCGCGCCACCCCGCGCTCCATCGCGTAAATAACAATGACAAATAAATAAACCAACTCACCAGCGAGAGCGCCACCTTGGGATCGAGCGGCCATCGCGGCCCCCATACCGTGCTGGCCCACACCGCGCCTGTGATGATCCCCAGAGTAATAAAAGGGAAGCCAATGGCGAGCGATTTATAGGCCAGATCGTCTATGACTTCCAGCGGAGGCAAACGGTAATAAAATGCCCGCGGGGTCTTCGACTTAAGCTCATGCTCCTGAATCAGGTACATCACTCCCGCGGCGAAGGTCAGAAAGAATGCGGTGTAGCCCAGGATAATGAGGCAGACGTGAATATACACCCAAGCCGTGCGCAACAGCGGAGAGCCCCACGTAGCGTCACCACCTTGCCCGACCGCGCCCGTTAGCGTCAGCACAAACACCAGCGGAAAAACAAAAACGCTCAGCGACTGATACTGATAGCGCCAGTAAACAAACAGGAAGGCCCCCGCAAGCACGAATCCGACCAGCGAAGCCGCCTCGGCCGGAGTGGTTATGGGAAAATGCGCGACAGCCAACCCGTCTTCCACCAGCGCCACCAGATGGAATACGATTCCCAGCGACAACGCCGCAAGCCCGATGCGGAACATCTTCTCGCGGCGCGTAATGACGGTTAGGATGGCGTGGAGGAGACCCAGCGAATAAAGACCCAGTGACACCCAAAGCCATAGGTTGGTCATGGAACCCTCAGCATAACTGTTGATTATAGCGCAGAAGGCAGGGCCGGCGCGGCAGGGTCGCGTACGGTCTTGCCGGGTACAGAATCCAACAGTACGGTGCCATCATGCCTTGCAACCTGCGCTGGCCCGGAATACCCTCAAAAAACTTGCCTGAATCGCGTGGGGCCCGTAAATGGCTTTGACGGAGAGATTCGTCAGGAGATTGCTTGTAACCATGACCGCTTCTTAACCATGGCGCTTCTCTGGTCCGCGGCTTGGACGCCGCGGCCTACAGATCATTGTGAACCCGGATGTGAGTCTCGGCGCTTCATCTAAGCCGGGCGTTTGCTATCGTTTAGCTCCATTTCCGTTCACAGCGTACGAATTATCCTGGAACGGTTTCGCATGAGCAATTGTCGCAATTTCCGGTGCTGGGTCAGTTTGAATTTCGGCGCTTCTGATCCGTGAAATCCGGAAGGGCATGGCTTCAGCCATGCCGAAACGGAATGCACCGACGCGGCTTTAGCCGCTGGGGGTTTGCACCTCAGGCGCTCAAGCGCCTCGCTTTGCTAATTGTACCGGCACGACTGAAGTCATGCCCTTCCGTTTTCAAACTGACTCACTACCCAATTTCCCACTTGCGCTCGTTCTACAGGTTGGGCATGCTGCAAGTAGGAGGTTGTGTGGCGTGGAATGGTTGCTGCATTTTGATCTGCTCATAATCTGGGCCTCGCGCGCACCTCGCACATCAAGAATTAAAAAGTACAGAACGAAGCCAAAAAGTTGCTGGCATCCAACAGCTTGAAATCTGGCTTTGACTCGAGATTCAAAATTCTGATTGGGGCATTCCCCCGATTTGTCCAAAGTTTGTCGTTCTCAAGATCGGCTATCATCCTGTAAGGGGGACCTGAAGTGGAAAGTCGAACGACAACGGCAGGCGTCAAGCTTCCGGATGACCTGGAGCGCCTTCTCGCCGCCAGCCACAACGACCCGTTTGCGTACTTGGGACCTCACCGAGAAACACGCGACGGAGTTTCCGGGGTGGTGGTGCGGGCGTTTCTGCCGCAGGCGCGAGAGGCTGAAGTCATTCCCGCCGACGCCAACGCCATACGCATGGTGCGAGCGCATGAATCTGGTTTATTCGAAGCTTTCTGTCCGCAAGTAGCCGACACATTCCCGTACCAACTTAGATTGAAACTGAGGAATGGAAGCGAGCAGGTCATTGAAGATCCATACCGCTTTCTTCCTGTGCTCAGCGATTTCGACCTGTATCTGATTGGAGAAGGAACGCATTTGGAGCTCCATCGCAAGCTGGGTGCGCACCTTCACCGGGTAGACGGCGTTAGCGGAGTGGTCTTCGCAGTTTGGGCTCCCAACGCAAAGTCCCTGAGCGTGATTGGCGATTTCAATGATTGGGACGGCCGCCGCCACCCCATGCGGCATCGCGGCGGCTCCGGGGTATGGGAGCTGTTCGTGCCGGACCTGGGTGAGTATTGCATCTATAAGTACGAGGTGCGCTCCAACCATCCGCCTTTTCTATCGCAGCAGAAAGCCGACCCTTGCGGGTTCTACGCCGAGATGCGTCCCAAGAGCGGCTCCGTGGTGTTCAACATTGATCGCTATCAGTGGAACGACCACAACTGGATGGAAAAGCGCAGCACGAAGAATCTTCTCGATCAGCCCATGTCCGTTTACGAGGTACACCTGGGGTCCTGGCGCCGTGATCCGGAGGAAGGTAATCGTTTCCTGACGTACGGCGAGCTGGCGGCGCAGCTAATCCCATACGTCAAAGAGATGGGCTACACGCATATCGAACTGCTGCCGATCATGGAACATCCGTTTGACGGCTCGTGGGGATATCAGACGCTCGGCTATTTTGCGCCGACCAGCCGCTTCGGCACGCCCGAGGAGTTCATGTATTTCGTGGACCAGTGCCATCAACAAGACATTGGCGTGATTCTGGACTGGGTGCCGGCGCACTTCCCAAAGGACGGGCATGGTCTGCGGCATTTCGACGGAACCGCCCTATATGAGCATGACGATCCCCGCCAGGGAGTACACCCGGATTGGGACACTCTCATCTTCAACTATGGCCGTCACGAGGTGCGCGGATTTCTGCTGTCAAACGCCTTATTCTGGTTGGACAAATACCACGCTGATAGTCTCCGCGTGGATGCCGTGGCGTCCATGCTCTACCTGGACTATTCGCGACTGCCGGGACAGTGGATTCCGAATCGTTACGGAGGCAACGAGAACCTGGAAGCAATCGAGTTCCTGAAGCGCTTCAACGAGCTGGCGCACGAGCAGCCCGGCGCCTTCACGGCGGCGGAAGAATCCACCGCGTGGCCCGGTGTCAGCCGTCCCGTCTATTTGGGCGGGCTGGGGTTCTCATTCAAATGGAACATGGGGTGGATGCATGACATGCTCCAGTACATGGAGAAAGACCCCATTCACCGAAAGTACCACCACAACAATCTCACCTTCGTGATGCTCTATGCGTTCCACGAAAATTTCATCCTGCCGCTTTCCCACGATGAAGTAGTGCACGGCAAACGCGCGCTGCTGAGCAAGATGCCGGGCGATTATGCGCAGAAGTTCGCGAACCTCCGACTGCTGTATGGGTACATGTACGCGCAGCCCGGCAAGAAGCTCCTGTTCATGGGAGGCGAGTTCGGGCAGTGGAACGAGTGGAACGCCGACAGCGGCCTGGATTGGAATCTGCTGGACTTCGATTCTCACAGCAAGCTGCGCCGCTTCGTGCAGGATTTGAACTATTTGTACCGCTCGCAGCCGGCACTGTACGAGCAGGATTTCAACCCCTCCGGGTTTGAGTGGATCGATTTTCACGATTGGTCGAGCAGCCTCATTTGTTTTCTGCGGCGGGCCCGGAATCCGCACGATTTTGTGGTATTCGCGTGCAACTTTACTCCCGTCGTTCGGGAAAACTACCGCGTCGGTGTGCCCGAGGAGGGCTACTACCGCGAGTTGCTGAACAGCAACTCGGAGATATACGGCGGAGACAATCTGGGCAACGGCGGCGGCATCATGGCCGAAAGCATTCCATGGCACGACCGGCCCTACTCGGTAAACCTGACATTGCCGCCCTTGTCGATTACGGTATTGAAAAAGGAGTAGCATCGAATCCATTCACCACAAAGGCAACAGAGAGCACAGAGGTTCAAAATTGATTTTCTCTGTGGGCTCCGTGATCTCCGTGGTGAATATTTAGTCCTTCGTCCAGGGTCTCGACCCGGCAATAGAGGAATGATAGGATAAGCTCGAACTGTACGCAGCACAGTTAACTGCAAATTCGACAGGGAGCCTATGCCCAAAGGAAAATTCCGCCACGCGGAAAAGAAGCAAAAGAAAGAGGAAGATCTAAAAGAAGAAGGTATCGAGGTGACCGGAGTCGTACTCGAGAAGTTTCCAGGGGGCATGTTCAGTGTCCAACTCGAGCAGCAAAAACAGGTGGTCCTGGCTCATCTGTCCGGCAGGCTGCGGAAGAACCGCATTCGCATCCTGGCGGGCGATAAAGTCACCCTGGAACTCTCACCTTACGATTTGACCCGGGGCAGAATCACCTACCGCCTCCGCTGAGGCCGATAGCAGGCCGACAGACAATTGACAACTTCCTGCTCGCCGGTTATTCGTTAACAGTGGACACCATAACGCACGGAATCACTGGCGCGCTGATCGCCAAGTCTTTCTCCGAGCGCGAAGGCCGTATCGCCACCCTCGCCGTTACGCTTGGCTCCGTTTTCCCAGACATCGATACATTCGTCACCTGGTTTTACGACGACGGAATCGCCTTCCTGAAAATCCATCGCGGCGTCACCCACTCTGTTGTCATGCTGCCGGTCTTTGCATTGGTTTTCGGGGCCATCACCTGCATCCTCTCACGCCGGAAAAATAAGTGGCTGCTGTTCAGCATGCTGTACGGCATAGGTATTGCGTCGCACATCTTTCTGGACCTGATCACGGCGTATGGAACCATGATCTGGAGTCCAGTCAGTTATGCCCGATATTCCTGGGACGTAATCTTCATCGTCGATCTGGTGTTCTCCGGCATCGTTCTTCTGCCCCAGCTCGTGGCATGGGCATATTCAAATCGGGCGAAAACATTCTGGAGAGCTTGCGCGGTGTGGGGTGGATCGCTCGCAGTAGCAGGCGGCATCATAGTGCTCGCGCGCAATTCGGGAATCTACGTCTCGATCTCAACGTTCGCGACAGCAGCAGCCATAATTGCCCTCATTCTGTGGGCGCCCTCGTGGCGCGGCGCGGGATACAATTGGCGGCCCTCGGCGTACTGCCGCGCCGGGATCGCGGCGGTGGCCATATACCTGAGTCTTTGTGCGGTAGCGCATCGTGCCGCCGTGCAACGGGTGACGCAGTTCGCGATTCATAAGGGATTGTCCATCGATGGCATCGCCGCACTGCCTGCCCCGCCTTCCCTCTGGCGCTGGGCGGGGCTGGTGCGGACCAGCGAGGGCACCTACCGCAGTTCGATTGATCTGGCTTCTTCACGTGAGACTGGATACGAATTCTTTGCCAATGCCGCCAATGAAACGGTGCGCAGAGCGGAATCATTGCCGGACGTCCAGACGTTCCTGTGGTTCGCCCGGTTCCCGTGGATTACGCTTCAACGACAAGATGGAATGGAGATCGTCCAGATCAGCGACATTCAATTTCTAAGGCCGCGCCGCGGCACTCCGCCGTTTACGTTCCAGGTCCTGGTCGACCGTGAAGGACGCATCCTCCGTTCCGGACTGCTGAACCGTTGAAGCATGCTCTGCCACCGTCACATTAGGCAGATTGGTACATGGCTCAGCGGAGCGAGCACAGGAGATGCTGTTGGAGTAAAATGGAGGTGTGTAAGTTACATCCACAGAATACAAGCTCGCCGATGAATTACCGCTGCGGTTCGCTACCTTCTCGATTGCCGAAACTGTTCCTTCTTGTCTGCGCTCTGTTGTTGAGCACAGGTTGTGTGCGTGACACATCGCCCAGAGTTTTTGAGATTGCGTATGTTCGCGGCGGAGAAGTGCCGATGCGTGACCAGTTGGGCACGTCATCAGGAACGGTGACCACGCTGGACGGAGGGGAGAAGGTGGAAGTAGTCGCAAAACGCACGCGCTGGGTCCAGGTGCGGGTTGAGGACGGGCGCACCGGATGGGTGCACTCGCGATTCCTGGCGCCGCAGAAAGTGCTTGACGACTTTCGCCGGCTGGGAAGCGAGGCGGCCGGACTGCCGTCGCAAGGCACAGCAACCCTGCGTCGCGTTGCCAACCTGCATCTGGAGCCCTCCACGAACGCTGATATTTTTTATCAGCTGGCGGAAAGTGACAAGATGGATGTACTCGCGCACCGTATCATCGAACGTGACGAACGCCTGATAACGAGTGCTGCGACAAACGGTGACACAGAAGCAGCAGAAGTGGCGATCAAGGCGCACGAAGACTGGTTCCTGGTGCGCGCCGCTGCTGGCAAGACAGGTTGGCTGCGGGAAAACTTTTTAGATATTAGCCCGCCCATCGAGATTGCACGTTACAACGAGGGCCTGCGCATCCGCGCGTGGTTCGAGCTTTACAGGGAACAGCACGGCAACGAGGTTCATCCGTGGTATCTGTGGGCCACGATTCGCCCGCGCCCCGGCTTACCGTTTGACTTCGACGAAATTCGCGTGTTCGTATGGAACCCGAACAAGTCGCGATATGAGACCTCGTACCGCGAACGAAAGCTGATCGGGTTTTACCCGATAGAGGTGCGCAGCGTAGAAACTCCCTCGGGTCCCGCGCCCGCGTTCAGCTTGCAGGTGGAAGACCCGTCCGGCAAGCGCTACACGAAAAGCTACATCATGACCGGGAGGCTAGTGCGCCCGGCATCGTAAGATGAAGCTGCCGGTCATCAGGATTTCATATGAAAGTGCTGGTCATAGGCTCTGGAGGGCGCGAGCATGCGCTGGTATGGAAACTGCGCCAAAGCGAGGGAGTAGAGCAAGTGTATTGCGTCCCGGGAAATGGCGGCATCGCCCGCGAGGTGACTTGCCTGAGTGCGGATCTCAAGAACATCAAAGCCCTCGCGGAGCTTGCCGAATCGCTGCGCGCCGACCTGACCGTGGTCGGCCCGGAAGCGCCGCTGGTGGCCGGAATCGCAGACGAATTCGAACGCCGGAAACTGCCCATCTTTGGACCGAACCGCGCCGCTGCGCAACTGGAAGGAAGCAAGATCTTCTCCAAACAGTTTATGCGTCGTCACGGAATACCCACCGCCGATTTCACGGTGTGCGACAACGAACAAACCGGGCTTGCTGATCTTGGGCGCTGGGGAGGACCGCTGGTCATCAAAGCCGACGGGCTCGCGGCGGGAAAGGGCGTGGTGGTCTGCGCCAATCGCAACGAAGCAGAGAAAACGCTGCACTCCATATTATCCGGCGAGTTGGTTGGGGAGGCCGGCCGCAAAGTTCTCCTGGAGGAGAAACTGTCAGGCGAGGAAGTCTCGTTCCTGGTTCTGACCGACGGCAAGACGGCTGTACCTCTCGCGCCCACTCAGGATCACAAACAGGTATGGGACGACGATCGCGGCCCTAACACCGGCGGCATGGGAGCGTACAGCGACGACGGGATACTTTCACCGAGCCTTACGCAACGTGTGATTGACGAAGTCGTATCGCGCACAATAGAAGGGCTGCGCGCGGAAGGCATCACCTACAAGGGCTTGCTGTACTGCGGGCTGATGATCACCGCCGACGGTCCCAAGGTCCTCGAGTACAACGTGCGGTTCGGCGACCCTGAGACCCAGCCTCTGATGCTTCGATTGCAAGGCGATTTGGCACAGACGCTGCTGGCGATCGCCAACGGCGAGCTACGCTCCAGTATGGTATCCTGGAAAACCGGATCGAGCGTGTGCGTAGTGGCCTGCTCGGCGGGCTATCCGGGCGAATACGCTTCCGGCAAAACAATCGGCGGGCTGAGCGAAGCCGAGGCTGACGGCGCCAAGGTCTTTCATGCTGGAACCGCCGCGAAGAACGGCGAGATCGTAACGGCCGGCGGTCGCGTCCTGGGGATCAGCGCAGCCGGTTCCGATCTGGCGGCCGCTACTGCAGCGGCGTACGAAGCTACCGCTAAAATTCATTTCGACGGCATGCATTACCGCCGCGACATTGCTCGCAAAGGCTTGCAGCGAGTTCGGCCACTCTAATCTACTGTCAACAGCGATGAAAGCGATGAGCGACAAACCACTGGTTTCAATTGTGATGGGCAGCGACTCCGATTTGCCGATTATGACGGAAACGGCACGCATGCTCGAGAAGCTGCAAGTTCCATACGAGATGGAGATATCCAGCGCGCACCGTTCGCCGGCCCGCACCGCTGCCTACGCGCGCAAAGCTGCCGGCCGCGGTATTAAAGCGATTGTCGCAGGAGCCGGTGGCGCGTTTCATCTTGCCGGCGTAATCGCGGCTGAAACTACGTTGCCCGTTATTGCAGTACCGATCGCCAACTCTTCACTCGGCGGAATGGATGCATTGCTGGCGGCGGTACAGATGCCCGGGGGCGTTCCGGTCGGAGTCATGGCCATCGGCAAAGCGGGCGCGGTAAACGCTGGAATCTTTTGTGCGCAGATCATCGCCACCGCCGACGCCGCGCTCAGCGGCCGATTGGCTAAATACAAGGAAGAACTGGCTCAGGCTGTCGAGGAGAAGAGTACGCGGTTAAAAGCCGAACTCCTCGCCAATGCCAACGATATTATGGAATGATCCCCGGCGAGGGAAATCGGAGGTCCCGCGACGTACGGGCCGCGTCGTACCAGATGAGATAAGGTCTGGTATTATCCTACTTGCTAATTTATTCTGCTCCAGCTATAGTCTTCCCATCCGCATCTAGAGAGCAGGAGCTTCGAGCAAAGCTCCCCCCCACCAAAAGGTCATAATGGTATGAAGTTCTGTTTTCCTTCGGTCCGGCGATTGGGGAGGATCGCGCTCTGTGCCTTGGCTTGGTCGCTGCCACATCTAGCGCTCTCTCAGACCGTGTCGCCGTCGCTTGGATGGTTTCCCTCACAAGATTCGTTTTACAGCCGCCGAAGCTACGGATTGGGCCGTATTCCCGATGACGGATTGTTGAAAGCAATCTCCCAACGAGAATCGATGCTCCGTAGCAGGGGCTTTCGGAGTCAGGATGATGACGGAAGCGCCGCTGCGCTTGATAATCAGTGGGTGAGCATTGGTCCAACCGTAATCAACTCGCCGACACGTGGTCTGGTTAGCGGTCGTGTCACCAGTTTGGCGGTCGATCCTACTAATCCCTCTTTCGTGTATTTGGCAGCCGCTGGCGGGGGCGTGTGGAAATCTTCTAATCGTGGCTTGGGGTGGGTGCCGTTGACCGACAACCTTCCGTCTCTCGCCTCCGGTGCGGTGGCGGTGGACCCTTTCTCCGGTGAAGTCTGGTACGGAACCGGTGAGCTGAACTTTTGCCGTGATTGTTATTATGGCGCTGGCGTTTACAGGTCTCCGGATGGGGGCGCCACCTGGAATCGCGTGGCCTCCGATACTTTTCTATCTTCTGCGACATCTTTGATTGTATTTGACAAACAAAATCAGGGTACCTTGTTCATCGGGCGCTCCACAGCTCTATGGAAATCTTCCGATGGTGGTCAAAGTTTTCGTACGGTCCTGCTTGGCGTAATCACCGGTTTCGTCTTGAACCCGGTAGACAGCAACGTGGCTTACGCAGCAGTCGGAAACGCTTTCGGCAGCTCTGAAAATGGCATCTACAGAACCAGTGACGGCGGGCAAACGTGGACCCGGCTGGCTGGAGGTCTTCCGGCTCAAGAGACCATTGGCCGGATTGCATTGGCCGTAGATCGCAACTCGCCCTCTACCGTATACGCGCTGATTGCGCGTTCAAACGATTTCACTCTGAACGGGCTTTATCGGACGCGCGATGGAGGAAACACTTGGACCAACATCTCAAGTTTTCCTCCTGAAGCACTTATGGAAGGTCCCTTTGCAGTTGGCCTATTCAATTTGACAGTGAAGGTTGACCCGCAGAATCCAGCAGTCATTTATGCAGGCGCTTCGGATTTGTGGAAAACAAGCGACGGCGGAAATAGTTGGAGAAATCTGCTGATTGCAGAGGGCCAGCATGATGTCGTCTTCGATCCGTCGGAGCCGCAGACGTTCTATCTGATCAATAACAGCGGTGTTTGGAAGTCTTCTGACGGCGGCCAGAGATTTGCGAGCCTGAACCAGACGCTCGCCATCACACAATTCCAGAATGTCGGCTTGCATCCGACCAATCCAAATCTGTCGGTCGGCGCGACGCAAGACCATGGCACGATTCTCTACGGAGGCGGCTTTGCCTGGGATCAGGGGCGGCTTGGCGATGCAGGCACCGCATTCTACGATAGCATGAGTCCTCAGACGCTCTACACGACTGGCCACTATTTTGACATATTTCGATCTGATGATGGCGGCCAGACCTGGCCACTGTTGAAGCAAACCATCGATCCCACAGACCGGGTGCAGTTTTATCCTCCCTTAGTCGTGGTACCGGGCCAGAGCGTCTTGTATTTCGGCACACAACGAGTCTGGACCACCGGCGATCGAGGAGACCATTGGTTCCCCGTATCCGGAGACCTTACGGGAGGACGCTCCGCCACGATCAGTGCCTTGGCTGTTTCGTCCAGTACTCCTCAGGTGCTCTATGCGGGCACAAGCGACGGGTTGGTGAAAGTTTCAAATGACAATGGCAGGAATTGGGCACCCACGGCGGCTCTGCCTAATCGCTTCGTCACTTCTATTGCGATCCATCCGCAGCTTCCACAATTTGCTTATGTAAGCGTATCCGGTTTCGGGAGCGGTCATGTTTTCCGGACGGAAAACAGCGGCGTGAGTTGGCAGGACGTGAGTTCCAACTTGCCCGATATCCCTGTGAATTGCGTTTTGATAGACACACATTCTCCGGATCGAGTGTACCTGGGAACGGACATCGGCGTTTTCGTGCTGGCGCCAGATGGCTCGTGGACTCCTTTAAACCAGGGCCTGCCAAACGCGATCGTGCTAGGGCTTTCGCAGAACTCTACTACCGGCCTGCTGGTCGCCGCAACCCACGGACGCGGTGCCTTCGCTTTGGCCACTTCACTAAACGTTCCATATCTGGGTGCGCTGGTCAACTCGGCAAGTTTTAATCCGGCGCCTCTGTCCCCGGGAATGTCCGCTGTGCTTTCGGGGGGCAACCTAGCGTCCACAATCGCAACTCCCGCTACTCCGTTTCCCCTGCCGGTTTCTCTGACTAACACCACGGTGACGGTAAACGGTGCTCCTGCACCGCTGTTTTCTGTCTCCCCGACGCAAGTGAATTTTTTGGTGCCCTACGGAACTTCCGGACCGCTCGCAGAGGTAACGCTCGCCAATGCTCAAGGTCAGGCAACAGTACGACTTAGGCGAAGTGACGTCAGTCCAGGAATTTTTCAGACTGGAGCGGATGGAAACGTGTTCCACTCCGGCAATATCCGCGTCTCAGATGCTTCCCCCGGACGCGCAGGCGAGGAGCTAGTCGTATATGCCAGCGGATTGGGCGCTGTGACTCCTACCGTGGCGAGCGGCTACCCGGCGGCATCTTCCACTCTCTCGACGACCAATACACTGCCGGTTTTGCGAGTGGGAGGCGTTCAGGCAACCGTCCTTTTTTCTGGACTGGCACCCGGCATGATCGGTGTGTACCAGGTGAACTTCGTTGTCCCCTCCGGATTGAACGGAAGAGTGTCCGTGGTCCTGGAGATGGGCGGTACGACTAGCAACACCACGTATATGAACGTTACTCCTTGACTTCGACGCGCGTCGCCCATCGTAAAGACTTACCCCACCGACGCAACAATGCCAGCTGCAGCCAGTGGCCAAACCAGTCTACCGACTATTTGTCACAACCGCACTTTAGCGTACCGCGAGTGTAACCACATTGCTCGCGACATCCGAACCAACTCGAACCTGCAGTGGCACCGCGCTGCCCGCGGCCATCCCGGCCGGAATGCGAGCGTTTATCTGATACACTCCCACGGTAGTCGGCGCTAAGCCGGAGTAAGTCACCTCCGCCTGAACTCCTCCGATCAGCACTACCGGCGTGACCACGGTTTCGCTCAACGGCGATATTCCTGCCGGTTGGCCCGAAACGGCGGGCGGATTAGTAGCGCCCAGCCCGGTGGCAAAGATCTGGACAATAGATCCGGCCTGCGCGGGGTTCTGCGGAGAATTTAGGGAAGAATCCTGATTGAGAACCGCCCCCTGGCCAATTCCGCCTGGAGACGACGTAAAGATTCCCGGTGCAGTAGAAGCAACGGTCGCTGTGGCCGCAGTGCCACGAACGCCGTTTGAGACCACAACAACTTGCACAATTGGTCCCTGCGTTCCCGGCGGGAGCTGGAAATTAATCTGGCTGGGAGACACATAAAGCAACGGAGCCGGAGATTCGTTGATCAGGACTTGTGTCCCGCCGAGAGTCAAGGGCGCTCCCGGAGTCGATATTGACGCGGTCGTTGTCGCCAGATCGGTTCCGAAAAGGGACACTAATGAGCCCGGACTAATTACTGCCTCCCTGGAGAAGCTCGCCCCATTCAGCACACCGTTCGGCACCACGACCGGAGCCGGTGCGCCGAGCGTCAGGGTCACTATCACGTTCTGCGTATTGGATGCTCCCGTAGCCGATATAGAAATGACGCCCTGGTAGGTGCCCGGCGATAATCCGGCAGTATTTACCATGACTAAAGCTGATGAAGGAGTCGTGCCAGCATTCGGCAAGATCGACAACCAGTTTCCAACGCCAGAACTGACCGACGCGATCCAGCTCAAAACTCCTCCGCCACTCAAGATTCCCACCTGCTGGGCCGGCGGATTAGAACCGGAAAGGCTGCTGAAATTAAGTGAGGAAGATGTCACAAAAAGCGAGGTAGAAGTGACATTCACGGTCACGGTCAAGGGAAGCGGCGTGTTCGTGGCTCCCTGCACAGAGAACAGAACTGTGGCACTGTAGGTTCCAACAGCCAAAGAGGAACTGTTGACCGATATCGATATGTTGGTATCCGCCGCTCCGCTGGTAGGCGAAAGCGTCAACCAGTTGCCACCGGTAATAGAGCTAATGGCCGCCGTCCAGTTAAGAACACCGCCACCCGCATTAGTGATACGCAAGGTTTGCGGCGAGGGACTGGCGCCAAAGGGGACTGTGAAACCTAAAGTGTTGCTGCTGATTGCAATAGTGGGTGGTCCCGGTGCTACGGACTGCGGTGCCGCGACATCAGCAAAACGGGGGATCGGTGCAGTAGTCGTTGCCACAGCAGTAGCTATCGAGCTGACCGGTGCCACGAAAACCGTCATCGTCATCGTTGTCGAGGTTGGAATGCCCGTCGTGAACAAGCCAAGCGGGATGTCCGCTCGCTCGATCAGTAGGAGGCTGCTCGCAACAGTTTCGTACGTCACCGTGGTACCGCTAATCAAGCTCGCCGTCGCCGCACTGCCCGCCAATATCGAGCCGCCGGCGCCGTTCGAATCAGCGCCGGTTACGAGAGCAAGCGTGAGAGCTCCACCGGCCGTGGTGGTGGTGATTAGCTGTGGTGCGTAGACGGCGACGTTTGCGGGTAGATTATTTAGTCGGATCAGTACGCGGGTTCCGATGCCAGACGTGTCTGACCCTTCACCGTTGCCCGCTGGCGGCGTGCCAGCTACGAGTAACGCCGACGCAAAGCCTTCCGTAACTACAGCTATGGGTATCGAGCTTGCGCCAACGGCCTGCGAAGTGGTGGTGTCAGTCGCCGTAAAAGCTGGAAGGGCGCCGGCAACAAAGGCTGCTGTCTGGGGCACACCGGCAAGAGCAGGGGCAGTCCCCTGGAAGATACTTGCTCCCGGCGCAAACGACACTGTTACTCCTGGCAGTGGAAACGCGACAGAGACAACGGATCGATCAACCGCCAATGCGCCGCTCGGCGAGGACGAAAGCAACGCGGTGACCTGATTTGGAAACGAAACACCCGATGCAAATGCGTTCACGCGGATCGGAACCGTCGCCGGCAATCCGGGCACGGCTCCAATCTGAATAGACGCTAGCGTCGCCCCGGCCGCTGTTGCTGGAATACCAAAGGTTGCGGTGTTTGAACTGACCGCACCGCTGACCACCGCTGCTACGCTGGTGACTCCACCCGTTGTTGTGGAGATCACTGCCGTCGGTACAAACCCGGCTGCAGGGCTATTCGTAATGAGCGCCGTTGCCGGTTGAATACTCACAGCCACGGTGGCGCCTCCAGGCGGAATCGAGCCCGCGCAGTTGGTAAATAGAATGGTGCCGATCTGCTCTGTCAATCCTTGAGAGCGAACCAGTGGCGCGGCTGTACTGACAGTACAGGTTGCCTGGCTGAAACCGGCAGTCGTGCAGGTCAAAATCGCTGATACCGTAAGCGCAGTTCGCAGGAGCACTCGTACGTTTTTCATGACGGAAAAATACCCCGTTCTTGTTCTGTGTTTGCTTTCGCGAGAGTAGGCGCGAGGAGGTGCAGGAGTCGGAAAGCTTTGCACATTATACATTAATGTCGTAAACCTCACGCGGACCTAGACTTGCGGGTAAACACTGCGGATAGCTATGGCTGAACCGAAACGGCAACGCCCTTGCTGGTGACACCTCCAATGGAGAGACTCACCGAGACGTTGGCTGCCGGCGCGACGTTAGCAGGCACGACGACGTTGAGCTGGTAAACTCCAGCGAAGCCAGGCGCCAATCCGCTATATAGCACTTGTCCCTCGAAGCGATCGAAAAAGAGCCGCGGTATCTGGATGGTACGATTCAGGGGTTCGTCGAAAGATGCAGGTGCTCCGGCCTCCAAAGGAGGATCCACTGCACCCAGACCCGTCGCGAACAGCGTGATCACCGAACCCGGGGAAGCAGCATTCGAGACGCTTACCAGAGAGCCATCCGTTTTCAAGAAAATTCCCTGATCCGAGCCGCCACCGGTTGTAAAAATACCTGGAGAAAATGGGACGATAGAAACGTCGACCGAATTGCTGGGGACGGAATTTACCGTTACGCGCAACTTGTATGCTCCTGCTGGCGTGTCCGTCGGCACCAAAGCGTTCACCTGCCGTGGTGAAACATAGAACAACGGTACTTCCATTTCACTGCCCTGCGCAGCTAACAAGACCCGCGTACCCTGTAGAGAGGTGGGCAGTGGATAGTCTCCGGCATATGCGCTGGATTGTGCCAGGTTCTCGCCGAAAATCGAGATAATGCTACCCGGCGACGGTGGCGCGGCTAAGGTGAACGTTACGCCGTTCACAACCGAGTTCGCCATCAGAGTGGGAGCAACCACCAAAGCCGCAGTGGCCGTAAACGTCGTGGAAAGGCTGCCATATGTCGCCGTCACCCGAACAGTCGCCGGACTGTTGGGTAACGTCAGCACGGTGCTTGCTTTTCCACCAGCATCAGTGGTGCTGGTTGTACCGCCGAGCGACCCTCCTCCACTGGCGATCGCAAAGCTCACCGGGAGCCCGGGAACGGGCGCACCGTTTGCGTCCAGGACTGAGACGACCAGAGGTGGTATGGTAGTCCCGACTACGGCTGAGGCGTTGTCCCCGCTGGAAATCGTAATTGCCGCGGGTGGTACGGTGACCTGCAGAGTAAGCGCGATATTCTGCGCCAGTGTGCCGTTCGCGATTTGCAAGCGGCCTAGGTGCGTTCCCACTGCAAGCGCGGCAGCGGAAACGGTCGGAAGCACAACTGCAGATGTGGCGGGTTGCAGTGTGCCGTCCGTTTGGGGCACGGTTAACCACGAATCGAGCGACGTCAATTTCCAATTTGCCGCGGAAGAGGAAACGTTGGCCAGCAAAACAGGGCTGGACTTACTGGCGTTCTGAGACAGCGTGAGGTTGAGAGAAAGCGGATTCGCAATCAAACTGGCGCTCAGCCCCATGACCGAAGCCTGGTAGATGCCACGACCAAATGTGGCTGCCATCAAAGTGGCTCCCGGCTGTCGCAATGCCAGTTGTGTGATCGGCGTTGGTGGAAGCCCCGAATTGATGGCGGTCCACTGTGTCCCTGCATTAAAACTAACAAACACGCCTAGATCGGTTCCTACATAAATAGTCTGCGCCGGTTGCTGTCGCGGATTCTGCCCCGGTGGAAAAAAAATTATGCCACCTCCGCCAGGTCCGGGAATCGGCGCCGGCGCTACGGGTACCGAGGTGGGATCAATGGCGATGCTATTGATCGGAACACGCGGTAGATTGCCCATGACTGAAGTCCAGCTCGCTCCACCGTCAGTGGACCGCAACAGATCGCCTGGGGCATATCCGGCTGATGTACTGGCCCCAGCCGGAAATGCTCCAATTGCGGCATACACCGTATTCGTTTGCAGAGGATCTCCTTTGAGCTGGTTCACCAGTCCGGGAACTGCCGAGATCCTCGTCCATGTTTGACCAGAATTCGACGAACGCCAAATGATCGAGAAGTTGCTGCAAATTCCGACGAGCAGCTCCGGAACACACGCAGTCGCAACGTAGAGCGTCTGCCGTGAGACTGGCGAAATGGCGAGCGCGATTACGACGTGCGTCGAATCCGGATTAAACATTGGGAGCGCTGTCCATGAGGTCCCGGTATTAGCCGTGCGGTATACGCGCTGACCGGCAACATATGCAATAGCGCCGTTATTCGGATCAATTACGAGCGGCGGATACGCGGCCCGCAATTCTCCGGCTGCGATGACAGCAGTCGAAGAAAAAGCAGTACCGCCATTCGTCGATACAAAGACTGCGCTGTTTCCGGCCGCATAGATATTCGATCCAGTGGTCGACGCGGCCAAGCTTCCGGCCGGCTGTCCGAATACGCCTAGGTTATTCGGGCCGAAAACCCCCGCCGGTCCGGCCGCCCACGGTCTGTTCGAAGAATCCAATGCCACACCGAAGAACCGTCCTAGGGGAATGAAGGGCAGCACCGTTCCAGTGGGCTTCGGTTCCCGTCCCGGCAAGAGCGATTCCAAGCCGTTCTCGCCTGCTAGCAGGAGCAATCCGACTGTAAAGATGCCATCATGAATTTGGGTGGTTGCGGACCCAATAGCTTTCCAGGTATTTCCCTGATCTTGCGAAACTAGCAAAGTTTTCCCACTAACATGGAGGATATTCCCGGATGGGTCGGCAAAAATTTTCGCCGGCGGTGCAGCCGCGCCGATTTCAGGCACCATATTCCACATAGCTCCACTATCTGTGCTTCGGTAAAAGTCGAGCACTGACCCGGAACTTTCGTTGACTTGATAAGAGACTGCAACAGATAGGCTGTTACTGCGAGCTAGTATGCTGACCCAATTCGTCTTGCCGACGGTTAACGATGCAGGTAAAGAGATACTTGTCCAATTCAGTCCGCCGTCCACTGATCGGAGCAAGACGTTGTCGCGTGCGCCGGGCCTGTCCGGACCCAGTTGTCCGGCGTAAATGTTGCCTTCGCCGTCGAAAGACACGGCTGTCACAGGATAGCTCAGGACCTTGCGCCAATGTGAGGCGGAGTCCATAGAGAGAAACAGCCCCTCGGATGATCCCGCGAGAACACGCGCGCCATTTGCCGGATCAACGGCCAGCGCACAAACTGGCTTGTTCGTAAAGCGCACCGATGTCGTCCAGGTTTGTCCCCCATCGGAAGATCGCGCCACGCCCTGCGCCGGGCGAGGACTCTGATCGTCGCCCGTGCCTGCGTAAATTACATCTGGGGAACTCGGATCGAGCACCAGCGAGCAAACCTGCACGGAGTAAGAGGAGTCAAAGACGGGCAGCCAGCGGTAAAGGCCACTGTCTTGGCTCTTCCAAATTCCTCCGCCCGGAGCGGCAAGATAAATAGTTGAATCGTTCCGGGGATCCGCAGCAAGAGCGACGATTCGGCTCGTCGCCGCGTTTTCCAACGGTTTCCAAAGCTGAGCCGAAATCGGTGGAAGAAAAATCGCGGTCACGCACAGCAATACGCAGCACCTGATAGATGACCTTCTGAACATTTGATTAACCATCACAGCACTGAACGCATTCGCTGCTGCAAAGCCGTTGCAACCGTGCCGCGGCACAGGCATAGATTTGCAGCCCTATCAGGTTAACCCGAAATGCCACAGAAAGTTTCGCCACTTTTAGGGATGATGTGACGAGGCAAGTCTCATAGAACTTCGATCAACGATGAGAATCCTCGTCGCGATGGAGCCGCAACCAGCTCCATCGCGCACTCGAAAGAATCATTGAACTGCGATGGTAACGCTATTGGAGCTGACTCCACCTATGTTAAGCACGACCGGCACGCTGCTTCCGGGCGACAGGTTTTGGGGTACCTGCACATCCACTTGATACAGCCCGAAAAATCCTGGTGCTAGCCCGGAGAAAGAGACTGAGGCGGGCAGACCTCCAATGGTTACCACCGGCGCGGCGGTCGTTGCAGACAATGGAGACTCGGACGCCCTAGCGCCGGTACCGGGTTGATTCGTGACCGCTCCGAGGCCAGTACAGTAGATGGTGATGAATTCGCCGCGATTTGCGGGGCGGGAACCGGTGAACGCCCCCACGGGCGCCGCAACAAATGCGCTTCCCGCGATTAGGATTGCGCCCTGCGTGCCTGTAGCGCTCGCCAGGAAAATTCCGGGAGCGTACGCCGCCAGCGGTACCACAATTGGACTACTTGCCGCGGCCCCGACCGATACCTGGACAGACACCTCGGAGAGCCCGGCCACCTCCCACGGCATTTGGAAATTCACCTGCTGCGGCGACACAGAATAGACGGGAGCTGCGATTCCGTTGACTACGACGGTTAAGCCGCCGGGAACACTGGCGCTGAAACTATTTCCGAACAAAGAGGTTACGCTGCCCGCGGCGACCGCCGCACCCGCGGCAAAGCTGGCCCCATTCACTACGCCATTCGGGTTGATGATGGGTGTGGTGGGCGCGATGCTGAACGTGACTGCACCGGACGCTCCGCCGGACGGCGATGAAACGGCGATCTGAGCCGTGCCAGCTAATGCAACGTCACTAGCAGGGATGCTCGCGGTGAGCTGTGTACTACTTACAAATGTCGTCGGTCGTGAACTCCCGTTCCATTGCACAACCGACGCGCTGCCGAAGTTAGAACCGGTAATGGTGAGCGTGAACGCTGCTGCGCCAGCCGTGACAGTATTCGGGGAAATGGCAACAACGGCCGGTGGTGCGGATGGATTGATGGTGAAACTGACCGCGTTGGAAGCTCCACCGCCAGAAGGTGGATTGAATACCGTAACCTGTACCGCACCTACAGTAGCTATATCGCTGGCGGGAATGGCAGCGGTCAATTGTGAGGTGCTGACGAGAGTGGTCGGGCGCGCGCTACCGTTCCACTGGACGGCGGAACCCAAGATAAAATTCGAACCAATTACCGTCAAGGCGAACGCCGGGCCTCCCGCCTGCGCGGTTGTCGGAGAAATCGAGGTAATCGTCGGTACCGGATTGTTGGTCTCCGACAGTTTTACTACAAACGCATCACTACCCCCTCTGGCGGCGGCCTGGAAAGAGCCTTGGACGGTAGGGAAATTGGTCGAATTCGCTGTCCCCACCACGTAGGCGTTACCAGCCGAATCCAGCTTGATCCCCGCCCCCTGATCATTGCCATTGCCGCCGAGGTACGTGGAATATGTGAGAGCGGTTCCGGTTGCGTTCAGTTTTGACACGAATGCATTCGCAACTCCGCCTCCCGGCGTGTTCTGGATCGGATTAGCAGTCGGGAAGCCCACACCAGCGCTTCCCGTCACAAATGCGTTGCCGGTAGCATCCGCGCTGATACCCGTGCCGTTGCTGCCACCGCTTCCGCCAAGATACGTGGAATACACCATACCGCCCGACGCGTTGAACTTAGTAACAAACGCGTTGGCGAAGCTACCCCCGATCGCTTGTTGAAGGGCGTTCATTGTCGGGAAATCAGGAGAATTGGTGAGACCTGTGACATAAACGTTGCCCGCCGTATCGACCGCAACGGCGTTTCCTTGATCAGTCCCTTGGCCCCCGATATAAGTGGAGAACAACGGCATTCCCGCTGAGTTCAGCTTAGTTACGAAAACGTCCGTAGCACCGACCCAGCCAGTCTGAAAGGCGTTGAGAAAAGGAAAACTTAGCGAATTTGTCACGCCAGTTACGACAATGTTGAGCATGGAATCCAAGGCGATCGCAAACGCCCCGTCTACTCCTTCTCCGCTCAGAAGTGTCGAGAAAACGAGATTGTTCCCTAGTGAATTCAACTCTGCCACAAAGGCATCCGGCGCCCCCGCCGAGGCAGTTTGGAATGCGCCTGCCGTGGTTGGAAATATATCGGAGTCGGTGCGCCCGGCTATAAAAGCGTTGCCAGTAGCATCGACGGCAATGCCGAAGATCTGATCCTGTCCCGTTCCTCCGAAGTACGTCGAGAAAACGAGCGTGGCTCCGTCAGGAGCCAGTTTTGTGATGAAGCCATCCTCGTATGGTGATGAGTACGTGATCTTAATACCTCCCAAAATAACGGGGAAATCGGCGGACATGGTGCTCCCGGCGATGTAAACATTCCCCGTCGAATCGACGGCGATACAATTCGCCTGCTCTTGGCCGGCTCCTCCAATGAATGTTGAAAAGACCAGCGCAGTGCCAGCAGGATTAAGTTTCGTCACAAAAACATCTCGCCCCGAATTTCCACCAAGGTTGGTTTGCAGGGCTCCGGCGACGGGGAAATTGAGCGACTCAGTGTAACCGGTGACATACACGTTTCCGATCGAATCGACCGTAATGGCGCGCCCGGAGTCGTTGCCGGTACCGCCTAAATACGTGCCGTACACCAGGACGGGGTCAATCACTAGGGGTTTGCTGGTGTCGTATGCGCCTATGCGAAAACCGATCTCGTCCTTAGCGGTGATGACATATGATCCTTGTATTTCGCGTCGTCCGCCCGTCACATCTTGGTAGATAAATGGCTTAGCTAAACGGACATCGCCGTCGGCCGTCTGGAGGATTAAATCCCCGCCAGCTTGCAATGCCAGCCTCTGTGCTCCATCAATCTTCAATCGAATAGAGTCGGTACGAGCGCCTGGAGCGGCTATCAGGTCGTACTCCAGTTGTCTGCCGTTCCCGTAATACAGCAAATCCACGCCCGGATAAATATCGCGATATCGAACTTTAGAGTAAGTTGGTATTTTAGTTTGCCACTCCTTCAGGCTTTTTCCGCGAAAGTAATTGGCTTTGCCCGACAGTTCGCCGATACCGGTCACTGCCGAGGGGTTTGCTCCGATAAATTTCATGCGTAAAACGGCCGGATGCGAATCTCCCGCACCGTCCACTTCAGCTTGTTGCGCCCGCAATACCAATACGGCTTCAGTAGAGGTCAAAAATAGATTATAGCCGGCACCTCTGGACAGGAACTTCACCGCCGGATTTGTCTGGCCGCGATTCGCTTCAAAAGCCAATGGGAGTTTGTTGACCACGTCAACGATTTTCGGCTGCGCCGGAGCCGATGTGTTCACCGCAGCGGCAGAAACAGCGAAGACGATTCCGACGA
The DNA here is from genome assembly GCA_016191085.1 of Acidobacteriota bacterium. Lineage (GTDB taxonomy): Bacteria > Acidobacteriota > Terriglobia > 2-12-FULL-54-10 > 2-12-FULL-54-10 > JACPPJ01. The sequence goes on along the minus strand of JACPPJ010000032.1, from coordinate 22,840 downwards.
GCACTATATTCAACAAATGTCGCATGAAGAACCCCTGGTTTACGAGAATGGGCTAAGGCGAAGTGTATTCCCAAGAAAACACACGCGTCAACTCTCAACCGCTGCGCCCACGGTTTTTGTGTTCGGCAATCCACCGGTGTCTCGCGTTGTACCATGGGTCCGCCGATGCTGCAAAATGCTTAGCGCGTCTTTATGTGATCCCATACAGCTTTTCACGGGCAACCCGGCAGAGCCAACGGGCATCAGCGTATTCAGCGTATCTATCATGAGGCGTCAATTAGCGCCGCAGGGTATAATAAGAGACTCAAGATCCAGAAGGAGATTCCCGGAATGAAAAGGTCGGTTCGAGACGTTCTTGTATGCTGTGTGATCGCTGTTACCGCCGCTGTGACGGCCACCGCTGCCGATCCACAGAAGAAACTTGAAGAGACACTCAATCGTTACTACGACGCATACATCCAAAGCAAGTGGAAAACGGCCGAAAAATACATAGACCCGGAATCGCGAGACATATTCCGCTCGCAGCCGAAGCCAGCCATTCTGAAATACCAAATTCGAAACATTGAGTTAAAACCAGGGGGGCAGCAGGCTTTAGCCACCGTGGGTGTGGATCAGGAGATTCCGCAATTCGCCGGTCAGGTGCTCACATTTAACGCCATCACGCAGTGGAAACTCGTAAAGGGTAAATGGTATCTGTTCATGGCGGCTCCGCCTCCTTTGCCTAGCGTCATGAAGGCTTCCCAGGTTGTGAAGCCAGTTTCCGATAACCCCACGCCGGATCTGAAGTTCGATTACAGGGAGTACGATTTTGGAGAGAAACGACAGGGTGACGTAATCGAGATCGAATTTCCTTTTGAGAACATCGCGGACCATCCCGTTCAGGTAACCGCTTCTCTAGTCACTCTCTGCAACTGCATTGATGTAGGTGTGAGCAAAGAAACAGTGGCTCCGGGTGAAAAGGCCGACGTCCGCTTCAAGCTGAAAAGTGATCCTTTTACGTTCTACTATCACCAGGGTATCGGAGTAAAAGTCGAGCCCGGTGGCGGGCAGGCCATTCTGGACATAGTCGGCTTCCTGTTTCCCGCCGCTGACAATCCCACCCTACCACCTAACGCAAAGCCTGCGCCTGGCGGGAAAAAAACAGAGAACTAAATTGAGTACGATTTGGCCGGGCGCGCGCAGCGCTCGGCCGCAGCTGCATACAACTCACCCGTCCAGACGCCCTAGGGCATTTTCAGCTTTGCTATATAGCGAGGAGATGCCGTAAGGGCATGGCTTCAGCCATGCCGAAACCAGGCTTCACCTCAGGGGTTTAAACCCCTGAGGGCCGCGCTAATCGGCACGAACTAAAGTCGTGCCCTTACAATTCCGCGCCCTAACTTCCGGACAGCAAGCGCCCAATAAAAAAAGGAGGCAACCTTGCGGCTGCCTCCCCGAAATTACTTGCAAGCTCTTGAACTAGTGTCCAAGCGCTTCGCCGAACGCGGCCGGACCAGCGGAAGCCAAGCCTCTCCGCGAAGTCCCACCCGTCGCTGCGGCGGGTTGTAGAATGATCAGTCCAGGTCCGCCCTGGCCAACCGTTACAGCTCCGCCTCCAAACCCGTTGCTAATGAATTCAAACCCGTGCCCGAGTTGGAAGCCGCACTGTACGATGATGTAGCCCGAGAAGCCAGGAGCTATTGCCGACAGCAGTCGCGTATCCACCACTCCTCCAGCAAATGAGGCGGTGGTGAATGTGCCACCGGACGGCGCATTGTTCCCGAAGAAGTTGTAAGTGCAAGTTCCGGTCTGGCTTGAGGTGCCAAAGATGTCGCTTGTCGTATTGGCAACTGCGAAGCCAGTATCATAGCCGGCGGTATTGGCTGCCCACGGGAACAGGATGTTGGTCAAGCAGGCGATGATGGTCAGGACGTTGCCCGAGATCGGGGATGCGCCAAACCGCGGAATGGGCGTGGTTACCGGTGTTCCGACAGTGCTGACCGGAGCCAGTTGGACTGTAGCGGCGACTGTGCCACCGGGGCTAGGAGTTCCGGTAGTGAACGAGGCCACGGGGATGTTGATCGTTTCGTTAACAGCGTTGCTAGACGCGGTGACCTCATAAGTAATAGTGTTGCCAGTGACGACGGTGAGCCCTAATATTCCGGCGCCGCCAGAAACAACAGCAGCCGGGCTAGCTCCACCAGCGCCATTCGCATCTGCCCCGGCAACCAGACCTATTTGGAAATTCGGGGCGGTGCCGGCGCCGCCGACAAAGCTAGCGGTGACGTAGTTCGGCGCAATCAGCAGCACATTCGACGGTAGGGATGCAATTGAAACAATAATGCGCGTTCCCTGTGTCGAATCAACACCTTCGAAGCCCGCGCCAACCGGCTGGAAAGCCTGCGGGAAACCCTCCGTGGCGGTGATCAGTTGCAGCCCCGCAGGGGTTCGGACCTGCAAGCCGGTGGGGTTAGTCACCGCGAACAGAGCCGTGACCGCTGCCGCCGATGGCGTCCCCACGATCTGGCCGGTTAGAGTTAAAGCTGTAGGAACGCCGCCGAGTTGTGCCGAAGTGCACTGAGCGATTCCCGGCGTGGTCCCGAACGAAGCGGTCAATCCCGGTTGCGGAATGGCAACGTTCAGGATGTTGTTCGTGATCGCGATGGTGCCGGCAGGAGAAGACGTGATCAACGTGCTAATCTGCTGCGGGAAAGTAACACCCGAAGCGAACACATTGGCGCGAATTCCGGCTGTGCCAGCTACGCCGGGATTAACGCCGATGGTGATGACGGGCGTTGTGGCCGCTGCCAAGGCTCCCACCGGGAACGAAACGGTGTTTCCGCTGATGGTCGGCGCGCCACCCGGATTGATGACTCCGCCGATGTCGATCGTCGGAGGAAACGCCGGGCTGTTTGTGATAACAGCAGACGCGGGTTGAATGCTGACCGTGAGAGTCGCGCCAGCAGGAATCCCAGCGCCCGTCGTGCCGCAATTCAGCACGATTGAGCCGGTCAATTCGGCGATTCCCTTGTCGCGCACCAGCGTTGGGACGCTGTTAGCCGTGCAAGAGGTGGTTTGGGCCAGGGCGCTGCTCGCTCCAACCAGTCCCAGCGAGACTGTTACAGCGAGTGCCCAAAGGACTTTCTTCAAGTGATTCATCTAAAGTCTCCTTGTGTTTTTTCTTTCCGAGAAAATTGTTGAGGTTGAAGCGCCACCTCGGTGGAGCGCCCATCACGTAAGAAAGCTTTGCGTCTTCTCTCGCTCTGCGACCACCTCCTCGAAGCGAAACGCCAGGAAAATTCTTCAAAAGCAAAAAATGACATTCCCGAAACTCGGATGCTTCTGAATATCAGTTGCGGTTGCTGAATGCAAGAGAATTCTGCTGAATTGCAGGTAATCACCTTTGTTCGAGCAACCTCCGGGTGTTGACTGCTCTTTTAACGATGCGGATGGTTCCAGCCGGGGCGTTACTAGCCGATTTGTTCCCGTCAACGCTTAGTTATCCGACTCAGCCCCAGCACACAAGCGGTTCAGACAGTTGGACAGACGATTGGGTTCAAAACAGAGTCGTATCGTAGCCTATCGAAAACTCGAATGCAAGATGTTTTTAGATATTTCTTTGAAAAAAATTGAAGGTGTCACCAAAGTGACTTAGGTGCCTGCGGAGGCACCTAAGTGTGACGATTATTTTTTCATGTTACTGATGCGAGGGGAAATAACCTAACAAATTGCCTCAATCTGCTTGCTTACTTCCTGCCTGCGCATCTGACTGCTTGCGCTCGCGCCGCTCTCTTTCTTTCTGCTCTTTCTCCTCGTCTTCCAGAATGCGTCTGAGGTCTCTTAATTTGTCGCGCAGTTCGGCGGTGGCGCGCTGCGACTCGGAACGATTCCGGATAACAGTAGGAGTAACCAGGATGATCAACTCGGTCCGTTGAGAAGAAAGAGAAGTGTTGCCGAACAGTAGACCTAGATAGGGGATATTACCCAACAACGGCACGCGGTTCCTGGAAAGCTGGCGATTTTCCTGAATGATGCCGCCAAGCGCGATCGTATCGCCGTTATCAACCACGATCTGGGTCGAGATAGCCCTTTTCTGAATGCTCGGCGATTGAATCGCGCCCGTTGGTTCCAAAGGGGCGCTGACTTCCTGCTGGATTTGTAGGTTCACGAGTCCCGAAGAGTTGATCCGCGGTGTAATGCTCAAGAGCACTCCCGTATCCTGATTTTGAATGGTGTTGGTGAACAAGCTACTGCCGCCCACCTGCGCACCCGCCACCAGAGCCTGAGAGGTGAGAACAGGAATCTGAGTACCCACGTTTATATTGGCGGGGATATTATCGCTCGCGAGGATTGAAGGGGCGGAGATCACACGCGCTTGGTTCCGCGTTTCCAAGGCGTTCAGAAACAGCATTAACTCGCGCGTTTTGCCGACCAGTGTGCCGATCGACGCGCTCAGGGAAGCGGCGCCGACTCCTTGTGCAGATGCAAAGCTGCCGAGCGGTTTCCGTTCCGTGCTCGTACGGTTCTGCAGGAATGCAGAAACGCCCGCTGAGAGGCTTCCCGTTAGATCCACTTCGTATACTTTTGCCTCGATCATGACTTGCCGCGGAATGATATCCAGGTCTTTCAGCGTTTGCTGAATCTGCTCGAACTCCTGCGCCGTGGACTGAACCAATATCTGATTATTTACCACATCGGGAACAATTCGGATGTGGGAAAGCTCACCTGCGCTTCCGGGCATCGCTCCGACCGGCGGAGCTTGTGCCACAGGCACGCCACCCAGACCAGGAGGCGCGCCCGGACGCGAAGCAGCTTGTTGAGGAGGCGGGCCGCCAAGCAATTGTATCAACACACCGGCGAGGTCCGCGGCCTTACCATTCTCGACCTTGTAGATGAAATTTCTGATACCGGACTCCTGGCGTGGTTGGTCGAGCTTCTCAAGCCATTTCTCTACTTCGCTATACACAGAGGGATTTGCAGTGACAGCCAACACTGAATTTATGCGGTCAATGGGCACGAACCGCACGGCGGGGCTTCCCGACAGGCCGTATGCGGAGAAAATGTCTTTCAACTCCGCGGCCAGCTTGGTCGCCTGGCCATGCTTTATCTGATACAGCCGAGCCCGTTGATCGCTGAACACCTCCGTATCGAACATGCCCACTAATTCCAGCAGGCGTTTCATGCTCCGGCTGCTATCGGTGATCACCAGGATGTTGCCCGCGTCATGGCTGAACAGGTGCCCGCCCTCGGAGAGGAACGGCGTAAGGATTTTGGTCATGTCCGGAGCAGAGACGTATTTCAGTGGAATGATATTCATGACCATCCGGTCATCCGGGGCAAGCATTCCCGCTTCGGGGTTGAACAGCGGTTCGATCGGCAACCTCTGGACATCCTTCAACGGAACAATGCGAAAGAAATTTCCAACCTGTACCGCCGTAGCCCCGTTGATCCGCAGGATCATTTGAAGGAGCGGGAACAAGTCGCTGCGGCGCACTTCTCCTAGAGTGTTGATGTTCACCGAACCCGTGACCGCGGGGTCCACGACATAATTCATTTTCAGCTCTGCCGCAATAATGCCGATCACCTGCAGCAGGTTAGCGTTTTCCAGGTGGAGGGCGATGGGCACGGTAGCATCCACTGCTTGCGGAGGAGTAGGCGGCGCCGCTGGAGGCTGCGATCCTGGGGCAGGCTGCTGCGACTGCAGGGCGGCGGGGCCCGCTGGCTGATTGGCAGGGGCAGTTGGCGCTGGCACTACCTGGGGCGCGGGCGACTGACCCTGCGACGGTGGAGCGGCGACTGAACTCTTGGGTACCCGAAAACGCTGCTTGCCAAACGGCGTATCGCGCTCCACCTCAATGTATTCTTCCTCCGACTGTGCAGGCGACGAAGGAGCGCCGGGCGCGGTGGCGCCTTCTCTTTTCTGTTCGTCTGACGTGGCACTTTGCTGCCAACCTATCAGACCATTTGGACAGAGCAATGTAATTATGATGACACCAATTATCGGCGCCGTGGTCCATTTGCGATTCAACTTTTCCGCCTTCCTGAGCTGTAGCGCGTGCATTTCACGTACTCCGATTCCGGCTGCATGACTCATTTCTGGATATCCTCGTACCACACCTGCGTCCCGAATGGCGTCTGGCGCTCGACTCGCCGGCGATTGCCTTCAACGGTCGAGCTATCAGTACCCTGTTGCGCACCCGCGCTCGGCGCAGGCGCTGCGCTTGGCTCCGGTGCGGCGGGCGCCTGCTGCGGCGCTGCCGCTCCCTCCACCACCGGCGTCGCCGCCACAGTTGTGCGCGCCGTCTCGCGCGGTACGCTGTTCGCCGATTCGTATACATCAATGATCGTTTTCTGGCCGCGAAATTCCACTACGACCTTTTCATCGCGGATGTCTACGACTGTGTAACGTCCGAGTTGCTCGCCGTTCTTCACGCGGCGAAACGCGGAACGTCCCGCCTGCCCGCCTTCTGCCATTAACGCTTCGTAGTTGCCGCCCAGATTCATAGTTCCATACACGATAGGAGCGGGAGGAGGTGCCTCCAGCTTGTCGTCTTGCGCCTCTATTTGGTTAGTCCGATCCGGGCTGAACAGGTTCTTGGCGATGATTTCGTTCTCGGCTACCGTCATCGCTGCGGGCGTAACCGGCGGCGCGGGACGAGCAGCGGAAGCCGGAACGGCCGCGCTGGCGCGAACGCGTGCGTACCTAAGACCCGCACGTCGCCAGTCACTTGCCAGTTTCCACGCGAGCGAGATCGCAACGATGCATAAGCTGAGATAAAGAATTACAAGCTGTCTACGATGCAAAGTTTCCTCCGGCGCACTTGCAAGATTCGAGCGGTGTAGCGGCTCGATTGTAAGGGCACGGTTTTAACCGTGCCGAACAAAGCACACATGCGAGGCGGTTTTTAACCGCTGAGGTTGGGTCTCTCATAACAAAACAACAAACCTCAGGCGCTAAAGCGCAGGGATTGAGGCGCGCTCTAGCGGCACGGTTAAAACCGTGCCCTTACCAACGATTCTCACGGATTTTTGCATTCCCCTCCTGTCGCAGTTCTCCTTAATTCGCGGTTTCGGCGCGCATGATCCCGGCAATCCGCACGTTGACGTTGATCAGTCTTTCCTTTGGTGTGCCGCCAGTTTGGACCATCAGGCTTGAAACCGAGAGAAGCTTGGGAGATTCGGAGGCTGCGGTGAGTAATCCGACCAGTTGATCCAGGCGCGCAGTGAACTGCAGTCCTACTGGAATTTGCACGTAATCCGGGCTTAGCCGCCGGCTCGGCAAGAAATCGCTGGAGCGAATATCAATCGCCTGCGCAGCGGTGAGTTGTTTGATCAACTGCTGCAACTCCGCCGAGGCGAGCGCCCCGTTCTTGCTGTTGAGCAATCCTCCCTCGGTCTCACGCAGCCGGGCCTCCTGCGACGAAGCTTCGGTTCGGCGCAAGGGCGCGGTCGCGGCCAATTCACGGTACTTTGCCAATTTCTTTTCCTGAATCGGCAGACTCGCCCGCACCTCCTGCATCGAATCCCAGGCCGGGAAAACGACGAACTGAAACAGGACATAGAGCACGACGCCGATACCGGCTACGCCCAGCGCTACCTTATCCCTGTAAGCTAATTGCATAAGATTCCTCGCACTGATGCGTAAAGTGCGCCTACCTACCCTTTCGCACGCGGACACCAATCCGGAACAGTTCTTTCCCGTCCCCTGATTTGCTGATCGCTGACAAAAATTGTGGACTCTCGAAATACGGCGACGCTGCCAGCGTTTCCAGCAGCGGTGAAGCAGATTTAGCGTAGCCTGACAGCGATACGGTAGTTCCGTCGTACTGCAGGCCCTGCACCCAGGCGTCATCGGGCAGCAGGCGGGTCAGCTCGCCGAGCACCTCTAGCGGCAGCGTCGCGGTCTTCCTGGTCTGCTCCAGCAGAGTCAGGCGTTCATACGCCTGGCGGCTATGCTGCTCTGCCTCTTCTACTGCGCTCAACTGCGGCTGCAAGGACTGGATCTGCTGTTCAATGAACTTCTGATAACGCCAGTCCTGATAGCTCCCACGTACGCCGACCGCTATCAAAAGCAGCAGGATGATTCCGGCGAGTGCGTAAGCCGGTGCATATATCATGCCGGACTGATAAGACCGCTTTTCGGGCGGAAGCAGGTTCAGCGAATACGGAAGCGACCGATCGGCCGCGGAGAATGCCGCCGTGACTGCCACGGCGTCTTGATCTGAGCAATGGTCTTCGGGTGCTGACCGCATGAACGGAAACAGCGTTTCGATCGCGCGTGTGTCGAACGTCATGTCCGCCACAGCTTCGGAAATCACGGCGGCATTCCCGCCGCAGAGCACCAGCGGCACGCGTTCTTCCGGATCCACCCTCAACTCCGAGCGCGCAAGCTGCAACTCGCGCCTCACCGCTGCGAGGTCCTCACCCGTGTCGGTCGTGTGAATTTCTTTCGAAACCAGCGAGCCGGGCGCGTGTCCGATCAGTTGAACCGCATCTGCGCGGGCATCCAGCACAAAAAAAGCGGCGCTGCCGCGCGGGTCCGGCGAGCCGCCCGTATGCACGCGCGGCGCGACGGCGCCCAGCAATGCCGTTGTCGTCACCGTGAACTGCGATACGCCGATTCCGGCCCCCTGAAACCACGTCGCAGTCTCGTCAATGTACTTTTTCTCCGCAATCGCTACAGCCACTTCGATTCGTTCCGTGCCGACTGCTGCATCCTTGAACGCGCGGCGGGGCCGTTTCCACGCCGCGTAATCCCAATAGATCGCGTCCGGCTCAAACGGGTGCAGGGACTCCAACTGAAACTGCACGGCCGCCGCCAGTTCTTTTTCAACCGCTGCCGGAAAGCTCAGCCACCGCATTAGCACCATGGATCGCGGCAGCGCGACTACGGTCCAGGGAATCCGAAGGCCGTTTCTCTTGAGGAACGCGGAGTACAGGCGGTGGCACTCGGCGGACCCGGCAGCTCGGTAGTTGGGAATTTCCACTCTGTCTAGAACGCGGCAGCGATTCAATTGCCGCTTCACGCACACGGCAGTCAAGTTCCCCGCCTCGATATCAATTCCGATGCCGGTTTGTAACAAAGCTAAATTCATGAAGGACTGCTACCCCTGTATGTTTCGTTGCTCGCCGGCGACTGCGGCAAGTCGCTGGGTGAAGGCCAATCGTCCCACCACGCCAGTACGCGGTGGTAAAGCGGCAGGTTAGCGGAGACATAGACCAGCGCGCGAACCGAGCGCCGCACCCCTGAATTCGGTGTCATGCCGGTCGCGGTCAACGTGTAAATGGGCCCTTGCACTAGCGTTAGGCGCTGCGAGGAAGTGAGCGGATCCAGCATCGGTATAATCGCTTGCAGTTCCTCGATAGTCCGGAACGGAGCCATCGTCCTGGCGGCAATGACCGTTGCGGCGGTCGCCGCATTCCAGCCAGCGAGGCTGCTCAACACCTCGAACGAAGCGAAATTCGGATTTATGAATCCGTACGTCGGCTCTGTCGTCAGCAGATCGGCGAGCGGCGGCCATTTGCGCCAGTGCCCATCCGTGGTTCTCTCCACGTGCCCAAAAAACAGGTCACGGCTCATACCCCGCACCGGCAACAGTTCTTCGACTTCATCGAGGGCAGCGTGGCGCGGTACGTATGGCTGCGGCAGGTTGGCGTAATAAAGGTCCAGGGGCGTTCCAACCTCCGACATGCGCGGCGAGCGCCACTCAGCGATGGCGACGGCTAGGTTCGTGCTTTCCACCGGCTCCACGCCGAGAGATGCGAACAAGCTCGCGAGTTCCTCCGGCGCGGCGGTATTGACATTCAGCTTAGCGCTCTCGGGAACCACCTCGACGGCGGCCTCCCCCTCGTCATACCGGTATTGCAACCATCGCTTGCCGGGAGCGAATTCGGAGGCTTGCGTTACGTCTGGCTCCTCATTATTCACATTGATGCCGTACCGAGCCATCGAGTAAATGGCGGCCTCCAACCCGCCACGCGCGAGATAGTAACTGCGCTGCCAATCCATTTGGTTGCGGACTGCGTCAACCTCCGTTCGTACCAACTGCGCGGTCGCCATAGCCATGAAGGTGAGAGCCACGGTTAACCACAGCACTGCCAGCAGAGCGGCTCCGGCCTCCCCCCGCCGTGCCTGGCAGTCGCGGGTCTGTTCTGATCTTGCAATCGTCTCGATCATAGAAACGACCTAAATTTACGGTGTGCTCACGGGGGCGATGGAAAAATCCCGGATCGCCGCAACCACCGAAGCCGGTGCCACACCGGCCGGATCATCGGACGGTGTGATGCGTATCGCCATGGCTCTAGGCAGTTCGTTCATAGTACCTAACCACTCCGGGACCCAAGTTCCCGCTTCGAGGGCGGAAGCCGCCTTGTAGTACTCGAACCGGCAGTCTTTCACTCCCGCTAACAGCACCACCGTTCGCGGCCCGCGTTCAAAAGGCGCGAACCGCAACTGAGGTGAAAAAGAAGCAGGGTCCGCTTGCTGGATGAGAGCGCCCAACTCTTCACGGCTGGTCACGGGCACCTCATTCATCAACAGTTGCTTGGTTCCGTCCTCGGCTTCGACAACCTGATATTCGATGCGATAGAGGCCCGAGTTCGCGCGTCCGGTCAGGGAATAGCGGCTCAGAAAACGCGCCGTCAGGGGCTCGCCTTGGAAGAAAAGATGGAACCCCGTGCTGGCTATTCCGCGGTAAGGAACCATCGACGCCATCTGCTCCTGCAGCAGGTGGTTGGTCGCCAGAACTGTCCTCGACTTTTGCAGGTGCGAGCTTGCCTTTTCCCATGCCGAGACCGCGACACGCCAGCCGAACAGCACGGTGGTGGCAAGCAAAGAGACGATGGTCATGGAGACCAGCAACTCGAGGAGCGTGAACCCACCCATTCTGTTCGGTGCGATATTCCGGGTCACTGAACTCGTCACTGAACTCCTTCAGGCTGCCGGGGCCAGAGTTGCACGGTCTCCAGGGAAAATTTCTTTTCCTGTTTGCCGGGGTCCGCGCGCCAGAAGACATCCAGCGAAACATGGACCAGGACCACAGGGCCAGGCGTATCACCGCTGTTCACATTCACCGGCGTGGCAAGAGCTTCCCAACGGTACTGGTCATCCCAACGGCCTTCGATTTTTTGGTCGAGCGGCATCGGCGGAGGCGTACCCGCTGTTGTCGCAGCGACAGTAAGAATTTCGTTCATGCGGCTCTGCCCTAGCAACAGTGCCTTCGAAGGACCCCGAAGACGTTGCACATTGCCCAAAGATGCAGAAAGCAAGCTGAATAGCGCGGCTACGGTGGTCCCGAGGATCGCCGTCGCCACCAGGATCTCGAGCAATGTGAATCCTTGTTGGGTTCGAGGCAAAGGAGGCAAACGAAGCTGAGGATGCACAGGATTCGAATTCCTCGTATGCTTCGTTTGGTTCGTATGCTTCATGTGCCTCACTACAGATCCGTGACCTTTGGAAAACCGGTCAGCGGGTCCGTCGCAATCTGCACGCGTCGCCGGGAATTTTCCAGAGTGATCTCAAACGCAACGGAGCTGCCATCGGGTGAAAACAGAAACCGCCGGATGTCGGAATCGCCCGCCGGCTCAAGCGGCAGAATGTTACCGATTCGCACGGTGTCAGAGATTTTGAAGCTGCGAGTTTCTCCGGCGGTGTCGACGACCGCAATGGTTCCGGCGTTCTTATCAATCTCCAGCTCAAAGGCTCTCTGGCGGTAAATAGCCTGATCCCGTGCAAACTTCGCCGCAGCCGCTATACGCTGAGCGGAGGAACGGAGCGAAACGGTGGCCATTCCGGCTCGAATCGAAGGAAAAACCAGCGCGAGCAGAATCGAGGCAAGCGCCGCCACGATGAGCAGTTCGAGCAGTGTGACTCCCTTGCCTTGATAAACCCGCGATCCGCGAACCATGTACGACTCCGCTTTTCTCTACTGGCCGCCGGACGTGTGAGTCCAGCTCAGAACGTCCGCATCGTCACCTTCACCGCCCTGACGCCCGTCAGCGCCGTAAGACACGATGTCCGGCTCGTCGCCGTGGTCGCCCGGGTATTTGTATACGTACAGATGCCCCCACGGGTCGAGCGGAATTTCCTGCGGCAGATATGGACCGTCCCAACGCTCGACGCCGTCGGGCTTGGTCCGAAGAGCCTGCAACCCCTGTTCTGTCGTGGGAAAACGTCCCGTGTCCAGCTTGTAGACGCCCAGCGCTGTTTGAAACGCGTTGATCTGCGCGTGTGCGGCCGTGGTGCGGGATTTACCAACGTGACGGAACAACCGCGGGCCTACTAAAGCGGCAAAAAGCGCGATGATGGTGACCACCACCAGCAGCTCGATTAAGGTTACACCCGCCTCTTTCGGGATTCGAGATTCGGGATTCGGGATTCGGCGCATTCTATTTTCCTGAGTCAAAATTTTCCTTCATAAATCTTTCGGGATCGAGATTCGGGGTTCGGGATTCGGCGCATTCTATTGTCCTAAGCTTCTGACTTCTGGCTTCTAGCTTCTCGCTCCTTAAAACGGCACATCGTTGATGCTGGTGATGGCCATCAATAGTGAAAGCACAATCGCCCCGACCGTAAGACCCATCCCCAAGATCACCATGGGTTCGAACAGCGCCGTTAAGCGACGCATCGTCACTTTCGTTTCGTTCTCATATACGGTGGCGAGACGCTCGAACATGGAATCCAGGCGCCCTGTTTCTTCTCCAACCGCAAGTAAATGCGCTGCCAGAGCTGGAAACGCTCCGGATTTCCGCACCGGCGCGGCAATGCCTTCGCCACGCTTCACGCCTTGCGCGACGATATCCAGCGAGCTGGCGATGACGCAATTGCCGGACATCTCTTTCACGATTCCGAGCGACTGCACGAGCGGAACGCTGTTGGCGACTAAAGTAGACATAGTGCGGGCGAAGCGGGCGGTTTCGGCTTTACGCAATAACTCACCGATAAGGGGAACCCGCAATTGAAATCGGTCCCAGCGCTCGCGGCCTTGAGGCGTTCGTATGAATCGGCGAAAAAGAATCACCGCCACTATGATCGCGACAATAACCATCCATGCGTAGCGCTGAAAGAGTTGCCCGGCGCGCAAAAGGATGAAAGTAGGCAGCGGCATGGGCAGCCCTGTGGATTCGAATACCTGAGCGAATCGAGGGATAACGAAATTCATCAGCACGCCGATAGATGCGATGGCGACCAGCGTTAACAGGGCCGGATAAATGAGCGACGAGATCAGATTTCCGCGCCACTCCGCCGCTGATGCTTCAAACTCGGCTAGCCGTTGCATTACCAAATGCAACGTGCCGCTCGCCTGTCCTGCCCGCACCATGTTGATATAGAGCTTGTTGAAGACGCCCTGCGCCTCAAGCGCATCCGCCAGGGATTTCCCGGACCTGACCCGTCGCAATATGTCTGAGACGATCCCACGCAAGGCGTTGCTTTCCGTGAGTTCGGAACAGATTGTGAGCGCGCGGTCCACCGGAACGCCCGCGTTCAGCAGCGTGGCGAGTTCCTGAGTGAAAAGCAGACGGTCACGGCTGGTAATGCGCCGCCCGCCCAGCGCGAACCATGCGCTCAGGCGCGAGGACAAATCAGTCTGCCCCCGAGCAGCATGCGCGCCCGACATGGCAGTGCCTGACGCTGCGCCGACATGCAGCGGCACCAAGCCCATAGATTGGAGGTCTCGCGCCACGGCTCGTTCGGAACCGCCTTCGCGCACGCCTTCCTGTACCTGCCCTGCGCTTGTAACCGCTCTGTAACGAAAGCTCGCCATGTCCCTATTCTGACTTCTGACTCCTGACTTCTGAATTCTGCATTTAGAACACCTGCGTCACTCGCAACACCTCCTCTGGTGTAGTAATTCCGGCCAGCATCTTGGCGACGCCGTCTTCCTGCAAGGTTTGCATACCGTGCTCGCGGGCGGCATGCCCCAGTCGAACGGCATCGGCATTAGCCAGAATCAAGCTGCGGATTTCGTCGTTCAGCTCCATCATCTCGAAGATGCCCACGCGTCCACGAAAACCTGTTTGCGCGCACGCTTCACATCCGGTACCGCGCCAAACAGCGCAACGTTCTCCCGGCGCTCCGAACCCGATCGAACGCAGCCAGGCCCCGGAAACTGTTTCTTCCCTCTTGCATTCGGAACACACCACTCTCACGAGTCGCTGAGCCAGGACCGCCACGAGCGATGAAGTGAGCAGGTAATTTTCCAGACCCATATCAGTGAGACGCGTGATCGCGCTCGGAGCGTCGTTGGTGTGCAGCGTGCTGAACACCAGGTGACCGGTCAGTGCCGCTCTGATTGCTATATCCGCAGTCTCGCGGTCGCGTATCTCGCCGACCATGATCACATCCGGGTCCTGACGGACGATGTGCCGCAAGCCCGCCGCAAAGGTCAACCCAATCTGAGGATTCACGTGAATCTGATTGATTCCGTCCATCTGGTATTCGACCGGGTCTTCGATGGTGATGATCTTGCGGTCATGGGTATTGATACGCTTCAGCGCGCTGTACAGCGTGGTGGACTTGCCGCTGCCTGTAGGACCGGTCACCAGAAATATCCCGTACGGCAGTGATGCGAAGTGCTCCATGCGCGAGAGCATGGCCGGAGAGAACCCTAAGCTCTCCAATGAATAGCGTTCAGTGCCGCTGCGGTCCAGCAGACGCATGACCACGCTCTCGCCATAAAGCGTGGGAAGAGTCGAAACGCGCAGGTCCACGTCGCGGCCCAAAATCTTCAACTGAATGCGGCCATCCTGCGGAAGACGGTGCTCGGCGATATTGAGCTTTGCCATCAATTTCACGCGGGAGATCACTGCCGCTTGCAGATTCCTGGGCGGCGCTTCTACGGAATGCAGAACGCCGTCCAGTCGATAGCGAACGCGGAAATCTTTTTCAAACGGCTCCAGGTGGATGTCGCTGGCGGCTCGCTCGACGGCCCGCGCGATCAGGTGATTGACGAGCCGTATCACCGGGACCTCGCTCGCCATGTCGCGCAAACGCTCAATCTCTTCTAGATCTCCCGCGGCGGCTTCGGCAAAACCACCGGCGGTCGAGGCGGTCGCGTCTGCATACTCGGGGTAATAGCGTTCGATTCCGTCGAGAATTTCCTGTTCAGAGCAGAGTAGCGGCCGCACATTCATTTTGGTGAACATCCGGACCGCCGCGATGGTCTCGGCGTCCAGCGGATCCGACATGGCCAGTGTGACGGTCGAATCCTCAACAGCAATCGGCAGAAAGAGGAACTGGCGCATGAAGCGCAGCGAGATCCCCTCAATTTCCGGCGCCACGGCGGGGAAGTCCTTCGCCGTGATCAGCGGCACTTCAAGCTGTTCAGACAATGCCGCCAGAACATTTCCTTGCGAGAGGAACCCCAGGTCCACGATGACGCGGCCGAGCTTCTCGCGACGCTCCCGCTGCAGCGCCAAAGCTTTTTCGAGTTCGTCCGGCTGCAACAGATTCCGCTCGATTAGCATTTCGCCAAGGCGCTTTCTACTGCTCGCCATTGCTTGGGTGAATCGAGTTTCCGTTTCTGCCATCAAAACTCCAGCACCGAGGCTGCCTTCTGAAACTGTTCGGCCGTAAGGCGGCGAGTTTGGAAATCGAGGAGCATCTGACGGTCTACCTTCATGACGAGCTGCGACGGCAGATCGGGGCCTTCCGGGCGCAAATTGAATAGATGTACGGCGACAGCGATATTTTGCTCCGGCGCCATAGCGTTCAATTGCCCGCCGTGCCGCATCAATAGATCGGCTAACTCCGTCCTCAACTGCGCGATCCTTGCAATCTTTTCCTCTTTCGATTTGCGTATTTCTTCGGGCGTGTAGGGGCGCAGGTCGAACGGCGACATCATGCGCAACGGATGCAGGTTCACCTCCATATGGAATGCCACGCCGAAACCCGCCAGGTAGATGCCCTTAGCATCCTGCAGCAGCGAAAAAGGATGCCCGAACTTCTGCTGGATCGTGCGGTTCAGAACGTTCTGGAATGCATCGATCTGCGCCTTGAGGCTATGCAGATCGACATTGGTTGGCGAAATGGTGGTGGGCTGGTCCGCAGTGATGGCAGCGGAGTGGATGCCGCCGGCGACCTGGGCCGAAGCTGGCGAAGCCCACAACGCGACGGCGAGCATGAATCCGAACACCTTTGCAGCTTGCTTGCTTATCATTGAAAGTTCCTTTCGGAAGCGGATCAGGAGCCGCTTGTGCGATCGTTATTGCTGCTGCGCCGCGGGCAGCTCCGATTGCTGCATCAACGCGCTTACGAGCTGCTGGCTCTGCACCTGGCCCTTGTAAAGGATGGTTTGGGCATCCTGAAAATATCGAAACCGCTGGGCCACGTCGCTGAGGTCCTGCTGCCATTTTTGTTCCATCTGCTGCGAAACGCGCTTGGCCAACATCTGCGCGTCGCGCTGGCGTTCGCGATCCATTGCCGCCATTGCTTCGGAGATCATGTCGTACACCTGTGCACGGTCGAGCGGCCGACCCGGTGACACTGATGCGTTGGTGGCCACAGGCGCAGCGGACGGAATCGTTGCAGACGGGACTGCTTGCGCTCCGAAAGCAATCTGAAGATTTCCGTTCTGGTACGAAACGGTCGTTCTGAACAGCGCCAGCATGGCGATAGCAATACACATCAACCCCGCCGAGGCGAACGCCAGGCGAGCCGGGTTCCGCCACAACGCGGCCCAGCGGTTCTCAGGCTCCGCGACAATGCGAATCCTGCGCGGCATCTCTTCGGATTTCTCTGCGGCCGCGACAAGAGAAACCGTGCGCCGTAGCTCGGTCAGCTCTTCCGAGCAGGTGCGGCAGGTCTTCAGATGGTCTTCGACGTCGCGGCGATGCTGCGGCGAGATCTCGTCCATCAGTAAGTCCAGCAAGGCCGGCTTAATGCGTTCGCAACGTGTTGCTTCGTTCATATTCAAAACTCCTTAACTTCAGAACCGCCGGGAGCGTCCACAGCACCGAGGAGACTAAGGCGCGTCTCGGAAAGTGTTCACATACGCAAACTCATTCGCGCCTCCGGTGCTGTGGCCGCCCCCCTAGAGATTCCCCAACGACGCTGCCAGTTGCGATCATGACAACGGCTTTTGGGCGGCTACAAATTGATGAACAGCGGGCGGTCAGCGCCGCCGGTCTGATATGGCGTCCGCAGTCGTTTCGGAAAGCAATTCGCGCAATTGGCTAAAACCTGAGTAGATTCTCGATTTCACCGTGCTCACAGGGCAGGAAAGAATCTCGGCGATCTCGGCGAATCGAAAGCCGTGGTAGACCTTCAACACGATTGCCTCCTGCTGCTCCGGCGTCAAACATTCCAGAGCTTTGGCAACGGTGTGTTCGAGCTCCAGCGCGAACATGCTCCGTGCGGAGCCAATGGGGATGGTGGAAGTCCTCGTGTGAGGGATAGCATCTTCTCCATCATCTTCCGGCCAGCTTTCCGCGCGCTCCAGCGGCGTCTCACGACGCAGGTGAGAGAAAGCCAGGTTGCGCGCAATCCGGAAGAGCCACTGCGGAAACTTCTCCGGGTCGTCCAGGCTGCTGAGGCTGCGATACGCCTTCAGAAACGCTTCCTGGCAAACATCCAGCGAATCTTCCCGGTGTCGAATCAAGCGCAGCAGGTAGTTATAAAGACGCTTCTCCCAACGCGAAATCAGTTGGTTGAACGCCTCTACATTACCCTTACGGGCTTGCTTCACCAGCCGCCCGTCTGACTCGATCGAATGAAACAACAGTCGGCTCCCGATAGAGAAGACGCTCCAGATGAGCAAAAAGTCTGGAGGTCAGCAAATTTTTAAAAGTGTAGCACGGGGAGAGCGGCCACTGGCGAGTTATATGGCAGGATTCGACGTTCAAGAAAAGTATCAGCTCGCGGGTAATTCGGACCAAGGTTCAGCGCAGTCAGAGGACCTCGGTCTATGGCGGGCTAGGATTTATTGTCCTTCCACGACTCGGAGGGAGACGAACCCAGGAATTCGAGTGCCTGTTTCACGAGCGCGCCGCCCCGCTCCAGGACCGCGCGGCGCCAGCGTTCATCATCGGGACCGAAGACCTCTTTCAGGCGGCGTTTGGCCGGATGATCTAACGTGCCAGCGCCGTAGTGATGCCAGCGGTTTTCCTCTCTCAAGGCGTGCAGTATCTTCAGCGGCGGATAGGTTCCGAATTCTTGTGCAAGAAACCATGTCCCCGCCTTAGGCAGGACGCGGGTAAACAAACGACCCATAGCTCCTGATACGCGGTACGCTGGGCCCCCCTCTACCGCTGGCGCGACGCGCGCTCCAAAAATTGCGCGGAGCTGCGCATACTGCTCTGGCTCCACCAGCAGAGTGTCCTCGCCCGATCTCCCCAACCCTGTGTGAATGTCAACGACAACGATTCTCTCCACCGATGACAAACGTTGCCCCACAAAAGATTGGTATTTCTCCGGCCCCTGCTCCAGATGTTTGCCGCCGAAAAACAGCCCGCGAGGATATTCATACTGTCCTCCGGCGACACCCTGCTTGAGCGTTGTGTAGCCATAACGCAGAACCAGCCACGTAGCCTTCAGCAAAAAGAAATCCGAAGAAGGACCGCTGCGGGGGTTCAAAAATGGATCTACTTTGGCGTAGGCCTCGGGCGCCCCCGCATAATTCTCGTCCCCAAGAAAGTTCCGGTTCAGGTCCACGTTGTTTTCGTTGAACCGCCTCAGCCACGCCATACCGAACGGATTCAGGGCGTGCACCAGCACCAGAGCACAATTCGACGAGAGTTGTGGGATGTTATCTAAGAGCTGAAGTTGAATGGCAGACCCCGCAAAACACTCGACGCCGTGAATACCGGAGGAGACCAGAAGGGCTCTGCGCGGATTCTCAGCACCGAACCAGCCAATGTCAATGCTGAGATCCTCATTGCCAGGACCTTTCGCATCGATCACCAACGACTCCAGACGGCCACCCGTTTTTTCCGCCATCCGACGGAACCGGGACCTCGCGGCAAAGTAATCGGAAGAAAAATAGGTAGCGGTGGAAATCGTCACGGGCGGAGTTGTTCTAATGTGTTAGCGAGTACATCAGATAATTGATGCCAAACTGTATTCCGTCTTTTGACGCGGCCAGCGGATAAATTGGCTGATCGATCCATTCCCAGAAATCACCGATATCGGTGTTGTGGTTGATGATCATACAGAGCCGTCCATGCTCGTCTTGAAGGCCGTAAAATTTGGGCGGGCCTGGCTCCTGCATGGGCGGTTCGACATCCAGAGTTGTTATTTCATAAAAGGTGTGAAAGATGGGGTGCTCCACCTTGAGTTCGACGAAGCTGCGATCCGGGAAGACCTGCCGCATCTGGCTGGCAAACCAATCCAGTTGTTCCTGGAAATCGAAGTCGTCCACCATGGCAAATCCGCCCCGGTTGAGGTACTCGCGGAAGTTCTCGATTTCGCGCGGTGTCAAATACATTTCCCCAACTTCGCTGAAGTACAGAAACGGATACTGAAAAATTTCATCGCTGTCGAGGCGCACGATCACGTACGAATCTTTGTTCAGGTTGATTCCTGTGGCTTCATCGGCCAGTTGGAGAATGTGCTCCTCGGCGTCCGGGTAATCATGTGCCCATCCCTCATACCCGCGAAAACCCCGCATCCCTCGCGCCTGGCGCACGGTATTGTACTGCACACGCGCGAAGACGAACTCCGTGTCCTTGGGAGGACGGCGATCCGTTTCCAGATCGTTGAATAGCCTTTGGAAACCCAGGTATTGCCGCTGCGCCGTCGCAGGCAACAAGAACAGGGCTCCGATCAGGAGGAGGACAGAGATACCGACTGCGTATGTTCGAGACATACGATTAATAGGCAATTACCGTGCTGAAAGATTGGACGCTTCGTAAACAGGATACGTGGACCGTTCGGGCGATTCAAGCTGAATTGTGAGCTGCTGAAGATTCACCACAGAGCGCACAGAGACCACGGAGAAAAATCAATCAAGAATTTGACCGCAGAGATCGCGGAGACCGCCGAGAAAGTTATTTCCCTCTTTGCACTCTTTAGTTCTCTGCGTGCTCTGTGCTCTCTGCGGTGAATGTTGTTTGTCTGCTACTCCAGTGCCAGCGAGGCGTCGGCGGGAAGCTCCCAGCCGGCGAATTCTCCGGCGCGGAATTTTGGGAATGCTGCGGCAGCGATCATGGCGGCGTTATCTGTCGAAAGGCCCAGACGTGGGAAAAACACTGGAGGTAGTCCTCGTACATTCCCGAACCGCTCACGCAAGAGCGAATTCGCCGCCACGCCTCCGCTCACGAATACTGAGTTGACCGATTCAGAATTCACTGCTTCGATCACGTGCTGCACCAACTCGTTCACTACCGCCGCCTGAAAGCTGGCCACTAGGTCCAGCGTCTTTTGTGAACACAGCGGCAAAAGGTCGGGTGCCTTTGCGCCAGGATGCTGTTGCAGGTATGCGCGGCGCGCGGCGATCTCTTCGCTCATGTCGTTGCTCTCGACATATCGCAGCACCGCCGTCTTAGTCCCGCTGAAGCTGAAGTCGAGCGGATTGCCTTTCATCTTCGCTTTGGTAAACGCGACCGCGTGCGCATTGCCGGAGCGTGCCAGCTTGTCAATCACCGGCCCGCCGGGATAGCCCAGCGCCAGCAGCTTCGCGACTTTATCGAACGCTTCTCCGGCAGCGTCATCACGTGTGCGCCCTAGCAGACGGTGATGCAAGACTCGCTTGTCCTGCCCGGATGATTGGCTGATCGCAAGCAACGTGTGCCCGCCGCTGACCACCAGCGACAGCGCGGGCAACTCCGGCTCTGGCCGCCCCTGTAGCCGCTCCTCCAGCAACACCGCGTAGATATGCCCCTCCAGGTGATTCACGGCCACGAGCGGCTTGTCCAAAGCAAGCGCCAGAGACTTGGCGTAGATCAGCCCAACCATGAGCGCGCCCACCAGCCCAGGCCCTTGCGTCACGGCAATGGCGTCCACATCGGAGTACGCAATACCCGCGTCCTCGATTGCTTTCCGTACTACCGGAACGATGGCCCGCAGATGCTCGCGGCTGGCAAGCTCTGGAACGATTCCGCCATATTTGCCATGCGTGGCAATCTGCGACGCCACAACGCTCGAGCACAGACGCGACCCGTTCTCGACAACCGCCGCAGCCGTTTCATCGCAGGAGGTCTCGATGCCAAGAATACGGATGCGCTCTGACATTTCTCTTCTCTGCGCCTCTGTGGCTTAGTGGCTACTTCCCGTCTCTCACCATCTCCCGTGCGATGACGATCTGCTGGATCTGGCTGGTGCCTTCGAACAGGCGCAGCAGTCTTGCGTCGCGGTAGAGACGCTCGACTGGGTATTCGCGAATGTAGCCGTAGCCGCCGTGCATCTGTAGCACGCGGTCGGCGATGCGCCCAAGAGCTTCCGTTGCGAAATACTTGCAGCAGGCTGACTCCTTGGTGATGCGCTCTCCGGCGTCTTTGGCGCGCGCCGTTCGTTCCACCATGGCACGGGCCGCGAACGCCTCAGTCTCGCAGTCCGCGAGCATTCCCTGGATCAACTGAAACTGCGCGATGGGCCGCCCGAACTGCTTCCGCTCTTTCGTGTATCGCACGCCTTCATCAATCAATCGCGCGGACATGCCAACAGCCACAGCGGCCATGTGCAGGCGGGCATGATCCAGCGTCTTCATGGCCGTCTTGAATCCGACTCCCTCCTTCGTGCCAACCAGCGCGTCGAGCGGCACGCGGCAGTCTTCAAAGATCACATCGGCTGTATGCGAGCCACGCAAACCCATTTTCTTGTTCGGCGGGCCAACGCTAATCCCCGGCGCCGAGCGTTCAACGAGAAACGCCGAGATGCCGTCCGCCCCGGACTCCTTCGGTCCGGTGCGGGCGAACACGGTATACAGACCAGCTTCGGGAGCGTTGGTGATGAATCGCTTGGTTCCGTTGATACGGTAGCAGTCGCCGTGGCGCACAGCGGTGGTTGAGATCGCGGCGGCGTCGGAGCCGGCGTCCGGCTCGGTCAAGCAGAATGACGCAATCAGGTCGCCCGAGGCGATCTTCGGCAGATACCTCCGTTTCTGCTCTTCCGTACCGTCAATGAGAATCCCGAGCGAGCCAATACCGTTGTTGCTGCCTACTGCGGAGCGAAACGCGGGCGCGGCGAAACACAACTCGAAGACGATGCGCACTTCCTCATACATCGAGAAGCCGAGGCCGCCGTAGCTCTCCGGGATGGTCATGCCGAATAGCCCAAGCTGTTTCATCGCTTGGATGATTCGCTGCGGGATGCGGTCTTCTTCCTCGACCAGCGCCTCGGCAGGGATCAACTCGGCGCGCACGAACCGGCGGATCTCCTCCGCAAACTGCTGGATATCTTCGCTGTCGTGCTCCCTGGGCGCAGCTCTTATATCTCGGCTCTGGCTCATAACGAATTTCGATTTTACCTGCCCGTTGGGTAGACGGAGAAAGGACGGAGTGCAAGCTCGAGGTACCGGATGAGCAGTCTTGCGCTTTAACGACGTGGGGCAAACACGTCCAACATGGGCACCGGGCCGCCGCTGGTGACCACGGAGGGCATCACTCCATTCCATTTCTCCACGGCGGCTCTCTGCACCTCGATCTGCCGCAACTCCAGCAACTGCGTCGTTATCTGTGCTTTTTGGAGCTCCAGTCCCTTGGCTTCGGCTGTGGCCCGAGTAATTTGCTGTTGCGCTTCAAACCCCACGCGCTTCAAGGCGTTCTCTGCCTCCAGGGCTTGTTGGACCGCTCTCACCTTCGCCTCGATGGAGTCCTGGAACACTTGTGTGAACCGAAAGTCGGTGATGGAAAGTTCTATAACTCCGATACCCAGGGGAGCCAGCCTTTTCGTTATCAAAGCTTGAAGCTCATCTTTCACCTGCGGCCT